>JAKLIO010000001.1 GCA_022709565.1 Patescibacteria group bacterium
ATGCGCCGATACAAATCTGCCGCGAAATGAGCGTTAAAAAATTCCTCAAACGCAGCGAAGTGGAGCAGGAATTTTAGCGAGTGAGCGAGCAGTTTGTCGCCGACCGAGCTCCGTGCGAAAGCTTTCTTTTGTAACTTTTCTTTCGGGGGAAAGAAAAGTTAATTTGAATTTAAATGTTATTTATTTTTTTGATCAACATATTTTCAATTTTTTACTCTCCCTGTTTCTCTTGATCATTGCAACAGCAAAAATGCAAATCATTATCAAAAGAAGCGGAATGATAAAAAACAGTTTGCCGAAGAAAAAACGCTGCTCAGTATGCGCCGCGCCATTTGCGTCAATAAAAGTTGCCTGCGCGCTATAGGCGCCGAGAATTGATCCGGGAGACCATTGCATTTCAAACAAATACTTTGTATTGGGAAAAACAAAATGTTTTTCAGAATCAACAGTTGCAATTTTTCTCGTCAAAAGATTTTGGATTTTAATTTCGCCATGCGGAATATACAAAACATTTCCGGTATTTTCGAATTCGACCTTGAGCGGAACATCTTTTGGCGCCACAATGGGAACATCAAAATTTTTCAAATTTCCGCTTCCGGAAGCTGCGCCATTCACATTGATTAGCAGATAAACGCCTACCTGTCCTCCAACAAGGGTGTTTTGAAAATTCTGGCCATCCACCTCCGGGAACGCCCTGATGTTAGCAACGGCGTAATGCGCGCCCAAAGAAGCGTTTTCGGGGATAGCTACGGTCAGAATGATTTCTTTTGAAGCCTTTGGCTCTAAATCCCAATTTTGTTCTTTAGCAGACACCCAATCTTTCATGCCGAATTGTTCATTTTTGGCTGCCACATTCGTGACTTTGCCATTATCACCCGCCACAAAATCCACAATCTTAACAGACATCTTTTGTAACTTTTCCGAAGTATTGCGAACATTCAATTTTATTTCTTGCGACTTTCCCGGATCAGCCGAAAATGTAAAAATAGATTGATCCACTGAAATTCCAACCTGATCAGCAAGAACAATATGCGCATTTGCAAAAATGCCCAAAAAGGCTACCAGAAAAGATATGCGCCGAAAAAAAATCATTTTATTTTTCTAATTTAGAATTTTTTAATTTGTGTTGTCGTCTTCTTTCCTCTTGATTTCAAATTTCCGGCTGAATAGTTTGAAAATAAGCCAGATGATGATCAGCAAAACAATGATTGCAACGGTTGTTTTCCATGGAATTATCCAAAATGTCGTGTCTTTTGCAAGTTTAATAACGCCGTCTTCGGAAATAAGATTGATTTTTGCCGTGTAATAACCATACGCCCAAGCGGAAAAATTCCAGCTTTGTTCGTATTTTCTTATTTTTTCAGGATAAATAACGCGGGAATCAAGCTTTATACTGTCCATCTTGCTGCCAAATTTGTAGATATCGATCGATCCTAGCATTTTGTAATGCAAATTTCCCGAATTATAAACATCGGCAACAATTTCAGCAGGATGATCCCAAAATATTTTCTTGGTTGCGCTAAAATTTTTGATTTCTCCCGACCGTTGAATAGGCTCGGAACCTTTGACAGCCATCACCAGCAAAGCGCCTATTCTTTGATTTATTTCTAGGCGTGACTTATCATCGTTCGCATTGTTGCTTATTTTTGTGTTAAAAAATATAGCACCATAATAACCACCTGTCGGAGTATTCTGCGGAACTTTTATGTGAAAGGAAATATCTCGGCCTTCTTGGGGAGCCAGCTCTATGGTTCTGGGAACGTCAATCCAATTTATTACATCATAGGCCATGAGCGGATGGTTGGAATCCGGCACAAAAAATTCAGCTTTCGTGGTTTCATCTGTCACATAAAAATCTTCCACGTCAATTGTGACTTGACGCCTAACATCGTCATAATTTTTGAGATTTATTGATCCTGTGCGTTCATCTCCGGAATTCAAATCCCAATCAAATCTGACTGGCGAAACCTGGAGCCCTGTTGGCGCTTTTTGCGCATACGTCCAGCTAAAATAAACTACTCCCAAAACAAGGAGCAGTAATAATGATATCTTTTTTATTTTTTGAGAAAAAAACTTGTTCATATCAATCGCCATCAGAATTATAAATTTCTACGGATTTGCAGTAACTTGAAATGTAGCAGTTCCAGTATAAGTTCCGGCTGTTTGCGCTGCTGGAACATCTAATCTGAATCCTACGGCAGCGTCAGTTTCACCCGCAGATGAAACATCCAAGATAGTGTCATAGGCGCTTGGCAACCCCGCAAATTTTGCGTTAGTGAGTGTATCATCCGATCCCCACCAGGTTGAACTGTATCCGCTGTCAGTTCCGGTCTGCATTACACGAAATCCCAGCCCTGTTCCTGACCAGGTGGCAGCGTTACCGTCACCAGTGTTAGCCGTGCTGTCCCAAGCTGTCTTGTCTGTAATATTTGTGGTTGCATCAGTTGAAAGATCGAGAGTCGTATCAGCATCATCTCTTTTGGCTTGTAAAATATACCCCGTAGAATTGTTGGTGGTTGTCGTACAAGTTGCAGTTGTTGTGACTGCAGTACCAGGCGTTAATGTGCCAAAAGCGCTGGGATCAGGGCAAGTAACATCAATTACAGAAGCAACGTCAACAGTGAGATTAACCTGATCTGTGGTTGCACTCTTACTTTCCATAGCTTGCAACACGCCAAAAATAGCCACAACAACCAATGATGCAATAATTGCGGATCTTGTTATTTTTGTTTTTGTTCTAAAAAATTCTTTCAAAATATTGGATAATATTTAAAAAAATATTGCTTTGCAATGCTTCTATTTTAACATAATTATTCGCAAAAAACAACAAAATTTTGCCTGTGGATAAAATCAGAGTTTTGCCAAAACCGTAAACACTATGGCGTTTGAATAAGTTCCTGCCATTTGGGATACGGCGGGAGCCACATTGTATCCCACCGTTGTTTGATCACCTCCGCTTGCATAGCCAGCTTTAGTATGAAAGATAGTAGCGGCTAGTGGCACTGCGGCATAATTATAGTTTGGATTTGTGCCCCATTTTGCCTCCACATCGGTACCGGAAAGTACTGTGAAACCAAATCCATTTCCGGACCAAGCGCAGGGACTGCTTATCGTGCATGAATAGTCGGGAATTTCCGTCACTGCGTCCGTGTGGAGCAGCGCATGATTTTCATCCACCAAAAGATCATAGCCTCCCCAAGAATCAGTTGTGACAGTTAAGACAGATTGGCCTGCTACAGATGATCCCGGATTAACAGACCCCAGGTTTTTAGTATTTGAATCAACCGTCAGTGAAATTCCCGTGTTAATCATGTATTGAAATCCTTGCTGCAATTTATAGTTTGTACTTGATCCAATGCCTATCACTGGTTCGCCCAAAGTGTCATTCAATTTATAGTTAGTCGAGCTTCCCAGCGCCCCGCTGGCGCCAATAACATCAGCATCGATCTTATAATTAGCGCTTCCCATGGCAAAAACAAGACTAGGAGCGCCAATAAAAATAATCGCAATAATTTTTATTAAATGTTTCATCTTTTTCAATTATATCACAAAAAGCAGGATTTACATCCTGCTTTTTTAAAAACTGATCATTGAAAATTATTTCTCTTCTATTAATTTTAAAAATGCCTTCTCATCCACAATTTTTACTCCCAACTCCCTCGCCTTATCATATTTTGAGCCGGGATTTTCTCCCGCGACCACATAGTCGGTTTTTTTGCTGACCGACGACGAAACATCGCCGCCCTTTTTTCTTATCATATCTTTGGCTTCGTCTCTGGTAAGACCGGAAAGCTCACCGGTCAGAACAAAAGTTTTGCCAGCTAGTTTATAATTTATAGCTTCGTTAGCTTCATTAGGAAACTGCAACACAACCCCCAAATTATTCAAGCGTTCTAATAATTTTATATTTTCTTTATCACTAAACCACACGGCTAAACTTTCCGCTGATTTTTCTCCAATCCCTTTAATTGTTAGCCATTCTTCTTTATTAATTTTTGGAAATATATTGATAATGTCTTTTAAGTTTTGGATTTTGACATTTGAAAATTTGGATTTGTTTAGAAATTGGAAATTATAAATTAGAAATTCCGTTTTAATCGCCTTAGCGATTAAAACGGCTGTCTCTTCTCCGACATACCTGATTCCCAAAGCATACAAAAATTTTTCCAAAGATATTTTTTTGCTTTTCTCCACCGCTTCCACTAAATTCTGGGCTGACTTTTCCGCAAAACGTTCCAGTGGTTCCAAATCGCCAATTTTGAGTTCAAAAATATCGGCCGCGTTGGAAATCAATCCTTCCTCCATAAGCTTTTCAACAATTTTTTCTCCAAAACCGACAATATCAAAACCTTTGCGGCTGACAAAATGAATCAGCTGCTCGCGTTCGACTGCAAAACATTTTGGATTAGTGCAATAAGTTGCCGCACTTTCTTCTCCTCGGCTGCCTATTTTTATTTGTTCTCTCTTGACCGCACTGCCGCAGATCGGGCACTTCGTAGGCATATGAAATATTTTTTCTTTCCCGCTGCGCAGATTTTTCACAACTTCCACTATTTCCGGAATAACATCCCCGGCTTTATGCAAGATAACTGTGTCGCCAATCCTGACATCCAACCGTTTAATTTCGTCTTCATTATGCAGGGTTGCCCGGCTGACCTTCGAACCGGCCACTAAAACCGGCCTCAGGTGCGCCACTGGCGTAAGCGCGCCGGTTCTGCCGACTTGAACTTTGATATCAGTAACTACAGTTGAAACCTGGGCTGCCGGGAATTTATAGGCCACTCCCCACCTTGGTGCTTTGCCTGTATATCCCAAAGATTCCTGGATTTTTCTGGAATTTATTTTTATAACTATCCCATCTATTTCATAATCCTGTTTGTTTTTTTTGTCTGTCCAGCTTTCATAAAATTTCTGCACTTCGGAGACACTCTTGCATAGCTTGTATTCCGGATTAACTTTAAATCCCAGATTTTTTAACAGTTCCAATTCTTCCACTTGCGTTTCTGGATTTTTTATTTTTGAACTCAGATTGTTTATATCATAAATAAATGAATCCAATTTCCTGGCCGCCGCAATTTTCGGATCCAACTGCCTGATTGAACCGGCTGCGGCATTGCGCGTGTTGGCGAAAAGCGCTTCGCCTTTTTTCTGTCTCTCAGAATTTATTCTCACAAGTTCCTTTTTGCTTAGCCAGCACTCGCCGACAACAATCGCGTCAACTTCTTCATTAAGTTCCAATGGAATGCTCTGAATCGTTTTGAGATTATGCGTGACATCTTCTCCGACTGTTCCGTCCCCGCGTGTCGCTCCTTGGACGAATTTGCCTTTTTCATAATTCAAAATAATTTTGAGCCCGTCAATTTTGAGTTCACAACAGTATTCCAATTTCAAATCCCCCTCCATCTCCCCCTTTTTAAAAGGGGAAATAAGGGGGATTTTCTCAATCATTCTTTTAACTTTTTCTTCCCAGTCTTTAAGTTCTTGAAAATCAAAAACATCATCAAAAGACCACTGTTTGTGTGCATGTCGGACTTTTTTGAAAGATTTCAGCGGCTCAGCGCCCACTCTCTGCGTCGGACTGGTTGTTGAAAAAAAATCGGGAAATTGTTTTTCCAAAGCTAAAAGCTCTTCAAAAAGCGAGTCATAGGCTGCGTCAGCAATTTCCGGCTTATCCAATACATGATAGAGATGCCGGTGCCTGTCTATCTCTTTTCTCAGTTTTTCTATTCGGTTTTTAGCTTGAGCTTTTTCCACATTTTTTTATCCGTCTTATAGGTCCTATTTGTCCTATTTCATTATATAACGAAAAAATCGCCCTGACTATGGGCGATTTCTGTGTCTTGCAAAAAATTATTGGCGAAGCGACACGGATGATTGTATGGGAATTTCAGATGTATCTTGCCCCGGACCTGTAATATCTTGTTGAACATACAAAACAATAGTAACCCTTCCCTTATTAGTACTGGACGATGGATTAACATATACGTGCGCATTATTTATATTATCAGATGATAGGTTCATGGGAGTACCACCGAAAGCACAGCTTGCTGATGGGTTTGTTGGGTCTGCAGGAGTTGAAAGAGAATATTGCACCACCCCATTATTTAGACGATACCTAATGCATTGACCTTGCGAATAATCATAAGTATCCAACATGTTGCCAGATGCATTTCCCAGAGGAAAATTTAATTCACTGGAAGGCGACACTATAGTGCTCGTACGTAATCTTTTAGCCATAAAATTCAAAATATACTGCGCATTTTCAATGTCCTTCTGGGCTTTTTTTTGTTTGGAATAATTTCTATAAAATCCGGCAAATGTTCCGGATATCATCATCATAAGAATAGAAAAAATAAAAATGGAAATAATCATTTCTATCAATGAAAAGCCGTGCTTCTCTTTTCTATTTTTTCGAACCAAAGAAGATGAGCGATTTTTTTCCGCTTTTTTTTCTGATAAACCAACAAGTTTTAGTATTTTTTTCATAAAACAGCTTTAATATAGATCCGGCATTAACGAAATTGCCGAAACGCATTTATTGCCAGAAGTGCACCCCGATGGAAGAGCAAGCCCTATAAATCCGCCATTTCTCCATGTCACATAACTGGTTACCGTAGTTTCATTGGTTCCATCTTTCGGAATAGTTGAAACATCCACTCTTCTATAAAATTTTGTAGGCGTAGCATTAACAACGTGCCGATAAAAATTTCCACTCATGTACAATCTTTGACCATCATTATTAGTAATAGATAAATTGGGTGATGGTCCAATATTAATCCTGCAATTGGAACAGTCAGGGGTCGGTAATTTATTGTCTTTCAAATTTCTGACAAGCTCAATTCCTTCCTGCGCCAGCATCGCTGCGATAATCTGATTTTTAGAGTTCTGCACGCTGGCAATATTTTTTGCCATCAAAAAAGTGACTCCCGTAATTGAAATAGTCAGAATTAGAAGCGTAATCAAAACTTCAATCAGTGAAAAACCGCGCCTGGCGGATTTATTCAGCCAAATCAAAACCAACGAGTCTGTTTTTTTTTGATTATTTTTTTTATCAACAATCATGTGTCTGGTTTTTTATAATTAAGGTTATTATACCACATCTGCTCAATAAATTCTATGCTTTTACCATTATTCTGATAGGCCGGCCCGATTTCCTAAAAATATAAAGGGAAATATTTTAAAACCGGAAAAATTTGTGGCAAAATAATTATTAAAAAAACGCTTAAAACAAGAAAAGGCGCGAATGGAACTTGACTCTTCATAGTTTTTTTGCGGGCAATAATCAGCCCTATGCTTATAATTGCGCCAACAGCAAATGAGAGCACCAATGTCCAGATTATATTTGGCCATCCAACAATAAAACCTGCCAACATACCAATGTAAGCGTCGCCATAGCCCATCCATGTTTCTTTGGAATAGGCCGCTAATCCGAAAAAAAACATAAAGGCCACCAGCCCGCCCATAACGCCAGACATCGTTTTGAGGTCAAGAATCGATGTGGCTAAGCGAAAACTCTGCCAATCCGCTGCTAGAAAATATACAACCGTGACCACTACTCCCATCCAGAGAATCAGCATGGGAATTTCCATATATTTCAGATCATAGATGAAAATAACGGTTAGCAATGAAAATATAACCAGATAATAGGCGGTCAAAAGCCAGCTGGCAGAATCATATGACAGAAAAAAATAATTTCCGATGAGCGCGAAAACAACTCCCGTCAGAAATTCCGTGACCGGATATTGCCAGGAAATTTTTTCGCCGCAATCTCGGCACTTGGCGGACAAAATAATAAAGCTCAGCAATGGAATATTGTCAAACCAGCGGATTTTTTTCTTGCAATGCGGACAATGCGAACGCTCCAAAAGCGACTCAACCGCATTGAGCCGATAGACAACAGCATTCAAAAAGCTGCCGATAATGAGACCTAAAATAAAAAATATTATAATCATATATTAAGTATAACATATTCTTTGAAAAACAAAAAGGACTTTACAAAAAATTCGGGATCAAGACTTGAGTTAAATCAAAAACCCATCCCCCAAAAGAGGACGGGTCTTGATTTATTTTATTTGAGGACAATCCTCAAATCGAGTCATGATGCTAACATCCACTTGGAGCAGTAAGACCGCCATATACACTTAATGTCCAGGCACTATTGCAAGCAGCCAATGGGTGCCCTGCCAATGTGACAGTGACAGTCGGATCAGATGTGGAACAATCAAATGTTGCCGCATATGTAACACCTGTTGCTTTTAAGTCAGCCGCAGTAGGAAGATTGCCAACTGAACCTATGGAACAAATTTCTGCACCTTCAGTAGTATTAAAAGTTGCATTTGTATCATCACAACATGTTGTTAATGATGCTTTTAAACTTGCGAGAGTCTGTTTTGTTGTTGCCGCTGTAGCTTTATTTCTTGCACTGCTAGTGCTAACCAAAATAACCCCAGCCAAGATTCCGATGATCGCAATTACAATCAGAAGCTCGATCAACGTGAAACCTTTTTTCATATTTTTTTAAATTATTAAATTAATTAAAAACCTATACTAAAATTTAAATACTTCATAATCTGCCAAAAAATAGCAGATAGAAAAATGCTTGATTTCTAACAACCTGTCGGTGCCTGCAGACCTCCATATAACCTTAAAAGCCATGCGCCATTACAAGCAGCTAAAGGATGGCCTGTTAAAGTAACTGTTATGGTAGGATCAGCAGCACTACAAGATGCTGTTTGTGCGTATGTAACACCTGTTGCTTTTAAATCAACAGCTGTTGGTAAATTTGTTCCTATTCCAGCCCCACCAGCAGCAGCGCCATTGCTATCACAAATTTCTGCACCTGCAGTAGTGTTGAATGTAGCTCCTGTCTCAGAACAACAGGTGGCTATTGATGCTTTCAAACTGGCTAGAGTTTGTTTTGTAGACGAAGCTGTAGCTTTATTTCTGGCTGAACTAGTGCTAACCAGAATAACCCCAGCCAAAATTCCGATGATCGCAATCACAATCAGAAGCTCGATCAACGTGAAACCTTTTTGCATTTTTTTCATAATTTCACACCTCCTTCCGCCAATTTTGCCAAAATCTCCGATTTCGAAGCAAAATTGAGCGTCCGTCATTTCTCTTTAAAAACCCGTGGGTTTAAACCAAAATAATTATCACGTGTTTTTTGGAAAACATTGGATCGCCAATTTTCCTAAAAATCTTCAACCAATAACAAAATCTTTTTAATTTTTATTTTATCTTTATCCCATTATGACTTAAACAATAATAACCGCATCGACAGCCAAACTAATTTTTTAAAATTAATTTGTCGAATTGAAATTATTACGAATTAAGTTATAACGGGATAAACTATCCAAATTTTATTTTATTCACAGCCATTCAAAAGCATGCTGCAAACGACATAGCTAGTTCCATCAGTAATTCTAAAAGTATAAGTACCCGCCGCCCATGAGCCCGTTGTTCCAGCATCATATGACCATCCGGTTTTCGTAGCTATATTAGGCCACAGTACATTACTGTGCCCCTCCGCAGCACTTGTATACCCGGCCTGAGCCCAACATATAACTTCTCCGGCAACAGGAGTTGTTTTAACAAACCCACCATCATCTTGACACGTCACCAATTCCGGCAAAACACTAGCTGCGCTCGTCAGCGCCGAAGCTCTTTTTGATTTATCAATAGAACTTTTCATACTAACAGTCACCACGCCAGCCAAAATACCGATAATTGCAATTACAACCATAAGTTCAATCAACGTAAATCCTCTCCTGCCAATACGCGCGAATTTTTTGTTATAGATTTTCAAAATATTTTTTTTCATTTTTTTGTTTCTAAATCAATTTAAAATGATTTGTTTAATATTATATCATAAATTTCAAAAAAAGCCTGTGTATAATTTTTTTATCAGATTGAACTAGTAATACTGTATATAGGCATCAGCACCGCGAACACCAAAATGGCTACGCCTATTCCCAAAACACATATCATTATCGGTTCAAGCAATGTCGCTAAATTGCGCGTGATGCGATCCGTTTCTTTGCCGTAGAAATCTGAGATATGCCTGAGAACCTCGCTGATTTTTCCGGACTCTTCTCCAATCCTTATCATTTGCGCTACAATTGCCGGAAAATTCTGGCTACGCCCAAAAACACCGCTCATATTGCCGCCCGTCTTGACTTCATCGGCTGCCCGCAAAATAGCACTCTCGTAGGACTTATTATTCACAACTTCGCTCACAATGATCAGCGCCCTCACAATCGGTATGCCTCCGTCCAACAGCACGGCTAAATTTTCAGAAAATCTAGAAATATATATGTATCTAAAAATATTACCAATGATTGGTATTTTGAGTTTAATCACATCGAATTCTTTCTTGCCATCCTCAGTCCTGATATAATATATTGTTGCTAAAACAACCATAATTATGACAAGAATAACGGCCCACCAATAGTGGCTCATAAAATCTCCCATAGACATTAGAACTTTGGTATACCAAGGAACTTGCACATTCATATCCTCAAAAACAGCTGTGAGCTTGGGTAGCACAAGCGTAAAAACCACAAAACCGATTATAATCGCCACCGTGCAAACAAATAATGGATAAAACATGGCTCCCTTTATTTTTGCGTTCAATTCGTAGTTTTTTTCAGTATTGTCAGCTAAAAACATGATTGAGCGTTGCAAGTTTCCCGAAGCCTCACCAGCCTTAATCATGCTCACAGCTAAAGGCTTGAAAACTATAGGATGCTTTTTCATAGCCTCCGACAAGGATGACCCGTCTTCGACATCTCCAATCATCTCCTTTGTGATTGTTTTTAGATAAACATTTTCAGTTTGATTACCCACCGCCGTAAGTGCGGAAACTATCGGCACCTTGGCATCCAATAATGTCGCCATCTGGCGGAAAAAAACCGACAGCTCACGGGCATTTACTCCCGACCAGATGCGCTGAAGATCTTTCATTACGCCAGAAACTTCTTTTTCTTGTTCAACTACAATCGGAATAAGCCCCTTTTCTTGAATAATAGTAACAGCTGATTCGCTGCTGTTTGCTTCTACAGTGCCTTCTCGCAATTGGCCCTTTGGATCTTTAGCTTGAAATGAAAAACGCATATTTATTTGGCCTTAACGTTCCAAAGTCTTGTTATTTAGGAATAAAGACATTTGGACGCTCGGACTGTTTATTGTTTTTTATTTATTAACATTTGCAAATATTCTTTATTTTTCGTATATACATAAGCATCATCCAGCGTAACCATTCCGCGCTGAACTAAATCGGCTAATGATTTATCCAATGAAATCATCCCGTCCCGAAGACTTGTCTCAATAACTGAATCAATCTGATAGGTTTTGTTTTCCCGGATCAGATTCTCTACGGCGTGGTTGTTAATCATTATTTCCAGAGCCGGAATTCTTCCTCCGCCTACCCGCGGTACTAATCTTTGGGAAACTACGCCCAAAAGGACGCTGGCCAGCTGGGAACGCACCTGGTTTTGCTGATGCGCGGGAAAAACATCTATAATTCTATCGATGGTTTGTGAAGTATCGTTAGTATGCAAAGTCGCAAGGATAAGGTGTCCTGTTTCGGCCGCTGTCATGGCTGTACTGATAGTGTCCAGATCCCGAAGTTCGCCAATAAGCACTACATTGGCATCTTCGCGGAAAATGCTGCGCAAGCCGTCAGCAAAAGATTTTGTGTCTCTGCCAATTTCCCGTTGATTAATGATGCATCTGTCTTGTTCGTAAACATATTCTATCGGATCTTCAACTGTAATTATATTTTTGTCTTCATTGTGATTGATAAAATCAATCATGGCTGAAAGCGTGGTTGATTTTCCGTGCCCGACGGGACCGGTAATTAGCAGCAAACCCTGCGGTTTATGGGTAAATTCATAAAGTGTTGTTGGAATATTCAATTCTTCAAGAGTGCTGAGCCGTCCGGAAACCATACGCATAGCCACGCTCACGTTTCCCTGTTGAAAAAAAACATTTGTCCTGAAGCGTACCTTGTTTTCAAGATTATACGAAAAATCCACTTGCCCGTCTTCCAGCAGCCTTTTTTTGTTTTCTTCGCTGAGAAGCACGTTGCTGAGCGCCTTTGTGTCTTCTGGAGAAAGGATGCTTTCCTGTGTCAGCGGATAGAGTTTGCCGTCGATACGAAGGGTCGGATATCTTCCCACCACCAAGTGCAAGTCGGAAGCATTCTGCTGAGCCGCCAATTTTAAAAGATTTTTCATTCTCTGTTCGCTGTGATCTACAGTCATGTTTGCTTGCCCTTTTAAATTCCACTAAAAGCGGATTCCGACAAGTCGAAGAATTTAACAGGGTAAATTTTTATTTTTTAATACTTTCAAAAAAATTCTTATCTCTGAATATATTATACCAAATTTTATCTGTTCAGCAAAGCATTCACTTTTCCAACAACTTCCGACGGAGTAAATTGCGATTTAACAAGATAATCATTAACTCCCATCTCTTCACTTTCTTCGACTTTTTCTTTCTCGGAGATGTTGGTTAGCATTATTATCGGAATATTTTTCCATTTGTCATTGTTTTTTATTTTCTTTAATGTTTCTATTCCGTCCATCTGCGGCATTATTATATCCAAAAGTATTATGTCGGGACGAAAATTATCCAAAATCTTCAAGGCTTCCAAACCATTGACCGCTATAGCCACTTCAAATCCCTCCTGAGTAAATTTAACCTGATAAATATCACTTATAAAAATATCGTCCTCAACAACCAATATTTTCTTTTTTTCGTCAGTCATATAATTATATATTAGGATTTAAGATTTTGGATTTTTACATTATCCCTTATCGTCTTCCACTTCCCCTCCGACGCTTTTGCTTCCTTCAGTCACGCGTTCAATTTCCGCCAATGTTGTCAGACCCAAAACAACTTTTAGCAAACCATCTTGCTTGATTTTTATCATGCCTTGCTTCTCGGCATGTTTTTGCACTTCAATTTCAGCTCCATTTTTTTCGGAAATTATTTCTTTTATGTCCTTGTCTATTTCAAGAGCTTCAAAGATAGCTATCCGGCCTTTATATCCGGTATTCCCGCATTCTTCACAGCCTTTGCCTTCAAAAACATGGATTCCATCTGCCAGCGTGACCCCGTATTTCTTTAGTTCTTCTTGCGGTAATGTTTCTATCTGATTTTTTATATTTTCCAAAACTTTTTGCGGAATCTTAACTTCTTGCTTGCATTTTTTGCATATCCTCCGAACAAGACGCTGGGCGGCCACAACCCTCAGGGATGATGCCAAAAGAAAGGGCTCTATGCCCATATCCACAAGCCGTGGGATGGCTCCGATTGAACTGTTGGTGTGAAGAGTTGAAAGCACCAAGTGACCGGTCAGCGCGGCATGAATTGTAAGCTCAGCGGTTTCACTGTCGCGTATTTCTCCAACCATAATGACATTCGGATCCTGACGTAAAATTGACCGGAGGCCGCTGGCGAATGTGTAGCCGATTTCCGGATTAATTTGGCTCTGGTTTATGCCGCTGATGGAATATTCCACCGGATCCTCTAGCGTAATAATGTTGCGCTCTTCTTTATTCAAAATACCCAAACAAGCATAAAGAGTAGTTGATTTTCCGCTACCAGTTGGTCCCGTCATCAGAATGATTCCATAGGGCTCCATAACATTCCGAACTAAGATATCTTTTCCTTTACCCATAAGACCCATGCTCTCCAGATCAATAATTTTATTTTCCGTATCCAAAAGACGCATAACTATTTTTTCTCCCTCCACGACCGGCAAACTTGAAACGCGAAAATCGACAAAATGGCCGTCTTCATCAGAAAGCTTGAAGCGACCGTCCTGTGGTTTTCTTTTTTCGTCAATTTTAAGATTGGAAAGAATTTTTATTCTGGAAACTACTGCCCGGCCCACTTCTTTTGGAATGGACAATGAAGAATGCAAAACTCCGTCTACGCGGAAACGCACTCTATATTCCTTGCCAAAAGGCTCGATATGAATATCGCTGGCCTTGCCTTCGATGGCATGTCGGGTAATGACGCTGAGCAATTTTGTTACAGGAGCCGCCTGCATGCTATCTATTTCTTTTTTTTCGCTCTCTTCCACTACATTAAAATCGGCATCGCCCTGCAATAATTCCATGGCTTCTTGGATGACCGTTTCTGCGCTACCTGAATATTGCTCAGCCATATCCTTGAATATTTCTTCAGAAATCAGATACAAATCGAGTTCAATTTTCTTTTTTTCAACAATAAAACGCAAAATATTAAGCGCGTTTATATCGTTGGGATCAACTATTCCCACTTTGACTTTTTTTCCGTTTCTCTCAAATGCGACAATCTTATGCTGAATGACAATATCGCGAGAAATAATGTTTAGAACTTCCTTGTCTATTTTTGGAGCTTCCTGCAAATAAGGCATACCTAAAAAATTCGCCTTTTCGGCCAATTCATTTGCATCCCGATCTTGTTGAGACTTGTCAGTGGAAAAATTCTTTGTTTTGGTTTGTTTTTTCTTTTCCTCTTCAGACATACTTCATTTATTTTTAGAGCACAGCCAAAAATTACAAACACTAATGCAGTCGTCAAAAAAATATCGCCGCTTTGCTAATCACCTCCTACGGAATAAATGGATTGGGTCTTCCTTCTAGCGTACTTTCTTTTTGAAGATCAGACGAAACAGAAACTAGTTCTCTATATCCGGTTAAGGCTTTGACCGTGCTTTCATCAAGAGTTGTTTGAATTTGAAATTGCTCCAACTTATTTTCATCAATCTTTATTTTTTTAAGATAACCAAAATCCATGACAATTTCAGCCAACAACGATGTTGATTTATTATCACTGGTTGCTTCGTTGGAATTAGCTGCGCTGGCGCTGTTACTCAAGTTTTCTTCCTTATATATTTTCAGAGATTTTATATTATTAATCAAAGCCATTTTTTGCAGTTTATCGAAAAAAAGCTGCATCTTTTCATACTCGCCGAT
Organism: Patescibacteria group bacterium; assembly: GCA_022709565.1. GTDB lineage: Bacteria > Patescibacteriota > Minisyncoccia > Moranbacterales > GWC2-37-73 > JAKLIP01. The sequence goes on from JAKLIO010000001.1 coordinate 14,973, forward strand.
AATTTTTATTGTAGCTTTGCTAAAAAGCATTCCTTCATTTTGGGCTTCGCCTGCTTCAGTCAATAAATTAGGATCAGAAACGGTCGCGTTAAAAACCGCTGTTTTCTGAGGAGCCGCATCTTCTATGGAAATATCAGCCAAATAAACCTGGCTGCCAGACGCCAAATAATTTATGCCTGCGATAATCTGCTCTTCCACTTTTCTAGACGGCAAATAATTATACACCACGTCTTTATATTCGCTCGTTTCTCTGATTTGCTGGCTAAGATTTTTTGCAGCAGCTTCTTTTTTGCCCATATCATCTATTTTTTTCTGCGTGTCAGCCTTTTGATTATTCGCCGCTATGAGACTGTCAATCTCCGGCCTAATATACGAGAAAAAAACAAACAAGCAAATAATCAGCATCAAAGGGAAAAACAAAATTTTTAAACGCATTTTTTTGTTGCCCGAGTTAATGTTTTAATTCCCTGAAAGCAATTAAACAAAAACTGCGCTGGCTTTTAAAATTTAATTAAAAAAATTAAACATGTTGCCGAAATGATTATTTAATAAGCATCTCTAAATCACATTTGATATTGCCGCTTTTTTCATCTTTAGCAATTCCCGTAAGGTTTACGCCCGTTAGATTCTTTGAATTTTTAAAATTCATAATCTGGCGCGATATCTCGTTGTAACTGTTGGATTCGAAAGTTATTTCAATTTTTCCGCTGTCATCATAGTTCAAACTTGATACCACAACTGCATTGTTAATATAATTTTCAAAATCATCCAAAACATTTTTTACCTGCACTCTGGAGACTTCTCCGTCCGTAATTTTTAAATTTTCTTTTATGTGTTGCAATCGGGTTTGGACATCAATAACCTCACCAAGCTCAGCAAGATTAATTATTGAAATTTTTTTATTTTCAATTTTTTGAAGCGCGGCTTCGTTATTTTTTTCGACCTGCGATACATAAAATTTTAAACCAACAAAAACCAGCAAAGTCAGGACAACCAGCATCAGTGAAAAAAACACTCCCCCGCTAAAAAATTTACTATTGGCTGCAAGCCTTTTTTTAATTTCTTGATCGTCTTGGTATAGATTTATATTAGTCATTTTTTCTTGCCCCGTTAAACCCGCCTTTAGCGGATATTAAACTGGGATAAATTTTTATTTTGTTTATTTTTTATTATATTAAATTTTTTTATTTGCGCTTATATTCTTCTATGCCTCTAAGAGCCAATCCTAAAGCAACAGAGAATGACCCGCCCAGATTTTCAACAAGAACCCTGGCTTTATCTTCAGCCATGACCCTGATCCAAGGATTTCCAACCATTATTTTTGTTTCAAGCAGCCGGGCAAAATATTCTTCAAGGCCTTTCATTTTTGATGTTCCTCCGGACAATATAACGCCATCGATTCGGGCTTCTTTATTTTTTACGCTGTAAAGACCAATTATTCTTTTTGCTTCACTGGCAATAAATTCCAGGACCGGAATCACAAGTGCGGATTCCTTATTATTCAAAAAATCTCTCTCGCCTTTTTTCAGTGCTTCCGCTCTCTGATTGGAGATATTCATACTTTCGGCTATGGCTGAAGTAATTTCATTGCCTCCGGCATCAATACTGCGATTGACCATTACAATACCTTTTTCAACCAGAATTATGTTTGTGGCCTGCAAGCCTATATCTATAATCAAGAAATTTCCGGCATCTTCCCCCACTAAGGCTCTGACCAGAGAAAAAGTTTCCAGTTCGATAGCGCCGACTTTCATGTTTTTCGTAGCAACGTATTTCCCATAACGATCGATATCCTTTTTGGGAGCAGCCACTAACAGAACTTTTATTTTTTGGGAATTAGCGTCTTTGCCGATTTTTTGCGCAAGAGGCAGACTGGCATTTTCCACGCGTTCAATAACCTCCCAGCTCATGGAAATTTCATCCAGCGAGCTTGGTATATACTTGTGGGCTTCGAATTGAATTGCTTTTGCCAATTCATCATCCGGCATATCCAGCATTTCTATAATAGTTATCAGACCGTTGAATCCGGGAATGGAAACATTTGCAGATTTTGCCTTGGGTTTCATTTTTTCAAACAATTGCATCACTCCTTCAGCAAGATTCTGCTCAAAAGAATAAGATTTACCGATTTCTTTTTGCTTATTAAAATCGCTTCCGGCCAAAAAGTTTAGATCAACAATCCCATAATTTTCTAGAAAAACTTTCTGATCCTTATAGGAAAGTTCGACAGCCTTAATAGAAGAGGTCCCAAAATCAACTCCAATAAAATGATTGCTTTTACCTTTTAAAAATTCCAGCATTTTTGTGTTTATGTTAGATTGAAGATACCGTACTACGTTAATATAATAACATATTTAATAAAAACAAACAACCATGCTAGTGGAGTTATTCACAATTTTCCGCAAAGTTCATATTTTTGCCTTAAATATTCTCTTTCCCATCAAGTGCGTTTCCTGTGCAAAGGAAGGCGACTGGCTTTGTGAAAATTGTTTTGCAAAAATAAAATTTCTTGACGAGCATATCTGCGGAGTTTGCGAAAAAATGATTACGCCGGACGGACGCACCTGCCAAAGTTGCAGGAAAAAATCTTCTATCAGCGGTCTCATCGTGGCCACTTCCTACAAAAATAATCTGATTGCCCACTTAGTGCATTTATACAAGTACCGTTTTGTTTCCGATTTGCATAAAGAATTGGGAGAAATTCTGGCGAAAGCCCTTCAAAAAACTGACGTCCCCCTGCCTGACATTATTGTTCCCGTTCCGCTTCATTATAGGCGCCTCCGCTGGCGCGGATTCAATCAGTCATTATTATTAGCCCGGTATCTTTCCGCAAACCTTCTGCCCCAATTTGAAATTCCCCTGAAAGAATGCCTTGCTCGAAATCGCTATACCCCGCCGCAGATGAAAATAAAAAATTATCACAGCCGCCAGCAAAATTTGGCTGATGCATTTTCGATAACAGAATTAAAAGAAGTAAAAAATAAAACTGTGCTATTAGTTGATGACATTGCCACGACCGGTTCCACCATTTTTGAATGCGCCAAGGTTTTGAGAAAAGCCGGCGCCAAAGAAGTTTTTGCCATCGTCATCGCCCGACAAGAAATGAAAAGTGTTTAATTTTTAAAAATTGATGAAAATATAAATTTGCGTTAAAATAAAGATAGCTAAAAATTAATATTAAAAAAATGCCTACTGATGATATAAAAAAAATACTAACTGAAACAGATGAAAAAGAAATTAGAGAGCGCTTTAGGGAAGCTGGTCTCAATTATGACAAAATAAAAAAAGGAGCAGAGCAAGCCGACTACATACATGAGAAAAAAGGCGTATATGATGAACCTAAGCCTCTCCCAGAATCATACAAAAATCCACGAAGATAAACTTTGAAAATTTTTGGCTTAAAATCAATAAAAATTTTACCTATTGACGAAAATCAGTAAATATGCTATAAGAAGATGTTAGCAATGAGGCTTTTTTTGATCGTTGTTTAACAAATAAATAAACGGGGGGAGAAAGGATGCTACTAAAAATAACGAGGGAGGAAGCAAAGAAAATCGGAATATTGTTAGAGGGGTTTAAATTTACAAAACAGCAAGTTGAAGAGGCAGATGGCACTGACATGTTAAAAGCATGCCAAAGCGGCAGACAAAAAAATCCAATTCCAAGGCCTAAGATTCTGTTGGAAGAAACACCTGGAGCAATTTTCAAGAACAGAGCATGGGATCAATTTTACTTCCTAATTAAAATTTTTATAAAAAATCTTGAGGAAAAAAATTATCCGATTGACAAGTTTGATTTTGAATTTGAGTTTCAATTTCAAGACGACGTTAGTTTTGTTCTGCGAATTACGGAAGACACTGCCGCGAGAATATTGGGCTTAGAAACAGAAAACAACTTAAAAGACCCTATGCCCGAAATGATCATTCCCGAAGTTCGGGAAAAAATAAGCAACTCTCAATCAAAAACAAAGCATTGAGAGATGCTGAAGCGCACTTTTAAAAAAATGGGGAGCTGGAAAATTATCATTCCGGTTCCCCGCTTTTTATTTTAGACAACAAAATAAACCGGATTTGACCGGTTTTTTATTTGGCGGATTTGTTGGCCAAAGCTCAAAACTTTGATTTTGAAAAATTGCGGAAAGGCAAGGAATCTACCTCGACTAAATTTTTGCCGTCGCAAAAATTTGTCTGGTCACCGCCTCGCGGTTTTGCCTGCTGGCAAAACATCGCTCCGGCGTTCGAATCCTGCACGCAAGCAAAGCAGTTTACTTGCTCTTTTCCTCGCTCACTTTGTTCGCTGCGGAGAGTATGGGACGAAGTTGGAACTTATTTAGCTTCTCCCATATCACTTTATTAGCAAACTTTCTCGATATTGTTCCGCTGGAGCATTCTTGACCATATCAATAACTTTATCATAATTTTCTTTTACAACTTTTTCTATCTCATTTATATCTGCTCGAAAAAATTCTTTCCTATTATTCAGCTTATTGATTCTATTGTTGTAAAAATGTTGATGTATTTTCGCTTCAAGCTCAGGTGCATTATCTGAAAATATCATAGCATGTATATCAAAAGTAAATGGAACAGAAGCGTCACCAAGCTCATCTATTCTATCAGTAGGCTCAAGTCTTCTGGTCATACCAATCTTATATACACCCTCCCCAAATGCGCCAATATTAGAAATAATATACACATACCCAGCCTTAGCGTTTTGTTCCCGATAATCAATGACTTTTTCCTCTTTTTCAAGTTCTCCAAGCTGTTCTCTGATTTCTCGCATTCTCTCCTGAATAATTTTTTTCTCAACTTCATCAATAACATTTTTATATCTTTCTTCTAATCCCTTTAACGCTGTTGAAAAGTGCTTTTTTTCTTTTGCTATTTTTTCTCTTGCTTCTTTAATCTCTTGTTCTAGCTTTTGTTGTTCGCGCAACTCCTCGCGTATTTTTTTCTGTTCCTCTCTTTCTTCTTGTTTCTTTTGCTGATACTCATATGCAAGATATAGTTCTTCAAGCTTACAATCTTTATAGTCATAACTTATGGAAACTTGCATGATTGCTCCAATCTTATTTAAAGACTCATACGATTGCTCGATTCTTTTCACGCTTCTCTCGATATTATTGAATTTGACATTATCAACGCAGTAGTCGCATTCATTATTGAATGACCGCAATACCAGCTTAATCATATCATTGACCATTTTCTTGCCTTGAGTTCTGTTGTTATTTACTGTCCAGTTTTGATTTCCATTGGCTGCAATACCTGATTTTATTAGTTGTTTTTGCTTATCTCGAATTATCTCTAATCTTTTTTTATATTCATCACTAGAAGTAAAGTTAAATTTTGGTTTATAGAGCGCAAAGTCTTCAAGCATTAACTCTTCCTCTAATACAATAATTTGGGATTTCTTTTCATCTATTGAGCTTGTGAGATTTTCTTGTTCTTTCTTGAGTTGTTCATTATTCGCAATTAAACTATCCTTGTCTTTTGCTAATTCATCAATCTTTCGTTGTATCGCTATTGCATCACCTGCGCCCATTTGAGTTATCAATGATTGCAATTTTTCATTCTCCTTTTTTATTTTCGAGGCGTTTAAAACATCAAGAATTCCCATATTTTTATGTTCAATTATTTCACAAAATAATCAATACTCTTTTTGTAAAGTTTAGCGAATTTTTTCACTTCCAAAATATCCAATCTATATTCTCCCGATTCGACACGAGAAATATAAGACTGCGGTCGCTTCATTGCCTTAGCCACATCAATCTGCCGAAGACCCGATTCAAGTCGGGCTTTTTTCATCCTTTCAATAAAAAGGGCATATTCTTTTGTGCGTATTGTTCTACCCATATACTACCAGCGTATATTCAAAAAATCAATATCTAAAATTTGGATATTGTGCTAGTATGGTAAAAACAATAAATTTTAATTTTATGCTGAAAATATCTTTTCTGTTTCCAATATTTGCAATAGCATTTTTATCTTTGGTGATAATGGCTCTGGCGGTTTTTTATAAAGTAAAAACCAGCAAATGGCCATATTTAAAAAAGGATTCTTTACTGACAGAAGCGGAAAGAAAATTTTACCTTGTTTTGTTGGAAACTATCGGAAATGATTATTTAATATTTTCCAAAGTTAGAATGGCGGATTTACTTTATTTGCCAAAGATGAACAACAGCCAATATTATCATTACCAAAATAAAATTCAGTCTAAACATGTTGATTTTTTGATTTGTGATAAAGAAAATATTAAACCACTATTAGTAGTTGAATTGGACGATTCATCTCATCTTAAGATTGATAGGATTTTAAGAGATGAGCTAGTTAATGAGATTTTTAAAAACGCAAAGCTTCCTATTTTTCATGTAAGAGCTTCTGCCAACTACGAAAAGGAATCGTTATTAAGTCAAATTAAAAGTAACCTATCTGCCACATTTGATTAACCAACCAGCTTTGACTATATCGTATATTAGTGCTAATTTTTAACTAATCAATAATAATTAAACAATAAAAAAAATATGGAAGATTTATTTGTAGGTTTAGTTTTAATCTCTCTGATTTGTTTTTTGCTTAGCTGGATTATCCCCAATACTTTTTCACCTCTGTTTAAAAATAAACTTTCGAAAGGAAAAATCAGGTTAGTTTTTGGATTATCTACAATCGCATTTTTTATTTTATTTGGAATGATTTCCGATACTAAACATCCCTTACCGAAAAATCAAGAAGTTTCTACTTCCCAAAATAACGCACAATCTGCCAATTCTCAAGAAAAAAAAGTAGAAACGAAGCAATTAAGCGCAGAAGAAATTGCGAAGAAAGAAGCCGAAGATAAGGCCAAGCAAGAAGCATTGGCAAAGCCTCATTTTAATGACGGAAATTATGAAGTTGGTACAGATATTCAGCCTGGAACATATAGAACACGCAAAGGCTCATCTGGATGTTACTATGCTCGACTTAAGGGATTTAGTGGTTCGTTAGGAGATATAATTTCCAACGAAAATACCTACTATCCTGCAGTTGTGACAATTGAATCAACAGATAAAGGTTTTAAATCTTCAGGCTGCGGAACTTGGACGCAAGACCTTTCCGCAATAACAACTGAACAAACTACATTCAATGACGGAATTTTTATTGTCGGCACTGATATTTTGCCAGGAACTTATAAAAGCAGTGGTAGTGATGGTTGCTATTATTCAAGATTAAAAGGATTCACAGGTTCACTAGGAAATATAATTGCCAATGAAAACACTGACACATCTGCAATTGTAACTATTTCCTCAACCGATAAAGGATTCAAGTCTTCTGGTTGTGGTACATGGACCAAAACAAAGTAGACTTCTTGACTTTTGCCATAAATAAGGCTACATTAAACTGATTTATCAATCAGTTTTTTGTATGAAAAAAGGACTCAATAACGCTATTAAAAAATACCAACAAAGCCAAACATCGCTTGAAGCCTATCAGGCTATTTCTGATTTTGTAAAAATAATCATGGCAGTTCCCGAATTTATTGAGCAAGTCGAAAATGAAGGCGAAAAAATACGCCTTGCACAAAAGGAACTCAATGCTGATAAAGGTTGGAATTATGGTTTGAAAGGTAAGGAACTAAAACAGCACAATGAACGCCGAGCAAGAAAATCCGAAGCTCTACATCAACTAGACCCTATGTTTCCATTGCAAAATCTATACAGTGTTCATTGTGGAGTTCAGCCTAAAAATATAACCGATAATTCCGATTGGCTGTTTCATAGATTTAGCCCTGATGAGCCATTGCCAGAAGCAGATAAAAAAGAATATCAAGGATTTATTGATAAACTTTATAAAAAAATATTGCCGTTTCTGAACAAAGAAGAAACGCCAGATTTTGATTTTGATTTTAATAAAAGCCTTTTATATTTCCAAGAAAAAGAAATTCACATCTCGCTTAAAAACGATAAGACCAATGCCCACTATATTTTGGAACATATTTTTAAATCCAAAGATTTAAGCCAACAATTTCCTTTTTCTGAAATAGCCGAAGATACTTTTAAAGAAACTAATGATAACTGGCGAAAATACTATCGGGCTTGTAAAGATATAAACGATAAAGTTTACAAAGCTACTAAAATTGATGACTTTTTAGAGTATTCGAGTGGCAAAACCGCTTGGGTAAAAATCAACGAAAAATATCTTAAATAAAGCAATTACGGCTTTACGGATAAAATAGCGTAAACGCTTTATTAGAAAATGGCACTACAAATCGTAGCGCCGTTTTTTTATGTCTTACAAATTTAGCTTTGAGCTAAGAGAAAAACTGATTGACTATTTTTTGCGAAAACATCAGGTCGAGATTTCGCAAGATAAAGCCGACGAATATTTAGATTCGATGGCTGATTTATATTGCGCGTTTAGCCAGAGAAACGCCAAAGATAAATTTTCACCAGCGAAGCGGTGAAAATTTTCGTGGCGTTCTCTTCTTAACTTGATTATAACCTCACTTAAACAGAAAACAATTTTATGATATATACTGAAAAAATAATTATTTCTGGAGACATTTTAGAATATTATCAATATTCTAAGCCATTATTTAGGGAATTTAAAAAAAAGAAAAAAGAAAAATTGCCTTGCGAGCCGAAGCAATTGGAGCTAGATTTTTCCATACCCGATACTGCTACTGGCAAACGGGACGATAATATTGCCCGTACTCGCACAAACATACGGCGACTTGTTAATTCCAATCAAGATTTTGATAAATTTGTCACCTTAACTTTTGCAGAAAACATGCAAGATATTAAAATAGCCAATCGTCATTTTAATAAATTTATTATGCGTATAAGCTACCGCTATCCTGATTTAAAATATCTCGCAATTATCGAATTTCAAAAGCGTGGAGCTGTCCATTATCATTTTTTATGTAATTTGCCTCATATTAAAAATTCTATTCTTTCAGATATTTGGGGACACGGATTTGTCAAAATAAACAAGATCAAGAATGTCACAAATCTTGGAGCTTATGTTTGCAAATACTTAAGCAAGGACGGCAATAACAAAAAAATGTTTCGCAAGAAGAAATATTTTTGTTCTAAAAACTTAGAGCAACCAAACAAATTTTTTGATAACAAAACTATACAAACGCTAAAAAATTTCTATAACCTTTCTTCTGCAAAGCCAGCTTTTCAAACAACTTTTTCCAATGAATACCTCAAGGAAGTTGTATATAAACAGTTCAACCTAAAAAATCTAGCCCCTTGATTTTATCTCTTAATTCCGCTAAGTTATGAATATCTAAATATTGAATATTATGAAATATATCCTTTACGCCCGAAAGTCTTCCGAAGACAAGGGGCGACAAATATTATCACTAGAATCGCAAGTTGGCACTATGAAAAAGCTAGCCGATGATTTAGAGCTGAATATTGTCAAAGTCTTCACTGAATCAAAATCTGCCAAGAAACCCGACAATCGTCCGTTATTTGCGGAAACGCTAAAAATGATTGAACAAGGCAAGGCTAACGGCATTGTTTGCTGGAAACTTGACCGCCTATCTCGAAATCCTGTCGATAGCGGAAAAATTCAATGGCTTTTGCAACAAGAAATCATCAAGGATATTCAGACCAATGAGCGACGCTATTTGCCAGAAGATAATGCTTTGATTTTCAATGTGGAAAGCGGAATGGCAAATCAATATATTAGAGATTTGAGCAAAAACGTTAAGCGTGGCATGCAGACCAAGCTAAATAATGGCGATTATCCCAACAATGCCAAAATCGGATATGTGAATGACAAAATCAATAAAAAAATCCTTATTGATGAAGAACGGGGAAAATATATCAAACACGCATATGAATTATATGCCACTGGCAGTCGTAGCCTCAAAGCTGTGGCTGATATTCTATATCAACAAGGATTTCGTTCCCGTGGTGGAAATAAATATCATAAAAGCAAAATTCACAAAATCCTACAAGACCCCTTTTATTATGGTGTAATGTTGGTTAAAGGAAAATATTATTCGGGTAATCATACCCCGATTATTTCCAAGGATTTATTTGATAAAGTTCAAGATGTTATCAATGGAAAAAATAGAAGCCGTTACAAAAAACATTTCTTTCCGCTTCGTGGTTTTATGACTTGCCATAAGTGCGGTTGCCTAATGACGGCTATGGAGAAAAAAGGTTTTGTTTATTATTACTGCACCAATGGCAAAGGAAAATGCGATGAGCATAATCACTATATGCGAAGTGAGAAAGCTGAAAAAGTTTTAGCCTCTGTGTTTCCAAAAATCCAGTTTGATAATGAATTTATTGAACTTTGCTATGAAGCAGACCAAGAGAAAAACTTGAAAGACGAAAACTTTTTCGAAACCATAAAATCCAATCTGGAAAAACGGCTTGATTTGCTCGCCCAGCAACAGCTTCGGCTTCTGGACATACAACTTAGTGGAAAATATGCTTCGGACACCATAGAGGCGAAGCTAGAAGCCTTAAACAAGGAAACTGCCGACATAACTCAACAACTAAAAGACTTAGAGAAGCAAAGCCCGCAAGTATCTGCTCGCACTTTAGAACAAACAAAAAAAGTGTTTTTAAGCCCGTATTTATTGGAAAATGATTTTATCGGTGGCGATGATTTGAAAAAACATAAAGTCTTGGAAAAACTACTTTTGAACGCCACGATTGAAAATCAGGAAATGGCTTCGTATAAACTAAAACAGCCCTATCAACTACTAGAAAAAGTAGAAGATAAAGCTGATTTTGCACAGATGCGGAAAGGCAGGGATTCGAACCCTGGGAACCCTTTCGAGTTCAACACATTAGCAGTGTGCTGCTTTCGACCGCTCAGCCACCTTTCCAAAATATTTATTAAATTGTGCGGTGTTTTTTGAACGAAGTTCGAACATTTTTTGACGAAAATCCGAATTCCGACTTTTAAAATCCAACCGCCCGGGCGGGCAAAAAGGAAGGGAATTAGGGGAAAAAAGGAATTTTTGCCCACTCCCGCTTTCCGATTCCAATTTTTTCCGCCGCCGCCGAATTTCGTGCCAGTGAAACTGGCGCACCTCCTAACGACTTTCCAAATTCTTTCGGACTTTTTCTAATGCCAATAAGTCCGCAACTTTCTGTCTTAATCCGCCCGTTCTTGTAATATAAGTGATTCCCAATTCTCCTTTTCTGACTTTATCAATAACATTTTTTAATTTTTTCGCATCATAAAATTCTTGGCTTCCTTCAATCCCTCCGCCTTTTTCAACAGTTTTTATTAAATCATCAAAACTTTTTACTTCTGAAATGTTTTTCTTTAATTCTTCTTGATCCACCTCCTTGTTAAGCTCTTGTAATTCTTCAATCGGAATAACTTTTCTTATAAATTTTCCACCTTCAACGCTTTTAATAACAACGGCGTCTTTTCCGTCACTTCCCGTGACCATCCATCCTTTCTCTATTTCACCTGAACTCCTTTGAACTTTTACTTCTATTGGCTTTCCGCTTTTGACAGAATTTTCAATATTTTCGGGAGTTAATTTTTCAATAGTATCTTCATTGCCTTCTTTTTTTTGTTCTTCTTGTTTTTTCTCAAATTTCAAACCAGTTCCACCAGCAACTTCTTTTCCTCCTGTCTTGGTATAATCTTCAATAACCGCACAAGCATTATCAAAATCTCCAACACTAAAACCACCGTATTTTTCATTTAATTCTCGTGACAGTTCGTGCGTATTAACTTCTCCGTCCGTTAAAAGTTTTTCTAAAACAGCAATTTTATAATTCGTATCCGTGAATAATTCAGGTGCTTTATATGGGTCTTCTTTCATTTGTGCACCAAGTCGTTCCTTATATTCCGCCAACTTTCCTTGAAGCGCTTTTACAATATTTATATTTTCTGGAAATTTTATTTTTGGACTTTCTATATTTTCTTTATTCTTATCTTGTTCCATTTCTCCTCTTGCTTTTTCAATTTGTTCATCCGTTACATCCAATCTCTTTTGGCCTTTTTCATCGAATTTATAATCTGCCCCGCCCTTTAAGAGCTCCGCGTCTGACAAAGCTTTTTCTTTTTCTATTTTTGCCATTTCCTCTGGTGATGGCGTTGATGGTTGTTCAAATTTCATAGATTTATATTTTGTTAATTGTTAATAGTTTTGACCTTTTCGTGCTACTTGTATTCTATCCCCCCCCCCCGACACTTTTTGTAATATCAATTTATAATTTTATCAATGTTCACACCAAGGGCTTTCGCAAGTTTCTTCAGCATATCTAGCGTCGGATTTTGGTTTTTGACCTGTTCAATTTCGCTGAATGTAAAACTTGGCGGAGAGAGTGAGATTCGAACTCACGGTAGGTTGCCCCACGACGGTTTTCAAGACCGTTGCCTTCAACCACTCGGCCATCTCTCCAGAAAATTACCTTAAAATATCCAATATTTCAAGCTTGTTTATGATACCAGCTAGAAACATGTTTGTAAACCCGGACATCTATGTTAGAATTATAGCATGTCATTCGATCTAAAAACACCACGAAACAAACAACCTGCAGCCTACCAAGAAGAGCAGGATTTTGAAGCTGATCAATACGATATAGAAAATGAAGAAGACCTAGGCCAAGATACCGGAAAAATATTGTACTCCTGGCGGGCTCCTCAATTCGAAGTTTACGAAAAATCCGGACGCTGGTACATCATAGCTGCCTTGTTCATTTTAGCAATGATCGCCTATGCGCTATACACAAATGGACCAATGATGGCTGTTACTTTCATTTTGATCGGCATTGTGGGCTATATCTATTCGCAGAAAGATCCGCTTGTCGTTACTTTTGCTATAACGGATGAAGGCATCATAGCCGACAAGGAAATTTATCTATACGAAAACATCCATTCTTTTTGGATTTTTTACGATCCCCATCACACAAAAACCATCAGCTTGCATACCAAGGCTTCCACTTTCCCTTTTGTGCACATACCTATTGGAGATGAAAATCCTGCCAAATTGCACGAAATACTGACAGAATACATCCCGGAAATCAAGCAGGATCCGAGCATGATTGATACGATAGAAAGAGTGCTGCATATTTAATTTTACAATACTTTTACAATACTAAAGAATATTTTTGCTGTTAAACATAACTAGTGTTTGCTTTTTTTATTTTATATTATATACTGAACTTTGCGTTCTAAGGTCCTTGTAGCCAGTGGACCCCGCATAAAAATTTGCTTTCGTAGCTCAGTGGATAGAGCGTCTGGTTGCGGTCCAGAAGGTCGGAGGTTCGATTCCTCCCGAGAGCACAAAAATAGCAAATTTTATGCGGGGCAAGTGCCGCGTCTGCCCCAAACCAAAAGCTACGCTTTGGTACGGGGTAAAGTTGCTTATCAAGAGGGTTGCAGGCTTGTCCCGTAGCGTCCAGTAGGACTGCTACTGGGATTCGATTCCTCCCAAGCGCACAAAAGAAGAATCCTCGCTTTATGTGAGGATTTTTGTTTTTAGAGGCTTCTATAGAGGCCTCTACAGAAGCTTCTATTTTAAAAACGTGACGCTTGACTTTTTGTTTAATTTATGCAATTATTTAATATTGCTATAATCAGTACATTAAAAAGTTTTCAGACGCAATCATGCGTTAATAACTAATTAGGGGGGAGAAAAAATGAAAAATGCGGCCAAAAAAGAAGGATTGAGTGATGCTCAAATAAGGATAGTGATTGAATCCTTAAAAGAAAAAAAGGATTATAAGGAAAAAAACTTGTAGAAACAATGGAAGAGCTGAATAAACTCAGCAATGATTTAAAAAACAATAAAAGATTGAAAACGGAATACTATTTGATCATAGAAGATTTTAAGGAAAAGAAGAAAAGAATCATCCGGGATATTGTTGAAATAAAAGAAGTAATCGAAGAAGTGAAAAAAACTCGCAGTTATCGCATCTGTGGGGCATGCAAAAAAGATATTGACCTTGAATATCTGACAGAGCATCCGCTGACGAAAAATTGCGAAGAATGTGAAAAAAAGGAGAGAGCGGCTGCGTTAAAACGCTAGCCCATTCTTCCAGAACAATAAAAGGGGTTCGGAAATTTCGGACCCCTTTTTTTATATCCTAAAAATACGTTATACTGTATTTATGCCCAGTAGTGAAAATTAGAAAATAATTACGGGGCATAAATAAAAATAAATTAATTCAAAACTTTTAAACAGAAAAGGTTAATTCGAATTTCTACTACTGGGTATGCTAAGTCTTAAAACAAAATTATCCGACATCCCGCGCATTGGCCCGAAATATGCCGCTGCTCTCAAGAAGCTCAACATGGAAACTGTCGAGGATTTTTTGCTGCACTTCCCTTTCCGCTATGAAGATTACTCCGAGCGAGTTGCAATCGACAATCTTGCGGCCGGGCAAACTGCCACTGTCATGGGCGAAGTCACCAAAAGCAAACTGATCCGAACTTGGAAGAAAAAAATGCTCATCACGGAATGTTTTGTGCAAGATGACACCGGCACAGTACGTGCCGTGTGGTTCAACCAGCCCTATGTTAGCGATTCATTAACGGAAGGCAAAGGCGTGCGCCTCAGCGGTAAAGTTTCCGAAGACGCCAAGGGCTTGTTTTTTTCCAATCCGGCCTGGGAACTTTCTTCAAGAATTCCAACCAACACCGGCCGGCTGGTTCCGATCTATCCGGAAACTGAAGGCCTGACTTCGAAATGGATCCGCTGGCAACTGCAAAATTTGATAAAATTTGCGGATGAGCTTCAAGATCCGATTCCGGAAAATATTCTCAAAGGTTTGCATCTACCTTCCCTGTCTGAGGCTATAAAATATATTCATTTTCCTAAAAATGCCAAGCAAGCCGAAATCGCGCAAAAGCGTTTCGCCTTCCAACAGATGTTTCTGCTTCAACTTGCATCTCAGCGCGCCAAAATTTCTTGGGAAAGACAGCAGAGCGTCACGATTCCTTTTGATGAAAAATTAATGCAGAAATTTGTTGCCGCCCTTCCATTTTCTCTCACCAACGCGCAAAGAAAGGCCGCTTTTCAAATTTTGAAAGATCTGGAAAAACCAAGACCGATGAACCGGCTGCTCAATGGTGACGTCGGCAGCGGCAAAACCGTGGTAGCCGCCATGGCCGCCTTGTCAGTTATAAACTCCGGCTATCAAGTGGCTATTATGGCACCGACTGAAGTTTTAGCGCGGCAACACTACCTGACACTTTCAGCACTTCTAAAAAATCGCGATATAAACATAGCGCTATTAACCAATTCATATAAAGAAATAAATAATTTCCAATTTCCAATTTCCAATTTCCAAACAAATCCCAATTTTCAAAATTCAAAATTAAAAATTCAATCAAAATTCAAAATTAGAAATTCAAAATTAGGAGATCAGATTTCCCGCGACGAATTAATTTCTCAAATTAAATTCGGTGCTATTAATCTTGTCATCGGTACTCACGCGCTTATCCAAAAAGGTGTTAAATTCAAAAATCTGGCCTTGGTTGTTATTGATGAACAACACAGATTCGGCGTCGATCAGCGCGCCTATTTGCAACAACCCGCCTCGACTCGCGGAAATGACCGCTCATCGACGCGAGGCGGGCAAATTTCTGAAATAAATGACGGCTTGCCGGAAAAAACACCGCATTTGCTATCAATGTCGGCAACTCCCATTCCCCGCACTTTGGCGATGGCTTTTTTTGGCAATCTTGATCTTTCTGTTTTGGATGAAATGCCCAAAAATCGCAAAACAATCAAAACCAAGATTATCACCGCGGCCGAGCGCCAGAAAACCTATGATTTTGTGCGCAGTGAAATCAAAAACGGCCGCCAGGTTTTCATTATCTTTCCTCTCGTTGAAGAATCGCAAAAAATGTCAGAACTTAAAGCGGCCACCGAAGAACACGCCAGACTTTCCAAAAATGTATTTCCCGATTTGAAACTGGCGCTTTTGCACGGAAGACTTAAATCAAATGAAAAAGAAAAAATCATGCAAGATTTTAATGACAAAAAGTATGATATTTTGGTTTCCACTTCCGTTGTCGAAGTCGGCATCGACATTCCCAACGCTTCAATTATGATCATCGAAGACGCCGATCGTTTCGGACTTTCGCAGCTGCATCAATTTCGCGGCCGAGTCGGACGCGCCGAACATCAATCCTATTGTTTCCTTTTCGCCAAAAGTTCCGCCCTCAGCAAAAGCCGCCTCAAAGCTATGGAAAAATATGCCAGCGGTTTTGATATCGCCGAAGAAGATTTCAAACTGCGCGGTCCCGGCGAGTTTTTCGGCACCCGCCAATCCGGCCTGCCGGACATCGCCATGCAACATGTCACTAACGTAAAACTCATTGAAATAGCCAGTGACTATGCCGAAGAGACTCTGAAAGAAAATCCTTCTTTGAAAAAATATCCCCTTTTGCAAAAAGAATTGGAAAAATTCCAAAAAAACGTTCACCTTGAGTAAAAACACTATATTTGTTAGTATTTAGAGGATGTTTTTATAATTTTCAATTTACAATTTTCAATTTTCAACCAATTTTCAATTTTTCAATGTTTTAAATAATTAATTCATTAGAAATTTATTGTAAATTGTTCATTGATCATTGATTATTGAAATATTTTATGAACCCAGGAATCTTCAAGGCCTATGACATCCGCGGCATCTACCCCTCCGAAATAAATGAGCAGGATGCTTACAAAATTGCCAAAGCTTATTGCAAATTTGTGAAACCCAGCGAGGTTGTCATCGGATCAGATGTGCGTTTATCCTCCCCATCACTCAAAAAAGCCGCCATCAAAGCTGTCACGGATCAGGGAATAAAAGTAATCGACGTGGGAGAGATTTCCACTGACATGCTCTATTTTGCCGTAGCCAATTACGGATATGCCGGAGGATTTTCCCTTACCGCTTCACATAATCCCAAGGAATATAATGGAGCAAAATTCGTACGCGAAGAGTCGCGACCAATTTCATCCGACACTGGACTTTTTGAAATTCGTGACATTGCCATGCAAGATACGTCTGAAATTAGCAACTTTGAATTGACGGAAGAAAATCTAAAGTTGATCGAAAAGAAAAATATAATGGATGATTACATAAACAAAATTAAAACTTTCGCTGATTTTTCTAAATTCAAAAAATTTAAGATTGTTGCTAATCCGAATTTCGGAGTGGCCGGCCGGGCTATTGATAGATTATTGGAAAACTCTGATATTGAAGTAGTCAAACTTAATTGGGAATCAGATGGCAATTTTCCCAAGGGCCGTCCGGATCCATTAATACCAGAAAACCGAGAAGAAATTTCCAAATTGGTTGTGGAAAATGGGGCTGATTTCGGAGTAGCCTGGGACGCTGATGCCGACCGCTGTTTCTTCTTTACAGAAAAAGGCGAATTTATTGAAGGCTATTTCATCACGGCACTCTTAGGAAAAATATTTTTAGAAAGAACGCCGGGAGCAACAATTTTGCATGATCCAAGATTAGTATGGGCAATTCAAGATATCGCCAAAGAAAACGGAGGTTCAGACATCATGACAAAATCCGGTCATGCTTTCATTAAAGAAAGGATGCGGAAAGAAAACGTGGTTTTTGGCGGCGAAATGAGCGCGCATTATTATTTTAAAGATTATTTTTTCTGCGACAATGGCTTAATTCCCTTTGTAATGATGCTGGAATTTCTTTCAACGGAGAAAAAAACGCTTTCAGAAATCATGACGGAAATGTTCTGGAATAAATATTTTGTCAGTGGAGAAATCAACAGTGAAGTTTCTGACGTGAAAACAAAAATATCCGAAGCTAAATCAAAATATTCTCCGCAGGCTAAGAATGTTGATGAAACTGACGGCGTTTCCATAGAATTTGAAGATTGGCGTTTCAATCTGCGTGGCTCAAACACGGAACCGGTCATCCGTCTGAATGTCGAAGCAAAAACTAAAGAAAGGATGGAAGAAAAGAGAGATGAACTGCTGGAAATTATTAGAAAATAATTTCAAAGTCTAAAGCTTAAAGTCTAATATCTAAATTAAGTATAAATGCCTGCGTTTTTGAAGAATAATTTAGAAGAAAGAACAACTAATTTTAGCAAAAAGGTTGTAATTTTTTTAAAGACAATAAAAAAAGACAATTTGAGTTTGCCTCTAATTAACCAGCTCGTAAGATCAGCTACTAGCATAGGCGCTAACTATTTTGAAGCTGGTGGATCCTGTTCAAAAAAAGACTTTAAAAATAAAATATATATTTGCAAAAAAGAATGCAGAGAAACTAAATATTGGCTGGAGATTTTAGCCGAAGCTCATCCTGAATCTAAGAATATATGCAGGGAGCTATGGAAGGAAGCTCATGAATTAACTTTAATTTTTTCTAAAACAATCCTGACACTAGAAAATAAAAAATGATAAATTTGAACTTTTTCAATTGTTTTAGACTTTAGATTTTAGACCTTAGCCTTAAATGATGAATCCAACTTTCTTTTTCACTTCTTGCATTTTCTTTTCAGCAATCAATCGAGCCTTTTCCGCGCCTTCTTTTAATATCTTTATGACTTCTTCATCAGAATAAGAATTGTATTTTTGTTGGAAATCTTTCAAAAAAGAAACAACTATTTCGGCCAAATCATTTTTGAATTCTCCATAGCCTTTGCCAGCATACATTTTTTCAATATCTTTCGGACTTTTTTCGGAAAAAAAAGAATGAATGTTTATAAGATTTTTTAGCGCAGGCTTCTCTTCGCTATAAATTATTTCGCTGCCGCTATCCGTCACGGCTTTTTTTATTTTTCTACGTACTGATTCAGCGTCATCCAAAAGAGCAATGTAATTATATTCTGAAGAAGATGACTTATCCATTTTTTTTGTCGGATCATCAAGCCCCCTGATTCGCATCCCGCTTTTTTTCACAAATGGCTCTGGAATAACAAATGTTTCTCCAAAATTATTATTAAACCGCTTGGCTAAAGTGCGAGCCAGTTCTACATGTTGCACCTGATCCTCTCCGACTGGAACTTTTTCTGCATCATAAAGCAGAATGTCCGCGGCCATCAGAACCGGATAATCATATAGACCAACACCGGCACTTTCCCTGCCATTTTTTTGAGACTTATCTTTGAACTGAGTCATCTTGTCCAAATCAGATACTCGAGCAACAGTATTTAATATCCATGCCAATTCCGCATGCTCAGCTACTTGCGATTGAACAAATATGGCCGATTTTTTTGGATCAATTCCGGAAGCCAAATATATTTTCGCAATTTCAATAGTCCTCTTATTTAAAGTCTTTGGATCTTGTGGAACTGTTATTGCATGCATATCAACGACACAAAAAACGGCTTCGTACTCGTCCTGAAAATCAAGCCAGTTTCTGATTGCACCGATATAATTTCCAATTGTAAGGCTTCCACTTGGCTTAATGCCCGAAAAAATTCGTTTTGCCATAAATACATTAATTAATTATCAATTGCTTTAATAATACCCAAAACAGGCTTTTTTTGCAAACCAAATTAAGTATTTCGTATTTTGTATCCAGTATTTGGTATTTATAGGCGCCATATGAAGTACGTAGGCGAAGCGCGAGTGATGAGCGTTAAAAAATTTTAAAACGGAGCGTAGCGAAGTGCAAATTTTAGCGAAGAACGAAGCGCTTGCCATCAGTATCTTCATCGGGCGCGACTTTCTTTTGTAACTTTTCTTATCTAGAAAGAAAAGTTAATTCTAGAAATTGCATAAAAAGAAAGGTAAAAAATATATTGCTTACAAAAAATAATTTTTTACAAATAAAAAACTGCTCATTTCTGAGCAGCTTTTTCATTTCATTTATACTTCGATTACTACTGGTAAAACCATCGGTCGTCTTTCTGTTTTAGTAAACAAGAACGATCCGACAGATTCACGGATATTATTCTTCACATAATCCCAATTGACCGGCAAACCTTCGGAAGTTTTTTCTTTGACCACCTTTTCCACCACCCGCTTTGTCGCATTCACCAAATCAAAATTTTCTTTGACGAAAATAAATCCGCGCGACGTGATTTGCGGCGTACCGATAATTTTTTTGGTTTTGGAATCTATAATAACGACAATCGTAAACATTCCGTCCTTAGCCAAAAGCTGTCTGTCTCTCAGCACCACTTCACCAACGTCGCCCACGCCCAATCCGTCTACCATGACATAAGCCGTGTCCACTTTGTTTGGCAAAATCTTGGCTTTGTTTTCATGGACCTCCAATTGATGGCCATTGTCCAAAACAAAAATATTTTCTTTGCGAATGCCGACTTTTTCTCCCAGTTTGGCCGCTTCTTTGAGCATATAGTGATTGCCATAGACCGGCAGAAAGAAATCAGGCTTGATCTGACGCAAGATATCTTGAATATCATTAGCGTTGCTATGTCCGCTGGTATGGACATCCAAAATATCAGAATGGATAACATTATCGCACTTGCGATAGAGATCATCTTTCAGCCTTTGCACAGTGCGTTCATTGCCTGGAACAATCGACGAAGAAAATATGATTGTGTCATCTTTTTGGATTCGCACAAAGCGATGTTCGTCATTGACGATGCGCGACAACACAGCATTGCCTTCGCCCTGCGCGCCGGTGCAAATCACCACCACTTTATTTCTCGGATGTTTTTGAATCTCATTAACTGAAATCAGAGTCTTTTTATGCGCTTTGATATAGCCCAATTCCTTGGCAATTTCGATATTCATTTTCATGCTATATCCATCCAGTGCCACTTTCTTGCCAATACTTTCCACGTATTCGATAATTTTTCCAATACGCTCGATTTGTGAAGAAAATGTGCCGATAATAACCAGTCCCGTGGCTGAGCTGATAAGTTCGTTCAAGTTTTTATACATTTCCGATTCCGGTTTGTCGGCCGATTCATTGTCCGTCGCACCCAAGCTTTCTAGCATAAGTATCCGCGGTGAAGGCAGTTTCGACAAATGATCATAGGTGACCATTTTATGATTCGGATTCTTGTCCATCGTCCAGTCACCGGGATGGATTATTGTTCCGTCCGGAGTTCTAATAATAACACCGACTGCATCCATCACAGAATGCTCCACTTCAAAAAATTCAATTTCAAATTTTCCCAGTTTGACTTTGTCAGAGACGGAATTGACTCTGATGATTTTCAAATTTTGCGCTGAATTTTTGTCGAAGTCTTCCATCTTTTTCTTGACCAAGGCCAATGTCAAATCACGTCCGACAATCGGTGGATAGCCGAGTTCTTTGAGCAAGATCGGAGCCGCTCCAATATGATCGAGATGTCCATGGCTCAAAAGAACTCCGCGGACATTTTTTTCCTTGCCTTTCAGATAACTCATATTTGGAATAATATAATCTATTCCCGGCATGTCTTCTTCTGGAAACTGAATGCCCATATCTAAGATTATGATGTCGGAGTCATATTCAAACATGGTCATATTGCGACCAACTTCCTCATTTCCTCCCATCGGGGTTATGCGCAGATTTTTGCTGACCACATTCCCCTGAGACTTCTGAGTCCTTGTGTTATTGCTGATATTAATCCTCCTGCCAATATTCTGGCTAGGACGCCTGCTTGGAGCATTACGCCGTGAAGGCTGGCCGGAATGCTGGCTAACATTTTTGGAAGGTTTTTCCATCCTGACATGATAGGCTTTTTGCTCTATCATCTTGCCCAATTGTTTTAGCGGCTTTTTGAACGCAGCCGCTTGCCTGTTGCCTACCTGTCTAGCAGGCAAAGGGTTCGCGTTGGCAGCCATCTGGCCGCCTTGTTTTTTGTTAAACATAGTTTTTGAACACTAACGAAAGTAAATTATCTGTTTTTTTATTTTAGAATCTCTGCATTTGATTTTTTGCGAAACTTTACGCAGGCGCTAGACAATTATTGCGATGGCAATTATAAAGTTGGCCTGCCGTGACAATAATTTAGCAGAGAGCGTTCACGCCGAGCAGTGCAGCAAAAAATAAAATGCTAGGATCCTAAATTTGAAAGATAACTACTTGCTTATTTTTTAAAGTTAATTTTTTAATCAGTAGAAAATATAAATTAGAATCTGCCGCAAGTTTAGTGTTTTGTGCCTTGAGGGAGACTCGAACTCCCAATCCCTTACGAGAACATGCTCCTGAAGCATGCGCGTATACCAATTCCGCCACCAAGGCTTTAATTTTTTAATTTAACTGCGCCATACCGCCAAAGCATAACGCATATAGAAAACAAAGACTTTCAAAAAAGAGAAAGTTAAAAAGGCTTATTTAAAGCAATATAAAACAAAGTTGAAGAAGTCTTTACTATATACTAAGTATACACTAGTTTCATTATTTTGTCCAGTTTCAGAAGCTAACTTCTTTGATAGACATCCTCATATCTGACAATGTCATCCTCTTCCAAATAGTCTCCGGTTTGGACTTCGATAATTTCCAGATTGGTTTTCCCCGGATTGCCCAAGCGATGTTTGGTGCCTACCGGTATGAAAGTGCTTTCATTTTCTTCAAGTGTCAACAAATCTTCGCCATGAACAATCTCGGCCGTGCCTTTGACAACCACCCAGTGCTCCGCCCGCCTGTTGTGCGATTGCAAACTCAGTTTCGCTCCGGGATAAACTGTGATTTTTTTGACTTTGTGATTATCTTCGTCAATCAGAACCTCGTATTTCCCCCATGGACGGTAGCCGATCACATTATCAGAAAGTTCCGGATAATTTTTTTCTTTGAGATATTCAACCACTTTTTTCACGCCATCATTGCTCTCGCCCATTTTTTGCACCAAAATACTGTCATTGTTTTCAATCACAATCACGTCCTCAAGACCCGAGGTGACAATCAAACCATCGTTGACCGAATAAGCAAAAACATTTTTTGAGTCAATGGAAACATGTTTCGGATTTTCATCTTTTTTTCTTCCCAAGATTTCTGCCAGAACATCAAAACTGCCCACATCACTCCAATCAAAATCACCTTCAAAAGTTATTAGCTTGTTTGATTTTTCAGCAATAGCATAATCAATTGCAATTGCCGGCAAATTCTGGAAATCCTTTAAAAAAGTATCGTAATCTTTTTCAAACAAGGAATAGAATTCAGGCGCATGATTTTTCATTTCGTCAGCCAAAGTTTTTATATTGAAAAGATACATGCCGGCGTTCCATAGATATTCCCCGGAAGCAAAAAATTCTTCGGCTGTTTTTTTATCCGGCTTTTCCTTAAATGTTTCAACCTTGTAATAATCGCCTAGATTCTCTCCTTTTTTTATGTATCCAAAACTAGTGTCCGGCTTCGTTGGAACAATTCCTATTGTGCCGATATTGTCACCTATTTTTGAAAGCGCATTTTTGGCAATTTTAGCATAAGCCGGTCGATTGCCAATATAATGATCGGAGTGTACTTCGATAATCGGCGCCGTTTCGTCTATTTTTATTACATCTTTAAGATATTTCGCAGCCAAAGCCAAGGCTGGCATATTATTCAAGCTTTTTGGTTCTTTGAGCACCTGACTTTCCAAAAAATCTGGATAGATTTCTCTGATCTGATTCAGGACATTGTAGTAATTATCTCCGTTAGTCACGAAATATATATTGGTTTCCGGCACAACCTCTTTCATTCTCAAAAACGTCTCTTGCAGAAGCGACTTGTCGCTATAAAGTTTCAGAAATTGCTTAGGAAAATTTTTTCTCGACAGCGGCCAAAGGCGTGTGCCTGATCCACCGCAAAGGATGATACTATGCATAAGTTTAAAATTAATGACTAATTTCCAATGACTAATGACAAGTCAATGACAAAGTCCAAATAACAACTAATACTTTCTCTTGGCAATACTAGAAAAAATAAGCGTTAATTCATGTGCTTCTTTCCATAATTTTCTACAATAATCAGCATTGTTAGGTTCGGCAGTTGCTAACATATGAAGCCAATAGGTTGTTTCCTTAGACTCTTTTTTACAAATACCTATCTTATGAACAAAGTCCTTTTTTGATTCTGCACAATCAGCCTCCATATAATTAGCGCCAATGCTAGTAGCGCTACGAATCAACTGGCTAGTAATTGATCTATTTATATTATTTTCTTTTATTTTTTTGACAAAAATTATAACCTCACAACCAAACTTAGATGTGCGTTCAGCTAAGTTGTATTTATTTTTGTCATTTTGATTTTGGTTTTGATTTGTCATTGGTAATTTGTCATTTGTCATTCTATGACTTCCAATCCACCTAAATCTTCTTTTTCGATTGATTTATACAGAGGATTTTTTTTGAGCGCCGGCTGGCCTTCGTGTTCAACGACATAATACGCAAAACCTCGCATTTTTTTGACCAATTCATAATCTGCATGTCCAGGAAAACTAACAGGATCGCGATCTTCAAAATCAACCGGACTGTCATCAGCCGTGGCAAAATAAGTCTGGCCGGTATTAACAACCAAGTGGCCTTCCTCGGGAGACATGAAAATTTTATCACCCACTTTAACTGGGATTGCCTTAAACTCCTCCACTTCGTCGGCAATCATCTGCCCCTCCGCATCTTTTTTTAATTTTTGCAAAAGAGCCACGCCTTCTCCGAAAATAATCCAGTAAGTTTCGCTCAAATCTCCGACGTGGTAATGACCGTACGTTTTAATATATTCTCCCGAAATTGTGCCTGGTTCCCAGACAGTGATATTTTTCTGATCAACTCCCCCGCGAATCATATAATAATGTATAGCTGGGCCAACACCCTTAGGATCCATCAAAACATCTTGCATTTTTTCCTGTGTTCGGGCTGCATAATGCTTGGGAACATTTTTGAAATCTGTTTCCATAATATTTTTATTATTTATTTATTTTCTAAAAAGCTAATAAGCTATTTAAAAACCCTTTTTGTTTTGACATACCATTTATTAACATCCGTGAATCTTTGTTCCGGACTATTAATATTTTGCGCATTGATTTCTTTGACCTTGGTATTGACCGGATACAAATAATAACGTCCGTAAAGGAAAATAGCCGGAATTTCTTTGATTAAAATTTCTTGAAACTTTTGATAAGTTTCGACTCTTTTGCCTTCATCCATTTCCTGCCTAGCGCTTTCCAACAGAGAGTCTGCTTCACTATTATCCAGCATGGATAAATTAAGGCCTTGATCGCGCTTTTGGCTGGAATGCCAAAATGAATATAAATCCGGATTGAAGCTCGTGGCCTGTCCGAACAAGAGACTGTCATATTCTCTAGTGCGAATATAGTTCTGTTGCAAATCAGAAACTGCCAGAACCTTTACGTTAACTTTAGCGCCTATGCTTTCCCACTGTTTTTTGAGCATTTCCGCTGTCGTTACCAGCTCCGGCCAGTCAGCTGTTACTAATTCAAATTCCAGTTTTGTTGAACTTTTTTTGAGGACATTTTCTTCTGCGTTTATTTTCCAGCCGGCTTCGTCCAGAATTTTTTTGGCTTCATCAATATTGGCATCTGTTGATTGTTCGACATAACCCTTCATCTGCGGAAAGAAAGGCGATTTAAGCGCCAAGCCTTTTGCAAACAACACACTATCCACCAGTTCACGCCTGTTTACGGCCAGATTTAAAGCTTTGCGCACTTCATCGTTTGCCAAAGCGGCGCTTTTTGTCTGATTGAAAAACACCGAAAAATATCGGGGAATAACAAGTTCATGCATATTGGTACTCTTCACATTCTTGATATCTTTTATATTTTGCGGGGTAATACTGCCCATGCCCATAATTTCTTTTTTATTATAGGCATCAATAAGCGCGCTATCAGCAGGATAGAAATTGAAGGTTATTCTTGAAATATATGGCGCTCCATTGTAATAATTTTTATTAGCCGTAAGCTTAAGCGTCAAAATATTGCCCCCGGCGTCTTTTTGAAAATCAGAAAACGCATATGGCCCGGATCCGATCGGATGCAGATTATATTCAGCTAGGGCAAACTTTTCCGGAGCAATGTTTTCCCAAACATGTTTCGGCAAAATTCCAATCGTCAGATTATCCAAAAATCCGACATAAGGATTTTTAAGGGAAAAAATCAATGTATAATCATCTGCCAAGCGAACATCAACTCCCTGAAGATTTTGCCTGAGTGGGCTCTTGTAGGATGAGTCCAGCAATATGTTAAATGTGAAAAATGCGTCTTGAGCGGTGAGCTGTTGGCCATCATGCCAGAAAACATCTTTTTTCAAATGTACCGTATATTCCTTCTTATCTTCCGAAAGCGAATAATCTTGCGCCAGATCATTAACCACATTTCCGTCTTTGTCATATTTGAAAAGTCCGCTGTATATGAGCTGCGCCAAATCTGAATCTGCCTGGCTGGTTTGCGAAATCAATGGATTTATATACAAAGGCTGTCCGACAATTCCTTCCACATATTCACCTCCGGTTTTTGGAATTTCATTGGTAAAATGTTTATAAAGTGAATTTCCCCACACAACAAAAGAAACCCCCATCATGATGAGAAGCAGGGTTACTAAGATTTTTTCTTTAAAATTTAAAACACTGGCGATTGATTTCCAATTTTTCGGCATAAAATATTTTATTTTTTCAGAATAGATACTAATACTTGTAAGTAAAAATTATGATTTCAGCTTAACGGTTGGATAGCCAAACCATGGCTATAGCCAACAAAATGAAGATTGTTCCCAGAACAATTGAAACATAAAAAAGAAATTTCTCCATCCCGCGTTTGGTGTAATATCCGCCAAAATCGCTCCCGAAAGCACCCCCCAATCCACTACCCCTGTTTTGAAGCAGAATAGCGATCGTCAGCAGGACAGAAACAACAATTTGAGCAATAGTAATCAACTTCATTTACCCTGTTAAATAAGATTTGAATTTCATTGGGAAACTCTGACTTACCGTTATTATATTTTTATTCTCTAAATTCCAACCCTGTTCCAGTCTTCAAATCTTAATTTTGACAAGCAAGATTATTTAACAGGGTGTGTTTTTTGATTATGTAAAACTTATTTAAACTTACCAAAACCCCATCCTAAAGTCAAGCTGAACCAGCTAATTTTGCCTTATTTAAAGCTTTTTTATCTTAAACACTAAGTTCACCTATTTTTTTCTTAAACTGTTCGAAAATCTTCGGACCATGCGGATCAGGCAGGAAAATCAGCGCGTCATCATCGGCATAGACCATGCTTCCCTCTTGATGAGTTTTCGGATTTTTCATGATTCTTTGTTTTTCTGTTTTCTTAAGCATTTTTTCAATCCAGCCAAAAGACAAAATAATTTCACCCAAATTTCTGATGGCTTTGGAAAAAGCCGAATCGGAAATTATTTTCAGCGGAGGAATTTCAGAGATTCCGTAGGCAGGCTTTATTGATTTGATCCAAGAATTTCTTATTTGAAAACGCTTATAAGTTTCAAATCCATATATTGGAAAAAGAAACATATACTCGCTGGCAGAATACAGATCTTTCGTGCTTATTTCCAAAGACTCATCGGTTATAAAAAAATTGAGACAGACCCGGTCGGAAATTTTATTTCCGTGCCTTCTTTTTCTAAAAAGATGCAGCAGCAGTGTTGCCAATGTTCGTCCTGTCCAAATTTTACCCTGCTTGAAAACAAGCAAAATATCCAGATCGCTTTTGGCTTTGGCATTTTTCATGGCCAGCGCTCCGGTCACTCCAATCATCTTGATGAAAGGGACAAATCTGAGCAAATGAGAAGCTTTTAAAAGAATTTTCATCTTGCCCATGGAAATTTTATTATTCTTGATGCGCCTATCCACTAAAAATTTCCGTCCTTTCAAAAAGTAGAATCCGTTATGTTTTTCTATAAATTCAGCCAATTTTTCATCGGCCAGTTGTTTTGTAATTTCAGCCAGATTAATTTGCAATTCTTGTTTGTTATCCAAAAAATAATCCGTTCTGATTAAATATTTCCATATTTCAAAAGCCGTCAGCGGGTAGTCAAATCCGTCGTAATATATGATCGTCGCCAAAATGTGTTTATTAAGCTTGCTGGACATAAATTTCGTATCTAGTATCTAGTATTTCGTATTTCGTATTTCGTATCCCATCTGCGCCATATGAAGTACGTAGGCAAAGCGCGAGTGATGAGCGTTAAAAAATTTTAAAACGGAGCGTAGCGGAGTGCAAATTTTAGTGAAGAACGAAGCGCTTGCCACAGTATCTTCATCAGGCGCGACTTTCTTTTGTAACTTTTCTTATCCTAGAAAGAAAAGTTAATGAAAATTTTGCAAAAAAATAAAGCGGAAATAAATTCTCTCAGAAAGAAATGTTAATGAATCTTTACGGAAAAAAAAGCGAGAGAAGAGCATTTAAATATCTAAACACTTTCTTCACCCACTTCACGTTGATCAAAAAAATGATTGAAAACCACGTTAATCGAAGTAGCAATCGGCACAGCCAAAACCGCTCCCAGCACTCCGCCCAGCTTGATGCCGATCATTAAGGCCAAAATTACCAAAATCGGATTTAGTCCCACCACCTTTTTCATAAGCTGCGGAACGATGATGTTGCTTTCAATTTGCTGAATAATTGTCAGGATGCCTAAAACCATTAGCCCCGTAACCGGAGAAATCAAAAAGCCCACCACGGAAGCCAGCCCGATTGAAATTATCGGCCCGAGATACGGAACGATTTCCAAAAGACCCGCCAAAATAGCCAGGGCCAAAGCATATTTGACTTTGAAAATAGACAGAGCAATAAAATCCAAAAAGAAAATTATGGCCATAAGCAGAAGCTGTCCGGCCAGCCAATTGCCAACTTTTTTCTTGATACTGTCTGCGATAGCAATAATCCGGCCCTGCTGCGCCTGCGGCGTTATAAAGAGCAAGAATTTGTTCATGCCGTCTTCCTTGACCAACATGTAGAAAGTCAGCGCCAAAACCACGACAACTGAAATGAAAAATGAAAAAACCCCGACCGTAGTGGAAAATATCTGATTGGATGATTGGAAAAAACCACCCGTATTTTGCAAGAGAAAATCGCTGGTATTAAATTTTATATTATACGACTGCGCGTAGCGACTTATACTATTCAAAAAACTTTCAAACGAACTTGCATAGCCCGGCAATTCTTTGGCAAATTCCTGAAATTGGCTGATAAGCGGCGGGATCAGAAAAGAAAAAAGCAGTCCTACAATCAGCAGCATGATTGCATAAATAATCAGCACGCCCAAAGGACGCGGGATTTTGCGTCTGGCCAGGAAGTCGACCGGCGAATCGAAAGTAGCGGTCAAAATAACCGACAAGAACAATAAAGCCAGTACATCACGCACCAAATACAAAAACCACAGACCCAAGATGATGGAAAAAATCTTAAGTATGGTTGCTGTTGAAATGCTGATTAAGCGATTGTTCATAAATTTAAAACTTAAAATTTACCCGCTAGAATTTTTTTGATTTTTGCATTATTTTTTTGTGGTCCGATAATCGCCAAGTTAAGTTTTTCCGATCGGAAAACATCTTTAGCTACCCGCAAAATATCTTTGGGAGTGACAGCATCAATTTTGGCGAAAATTTCCTTGAGTGTCAGAATTTTTTCTTTGTGAAATTCCTGGTCGATAAAAAATATAGCCACCTCATCTGAAGCCTCAAACTCCATCACCCCTTTGCCTTTCACAAAATCTTTGGCTTTTCTGAGTTCCTTCTGGCCAACCTCAGAAGTGGCTATTTTTTTGTATTCCATGAGAATCACTTCAATCGTTTCTTGCAGTTTTTTATGATCAACTCCCGCTTGCGTGGAAATGTAGCCGCAATCTTGATAGGTATCAACACCTGTGCGCACCGAGTAGGCCAGCCCGCGCTTTTCCCGCACTTCCGTAAACAGACGGCTGCTCATATTGCCACCGAGAATAATCGCCAAAAGCGACAAGGCAAAACGATCTTTATGCTCTTGTTTATAAGCGCGATTAGCCAGGATAAAATGCGTCTGATCGGTTTTTTTGAATTTAATATGAACCTCTGGTTTTTTTTGTTTCTCGGAAATTTTGACAAACTGAGAAATTTTGCCTTTCGGCATGCCACCCAGATATTTTTTGATTTTTTGGATAATTTCCTTTTCGTTAAATTTGCCGGCCACACAAACCACTGTGCCCGCACCGTTATAGTGCTTGCGCATGTAATCGATGAAATCTTTACGCTTGAATTTCTGGATCGTTTTTTTGTAACCGATAATCTCGCGTCCCAAGGCTGAATTTTTGTAGAGCAGTTTTTCCAATTCATCCCCCACGCTTCTGCGCGGATCATCTTCATACATACTAAGCTCCTGAAGAATGGTACCGCTTTCTTTGTCGATTTCTTTCTGTTCGATTTTCGAATTCAAAAACATGTCTGTCAGTACGTCAAAAGCCGTGCCGATATGTTTGGAATCCGCTTTGGCATAATAGAGCGTTTTGTCTTTGGAAGTAAATGCATTAAACTCGCCTCCGATCGCATCCAATTCTTCGCTGATATCCTGCGTTGTCGGACGTTTTTTGGTGCCCTTGAAAAACATGTGTTCAATAAAATGTGAGAGTCCAGCTTGTTTTTCGGTTTCAAAACGCGACCCGGCATTAACCATCAGCATTACCGTCGCCGTCTGCGTCCCCTGCATGGGAACAGTTATGATCCTGAGCCCATTTTTAAGTGTTGTTTTTTTGTAATTCATAAATAATATAATTATTTTTTCTTCTTTTTGTTTCTGCTGACTCTTATAAGTCCTGAACATGGCACAATTTCAATGCCCTTCTTTTCCAATTCATCCAAAAACAAATTCATGCCCAATGAGTCAGAAGAGATATGACCGGCAATAACCACATTAATATGATATTTTTCCGCTTCTTTGCGATGTTCTTCGCTCATATGCATGCCAATAACAGTTCCTATTCCAGCTTGAGACAATTTTTCATAAATATTTTTACTTCCGGAAGTTCCTCCAGTAATTTCCGTTAGAGCAATCTTGCCAGTTCTGTTATCTTCCGATCCGGAAAATATTACCGGCCCAAAACCTTTTTTTGCTGCTTCTTTATATTCCGGTATTTCCAATAAAGATTTTATGACATCACCCACATATTCCGGTTTATCTTTTTTTATTTTATTGTCAACAAATCTAGCTACCAAGTTGTCAGCTGGGGTGTGCACATTCATCAGACTTATATTCATTAGTTTTGCCGCATCAATTTCTTTGTAATGATTTTCCGCGCTTATGCCACGACCTACTTCACTGATTCTAATCTTCATTAAACTCTCCGCCACATTGATTGGCACGCCGTATTGTTCCAAAACATCGGCTTGCAGACGCATAACATCATCTAGGCCAACCAATCCCATTCCGACCGGATGATGCGCAATGACCGTTTCAATATCCAATTCTTCGGCCAGCATTATTTCCGCCGTATCAATGTCGATCCCAACCATCACTTTTTTGATATTCTTTTTGCCATTGTCAAAATGGATTCTGGAATCTGCATAGGGATTTTTCAATTTTTCCACGTCAAAAATTTCTTTCTGATCTTTTGAAAGTTTTTCATATTTTTCTTTTTGTCGTTTCATCTGTTTCTCTATCTGCTGCTTTGGACGAAAATCATTTTCGATTCCCATTTTAATTGCCAGTTTGTAAATTTCTTGGATGTTCATATTCGATTATATATAATTAAATTATTTATTAATTTTTCTGATTAATGATAGCGGCTGAATATCCTTTTTATTAATTTTAACATAATATAGTTTCTCGTGCCCACCGTGCGCCGAAACCACTTTATTTTTACCTTCATCATAAATAGCCAGAATTTTGGCCGGAATATTCTTCTCAGGCGTCACAATTTCAATTTTATCTTCCTTGCGCAGAGCATTGTGGCTTTTAACTTTAAGTTCGCCGCCGTTAGCCTCTAGAACTTCACCGACAAACTGAAACGCGTCACTGGTTTGCTGACCGGCGAAACTATGCTCAGGTTCATTGCCCAAAAGAAAGCCTTCCGTATATCCCCGATTAGCCAGCTTGTCCAATTCCTGTTCTGACCATTTTTGAATTTTTTTAATTTCGGCTGAACTTTTTTTCGCTTCGATTGCATCAATCACTTTTCTGTAGGCGCGCACTGTGTTGGCTACATAATAGGCGCTCTTGGTGCGTCCTTCGATTTTGAAAGCCATGACTCCCGCTTTTCTAAGCTCGGTTAAATGTTTTATCAAATTCAAATCCTTGCTGTTAAAAAAATATGTCCCATGTGAATCTTCCTCCAGTTCTACCTCCGTACCACTTTGCATTTCAGTTACTATAATATTTTTGTATTTTTTCGCATTTTGTTTGGAAATTTTATCATTGTGATTTGTTTGAAAATTGGAAATTGAAAATTGATCATTGGGGCGGTACGCCCATCTGCACGGTTGCGTGCAGCCTCCTTCATTCGCGCTTTGGTTTGACATCCACTTGCTCAAGATGCAGCGGCCGGAATAGCTCATACACATGGCGCCATGGACAAAATATTCCAATTCCAGTTTGGGAACTCTTTTGTGAATTTCCTGAATATCTTCCAGAATGACTTCGCGCGCTAAAATAACTCTTTTGACACCCGCGGCATGCCAAAATTTGGCCGCGCGCCAGTTAGTCGTGTTAGCCTGCGTGCTGAGATGGATGTCCACGCCCGGCAAATATTTTTTAGCCAATTCTATAATTCCCGGATCAGAAATGATCACGCCGTCGATTTTTATTTTCCTGAGAAATTGGAGATGTTTTTCCACAACCAGCAAATGATAGTTATGCGCGTAGATATTCACCGTCACAAATATTTTCTTGCCCCGCGCATGCGCGTATTCAGCCGCCATCGCCAAATCTTTTTCGGAAAAATTGTTGACTCTGGCCCGCATGGAAATGTCCGGCGTGCCGGCATAAACCGCATCCGCCCCGTATTCTATGGCATATTTAAGCTTTTCCAGACTCCCCGCCGGCGCCAATAATTCTATTCGATTCTTGGAACTTTTTACAATTCTCATAGTGTTTTGACAAGCTTCAGAATACCCCTAATTGCCCTAATAGTCAATAAAAACATGCCTATAAGCAGACATGCTTTAAAATAATTTTACCCCGTTAAATTTTCACAAAGTGAAACTATTTAACTGGGGTGTTTTAAAAGTGTTACTTAACTAGTTACTGAACACTTTATTATTACTTCTCTATAATACCCCCATTCCACATCCCTTTCAAGGCATAAGAAACAGGCTCCTTCGAAGCTTTTTTTGTTGAAGTTTTTGTAATTATCTATAAATCCAGTACTCCACTTCTTCCATATCTTCTCCATTTTGTTTTTTCGATATAAGTTCCCTCATCGCTTTTCCGCCTAAAGATTCTGGGATTTTCCTGCTAGCAATATTTTCTTTTGCAACAGGATATAGCAAATATTCATATTCTATGTTCTTATCAGCCCACTCTTTAAGGCCCGCAACCGCTTCTCGCCCATATTTATTTCCATGAGCTGATTTTTTAATCCAAATTCCTAATTCGGGAGTTTTTGTATCAAGATGATGAATACCTCCCCCGCCTAAAAATTCGTTTGTTTCCTTATTGAAAATGCTTACCGCAAGATCTAACCCGTTTTTAATACGCTCTCTTGCATCATTGATAAAGTTTTCAGTATCTTCTATTTGTTTTGGCGTTGACGGAAACATGAATTTTGTCACTTCATCAGTAAACTCTGAAAAAATCATATCCTTATATTTTAAAGATACAGGTTTTAGAGTAAGCCGCTCGGTTTCAATTTCAACATTAAGCAGATTTTCTATTGGTCGCTTATTTTCTCTTAATTGTTCCGGATTCATATTTTTATTATTTAACAACTCTGCCCATTTTTTAGTATCTTAAGAGCCCTACTGGAATCATTACGGCTGAAGAATATCTTCCGTCCGCCCATTGACCGATATGACAACTTCTTTAACAGTCGGGAACTGCCTGAGCGTATCCTCAATTTGCGATCTGATGGCGCTTACCCGGCAAGAACCGCCGACAGCCTGCTCCAATTGTCCGTTAAAATCAACCCGGGCTTTGCCGGCCTGTATGCTGATGCTGTTCAGTTTTACCGATGGGTTGATGGATGTGAAATAACCCGCTGATTTTTCTTCCAGTGTTGGACCGACCAAAAGAAGTTCGATGGCTGCTCGCGCTACCGCCTGAGTTTTCGCAATCACCCGTTCGCGCGGAGCTGTGACTGAACAATCCATTTCCGTGCGGCTTTCTTCGTGGCTGAAAAATACTTTGACAACCGTGGTTTCTCCTTGTGAAAAAACAACCGGCACGGCGAAAGAATCGTCCAATTCTTCCAAATCGGAAGCATTGGCTTTCAGCAAGATCAAATTTCCCGACTTAGCCGTTTTGCGGTCAAAAACCAGAGTGGCTTTAAAAGGCACGAAATTTTCTGTCATCCACTCGCCCTCAGCCTCCGCAATTCCGCTAGCCAATTCTTTTCCGTTTTCATCCACGAGACGCACCGGAAAACTGGCCTCGAAAAACCAACTGCCCCGCGCTTCGCCGCTTATTTCCAACGGACTGCTGATTTCAGCTCCGGCTTGCGGCTTTGTCACTCGGATAAGATTTTCATAATTTTTTTCCGATTCTTTCTTCTTCTCCTCTTGAACTATTACTGGCGATTTGACTTGCGGAGCAGCTTCCTTTTTTTCGGATTTAGAAAAAACAACATAGGCCGCGACGGCCACTAACACAACCGCCAAAAATATTAACCAGATATATTTTTTCATATTTATATTATTTACTCGCGATCCGCTTTTATTCTTTTTTTAAAAATTACGGACGCGATGAAAATTATTACGAAAAAAATGCAACCCATAACGCAGGTCGGAAGTCCGAAAAAATAGGCTCCGAAACCGCTCTGCCAAAGTAGCGGAATTTCCCCTATCGAAAAATAGCCGGCAAAAATTATTCCGGCCAACGAAACGCCAAACAGCACTTTTGCTAAATATTCCACATTCCATTTGCCCAGCGCTAAAATTATGGAGAAAATAAAAAGCAAGCAAAACATTGCAAATCCGAAATAGCAAGCCGGCATTCCTAAAAAAAGCGGGCAAGTTTCCCCGAAGGCGCAGGTTGCTGAGAAGAATTTCACTCCGCTCATATAGCCGGAAAACAAAACTCCGACCATGGAAGCTATCAAAAAGAAAATTTTAAAATTTTTATATGTTTCCATATTTTTTACTTGCCCCGTTAAATTCCGCTTGCGGACTATTTAACTGGGGTTTTTTATTTATTAAACGGTCTAAGCCTAAAATCTCGCCGCAACGAAGACTCCGATGTAGTAAGGCCAAAGCACAATTGCCAAAACACCTTTCCAAAAGGCCAGTTGCAAAAAGCCGATAGTGAATAGCCAGCCCGCCGCCCATAATAAACCAATGGAACAGCCGTTTTCGATTTTTATTCTTTCCATATATTCTTGCCCCGTTAAATTTCCACGAAGTGAAACTATTTAACTGGGGTTTTATATTTTATAATTATTTATTAAATCTGAGCGAAGATAATCATATAATTATTGCCGTATTTTTTGGCGCATTTTGGACAATAGGCATAATGAATATAATAGTCTTTGGCTTTTTTGCCTTGAGCTTCTAAATACTCATTCATCTCTTTGATGAATTTTGGAACATCCCTATACGCACCGGCATAGACTTTAGCCACAAATGTTCCGGAAATATTCTCATTGTTAGCATTTGGCACAGTGCCGGTCACAGATAAATATATTTCCGATTTGAAAGCGCTGGGGTCATGGAATAGCATCAATACATCTTCAATATCAGTTTCCACCGTTTTGGCATTTTCTGACATCTGGCACATTTTGGTAATTTTTTGACCAATCATTGGATAAAACGGGATATGGAAAAATGTCGGAATAGTTTCCTTGATAAATTTTTTATTTTCCCAATTAAATGTCTGCCCGTCCCATTTTTCTGGATTAAACTTGGGACAACAAATTTTTTCTTCGTTCATATTGTTTTATTAATTAATAAAAATTACTCCTTAGTTGCTTTGATTTTTAAACTTTCCAGCGGCATGCCGGAATATTGCTTCTTGCTGATGTCTACATCTTCCGAAAGAACCTCGACTGCAAAACCGGCATTTTTAATCTTAGCAATATAGTCATCTTTAAGAAGCGCTCCCGCCACACAGCCAGAAAGGAGCTCCTTATTATTTTTAACTTCCTCCGGCAGTTCCTGAAGAAGCACAATATCGGAAACAAACATTTTCCCTCCGTTTTTCAAAACCCGATAAGCTTCGGCAAAAACTTTATCTTTGTCAGGCGACAAATTAATCACGCAATTGCTAATAACAATATCAACTGAATCATTTTCCACCGGCAAGCTTTCGATCTCGCCCAATTTGAATTCAACATTTCTGTAGCCGTATTTTTCGCCGTTCGCTTTGGCTTTGGCCACCATTTCCGGAACCATATCCACTCCGATCACGCTGCCTGTTTCTTCCACTTTTCGAGCCGCCAAAAAACAATCCAAGCCTGCGCCCGATCCCAGATCCAAAACCGTGTCGCCCGCTTTCATTTCCGCCATAGCGACCGGATTTCCACAACCCAATCCCAAATTCGCCTCGGAAAATTTTCCAATATCTTCTTTGGAATAGCCGATTTCTTCAGCGATTCTTTCCTGCTCCTGTTTAGCCCCGCAGCAAGAGCAACCGCTGCCTTTGGCAATCTTCGTATAACTTTCTTTCACAATTTTTTTCACTTCATCTTTTTGCATAATGTATATAGTTTATTATTCATTTCCCTTATCCCAATTATACCACCAAAACAGAAACCAGTCTCAAAAAGATCGGTTTCTGATCGGTAGAACCATATTTTTTGTTACCTGAACAATTTGACCACAAAAATCAGCACGATTGCTCCTACCAGCGCCACGAGAAAGCTGTATAAATTGAATCCGGTTATGCCTGTCTTTCCGATAAAACTCATCAGCCAACCACCAAGAAAAGCGCCGATAATCCCCACTACGACATTGAGGATCATCCCCTGATTATCATCTGTACCCATCAGCATGGATGCGATCCAGCCGACCAGGGCTCCAAACACGATCCAAAGAATTATACCCATATGATTTAAATTAATTATTATATAATACAATACAATATTCATTGAAACTTATTTCTATCACCAAAAACAAAGACAGCCTCCGAGTCATTTATGGCTCGAAGGCTGGTGTGCACTGCGTTCATAGGGGAACTTTTTTAAATTTTCTTTTTCCTTTCTGCAGTTCAATTCCCATTTCTGCCGGAATGATGGCAAAAATTTCCGCCTGATCAATGGAAAGATTCTTGAGTTTCTTAATTTTATCCGGATCTTTAAGGATCTCCGTTTTGTCGACCGCTTCCTTGGTGCGGATAAAATCTAAAAGTCCCTGGCGCTTGAGCTCAGCTATGGCCGCTTCCTCATCTTCCACGATGACTGACGGGGGCGGAAAATACCATCGGATCTTATCGCCAGCCATAAACTCAACCGTTTTTTTCTTTTCGTTTTCAGTCAGCTCTTCACGATGTCCTTGAGCAAAAATAAATATTCCTGCCGCCAGCCTGTCAATCTCCTCTTCGAGGGGCTTAGCCTTACCTTGGGCATCCTTTTTTATTTCATTGATCTCATCTTCATGCCTCTTTATTTTCTTTGAAGCTTCTTCACCGATTGATCTTATCTTTTGCTCCGCCTCGCGGACTTGGGCTGCAAATTGCTCCAGTTCAGGTCTGTCCTTAGGCACACTTGCTACTTTTTTCTTCACGGTTTCCTTTTTCATTTAATCCCCTCCTTTGATCGGATTTATTTTTATGGTTACATTAAAAGAACAAATAAAAAAACAGCACGCCATCTGCTATTAATACAACCAATATTGGTAATTATTTGCCCATCCGTTTGACTCACTCTGGATGGTTATTAATAAAATTATCTTAAAATATATTCCCAGCCTGGTTGCCAGGCCTTGGTTTTTCTCCAGTCTTCCGTGAAAGCCTGCTTCCAAGTTTTATCTTTGAGTAAAACATCTAATGACAATTGCGGCGCTTTATGAGCAACAATGGCAACATTTTTTCCGTCATAATTCTTTTTCAAAAAATCAAGAAAGTCGGCAATTCTATTTTTGACATCTTCATAGCTTTCGCCATCGGGAAATTTTTCCGTAGCATGTTCTTCTTGCAAGGGTTCGACTGTCTCGGAAGACTGGCCGTTATATATTCCATAATTGCATTCCCGAAGCCGTTCATCCGCAATAATAGGCACTTCCCCTTCAAAAGTTAGCTCTGCTGACTTTGTCGCTCTTTTTAAATCAGAACAAAAAACAACATCGAATTTCTGGTCTTTAATTTTGTCTTTAAGGGCAATCGATTGCTCAATTCCCAGATCGGAAAGCTCAGCATCAGACCAGCCGGAAGATATTCCGGCTTCATTATCAACAGTTGTCCCATGAACAAAATAGATTATTTTAATACTCATATTTTTTGTTACTGAACACGTTACTTAACACTTTTATTCTACCCCTATCCATCATATCCTTCAAGGCACGAAAAAACAGCCCCGTTTTGGTGAGACTGTTTGTAGATATTAAATAAGGATGACGTTAAATCACGTCACCCTTATTGATGCTTTTGTTTGTGGCGATGAGTTTCCAATCACCTCCTGTCTTGTATTTCCTGTACAGCCAGATTGACTGCGTAAGGTAAAACCCTGTGCTCATGTTTCAGGACAAATTTCTGCACCTTTTCTGCTGATTCCTTCAATGGAACTTTTTTGGAAATGTAGTCTGCAATAATCTCCGTCGGGATTTTCACTGGATACTGCAAAAAAATTCTTCCTTCGTCCCATTTTTCGGTTATTTCATGAATCGTAATCTTTGCATAGAACGGATCGGTCACTTCTTTTCGTCCTCGATAAACCAAGTCGCCCACTTCATGGATAAGAAAGTTTTTATGAGGTCCCAGCCCGACCATATTGCGACCCCCGTGAGCAATAGTGCACTGTGGATGAATGTTCAGCATCAAGACACCGGGGATAATAGGCAGCTTGTACTTGCACCCGAGTGCAAAAAGCAGATCTGCCTTCATGCTGATGACCATAGCCTCAACCTCATCTTCAAATGTTAGAAAATGATTCAATCTGAATCCCTTGGTATACCCTTCATAATTAATTTCCCAGACATTTTCATACCCGAGCGCTCTTGCTCTTCTCGCCCCTTCCAGTCCAAGCGCCGTGGCGATAATCCCAGCGATTTCAGCGTCTGGGATTAGTGATGACTTATGCGCATTAAGAACTGCTCCATTATCCGAACCTGTTCCGGAAAGAATAGTTACTATGCGTACTGGTTTTGTCATAAACATGAATCTCCTTTCTCAATCTCGTTTATACGGTTTTTTATGCGGCCGCTCTATTGATTGCCTTTTTGGCAATATCCGTCCGATAGTGCATTCCATCGAAATGAATCATGCCAACCGCCTCATAGACTTTTTCTATTGCTCCAGTAAAATCACCTGGGAAATCTCCCTTGGCTGTCACATAGAGCACCCGTCCACCGTTTGTAATCAGCTCGCCTTTTTTATTGCGCTTCACTCCAGCGAAAGATATAATGGCACCGGTTTTTTCGGCGTCTTCAATGCCAGTTATAACATCACCCTTCCTGGGTTTTCCGACAGAATATCCTTCGGCTGTAAGCGCAACTGTAACTGCTGGAACATCATCCCACTCGATTTTAAACTTATCGAGAGCACCATCAAGTGCGGCCATGATCAGCTCGGCGAAATCAGATTTCATTCTCGCCAAGATCGGCTGCGTTTCCGGATCGCCTGAGCGCACATTGAACTCCAGCACGTTGATTTTTCCGTCTTTTATCATAAGGCCGATGTACAGGAAACCGGTAAACGGACATTTCTCTTTTTTCATTCCGTTTATTACCTTACGAACAATTCTGCGCACCTTTTTTTCCACTGCATCGGTGACAACCGGAGCGGGAGAATATGCTCCCATACCTCCAGTATTGCGTTTAGGCCTTGGACCATCATAATCATCATTTTCGCTTAACTTATGATCCTGCGAAGATGCAAGAGAAATAAAGTTTCCATTCTTGTCGATAATGACGATATAGGAAGCTTCTTCACCTTTAAGACAATCTTCAATGATGATTTTTCCGTTCCCCGCCTCTCCGAATTTTCCTGCCAGTATGTCATCTAGGAATTCAATAGCGGCAACCAGATCATAACAAACTCTGACGCCTTTGCCGGCCGCCAGTCCGTCCATTTTGATAACCAGGGGGAATTTTTTAGGCTTCCCAAATTCAGTGAGTGTGCCGGAAAAATAATCTTTGGCTTTGACAGCATTTTCCAGAACTATAAAGGGAGCTGTCGGAATTTTATGTCTTTTCATAAACTCTTTGGCCCGAACCTTCGAGCCCTCCAATCTTGCCGCCGCTCCTTTCGGGCCTAAACTATTAAGACCCGCTGCTTCAAAATCATCGCTGGCACCAAGAACCAAGGGGTCCTCTGGACCGGCAACGATACAGCCAACGTCATTTTCAAGAGCAAAGTTTCTGAGCCCTAAGACGTTTTTTGCTGTTATGTCGCTGATGGGTGTTGTTTTTGGTATTCGCCCCATTTCATCATTTCCCGGAGCACAATAAATTTTGTCCACCAGCGGTGACTGCGCTAACTTTCCCACCATTGAATATTCCCTGCCGCCACTTCCTATCACTAAAATACGTTTACGTTCTTTCATGCCATCACCCTTTTCCTTTCTTTTTGATATTTTTTTGACTAATTTTATAAGTACTCTTTATTTAATATCTACTAAATAAAGTTTTTTATCATAGCAACTGGGCTATAAAAATGCAAATAACAAATTCTGGGAATTGAAAAGTGGCTAATCTAATAATACAGATTAGCCACTTAACACGTGAGATTTTTCTCATTTACTACTGGTAAATTGCTCTGTCGCCAATATCCTTTTGATATTATTGACCACAGAATAAGATCTTTTCGAGAGCTTCACAGGCCTTTTTCCTTGCGCCCAGGTAATCTCCGGGGAAATTACCTTTATGTGTAACACTGAGTACTTTTTCTCCCGCTGTTATAAGGTTGCCGGATTCATTAAGAGCCACTCCAGCAAAAGACACAATAGCACCGGTTTTTTCGGCATCCTTAATGCCTAAAATTTCGTCTCCCTTTATGAGAGTACCCGGATACCCTTCGGCCGCCGCCACAAAACAAACTGCCGGAACATCATCCCAACGAATCGTGCATGTATCAAGCTTGCCCTCGATAGCTGCCGAGATCAAAGTCAAAAAGCTTGTTTTCATTCTGGCCATTATAGGTGGAGTATCCAAGTCGCCCAAACACACATTAAGCTCCAGCACGTTGAGTTCTTCATCTTTGATCATCAGACCGAGGTTTAGAAATCCAAAAAATGGATTCTCTTCTTCTCTCATACCTTTAATCACTTTGCGGACAATATCGTGGATCTCTTCTTCCGCAACTGCGGTAACAACTGGAGCCGGAGAATAGGCGCCCATGCCGCCAGTGTTGAATCCGACATCTCCGTTGCCAATCCGCTTGTTATTTTGTGAAGATGCCAGTGGAATGAAATTTCCTTTCTTGTCCACCAAGACACTATAGGAAGCTTTCTCGCCCAGTAGGTAATCCTCCAGCAGAAGGCTGTCGTTGGCATTTCCGAATTTACCTGACCTTATTTCTTCAAGAAACTCGAGGGCAGATTGCAGATCATTGCAAACCCTGACACCCTTGCCGACAGCCAGTCCATCCATTTTCAAGACCAGCGGAAATTTCGTGGACTTCTTTTCGGCCGTTTTTTTCAACAATTCAATGGCCTCATCGGCATTGGCAAAAACATTAAACGGCGCTGTTGGAATATCGTGCCTGCCCATAAAATGCTTAGCAAGAGTTTTTGATCCTCCTGCCAGCTTGGCAGCTTTTTCTCTTGACCCGAATATCGGAAGTTTTGCATTTTCGAAAGCATCGACGATGCCATTGAACTGTGGCTCCTCCGAACCAACAATGGTCACCTCTATTTCCTGCTCCTTGGCAAATTTCAGAAGTGCCGGAATATCGTTGGCTTTAATGTCAATGCATTCCGCCCCCGGGATCAGACGCATACCCGCATTGCCTGGAGCGCAAAAGATAGTACAAACAATTGGAGATTTTGCTATCATCCAAGCCATTTCGTACTCTCTTACTCCATCCCCGATAACCAAAACTTGAATTGGATCCATAACCCTCTCTTTCCTTTCTTTTTGAAGTATTTTTTGTAGGTACCCCTTATTCAATCGCTATTGAATAAAGTTTTTTATTATATCAGACAAATTTACAAAATGCAAGATCTAAAAAACCAGCCCTTCTGGAGCCGGTTTATGATATCAACTAAGCTGCGTTTAGCCTATCTTTTCTCTTTTTATACCAAAAGATAGCATAGAGAATAATCAAAATAGCTACGTTCGGGAAAAATATTATTGGGTTTCCCCACCCGATGCCATTGACCATAAAATCAGAAACTGGCCAGAGAAAAGGCGTTGGAAAAAAATCGAAAGAATGGCTGGGAATGTCGATGAGAATATGCAATCCCCAAGCTCCCAACAGCCAGTATGGTTTTTTCCTGAAAAACCAAACGAGACAGAAAATAACGGCGAACACAATCAAGCTATGTGTGATGTTGTATAGAATATGCACATACTGCGGAACTAAACCTTGATCCATATGCCCACCCGCAAAATTCACATTGGAAAAGCCCAGCATTCTGGCAACCATAAAAATTCCAAAAGAAAAAGCATCAGGAGCAAGTCCGATAAGAAAAGATATGATATAATTTTTACGGTTTTTTCGGCCGAAAGCAATTCCACCCCAAAGCCCGTGAGAAATAACGTCCATGCTGTTTTTTTATTTTTCTAGAATTATTTAATAGAATACTCTCATTCTAACCCCATTCCCCCTATTGTCCAAGGCACAAAAAAACCAGCCTCGCTGGTAATTTTTATTGAAACATTTTTAGCCAAGTATTTGATTGATTTTTTCCACCAGTTCAGACGGGGTATGCTGAGATTTGATGAAATAATCGCTGGCTCCCATTTCGAAGGCCTGCCTTTTGTCTTCTTCTCCGTCCAGGTTGGTAAAAAATATGCAAGAAATCTTTTTGAATCTTTCATCAGCCTTGATTTTTTTCAGCGTTTCAAAACCGTCCATCTTTGGCATGATAATGTCCATAAGAATCGCATCAATATCCGCATATCTATCTTCCAGCCAGGCCATGGCTTCCACTCCGTTGTCGGCCGACAAAACTTCATAGCCGCTTTGCATGAGCGCCAGAGTATACATTTCCAAAAGATCCTCTTCATCTTCGACAATCAAAATTGTTTTTTTGCCGTCTTTCATAAAATTGATTTACACTTGATATTTTAGCATATTTTCTGGAAAAAAGAAAAGAATATTGGCTTTGGGTCTATTTGCTGTTAAACTGTTATTATGAACATATTGGCGACCAACAAAAGCGCATCTTTTGACTACGAGCTTCTGGATAAATATGAGGCCGGTTTGGTGCTGACCGGAGCCGAAGTAAAATCCATAAAAACAGGACATATAAGCCTTAAAGGCAGTTTTGTGACCCTGCACAGCGGAGAACTCTATCTTACTAATGCTAACATCTCGCCCTATCCTTTCGCCAAAAGTTCTGCTGCCTATGAACCGACCCGCTCCCGCAAGCTTTTGGTCCGCAAA
Source organism: Patescibacteria group bacterium (assembly GCA_022709565.1). GTDB lineage: Bacteria > Patescibacteriota > Minisyncoccia > Moranbacterales > GWC2-37-73 > JAKLIP01. The sequence continues at coordinate 58,584 of JAKLIO010000001.1, forward strand.
ATTGAAATTCGCCATTTAATAGGCAAATTGCAGGTTAAAGGCTTGACATTAGTGCCCCTTCGTGTGTATACTAAGAAACGATCCACCCGCTACATTTCCCAAGCGAGTTTATCAACTAATACAAAATTTTCAGCTGCCGGCAATAAAACTAGTAACTCAAACAGACGTAGCGAAATGGACGGGCTAATCAAGTTGGAATTTGCTTTGGCAAAAGGAAAAAAGGCCTATGACAAACGCAAAGATATTTCCAAAAAAGAGTCAAAACGCAAAATTGAAAGAGCAATAAAAAATAATTAAACAATTGCGTACTGTGTGTTTGCAAAAAGGAGGGCTTGCCCCGCACTTTTTGCGAAGCAAATAGTGCGGGGTTGTTTAGTTTCGACAGGTTGTACTTTTCAAAATATGCAAGTCGATCAACCATGTTTATATCGTAAAACTAACATGGAAGATATAAGTGCAAACTTCATATCAAAGGCGCGGGCTTCATTTGCGCAAGCATTTGCAAGTTTTGCTCCTGCTTTAGCTTAAGTTAAAGCCATCGAACCGCTAATTTCTCATAAGCGGACTTCGGTGCCAAACATGAGAATAGTTTTCTGCGGTTTTCCGGACGCATAAAGCGAAAAATTTCTGGAAACGACGTATGCAGGTTTTGTTTGTTCCTGACTGCATGTTGTTGAATCCCGATTTTATCGGGAAAGAAACAAACTAAACTTGTAGAGGATTTTGAATTGTCAATTTTGGACGCGAGTGCAATTCTCGCCAACTCCACACCTGAAAAATTTTAAAAGCTAAATTTTAAATTTTAATTGAATTTTAAATGATTTAATCCATTAAAACATTTAATCATTAAGATTTGATTTAAAATTTTAAATTTAAAACTTAAAATTATTATCAGTATTTGTTTAATAAAATATAAAAAAATCACAAAGCGTTTTTTAAAAACTCTAATGTGATTTTACAAAGTTATAAGAAAGCGATTTAAGTTTAAGCCAAAACAACCAACAGGTCCTGCTCAAATGCGCATTAATGACGGCATCAGAGCTGTTCGCGTTTTTGTCATTGATGAAATGGGAAAACAGCTGGGAGAAATGGCAATTTTCGAAGCCATAGCCTTGGCTAGAGAGCACATGTTGGATCTGGTTGAAGTTTCGCCCAAAGCCGTCCCACCCGTATGCCGCATCATGGATTATGGCAAGCAACTCTACCAGCAGTCTAAACAAATGCGGATTGCCAAGACTAAGCAGAAAAGAGTTGAAACGAAAGGCGTGCGCCTGGGAGTCAGAACCGACACCCATGATCTTAATTTCAAAAAAGCACAAGCCGAAAAATTTTTGGGCCACGGCGACAAGGTCAAGATAGAAATCGTGCTCAAAGGCCGTGAAAAAGCTCATCAAGATTTAGCCAGAAAAAACCTGCAAGATTTTATTTCAGGAATAACCGCTCCCTACAAGATCGAAGAACAGATCAAAAGATTCCCTGGAGGATTCAATGTTATCCTCGCTCCAACTGAAGAACAAAAATAATTTCTAATTTTCAATTTATAATTTCTAAGCAATTCCCAATAATTCAATTTCAAAATTCAAAAATTTAAGCATTGTTTGAAAATTGAAAATTGAGAATTGAAAATTTTATTACAAGTATATGCCTAAGATCAAGACCAACAAATCAGTTGCCAAGAAAGTAAAAATTACCAAAAACAAGAAAGTCATCCGCCGCGCAACCGGACAGAACCACTATAATTCTAAGGAAAACGGAGCTGAAGGACGAGCCAAGAAAAAAGATAGACGCATGTTTTCGGCTGACGAAAAGAACGTTGTATCCGCTTTGCCATATTCCATAAACAGATAATTATTATTTCATTTCAAGCTATTGCCTTTTAACCTTAAGAGAACATCCGTATTTGTGATCTAAAAGCTAAAAGCTAGAAGCTAAAAGCTACTTATATGACAAGAGTAAAACGCGGCGTTGCCGCCAGTAAAAGAAGAAAGAATGTGCTTGATGCCGCCAAGGGTTTCCGCTGGCGCCGCAGCAAAAACTATGTTGCCGCTAAAGAAGCTCTGCTCAAAGCCGGCAAATACGCGCACAGAGATCGCCGCAAGAAAAAAGGCATCAACAGATCTCTTTGGATATTGAGACTCAACAATGCCGTCAGGATGCTTGAACTGACTTACAGCAAATTTATCGCCAATCTCAAATCAAAGCAGATAGAAATAGACCGCAAGGTGCTTTCGCAAATGGCTGTTGAAAATCCGGCAGTATTTGCAAAATTTATTGAAAAAATAAAATAGACTTTCAATAAAAATTAGAAAATATAAAAACGGCTGTAAAAGCCGTTTTTGTTAAACTTAAATTAGCCAGTCTCTGTCTACTCCAGTTTAAAACATATAAATTTTAATAGGTATTAAATAATTTTTTTAGACAAGTTATAACAAATATGCAACAAAAAATTGCTAACGGAATAGTTTCATTAATGAATTAGAAAATATTGGAATAAAAAAAGAAATTAGTAAACCAATGAAAGCAATAATTTGGAAAAAAGTGTTTTTAGATCTAATTGCACTAAATGTTACAATCAAAATAAAATAAATCCATAAAGGAAAATAAGTTACCATGTAGAACATGCCACCGTATATACCCATGTTACCAATCATTAATCCTTGAGAAAAAAAGTATGGAATAACTAGTAAAGCCCAAATGAAATTATCCCTCTCTCTTAACAATTTTAAAGAATAATGAAACAAATATGCTACTGTTGCGACTGCAATAAATATTCCCAAAGAACCAGGGATTAAATCTACTCCTCCACCAGCACCGAAAGTTCTTCCTTCTTTTGAAAAAAATCCTAAATTAATCAACAAAATAAACAATCTTGCTATAAATAATGGCAATAAAGACAAAAAGATAAGTTTTGCTTTTTTTTGCAAGTTTTTAAGATTAATTTCTAACAAAAAAATAACAATGAACATAGTAATCAACAGATATATTGAATACGATTCTAACATTTTTAATTTTTCTGTTACCCGCACTGGTCCAATAAATAAATGAATTAAAATTTCAATAATTGGTAAATACAGGAAAATAAGCAAAATAATTTTTGTAATTCTGGAAAGATTGCTCTCTACGTTTATTTTTTCTGATTCTGAAAAATTAAAAGCAACTTTATTTTCCATTTGTTTTTGTTTAATTTTTATGTCTACTTTTATATCACAATAAATGAAAACTGAGATCGCAATTAGGTAAATTGAATAATAAAGTGCTGTTTCATAGAAAAATTTTATATCTACCCATAAAAGATAATGAAATGTTAGCAAACAAGAAGCCAGCACAAACATAGGATACAACACAATAGCGATAGGAACATTTTCTCTTTTTCTTTTTGTTATTAGCAAAATGCTACTGAAAATAAAGATCAATATTAAAATAAGTGCTGCAATGTTTTTATAGATATATGCTTTATTATTTTCTGATTTTCCAGAAAAGTCTATTCCTAGTTTAAAATAACATTCTTCTTTGGAAACAAGTTCGCTTTTTATCCCAAAATTACCAGTCATGCGTGACATAATACCTCTAAATGTATTCGGATTTTCTGATAAACCCGGAAATTTTTCGCAATATGTGTTTCCGGATTTTGACTCATTTAAACTGCTCATGGCAAACTCATAACACTCCTCTTGATTTTGTCTGGGAAAATTAATACAAGCATTGGCATTTTTTCCCAAAAAGGTTCCTCCTTGATAGGAATACATAACGCTTAACGCTTCTTGATAACATTCTTCTTTATTATCGGGCTCAATAAAATCTTCACAAATTTTCGGATTTTCAACAAAATAATCAGAAAATTTTGATTTCATCAAACTATCAAGAACTTTTTGATAACAATTAGCGCTATACTCTGCTGAAGGAAACTTACTACAAATTGGAATGTTTTTTACCAAATATTCTTCAAATTTTTCTCCTGTAAGTTTATCAAAAGCAACATTATAACAAGCAGATCTGTCTTCTGATAAAGGAAATCTCTTGCAAATTGGAATGTTTTTTACCAAGTATTCTTCAAGCTTTTCTCCTGAAAGTTCACTAAGAGCAAAATTATAACACTCGGTGCGATACGCATCATTTTTAGTATGATACAATTCTTTCATTGATGATCCTGGAACTTTTTCGCATAATTCAGGATTTTTTGGTATTAAATCATCCTTACTTGCGATTGCTTTTTCAAGGCCATTTATATAACAATGCTCTTTTAACCCTATCTGCGTTGTCTGTATATTTTCACAAGTATTTATATTTCCTGTATAAATGGAAACTTGCCTGAGACAATTATTTTTAATAATTTCGCGTTCAGAATCGGGAATTAATCTGTTTGTTACTGCCCCTGCCGGAATATCAATCTCATTAATTCTTTCACATAGACTAGAATTTTTCTCAGCAATAGCTATCTGCGAAACGCAATCGGCTTTATTTGAATATTCACTATTATTAAACTTTTGAAAGCAAATATTTATATCCCTATTTTTTAAGGCTACTTGCATAAAACATAAGGTTGATTCACGATATGGATCGTAACCTGTTTTATAATATTCCCCGCACCCAGGAGGAGCAAGACATTTTTCCCAATCTTTTCTTATTTTTTCACATTCGCTTATGTCAGAATGTTGTTCGTAGTTTGTATATCCCTGAAGATTTTCTGCTGAAGCATTATTTGCATAACCAAAAAGCAAGCTAACAATAATTACCGATATAATAACAAAAAATATTCGAACAAAGAATGAATAATAAATATCTTTATAATACATAATTTATGTCTTAATTATATCGTAATCAGACATTTAAAAAGCCGCTTTTATTAAGTTAAAACATAACATCAGGAATCTGTGTTACCAAACTCCAAACTAGGAACTTGGTTTATCATAGTAATAATATGTATTATTACAAAAATAACTAAAACAACAACTTTATAAAGAATAAACTTACACCATTTTAATTCTAATCATTTTTTATTTTCAGCCTATCTTTGCCCAACTGAACATCTGTTTGAATTGTTGAATAATAAGATCTATAACATTATCGCTCTTGGTTGAAGTAAAGGTGGTAAATTTTTCAGAATTTGCGACGTTCCCCCACCTGTCGGTAGCGCTGATCGAATAAGTGTAGCGAGTGGATGGCTCAAAATTAAGAATAAGGGCATGCGCAAGCCCTGGACCTTTTTCTTCCAAATTGTTCTTTATCGGACCGTCATTTTTGGCATAGGTTACGATAGATGTTGCCATTTTGTTTGTTTTCCAGGTAAACAACAGCTTTGTTTCTTTCCCGTCTTTTGAAATCACGGTTTCCCCCTTAACATCCGAAATGACCAGCGGGTCATTTTTTGCTTCCCCCGCAATATCAATCTCGTAACCGCCGAAGGTTATCTCTTTCATCATATAATTCTCGCTGTGAGAAAATCCTTCCGGAAACTTATCTTCCTCTTCGATTTCTTGAACTCCGCTAACATCATTGACAAAAGCTTCTTTGGAATTTTCTAGCACTGGAATTTCTACCGGCTGGCTCGAATCTTTTGGCTTGATAAAAATCGTCCACAAAACAACAGCCAGCACAATCAAAAGAAGCACAATCAAGATTGCTCCTCCGATAATAAATTTTTTAGAAAACTTTTTTTGGCTGGATTGTTCTTCCATCTTTTTTTATTATTTAGTGTGATAAACAAAAATTAAACATTTTCCATGTTTAAAAATACTTTTCCCGAAATTCCTTAAGGAGTCTCCAACAAGCGCGAAAAGGCAGCCACATCCACAAAGTCGCTAACAATATTTTTTCTAAGCGTTCGTTTAAAGTCATATTTTTATTGTCATTATAATTTATATATTATTTGATTTCATAAATAACATCCTTTTTTTCCACCACAATCCGCCAGCCTTTTTCTTCCGCAATCGCTTTGAGATTTTCGTCAGGATTGAAAGCAATCGGATTAGCCACGATTTCCAATAGGCTTGCGTCTGATTTTGTGTCGCCTACTCCATAAGAATCATCCAGCGGCATGCTATGTTCATAGACATATTGTTTGACCAAGTGGCCTTTGTGCTTTACCGGCTCATATAGAGCTTTCCCGGTGCAAATTCCTTTTTCATCATATTCATAGACGCTGCCGAACACCGCATCAAAATGCAAATGCTTATTATTAAATTCTCTCACAATTTCGATTGGCGATCCGGAAATAGCGATCAGATGATAATCCTCCTGCTTGAGCTTGCGTATCAGTTCCTCCGCAAAAATATAGGTGCGATCTTGATGAAATGATATCACAGCTTTGCTGGCTCTTTCAACATCTTTGAGAGAACATCCTTTTATGTATTTTTCATAAAGATCGACTAGATTAGCGCGATATTGTTCATATGCTCCCTTATGTTCCAGCCAATCCGTGTAAAAAGCCACGATTTGATCGCGAACATTGCGCGGAAAAATGTTCATCCAAGAAAGTTCATTGATGAGTTCAAACTGGAGATTTTTTCGAAAAATAGTTCCGTCAATATCAAAAACGGCAATTTTCTGCTGCTTGCTCATATTTTGTTTTTATCAACTAATCGTTTATATTATACAATTTTTGCATAATATATCCAACTTAAGTTGCTACTGCCGAGTAAAAGTTTTGACTGTCTCCCAAACTGTAGCGTTATTTTGTGTTTTTTTCATCCAATACCACCACTCCACACCCCAAACATATATTTCATTGATGCCGGTTTTTTTGGCAAATTCAATATTGTCGACCAGAATTTCAGCATTCATTGATTCCAATTGCCTTTCAACCGGAGCATGAACTGTCCAGCCCTCCACCCAAGGCTCGCCTTGAAGTTCTACTACGATTGTATTATTTTGCTTTGCAAACAGTTTAATTAAAAGTTGCTTGGCCTTGAAAAAATTTGGCCCGATTGGATAGCGCCAATGGCCCAGTTTCGCGTTATATACTTCACGATACATTGTTGTTCCAAAAATATCCGCTCTTTTGGCCGCTGGTATCCACAGACTCAACTCTCCGCTATCCGTGATCATAATCGGACGGGATGAATCAAGGCTTTTGACTTTGGCTATTTCACTATCCAGCAAAGCGGGATCGATGGCCGGGCAAATGCCAAATTTCAAAAATGGTTCATTTTCAACCTGCCAGACGGCAATTTCCGGATGGCCATTTTTATATCTGTTGATAACAACTTCTTCAAACGCCAGCAGTTTTTCTTTTCTCAAATTATCATCTGATCCGATCCACCCAGGGATAAAACATTCCGGCCAGCGCGGAACTTTTTGGCCAACAACCAAAATTATTTTTGCATCCCGCTTTCGCGCTTCATCAAGCTGCCAATCAATGTCGGAAAAATCATACTCGCCCGAATTTTTTTCCACCAAATCCCAATAGATCGGAATGCGGATATTTTTCATGCCCAAGTCATCGAGCATAGCCAGATAAACCTCTTTCCAATCAAGCCCAATATCCTGCGCGTAACGCAAAGAAAAGGTCACGCCTATTTTAGCCTTTTGGCTGCTCGGACTTACCGGAAGATTGATGTAGATGAAAAACAACAAAACTATCACCAAAATAGCGCCCAGGATACAGCCCAGAATTTTTAAAACCTTCTTTAGGATTTGCATAAAGATATACTTTTAAATTTTAATTTTTGTATTTTATTTTTGCCATTTATGGCAATTATTATTTATAAATTAAAAACACTCCGCCGCCTATAATAACAATCGCTGCGATTTTTTGCGCCCAATCCCAGAATAAAAGTTTTTCCTGAAAAATATGCGCCTTGCTGCGATGGAGAATGGAAACAATAATCAGCACAAAAACATATTGCATTGAAACCAAGGCATTGATCAAAGTAACGCTTCCAAGCCCGATGGCATAATTCAGCATCAGTGTGCTGGCTCCACCGGCAATTTTATTGCCTAAAAAAATTCCGCCGGTCAGGACGGCCTGTTTTTTATTCTTCTTGGCCGCATGAAAACTTTTAAAGATATTTTTTCTCCAGATGGGAACAGCCAGCAGAATGCAGGCTCCGATAAATCCCCCCATTCTCGTCCAGACATACCAAGTAATAAAATCCTCCTGGCCTGAAATAATTTTAAACAGCAGATAGGCAACTGCAATAAAAGTTCCGGCACCGATCGCGTAATAAAATCCGGAAAAAAATTTTCTTTTTCCAATTTTGAGCGGCAAATCAAAGGAGATGAGCAACCCGCCAAGAATAAGGATTGCCATGCCGACAATCTGCAATTCAGTTAATTTTTCTATACCAAAAATACCGCCTAAAATAAACGTGGCTAATGGAATAGTGGCTCCAACCACTGGAGTAACCCGGCTAGCTTCCGCTTTTTCTATTGAAAAAAACAACAGCATGATCCCGAACGAAAAAATAAGTCCGCTAATCAAACACCAAATCATATTGCTTCCAGTGGGAAAACCCAGCCCGAAAGGCGCCAATAAAAATGCTCCCAAGCCAAACAAGCCGACATAAAAAGCGTACACCGGCGCTGATGAAATTCTCTTGGATCCCAAAAGAAATTTATCTCCAACATTCGATAGGGATCCGAAAAAATACGCGCTAACAACAATAATGAGCCAAGCCATCGCGGGTAAAATTGAAAGTTATTATAGACTTATTATACACTAAAAACTCCATAACAAAAAACCCCGACCAATCGGGGTTTTTGTTTTTTTTATTGTCGAACGAAGCGAGCGAAATGAAAACTTGTTTTCATTTCCGAGCGAGTGATGACAACAAAGAGGTAAATACCGATTTATTACGTAATAAGTTACGTAATATTTATTGAAATTTTTTATTGCTGTTTTAGCCGATAATTTTTTCAAAATACATAGCAACAGTTGAAACCCATCCGGGAGCTCCCGGATCGCCTTTGCAGTTTGTTCCGCATTTCCAAGTGTGAACCATGCTGGCTGGTGTCGTACGATTTTTATTAACCAAGACATCTATGCGATCACCAACTATCTGGATAGCTTCTTCAGCGCTGGCAAAACAAGCATAGCCCATGGAAGTGCCTCGCCCCGCAGAACCCTTATAGCCCCAATAGTTGAAGCAGTCTTGGTCGTTCAATGACGGCGAATGTTCACCAAAACCACTTTCTTTCTTTGCAATAGCCACCAGAAAAGCAGCCGTGCGTTTATCGCGTTTAGCAATAAAAGGCACCATCTCCTTGATCGGCGCATCTTCAACAATGGCGTACAATTTTTTGGCAAATTCTCCGGATGAGCCGTCAATCGTATTAAAAGGCTTTTTTTGTTCTTTTTTGGCGGAATTTACCTGAATATCACCTTTTTCGGAAAAAATTTGAGTTTTTTCCGCAAATAACGGCGACTCTATTTTTTCAGATTCACTTTTTTCGCTGGCATAAGCATGCGCAAAAAACACAGGCTGGGAGTCCAAAACTTTTGTTCCCACTCCTACTATGATTAATAGCACCGCGAAAATAAGAATGACCTTATTTTTCAGAACCGATTTTAAAACTTCCTTGGTTTGCAGATCAGATTCCGAGAACGCTTTTTCCCCTAAATTCAAGGGATCACTCATATAGTATATTTAACAATTTAAAAGGTTTCCTGTTTTGGAAACGCAGACTCTAGTGTAGCAAAAAACAATCCTGAGGTCAAACGGGTTATCCACTTTTTCAAGAATTTATATTCTTATTTTTTGCTTTATATAAGCCATTTTTTAATATTGTAAAATAAAAAAGCCCTCAAAGATGGGCTTTTTTAAGATAAAACTTGTCAATATCTGCTATTTGTGGGCTAATAATTACGAACAAAAATTAAAAAAACCTACTTAAGCTGAAAAATTTTGGCCGAAATCTTTTCCCCGTCTTGCTGCTGGAAAAGATAGAGCCGGTTATTCAAGATTTCAAAGCTGGAATGATTGTCTGCCACCCCATGATCCTGAACCTTTGTTTGACTAAGCAGTGAAAATCCCGAAGTCACATCAAAGAGCGCCAGATATTCGCTTGTTTTCGGACCATTTTGCGGATAAACAAAAGAATCGATAAAATTGATAATCAGCGCACCATTGGCATAGAGAGCCCTGGTAACCCTTGTTGGAAACTTTACGCCAGTTATTGGCAAACGCACTGCTTTGCCCAAGAATGAGTGCAAATCATCGCTAAGACCGAGAACATATAATTCAGAAGTGTTTGAATCAACCCACATGCCGGTTGAAAATCCAGCCACCAAGTATGGCTTGCCATCAATATGCAGAAGGGCGCTTTGGCTCATTCTTTTTGCCTGCCCATTTGGCACCACGGCGCTAGTATCGAGCAATATGTCCTCCGCCACGCTCAGATCCGCGTTAAGTTTTCTCAGGTGTTGAATTGTCCGATCACCCCAAGCCCGCGTAAGTACATAGCGAACGCCTTCGTGAAAGAAAGGGGTTGGATCATCAGCAATTTCCGGATTTGCAGGAAGTCCAACAGGATTATCAATATAGTTTTTGTTTAAAGCGCAGCCTTTGGCAATATGAAAAGCTTTTTTAGAAACCTGCGGAGGATAACCCGCATAAGAAGCAACATTTAGAAAATGTTCATTGCAGGCAATTTCCGGAGACAAGATGCTTTCATAAGCCATCCAAAACTCTTCGTTGGCCTTGCTAACGCGGATATCCGTAGTCATTTTATCCTCATTGGTCTTTTGCAAAGCTATGGACTGGCCGATTTTATTAAGGTTAGAGTCAAAACGTTGGAGCATGGATCCGCTGGAATTGTTTACATAAGCCAGCCACAGTTCCCCTTTAATAGCTATGACATCTGGTCGATGCGCCTGCTGGCCTTCAGGTGTCACATCCTTCTGCGAAAGCAGTTCTAATGATTTTGGCTGTTGAACTAAATTGTTTTTTTCAGGAGTTTTTTGTTGATTATTTATAGGCGATTGCGTTATTGGAACAGGTTCTGATTGTCGATCTTGAATCGCCTGTTGATTAGCGCATCCTGAAAAAAAGAAAACCCCTAAAAAAAGCGAGGTTATTATTGCGATTTTTTTCAAACCAAAAAAACTAGTCATAAGTTTTTAAACGTTTATTCTTTTTCATTTAATTTATTGAAATACATAGCTACATCGCTGATCCATTTGTTGGCAGCTGCCCGCCCCCCTGTGGCTTCACAGTCATATCCACACTTCCAAGGTTCAACCATTTTAGCCGGAGTGGTATTGCCATATTTTTCCACTAAAGTTTGTATTCTTTTGGACACTGTGTCCACCGCGTCCTGAGGACTGTTGAAACAAGTGTGGCCACCTGTTCCCATTAGCTTTCGCTGGCCGCGATAACCCCAATAATTATAGCAATCTTGTCCATTAAGCACAGGCACATGCACTCCCCAACTGCTTTCTTTACGGGCAATAGAAACCATAAAGGCAGCCACGGTTCGATCCTTTTTGGCAATATAGGGCGCCATTTTTTCGATCGGATAGCCTTTGACCATTTTTCTTATTTCTTGCTCCAAAGCTTGTTCATTTTCAACTTTTTCAATTTCCAGAAATTGCTTGGTGAACTCTTTCACATCATCGTCGCTAAATTCAGCGCCTAAAACTTTTCCTTTCTGCGCCGGCTGTTCATTTTGGACAGTGTTGCTATAAACAGCTTGCTGGGCCGAAACTCCCTGTCCCAAATAGCGATAGACAAAGGTCATTATTACCATCCCAAACAAAATAGATCCGACAATTGAAAGATTCCAGGCTCTGGCCAGTGAAAAATGTCCGAAAATACCGCCGGAAATTTTTTCTAAGGAATCATTAAGTAGAGCATATCTTTCTTCTAAAGCCTGCGCTAATTGGCTTTTTTCTTTTGGTTTATAATATACAAACTCCCGCACAATGCGCGAACCGGCACTATCCCATCTTTTTGAATTGCGTTCTAATTGAACATTTCTGCCAAAAAGTTCCATTTCACGCGGAGTTATATAGAGCTTTGAATCTTCCGTAAAAAAGTTTTGGCTTATCTTGCCACGTGAAAAAAGAATCGAATTCGATTTTTTGCGTACCAATAAAGCGCCGCTATTGGCTTTTTTTGTACTTTTGATATCTATATTTTTTTTGTTTCTGAATCTGACGTTCATCTGAAAAAGGTTTATTTTTTACGCATTCATCCAATTTAAGTATATCATCTTTTTGAATTTTTCAACACCAAAATGCCTGCGCCCAAAAATATCATGCCCACAGACAGAAGTTGCCCTAATGTAAAGAAATTCAGCAAAAGTCCGATTTGCGGATCCGGCTCTCTAAATTGTTCCCCAATAATGCGCAAAATTCCATAACCTATAAGATAGATTGCCAACAGCCAACCTTTGGGCAACTTTTTGTTTCTCAGTTTCCAGAGAATCGCAAACAGCAGCAAGCCCTCCAAGACAGCTTCATAAATTTGCGACGGATGACGCAATATTGTCTGATTGTTTGCAAAACACATTCCCAAAGAAGAATTCGTGATCCGGCCATACAGTTCACCATTTAAAAAATTTCCGATCCGGCCGAAAAAATATCCCAGTGGCACCGCTGGAACCACAAAATCCGCCCAGGCTAAAAAGTTTATCCCGCACCTTCCGGATAAATTTTTAGTTTGCTGTGAAGATAAATCGCATGAGCGAGAAGGTGCGGGATTAATTTTCTTCACGCGCAAAAAAATCCAGCTACCGATCAGCACGCCCACGAGACCTCCGTGATAACTCATTCCGTACAATCCGACAAAATTTCCATTTTCGAAAGGCCATATGATTGAAATGGGATTATTGATAAAATATGTAAAATTATACAGTAAAACATAGCCGATTCGCCCGCCGATCAATGCCAAGAAGAAAGCCACCAGCAGAAAATCTAGAATAGTATTTTGTATATAGTATTTTGTATCTTGTATCTCATTTAAAATTTGGGATTTGATATTTGAAAATTGTTTGGAAATTGGAAATTGGAAATTGGAAATTTGAGCAATAATCTGAGAATCATGTTTTACTCTCCATTTTAAAAGACAATAAACAGTTAAAAAAGCTACCAGATATGATATTGCGTACCATCTGACAGAAAAAGAGCCGACCGTAAAAGCGATCGGATCTATGTGTAAAGATAAATTTTGATACCAGGAAACCATATCCGTAAAATACAAAATGGCTACTTATTATTGTATTCTTTTAGTTGTTTTTTAAATTCAATTCCATATATATCCCACAGCGAAACGAATAATGCAATAATTATGGGACCAACAATAACTCCGGCCGGACCAAGGAGCGCCAACCCACCCAAAGTTGCTAAAAGTACCAGCAAAGGATGCATCTGCGTGTCCTTGCCAACTAATTTTGGTTTCAATATGTTATCTATTGTTGATATTAAACCCATGCCTACCGCCAAAACAAAAACACCTTGCCAGATGCTTCCTGATAGTAAAAGAATTATTCCAATAGGAAACCAGACTATTGCGGAACCAAACATTGGCACAATAGCAAACAGTGCCATAACAACTCCCCAGATAACCGCAGATTGGATTCCCGCAATATAGAAAACCATCCCGCCTATCATTCCCTGAACTAGGCAAACCACAAAGGTTCCCTTAATAGTCGCCCGGCTGATTGAAACAAATTTTTCCACCAGCAAATCTTCATGCGCGTCCCGAAGAGGACTTATATACATTACTTTTCTTACAATGTCTTTACCATCGATAAAGAAATAATACAATGCAAAAAACATCACAAAAAGCATAAAAAATAAATGAGTAACGCTCGAATAGGCACTCTGCACAAAATTTAAGGCTAGTTGTCCCAGCTGTTTGGAATATTGAGAAAAAGCCTCTTTACTTACAAATTGCTCAAGATTAAGCGTATCATACAATGGCGATGTCTTGATTCCTCCGATAATTGGTTCCACCTTTTTTTGATAAAAATCATCCGACATGGCTACCGAATGATATGCCGACGCGATTTCATTGCCCACAAATATTGCCATCGCTATTATAGGGATTATGATAATGAGAACTATGATAAGCGATGTTATAAGAGAACTTATGCTTTTGCTGTTTTTCGTTTTTGAAAGAAAAAATAAATACGGACGCTGAAAGAGAACCGCCAAGATAGCTGCCAGAAAAATTGCAACCAGAAACGGTTTAAAAATAAAAAAAGTTATAATACTCGACCCCAAGAGAACAGCCAGAAAGAAAAATACATTGAAATTTTTAAGTTCCATAGGAATTTTTTAAAGCCAAGGGCAAACCCTTTACCTTTAATTATTAATTTGTTAGAATTGTAGCATGTGTCAGGGTTTTTTTCAAGTCTTATAATTTTAAAATATGCTATTATATAACCCCCATAGTCGCCACCGCCTTATTGTCAGTGCCGATGATTTCGGAATAAGTCCCAGAGCTAACCGGAATATCCGCCATCTCGTATCTCTTGGAAAAATAGACCGGATCGGAATAATGATGCACGGAATTTTTTCCGCTGAAGAAGTTTCGGAAATATCCAGAAGTAGAGCTAAACTTGACGTTCATTTAGACATCCTAAATGAATTTGGTGAAGATCGCCGCAAAAGACAGGGCGTTTTATTGCGTGGCTTCGGATTTTTCTATAAATTCGTGACCCGAAAACTATCCTTGGCAAAAGTTGAAGATGATTGGAGAGAACAAATTGAAAAATTCAAGGAAACATTCGGCAGAAATCCTGATGGCATCAGCTCGCATGAACACGTGCATCTCTTCCCTCCCTTTCTGAAAATCGCCCTAAAATTAGCCAAGAAATATTCAATCCCCTACATACGTTTTGGCAGCAGTTCTTTTATATTGCGTAAAAACCCGTATTCGCACATTCTGCACTGTCTCAAATTTATAAATCATAAAAAATTTCGAAAATCTCAGGCTGTTTCTTCTGAATCGCTCATCAGTCTCGACTGGATCAAGGACATGGATAATTTTCTGGAAAATTTGCCGGAAGGCCAAACCGAGATTGTCTGCCATCCGGAAATAGCGGAAGATTTTGTCAAAGTAAAAAAATATTTTTAAACTTCTTTGTAAATAAAAAATCCTTAAAAAAATTAAGGATTATGTGTTATCGGCGAAGATTAATATTCTTCGCCGATAACATCGTCTAATAACATCCAGTCTAAATGAAAATTGCCTCCATAGGGTTACTTTGCTCCTTCCATTTCATATTGAAAGGTTTTCGGTTTCGACTCATCACGTTGGATGAGCCCCTCCTTGTCACAAACAGCAAAAAAATTAGCAACTTCTATTATAATATCAAAGTAAATTATTTTGTCAATATAAAAATCCCGATATAAATCGGGATTTTTATACAAAATACAAGATACCAAATACGAAATACTATTTCTTTCTATTCGCCCTGATTCTGTCCAATTCTGAAAGAAATTGTTTTCGAAGGCGCACGCTTTTCGGCGTCACTTCCAAAAACTCATCCTCATTCATAATTTCGAGTCCTCTTTCGATGGAAATTTCCCAATGTGGAGTCAGGCAGATTGCTTCATCAGCTCCAGATGAACGCATATTTGAAAGTTGTTTGCCCTTGATCGGATTGACCGACATATCTTCACCTTTAGCCACATTGCCAATAACCATGCCTTCATAAACCTCAGTTGCTGGTCCGATATAAAGCACGCCGCGCGTCTGCAAATTGGCCAATGAAAATCCCAAGGCCTTTCCACCTATCATAGAAACCATTGATCCAACTTCTTTTCTTTTTATTTCTCCAACATATGGTTTAAATCCAACCACGCGCGAAGAAAGAATACCAACCCCCCTGGTATCAACTACAAATTGTCCGCGATAACCCAAAAGACCGCGGGTTGGTGCTTCAAACAAAAGTCTAGTTTGCGAACCATGCACTTGCATATCAGTCATAATACCTTTTCTTTTGCCCATATTTTCAATGACTGTTCCTGAAAGTTCGCTCGGCACATCCACCGTCACTTCTTCGAACGGTTCCGATTTAACACCGTCTATGTCTTTGATAATAACTTGCGGCTGGGAAACTTGAATTTCATATCCTTCCCTGCGCATATTTTCCAGAAGGATTGCAACATGCAATTCTCCCCGTCCAAAAACCGTGCAATATTCTGCCGAAGATGAAAAATCTATTTTGAGTCCGACATTGACTTCCAGTTCTTTATGTAATCTTTCCAAAATTTGCTTGTTGGTTACAAATTTTCCTTCACGGCCGGCAAATGGAGAATCATTTACCATAAATCGCAAGGATATGGTCGGTTCATCAATCGTAATGGCTGGCAAAGATTCTTGTTTTTCGTTTTCACAAATTGTTTCCCCGATATCGATTTTCGGAAAACCCGCCACCATCACAATGTCACCGGCATAAGCTTCCGGCACTTCATCTCGCGCTACGCCCTTGAAACTATAAAGTTTTGTCACGCGTGATTTTTCAATCGTGCCATCATTCTTTTTGAGAACATAAGTTGAACCAGCTTTAATTGTTCCTTCATGGATGCGTCCAATGGCCAAGCGTCCCAAAAAATTATCGTAGGCCAGATTGAAAGGTTGCATTCGAAGCTCAGCATCTTTGTCAGCTTTAGCTGGTTTTACTTTCAGCAAAATCATATCGAGCAAAGGTTCAATAGTTGTCGATTCATCAGCCATATGTTCTTTGGCAATTCCGGCGCGACCATTGGCATATATCGTTGTGAAATCAAGCTGCTCATCACTCGCACCCAGATCCATAAATAATTCGTACACCTGTTCCTGCGCCAAATCAGGATTGGCGGCTGGTTTGTCAATTTTATTAATAACTACAATAGGTCTCAAGCCCAGTTCCAAAGATTTTTTCAGCACGAATCTGGTTTGTGGCATCGGTCCTTCTTGCGCATCCACCACTAAAAGCACGCTGTCAATTGATCGCAAAACCCGTTCTACTTCCGATCCAAAATCTGCGTGTCCGGGCGTGTCCACAATATTTATTTTCGTTCCGCGATAAAAAACCGAAGTATTTTTGGAATAAATCGTTATGCCGCGTTCCTGTTCCAGCGCGTTGTTGTCCATGCTCACGCCTTCTTCGACCATGCCGGTTTGGCGCATGATAACATCGGTCAAGGTAGTCTTGCCGTGATCCACATGAGCGATAATTGCTATATTTCGAATTTCCATGATGTTCTCTACGAATTACGAATTTTTTACGAATATACGAATTGCAAACAAAACGCTGCCATTCAGGCAGCTAATGAGTTCCCTTAAACTTTATATAAATATAACAGAAATCGAAGAGAGTGTCAATAAAAATAAAACGGCGGGAAAATTAACTTCATTTTCCCGCCATATAAAGGCCTTTTTTTAATAAAACCATCTTTTGGCGGTATTTGAATAAAACCATCTTTTAGTAACAACGCCCTGATCCATTGCTTGCCCCGCCGCTTTTTTTTGTGAAATCTGTTTTTCGGGCATAGGCACCCCAATACAGTCCAAACCTACGATTTTTTCAGCAAATTTGGAAGAACCATCTGCTGCTTTCTTGGTAGGTAAAACCTTTCTACAAAACCTTTGCCTACCGACCATCTCAAGATCACTAAAGAAAGTATATTCGACCATACGCCCTCCTCTATTTTTAATATACTGTTTATTAATATCAAATTAAGACAATATAACACACCAACATATGCTAGTCAACACTAAAAACATTTTGCTATAAAATCTTTTCCAACAATTCATCTTTTCCCTTTTTCGTCTTTGAAGAGAAATAGATGATGTTTTCCGTATCCAATTTTTGAGTAATCTCCTTCTTTTTGCGGTCCAGTTCGCTTTTTTTGATTTTGTCCATCTTATTCGCCACCACGATCACATCATAGGCATTTTCTTGCAGCAGTTCTATCATCTCCAAATCGAATTTTGTCGGTCCGACATTGCCGTCAATGATCAGCACGACTTTCTGCGGACGGTTTTCATTCTGTTCCAAATACCACATAATCATCTTGCGCATTTTTTCCGCGAATTTGAGTGACTGTTTAGAATAGCCATAGCCAGGCAAATCGACAAAATATAAATTTTCATTGATAAGAAAAAAATTGAGCTGCAGCGTCCGACCAGGAGTTGAACTCGAAATCGCCAAGTCTTTCATGCCGACCAGTGTGTTGATGACACTGGATTTGCCCACGTTCGAACGTCCGACAAATGCGATTTGCGGAAAATTTTCTATCGGCAAACCTTCCCCGCCGATTGCCCCCTTCAAAAATTGTGCTGATTTGATTTCCATAATTTAAATTTTAAAAAATAATATTAATAGTTATTAATATTAAAGATTAACTACGTCATTATTATCAAGTTTAAGAGTTCCATCATTATTGAGTTTTGAATTAACAAATTTATATCTTTCAACACTTCCGGAAATCTTCAAGGCAACGCTTTTCCATTTTTCTGCCTCAGTTGCGTCATTATCATTTTCACACATTTCTACCATGGCAAATGCGTAAGCTGAAGATTTACTTCGCGTCTCATCGGTTACATATTTTGCGTTAAATATTTCATTTTCCAATTCGTCTTGACCTATTATTAATCCTTTATTATTTCCATATTCTATAGAACCAAACAGCGGTCTGAAATTAGTTTGCATATCCAATCTATGATCAAAGTTTCGCCTAACTTTTTCGTTATTATCTAATTCCATTTCTTCTTCGACACTACTACCGTAAGCAGTTTTTCTTCGTTCATTACCATCCCTGTCTATTGATTTAGAAATAATATTCGTTTGTTCAGATGATTGCTGAAAAATTTTTCCGCTAGGAAATTTTACTACATAAAGATGGCGCCTAATTTCAGTTTGGAAATTTGACAATTCACCTATACCAACAATATTATCGGCAACCGCTGGTGGTTCAACAATCGTCTCTACATAATCCCAATATTCAGTTATTACTTCTTTTGTTTCTACTTTTGCATCATCTGGTATTGGATCAAAGCCTACATATTCCTCCCCATTTACATAAGTATATTCGTTTTTTTCGGTCCAGTATTTTCCGAGTTGATTATTTTTATTGAAATATTCAGTTAGGCGCTTAGTCAATTGACCTTCTGTTTCTAACTCTTTTGCTAACATTTGTTCATGATCTGCATTTTTTTTAATTTCTTTATCTAAAATATAAGCGTTTTTTGTTTTAACTGTAGATTCAAGTTCAGCTGCCCAATCAAAGTGTGGTTTTAATTCGTAATTCTCAACATATTTATCAAATCTCTGCTTTTCATTGTCCTTCAATTCATCATCTTCCATAGTTGAAATAGACTTACGAATATCCTCGCGTGATACCTCTCGCGAATCAAATAAATATTCATCAACACTTACAGCATTTGATTCACTATCTTGTGATAATTTTTCGAGCTCCTCTCTCGGTATTTGATAAAATCGCCCCTTGCGTTCAAACAAAAGCGGATACCCAAATTGTTCATTTTCCTGCAGGAGCTTATTTAAACATTCTTTTTCAACTGGTTTATCAGTGGTAGCAAACAAAGCTCCTATCCTTGGCTCAGAAACAATAAATTCATTATAGCCACTTTGGGAATATTTTCTTTCTTCTGAGGAAAGCATTTTATTGATACCTTCTACCGTAGCAACTTCTCCCCACCCTTTTCTACTTTTGGGAGATGCGGATCTAGAATTTGCATCATCCGTTGATATTTCCGTGCATTCACCATCTCGAAGAATAACTCCTATTGGCTGACCAGCATCTCTGCACCATGTACTGTCGAAATTGTGTGAATCTGCAAAGACAGAAGTAGAAATCGAAGGACTAAGCCCAGCAAGGGTGTTCAGCTGCTTAAGGGCTTCTTTGGATCTTTTTGAAAATGTATCACCGCTTGACACTTCAATGCCTGAGGTGCCAGTCTTATTGTTTGCATTTGAAAATCCAGTTAAAAAATGGACACATAAAGCTTTTTTGTCTTTAACTATTGAAGAGATAGAGTTAAAAGGCTTCTCCTTTTCTGATCTGCTATCGACACGTTCACTGTTGTTTTTATCGATTATACCTTTCAGTCTCTTCGCTTGATGATATGCGGGAATTGCATAATCATTTTCGTATTTTTCAGCCATTTCAACACTAGGTGTTCCCCTTTTTAATGTCTCAAAAAAATCACCTGCTCTTTTTTCAAAACCTTCAAGAACAACACCCTCTTGAATTTCTTTTCTAGCAAAGTCAATGTCTCTTTCTTGTAACAAAGTATTCTCGTATTTTTCAAGGACTCCTGTTTTTCCAAGCTCGACAAAATCTGATTCATGAAGCTGATATACAGGACCAATGGAACCATCCTTCATATATCCTATTCTATTCCCCTCTAAATCCCCCTGACTATTTTTTCTAATAGCATACCCGCTAATCCTGTCTTCTGCATCTTTAGTTTTAATAATTATCGAACCTTCGAAATTATCATCTTTTGCAATTCCTACAATATTAGCTTTTTCAAAAACTTCTGATTGATCTTTTACAGGAATTTTTTCTTTCGATTCATCTTTATTACTAATTCCCGCAACCAATTTATCTTTTGCTCCATCCGCTTCTTGATCTAATCCTTTCAGTTCTGTTTTATCATTTTCATCAATAGCCAAACCATCTTTTAAAGTTTTTTCAATGTTTACAATTCCTTCTTTCCCCGCGGCCTGAAAATCAGTCACTTCCTTTTGGGATTGAACTGTCATTTGCTCCGCCATTTTCCGTGCTAATTCTTCGGGAGATTCTTTAGTGGCAGAATCTTCTTTACTTCCCAGCGGCGCTTCAATTTCTTTTTCATTTTTTATTGTCTCATGGCTCATTGGTTTTTTAATTTATCCCGCAACTTATCTATTTTCTGCTTATCTAATTTTTCAACAATGCTCGCCAAAATCTCCCGCTGTTCTTTTCTTAAAGAGGCCATTTTTGTTTCAAACTTTTCCCAAGCTTTCTTATATTTTTCTATTATTTCTGAATCTGGCATATTTTTATTTCTTTAGCTCTTACGCTTTTAGCTTTAGTATATCGGTCATCAGGAAAAATATCAATAAAAAAACAACCCTATTTAGTCTGGATTGTTTTTAAGATTTTCAAATAATTAATGTCTGGTTCCGGCGACTCCTGCCAGTCCAAGATTACTGCCACCTCTTTTAAAAAATTGCTGATTAAATTGGGACGTTGTCATAGCCGCACCTGGCTGGCCAAGACGCGGCGGCGCAGACGGCGCACTTGAAGAAAGTCTGCCAGAGGCAGAAGGAAATTGTCCAGCAGGATTACCATTCGGCGTTCTCCTTTTAGCCATAATTTCCTGCATGACTTTATTCATATCAACTTTCGGTTTTGCATCACTAATTTTTCCTGCAATGCTAACATTACCCTTGCTAAATTCTTTCACAATATTTCTGGCCTTAAAATCACTAAGGCCAGATTTTTTAGCAGCTGCCATTAAATCTTCTCTCTTAACAAAGCTCTTTGAGCCAAGTTCTTTCACTAGATTATTAACCACTTCTCTGCCCTTATATGCACCAACACCACCAACTCCTGCTAATTTACCAGACATGGCTTTTCTATTTATCGCTTCACTTCTTTTAATTAAAATACCCATAATTTTTTTATTGCTTTTTAAAAAGAAATTTTGGCTTAAATAAAGAAAAAACGGGGTTTCCACACCCGCCTTCACTTCGTTTCTGCGAGGCATAGCCCGCTTCTATTACACTACTCTTTAATTATAGCACAAAATTTTAATTTTGTCCAACAAAAAACCCCGACCTAAATCGGGGTTTCTGTTGATTCAGCTTAGTAGCTGTTTCTGTTGCCGTAACCGCCTTGTCCGTTGAAATCACGTCTTGGAGGACGAGCTTCCATTGGGCGAGCTTCGTTTACAGTCAAAGTACGTCCTTCGTACTCCTTTTTGTCAAGCAGTTCGATTGCTTTAGATGCTTCTTCATCAGAAGACATTTCAACAAATCCGAAACCTTTTGAACGACCGGTCATTTTATCCATGATGATCGTTGCTGAGGTAACGCTTCCAGCTTGAGCAAACAGGTCTCGTAGTGCATCTTCCGTAGTTGCATATGGAAGTCCACCAACATAGAGCTTTGTTGCCATAGTTTTCGCTTTTTGTGAACTAATTACTTTGTAAGGCGACCTCTTCTCTTAATTTTTGCCACAAAGGCGAAACCAAGTAAGACACTTACAATTAGATTCAGTATACATTATTAGGAGCCAATTGTCAAGTTTACGCTGAAATAGGCAAAAATATTTGTTATTCTCTAATTTTTCTAAATTTTTAATTTTTAAGAAATTAAAATATTAGAATTTGATTAAACTTTGTTGCCACCATGCAAGCAAAGTGTCAGCTATTGAGGAAAAATAAAAGGGGCATGTTGCAAGTTGCAATCATGCTCCTCTCAAAGAAGACCCTGCGTGAATTTATTTGAATCTCATACACGTAAATTGGCAAATGCTGTAATCATTTCCGATAGGCGCCCCATATTCCCATTTTCCGCTCTTAAGCCTAATTTGACATTGAAGAACATTGTCACCATAGGCAGCGCAAACTTGGGCCTGGCTTTGTGGTAGGTTTTGTTCGTGGTCCTTTCCACTCAGTGCACAGAAACTCTCCGTTCCTAGTTGTGTGCCTGTCCCATTCCACTTAACCTGATACCAGGTACAATCAATATTTTGCCCTCCGCCTCCATGATCGCTTCCTGATGCCCGAAATGTGTAAAATTCCATCTGCGGTACGCTTGCCGCCACCGCTACCTGCACAGCTCTTACTGTGTCTTTATATGTTCCGACTGATTTTATACTCTGTATCTGATCTATCGTTGCGCTACAGCCAATCGGCGTGTTTCCCTCTTCATCGGAAAAAAAAGAAAGTTTGTAATCCGCACCAGCAAATATGCTTCCATCTGCAGAATTGGGATCTACGCAATTGGCGAACACGGAACCAATAGAAGTGCTAGAACTGTTGCCTGTTGATATTATTCTATTGATTTCTTTAATTGCCATCTGCACCCCGCTGTCGGCAGTTTGGTAGGCTTGGACCGATGCGTCTGTGGAAACAGCCCCTTTCTTTTCTATAACCGTGACAACTGAGATTGAAGTCGCAATAACAATCATGACCGAAACGACTATGAGAGAATAGGCCAAGATTGAAGCTTTCTTGTTTTTTAAAAAATAACTCTTGATGGATTTAATTTTGTTTTTCATTTTTGACATAGATTAATTTGTTATTTGGTTACGGTTGAATTATAGCACAAATTTATTATAAAAAAAATAGGCTTCCCGGAAGGAGCCTACTTTTTTATTATTTCAAGTTTTTTACTTTTTCTCTTCTGTTTCCGGAGCCGGAGTTTCTTTGACTACGCCTTCGACTTTTGTCACATCTTCCTCAACTTTCTGCTCGAGATTTTCCAATTCTTCCTGCGAACGCGGTTCCTGAACGGAAGCGATAATTGTTTCTCCGTCAATTAATATTTCAATCTTATCGGAAACTATCAAATCTTTGACCGCAATCACGTCTTCAAAAGTTGCCAGTTTACTGATATCGATTTCATATTTTTCCGGCAAATCAGCTGGCAAACATTTAACCGAAATTTCATCCAAGCTTTTAATCAAAACTCCTCCCAATTCTTTGACAGCTGGAGCTTCGCCCACGAATTCCAAAGGAATTTCAGTTTCAACTTCTTCTTTCATGTTAACTTGGAAAAAATCGATATGTGAAAATCGGCCGCTCATCGGCTCATGTTGCAGATCATGCACCAAAACATTAGCTTTTTTTCCTGCTACTTCCAGTTCAATCAGAGCGCTTTCCCCAGCTTTTTCATACACGCGGCTGAAATCCAAATAATTCACGGCCAAATTCTGCGGTTTGACATCATGGCCATACATAATAGCCGGAATCAAATCTTCCTTGCGCAATTGATCCACTTTTTTACCCGTAATTTCGCGTATTTTGGCTTTCAAAACAATTGTTTTGTTCATATATTCATGGAACACGAAACATGGAACATATAGCATGAAATTGCCTTCTATTCTATGCTTTTTGAAATTTGTTCTAAGTTTTATGCTTTATGTTTTATGATTATTGACTTTGGTTAGAATAGCATTATTAAACTAAAATGTAAAGAGCCTCTCGGAAGTTCACCGAAAGGCCCTTCAAAATGATGCGAGGATGCAGCGCAGACCGTTTTTAATCTCATGGACATCGTCAAAAAGAATCCACTGTTTGCGCTTAATCTCTGAACGCGTGCTTTCAATTTCCAGCAGTATGCACTTTTCGCCATCTTCATCGTCTACAAATGGCATCCCGTGCCCTTCTTTTTTGGCGAAATTAATGATTTCCGAAATTGCGTCATTAATCTCTTTTTCATCGCCAGTTGTTAAAATTTTTTTGATATTTTTGATATCAATTTCTTCCAGTTTAACAGCAGCCATAAACTGTTCTTCTTGATACTTTTGCTCCGCACTGACAATTTGCATAGCTGCCCCCTCTCTTTTTTTATCGTTATTGTTAAATTTTCATAATATTATTAAGCCAAAGAACCGTATAAACCCTAGCATTTTATGGATAAATGTCAATGGATATCTGTATTTAATATAAAAAATAGGCTTCCGGAAAATTCCCGAAAGCCTCTGTTAAATTGCTGCGTATAGAACGCTATCTATAAAATTCTATCTAGCGCCTTACGCAAATTTGCGACTGGAAGTGAATATTGTAAATTTTCACTGTCTCCAGTTTGGATAAAGATAATTTTACCGCCATCTATAAATGGCTCTCCCTTTCCTTTTTTGTGAGCCCATGCAACGATGTCCGCAATTGGTTTAGAGTCGCCATAATATATGGCTTCTCCGAGTTTCTCAATATCAGCATCGTCTAGTATAACAACGCTGCTACCGCCCATTTTTTTAGTTTCCTCGTTTGCACGACCAATAACCATGGTAACCCCCTTCTTTTTTTAGTTTATTCCAAAGAACTTCAAAAAAATATAGCATTTTTTGAGTTAAACGTCAATAGCCTCTTTTTTTCTGTTTACAGCACGTAGCAAGCGGGTGACCGGCGCGAAGCTTTGGCGATGAATCTCGCAAGGTCCATATTTGGAAAGCGCGTCCATATGCATTTTAGTTCCATAACCTTTATGTTTGTCAAAACCATACTGCGGATATTTAGCATGCATTTCCATCATTATTCGGTCCCGCGTCACTTTAGCAATGATGGAAGCCGCGGAAATTGATTTCACGATTTTGTCACCGCCCACCACCGCCTTTTGTTCCATGGAAAAATTTGGAATTATCTTGTTTCCATCAACTAGAATTATGTATCTCGTATCTTGTATTTGGTATTTAGTATTTTTAAATTCTTTGTCATTTTGATTTTGGAATTTATTTGTCATTGGCAATTTGTCATTTGTCATTTCTCTTTTTAGGGAGACTACCGCTTTTTTCATCGCCAAGAAACTTGCTTCCAGAATATTGATTCGATCGACTGTTTCATGATTGCAGAGTCCCACTCCGACATGAAAATTTTCATGAATAAAATCAAAAACCTTTTCCCGCTGTTTTTCGGAAAGTTTTTTGGAGTCTCGGACCAACTCCCACATATTAGTATCTGGTATTTGGTATCTAGTGTTTGGTGTATTTTCTTCGGTTTGATTATTTGAACCTTGGTCATTGGTTATTGTTTGTATCTTGTTGCTTGGTGATTGGTTATTGCGAAGGAGCACTGCTGCTGCCACTACTGGTCCGCAAAGCGGTCCGCGCCCGGCTTCATCCACTCCGATCACAGCATCGAAGCCCTGTTCCAAGAGCTCTTTTTCTAAGTTAAATGTCGACCCCGCACTAACTTTGCGGTTTTTTGGCTTGTTTTCTTTATTGGTTGTTATTTCTTGTTTCTGCATCTTAATTTTATTAAATTTGTTAAAAATTTTGGCTCATAGGGCCTCCACAAAGTTAGTGCGGGGTAAATTTTTCCATATGTTTACAGTATATAGCAGATAACCTTTTATACACAACATAAAAAACCACCGCCTGTAAAAGGCAGCGATTTTAAAAAATTCTAAGATTTTTTAGTTTGTGAATTTGAAAGAGAAAAAATTTTATTTTTTGCCATATATTTCCGGCTTAGTAATTGTAATTGAGGAAATAATATCTTTTAATTCTTGCTCATAATCTTCGCTTTTAACATAAGAAAACCACACCAAAATTCCATTACCCGAAGTTGCTGAATATTTAGAGTCATACATGTTGCCCGAGGGACCATATAAATGACCAATTTCAAATTCTATATAAGTTTTGTCATCTTTGGTATGTGTATCGCCTTCACCAAGATAAGGAATCACTTTTCTGTTTTTAATTACAATCTTTCCCTTTTCAATTTCCGTATCATAAAGTATATCAGCAGGACCAAAAGGACCCCTCCCATCCGGTACCACAAATTCAATCGTTGGGTTTCCTGGTCTAGCTGTATCAAATAATTTCAGCGTTCTTATTGTACCTGCTTTAAGATTGCTTACTGGATCCATTGTATATGTTTTAGGATATTTAAAAGATAATCCGTAAGAATCATTTACATATGTCTTCCAATCCGCAGTTTCGTCTGTTACTGTGTTAGTGAATTTGAAAGTGGAAAGGATTTTATTGAATTCACTAAGCCGAGGTGATTCATTCGCAATAGAAAAAATATAAGTAAAACTATCTTTTTCTATAAATACCTTATATTGTGGCACTGGAGCGTTTTCAATAATTTGTAAACCCTTTATTCCACTTACTAAATATTCACTTGGCTCACTCAAGGCAAGCCCATCTTTTTTTATTTGCTGAATTAGAGAATTTATAGAAGGTAGTTCTGATGCTTTGTACTGATTAAGAGCTATCTGATCATTTTTCATTCCATTTTTATCGGAAAAAGAAACACCGAAAACAGTACCTGATAAATCCTCTTTTGTTATGAGATCAGCAGGATATTTAAATTCAAATCCATATTTTGTGTTAGTATATGTCTTCCAATCCGCATTTTCATCCGCTGGTTGGGCCAATGGAGTTTGTGTAACTGGCTGAGTAACAGCTGGCGCAGTTGCTGGCGCTTGGGTTTTTTTAGCAAGCAGAAAACCGATGACTCCCGCTGTGATAGCCACAATTGCAACAATAATCACAATCAGCACTATATTATTTTTCTTCGGCTCCAAAATCGGTTGTTCATTTGGAGTAAAATTTTCTTCATTCATATTTTCTTGTCCTGTTAAATTCTGAAAGACAATTTAATCAGGATGTTTTTAAAAATTAAATCAAAATCATTAATATCATACCACAAATTACTTATGTATAACCACTGGTGTGCCGATTTCCGCCCAATCATAAACTTCCTTGGCTGAACCTATCCCCAGTCTTATGCATCCATGCGAAGCCGGCGTGCCCAAATGATTAGCGCCCTCTTTATATCCGCCGGGCCATTCTGGGAGTTCATGAATGCCCATTTCTCCCGACGGCAAAAATGCCATCCAATACGGCATCCACAGGCCATAATTTTTTGACCAGGCTCGCGGATGCTTGTTTTCAATCTTAAATGTTCCTATTGGGGTATATAAACCTTTTATGCCGGAAGAAACCAGAAAAGCTTTCAGAGGTTTTCCATCTTGAAAAATAACAATATTTTGATAGGTCAGGCTGACATCAATATATTTTCCTGTCAAAATTTGCGGTGTTGCATATAGCATCGCTTCGTTGAGGCGGGTTTCGGGATTTTTGTTGCGTTCTCTGGCCGGCAACGGCACCTCGACTTTTTCTACAATTTTTTCCTCAGTTTTTTCCTGGACTTTTTCCTCCTGATTTATTGGTGATGCTGGAACAATAGCAGCTGGAACATCCGTTTTTTCCGCTTCACTCGCTTGTCCTTCCTGATCCAAAGACTCGCGTTCTTTTGTTATCTGCCGGACATTCTCTTTTGCATCAATTTCCAACACCAGCAACTTTTTTTGAGCCAAATAGGCTATGCCCAGAGAAATCAAGATTACCAATAAAAAAAGCAGCTTAATCCGCCAGCTATGTTGTTTTTGTTTAGTAAAAATATTGGAGGTCATTTTTTTAATTTATTTTTTCGTAATATTATAAGGAAACGCATCAACAAGTTCCCCTGAATAATAAAACTCGTATGCCAGCGAACCGAAAGTATATTCTGACCCATAAATATTGATTTTGCTTCCACCAACTTTTGGATTTGGATTCGGCTTTGATTGGGGAAATCCTACATTAAAAAGCGTGCCGGCTATTTCTGGACGATATTTGATATCATAGTCAGCCTTTTTCCATTGTGTTTCAAATTGTTTCAAATAAAGCGCGCCATACAGATAGGAATAGTAATGGCTATCTTCAGTCAGCCGGGCATATCTTTTGTCGCCATCGCTCCCGTCCGTATAATCCAAAACTTTTTCCAGCTCCGGCCCTAAATAATAGGGAGAACTCTGGTCTTTCAAATTATTTTCTATCTGAATAGCCGTGTTTTCCTTGACGCCCATAATGCCCAATGAAATTTTGTTGGCATTGCCAAGAATTTTGAGCGGCTGGAAAAATTGCTTGAAAAGTTCACGGCTTGAATTAAAAAGCCGGACCTGTTCAACAATCGCGCAGGACACCAAAAGGCGCGGTTCAATTCCGGCAGTAGCAGCAGCTTTTTCAATCAGGTCTTTGTCTTTCATAATTGCTTGCCTGATTGTTTCCCATTCTTCATTATCCATCCAGGGAAACAAAGTTTTTCCCTGCGCTTCGGCATATTTTTTATTAATCTCAGCATCATTTGTTTGAGCATTCTCATAATCGCAGTTTGCAAATACACTGCTACCTCCATTTTTTTCTTCAATTCTGATTCTCGCCGCTAAAATCATCTTGGAGATAAGCGCGTCAGAATCGGTCTGATTATATATTTCAATTATTTTTGCTGAAGTTTGGGGGGAATACTGCCCAATCACATCAATTAAGCAATAATTTTTGGATTTTAATTCTTTCTTTTCGGAAAGTTTTTTAATTTGAAAATTCAATTCGTCCAAGGATGTCGAACTCTCGGAATTATCTTGAGTTTCGACTCCTAAAACCTTTTCGCCAGCGTTTGCATTTTTGTCGGTCAATGATTCTTGAAAACGATTATTATTGACGTCGATAGATCCTTGCGCATCCGTCCAGTGCCAACGCACAGCAAAAAATCCGCCTACCAAAACAAAACCAACTAGGGCAAAGACATGCAGACCTATTTTATAGGCTAAATATAAAAATAATCGCGTACGTTCATTCATATTGATTTATTATACCACAAAAACTGGCTCTTTTATTTTTTTCCAAACCATGCTAGCATTGAGTATAATAACTTATCTTGCAAAACCCAGCGGCCAGTCCCCGGGAGATGAAGATAACACAAGAATATGCAAAAAATTTATTCCTATAATTATATTTTCTGAACTACTTTGACAGTGGTTTTTATTTTTGTTTAAAATGTCAAAATCCCAATTTCCAATAACAAATAAATTTCAAAATCCAAAGTTCAAATTTTTGATATTTAGTCATTTGGTTTTGATTGGAAATTTGTCATTTGATATTTGTCATTAAAACCAATATTTATTTCCCAAAACTTTCTATGTCATCAAAATACACTCACTTGCATGTTCATAGCCACTACAGCTTATTGGATGGTCTCGGCAAGATCGATGACCTGCTTAATCGCGCCAAGGAACTGGGCATGGATTCAATCGCGCTTACCGATCACGGCGTAATGTACGGCGCAGTGGAACTTTTCATCAAAGCCAAGGAAAAAGGAATCAAGCCCATCATTGGCTGCGAAATGTATGTTGCCAGCGGAGACTATAAATCGAAAGATCCGACAGCCGAAAACCGCAAACGCTACCACCTGATATTGCTGGTCAAGAATGATGCGGGCTACCACAATCTTATGAAGCTGGTTTCCATCGCCCATCTCGACGGATTCTATTACAAGCCGCGCATCAACCGCGAACTGCTCCGGCAATATTCAAAAGGTCTCATCGGACTTTCAGCTTGCGCTGAAGGAGAAATTCCGGCGCACATAATTATGGGAAAATATGACAAAGCCAAAGAACTGGCCTTGGATTATAAAGATATTTTTGAACCCGATTCTTTTTTTTTGGAAGTGCAAAATCACCCCAGATTTGAAAGTCAAAGAATAGCTAATGACGGAATCTTCAAATTATCCAAGGAACTTGGCATTCCCGTTGTCGCCACTTGCGATGTGCACTATGTCAACAAGGCTGACGCGGATGCGCAAGACATTCTGCTGTGCGTACAGACCAACCGTAAAGTGCAGGAAAAGGATCGCATGAATCTTTTGGATTTTGATTTATCACTTCGTTCGCCGGAAGAAGTGGCCGCGGCTTTTCCGGAAAATCCGGAAGTTGTTTCCAACACTCAATTGGTAGTTGACCAGTGCAACTTTCAACTGAAGCTTGGGGAAACGCAATTGCCGCACTTTGATGTGCCGGAAGGTTACACGGACATGAGCTATCTTCGCCACCTTTGCGAAGAAGGACTCAAAAAAAGACTTGGTGAAAATATCGAGCCAAAACATCGCGAACGCATGGAATATGAACTTTCTGTTATTGAAAAAACGGGCTATGCTTCGTACTTTTTGATTGTGCAAGATTTCGTCAATTGGGCCAAAGAAAACGGCATAGTGGTCGGCCCCGGCAGAGGCAGCGCCGCCGGCAGTTTCGTTTCCTATCTGACCGGCATAACCAATATTGATCCGATCGAATACAATTTGCTTTTCGAAAGATTTCTAAATCCAGACCGCATTTCCATGCCCGATGTCGACATGGATTTTGCCGATGACAAACGCGACAAAGTTCTGGATTATGTCCGCCAGAAATATGGCGACGATCATGTTTCCCAAATCATAACTTTCGGAACAATGGCTGCGCGCGCTGCTATCCGCGACACCGGACGCGCGCTGGGTTTTCCTTATGAATTTTGCGACAAAACTTCCAAAATGATTCCCATGTTCACTTCTATCAAAAAAGCTTTGGAAGATGTGCCGGAATTTAAGGAGCATTACGCTTCCGGCGCAGACGCCAAGAAATTGATTGATAACGCCATGCGCTTGGAAGGCGTGGTGCGGCATGCCGGCATGCATGCTTGCGGAGTCGTTATCACTAAAAAACCGGTCACTGAATATTCTCCGATCCAAAATGTTACTGGTACGCATGCAGGAACAGTGACCCAATATTCATCCTCGACCAAATCCAGCTATGTGGAAAAAATCGGACTTTTGAAAATGGACTTTTTGGGACTCAAAAACCTCACTATTATCCAAAACACTTTGCGCATCGTCCGCAAAACCAGAAAATTGGAAATTGATATAGACAAGATTCCGCTGGATGATAGGGAAACTTTTGAACTTTTGCAGCAAGCCCGCACAACCGGTGTTTTTCAATTGGAAAGCAGCGGCATGAAAAGATATTTGAAAATGTTGAAGCCCACGGTTTTGGAAGACATCATCGCCATGGTCGCGCTCTATCGTCCGGGACCGATGGACTGGATTCCGGATTTTATTTCCGGCAAACACGGCCGAAAAATCAGTTACGTCCATCCGAAACTGGAACCGATTCTCAAAAATACCTACGGCGTCGCCGTCTATCAGGAACAAGTTATGCAGATTGCCAGAGATTTGGCCGGTTTTTCCATGGGTGAAGCCGATGTGCTCAGAAAAGCCATGGGCAAAAAAATATTTGAACTTATTAAGGAGCAAAAAATAAAATTTATTGAAGGTTGCGTTGCTAATAATATCAGCAGCGAAATTGGCGAAAGAGTTTTTTCTTTTATTGAACCGTTTGCGGGATACGGATTTAATCGTTCGCATGCCGCTTGTTATGCGCTTATTGGCTATCAGACTGCCTATCTCAAAGCGCATTTTCCGGCCGAATTCATGGCCGCTCTTCTAACCTCGGACCAAGACAACATTGACCGCATTGCCATTGAAGCCGGCGAATGCCGTGACATGGGCATTGAAGTTTTAGCGCCGAATGTCAATGAAAGTTTTGAAGATTTTGCCGTGATCATTGGCGAAGATGATGTTGAGAGAATTCGCTTCGGATTTAATGCAATCAAAAATGTCGGCCATGTTGTTGCCCATGAAATCGTAGAAGAGAGAAAAAAGAACGGCAAATTCAAAACGCTTGGCGAATTTTTAGAACGCGTTGAAACTAAGGATCTTAACAAAAAATCAATTGATGCCTTGGCTAAAGTCGGCGCGCTGGATGAACTGGGCGAAAGAAATCAGATTTTAGAAAGCATGGAAAACATTCTAACCTTCACAAAAAATATTCAGAAGAATAAAAATTCCAATCAGGTCAGTTTGTTCAGCGAAACAATTATGGAAGCGCCTGAAGTTTCATTGGCTGAAGCAGCTCCTGCCAGCAAAAAACAAAAATTAAAATGGGAAAAAGAACTTCTCGGACTCTATGTCAGCGGTCATCCCGCTCTCGAATATCAATCCTACATCGACAAAGTCGCTGTTTCTTTAGACAAACTTTCGTCTGATTTGGTCGGACAAAAAATAACTGTCGGCGGCGTGATTCAAAAAGTCCAAAAAATTCTGACCAAGAATCAACAGACTATGTATTTCGTCGTCATTGAAGATTTGAAAGGCAAGATTGAACTTCTGGTTTTTCCAAAAGTTTTGGAACGCATTGCCAGCCTCTGGGAAGAAGAAAAAGCAATTTTAGCGGACGGACGCCTTTCGGATAAAGATGGGGTTTATAAAATCATCGTGGATAACGCCAAAGAAATCAATCAGGCCGAAATCGAAAATCATCTGCGAATTGAAGCGACAAAAAAAATTCGCGGAAATCAGCAAAATGGAAATAAATTAATTATCACACTGCCATCAGACGCTAAGCCAGAAATAATCCAGAAGTTGTCTGAGCTTTTCAAATCTTGTCCAAGCGGAGAATGCAAGATTTTTCTTCATCATCAGGCCAATAAGCTGGAAACTCCTTTTTCTGTCGAAAATGATTCCGGATTATTGGAAAAAATAAAAGAAATTATTCAAGATGGAAAAGTAGACCTATATTAACGCCACCAAAGACTTTAACGATTAATTTGGAATATTTTGTGTTCATTTTAAGTATCAATATTTTCAGGAAACATATAATTATTTGCCAGGCTACTCCTTCTTGCATATACTGAGAGTACCCTCATGCCTTTGATTATAGCAAATATATGACCCAACAATTATCTCTAAAAGACATTTTAAAAGAGCTCAAAACTCCCACTAGCGAGCGGGCCAAATTAATTACCGAGGCGTATAATTTTGCAGTGAAAGCCCACGCCGGACAAAAACGCGACAGTGGAGATGATTATGTCCAGCATCCTATCGCGGTAGCCAAGATACTTGCTCAAATGGGCATGCGCTCAAAAACCATTTCCGCCGGACTGCTTCATGATGTGGCAGAAGACACGCCGACATCCTTGGAAGAAATTGAAAAAAAATTCGGCAAAGAAATTGCCTGCATGGTTGATGGCGTGACTAAATTGGGAAGAATCAAGCTGCGCGGGTCGCATGAAGAATATTTTTTGGAAAATTTGCGTAAAATGTTCATGGCTATGGCCGCTGACATCCGCGTCATAATAATCAAATTGGCCGATCGTTTGCACAACATGCAGACATTGGAATATAAGCCGCCAGAAAAACAAATCCGAATAGCCCGCGAGGCCATGGAAATTTTTGCCCCTATCGCCAATCGACTTGGAATGGGAGAAATCAAAAGCCAGCTGCAAGATATCGCCTTTAAATATTTAGATAAAGAAAATTTTGATAAAGTAAAAGAACTGGAAGAAATAAATTATAAAAATAAAGAAGTCTACGTAAAACAAGCAATAAAAGAACTCAGCGAAGAAATAAAAAAGGAAGGCATATCCGTAATTCAAATCGATGGCCGGGCTAAGAGCCTCTACAGCCTTTATCTGAAACTCAAGGAATACGATATGAATATCAGCAGAATTCATGACTTGGCGGCCGTCCGCATCATTGTTCCAGAAGTAGCCGACTGTTATGAAGTCCTGGGCATTGTTCATAAAAAATACCGCCCCATGATCGGTAGAATCAAAGATTATATTTCCCTGCCTAAACCTAACGGATACCAGTCAATTCACACCACCGTTTTCGGTCCGGATGGAAAAATAATTGAAATTCAGGTTCGCACCCAAAAAATGCATAACGAAGCCGAGTTCGGAATAGCTGCTCATTGGATATACAGCGAAAACAAAAGCAAAAAAAATTGGAAGGATTATATTTTTAAGAAAAAACAAACCATCCCAGAAAACGACATTGTTTGGGTCAAACAGCTGCGCCAATGGCAAAGCGAAATTGGATTAGACAATGAAGAGTTTATTCAAGGTCTCAAGATTGATTTTTTCAAAAATCATATTTTTGCTTTTACGCCCATGGGTGATATTATCGACTTGCCGGAAGATGCGACTCCAGTTGATTTTGCTTATGCTATTCACGGAGAAATTGGCAACCATGCGACTGGAGCCAAAGTCGGCGGCAACATGGTTCCTCTGGATTATCGCATTAAAAATGGAGACGTTTTGGAAATTCTGACATCCAAAGATAGAAAAGGTCCAAATCCGGATTGGCTGAAATTTGTCAAAACTTCCATTGCTAAATCGCATATCCGCAGAGAAACACGAAAAGATAATGAAAGTATCGGCACAAAATAAATTATTTTCCGTCTTGGCAAATAAAAAAACAATCTGCAAAAGATTGTTTTTCTTGTTAAACAAGCTATAAGATTTATTATCTATTTTCCTTGAGCCAGCTTTTCAAGCAGCGCTTCCAGATCTTCTTTGGAATAATATTCAATCACGATTTTGCCGCCATCACCGGCTTTAGAAATTTTTACTTTGGTACCCAGAATTTCAACAAGAGCATTCTCCAACGCTTTCATTTGCGGATCAACAGTAACCTGACGCTGATGCGACCTGACAGAAACTTCCTTAGTCTTATCTTCAATCTGCCTGACTGTCAGGTTGCTTTTTAAAATTAATTCATAAAGCGCTCTTTGTTTTTCCGGATTATCAACAGAAAGAATGGCCTTGGCATGGCCTTCGGTAATTTTTCCGCCAATAAGTCCGCTTTGAATTTCAACCGGTAAGCTTAGCAGGCGGATCTTGTTGGCAACCAGACTTCGACTCTTTCCCATTTTTAAAGCGATTTCTTCTTGGTTCATTTGAAATTCATCGGTGAGTTTCTGATAGGCTTTGCCCTCTTCGATTGGATTAAGATCATGCCTTTGCACATTTTCCACAATCGCCAATTCCAGTTTTTGCAGTTCATCCGCTTCACGCACAATAGCGGGAACCTTCTTGAGCCCTGCGCGCTTGGCTGCTTGAAAACGGCGTTCGCCAGCTATCAATTCATATTGATTTCCATTTTTGCTGACAATCAGAGGCTGGATTATGCCATGCATCTTTATGGACTGCGCCAGGCTTTCCAATCTTTCATCATCAAATTGCGTTCGCGGCTGATGCGGATTGGCTATAATCTGATTCACGTCAACTTCAATGACATATTTATCACCGCGAATTGCTTCGTCAGCGCCGCCTACCACGCGCTTGGAAAATTCGTCCGCACTTTTTTGTGCCGGCTGTTTATTAGGAATAAGAGATGACAGTCCCCTGCCAAGACCGAATTGTTGCGCCATATTTTTATATTTATCTAAAAAAGTAAATTAATTCCCTACAAATGTGCAAATCTGTTACAAATATACAAATAAAATTCCCATTTGTGGATTTGTAGTTTATTTGTAGATTTGTGGGGTTTACACACTAAATTTTTTCTTTTCACTTTCATGCTTTTCCAAAATCTCCCTGACTAAGTTTTTGTATGCCCGGGCACCTTTGGAAAGACTGTCGAAATTTAAAATTGATTTTCCAAAACTCGGCGCTTCCGCCAGCCTGACACTTCTCGGAATCACGCTTTCAAAAACATGCCCCGGAAAATGATTGCGCATTTCCCTGACAACCTGCCTGGCCAGACGATTACGCTTGTCATACATGGTCAGAACCGCACCCATAATTTTCAGGTTTGGTTGCAGATGCTTTTGCACCAATTCAATTGTTTGGAGCAGTTGGCTGAGTCCTTCCAGAGCATAATATTCAGTCTGCACAGGAATCAAAACCTCATCACTTGCCACCAAACCATTGATTGTCAGAAGGCCTAAGCTTGGAGGACTATCAATTATAATATAGTCATAATCGGTCCTGATTTGCCGAAGCACGTCGTATAATTTGAATTCCCGATTATCAAAATGCACCATTTCCACGCCTGCGCCCGCCAAATCCTGCGAAGAAGGCAAAAGATCATGCCCTGAATCTTCCATGCGCATAATCACATTGCGCGGATGTTCGCTGCCAATCAGCGCGTGATATATCCCTTTTTCCAGATTGCGGACATCAATGCCCAGCCCGGAAGAAGCGTTACCCTGAGGATCCAAATCAACCAACAGCACCAGCTTTCCGGCATCAGCCAAATATGTCGCGATGTTTATTGCGGTTGTAGTCTTGCCGACTCCTCCTTTTTGGTTTATAAGCGAAATTATTTTAGCCATATAATCTTTTAATGTTTTAATCTTAGCACATTGACAAACTAGTTTCAAATACATATTATAAAGAAGTTACCATGCCTTAAATAAGCCAACAGACACAAGCCCGAGTGGTGAAATTGGTATACACGCACGACTCAAAATCGTGTGGCGCAAGCCATGAGAGTTCGAGTCTCTCTTCGGGCACAAAGTTAAGCACGCTTGTCCGCCTTGGGCGGAACTCAAAATCGTGTGACGCAAGTCTTGTGGGTTTTTATCCCGCACCGAGCTTCTTGTCCCGTAGTCAACTTGCTGTACTACTGGGATGCTCTGGTGCCGGGACAACTCCCACCATCGGCACACAAAAAATCCCGCCATTATTAGCGGGATTTTTTAATTCAAGTTGCTATTTTCTTTTTGCTTTCTTTATCGCTCTTGGCCTGATTTTTACAGCCTGCTTTACTACATGGACAGAGGGCTTATTTTTTTTATTGCGCAAATTTTTGATTACCCTTTTGACAATGACAAACAGGATGGCCAGTAAAGTTATCAAGAAAATCGATTTGATTGCTAAAATTAGCCAAATATTATCCCGCAAGTCCTGTCCGCCATAACTATTTGTGCTGAAAATATTTCCGAACCTGAAAAATCTTTTTCCATCTTTTTTATGATTAGTGGTGGCTGCAGCTCCCGAGGCAGAAACTTCATTCGAATTAGGCCGATTTAGATTCTGTCCACTGCCGCACGCAGTTATGTTCGTATTTGCATAAATAACTCTTTCCATTTTTTCTATCTTCCAATACGCCACTAAAATCCCGATTGCTAATATTGCAATTAAAACAACGGCCGTGCCGATTGCAATTGCCATTTTATTGCTAATTTTTCCGGCAAGAAAATTTATTTTTGTTTTTAACATTTTTTCTTTTAGCTAAGCTTGAACCTCTTGCGAAGAAACAAACCTGCTCTTTTTATTTTTTATATTTAAAATTATAACACACTTTGCAAAAAAAGAAAAAACATCCCGCCAATTTGGAGATGCTTTTCTGGCAATAAATTGCAAAAAATTAGACAATTCGGACAAAATTAATATCATTCTGATCGTTTTCCAACTTTGCGTAAACTAAAATAATTTCTTTATCCGGATACTTGGCTGATAATTTTTCTTTGGCTTTTTGAAGTTCTTCCGTATGAAATTTTTGTTCAGCCTCGCCATCACCACTCCATTTTGCTGATCCGCCATAAGCGCCGCAGTCCTGATGATTTACAATGACAATTTTTTTGGCATGATGCAGATTGACAGGAACGTCTATGCAGCCAAAAACAAATGTTTCATCTTGACTTTCGTTGATAGCCTTAGCGGCACCGGGCAGTGACGGAAAATCAAAACTTTTTATCACCAATTCTTTTTCCACAAATTCCACAGTTTCTTTCCAAAAACGGAAATCGATGCAAGCGAGAACTACAGCCTCACAAGCATGCATATTTTTAAATTTGAATGACGTTTTCATATTTTTTTAATCAATTTTTATTCCATGTTTGTTGTGATGCTTCTTGGCCACTCTGACACGCGCCCATTCTTTTTCAATTGCGGCGGCTACTTTTGCATATTCCATTTCACTCATAGTAACTTTTTCATTTTTTAGTTCTTCTGCCCTTCTTCTGGCTGTTTCTTCAGCACGTTTTACGTCAATTTCTGAAGCATGTTCCGCCGTGTCCGCCAGCACAATAAGAATGTCGTCCTTGAATTCGATAAAACCCCCTGATGTTACCATTAGTATCTCTTTTCCGTCATTCTTCAGGATTATTTCTCCCGGCTTAAGGGCTGCAATATAGTTGTAGTGTTTAGGAAGTATCGTAACATATCCATTAGCAACCGGCAGCGTCGCTTGGTCAACCTCCGCATCATATGCAGTGCGTTCAGGAGTAACGATCTTGAAACTAATTTTTTGAGACATAAACTATTCCTAATTTTCAATTTTCAATTTTCAATTTTCAAACAATTATTTAATTTTTCAATTTATAAATTGCTTAAAAAATTTAGTCATTTAATCATTGGAAATTTTTTAGAAATTAGAAATTACGACTTAGAAATTACGAAATTAAAAAATTTATTTTTTGATTTCGCTAATATCGCCTTTCATATAAAAGTCCTGTTCCGCCACATCATCCAACTCGCCGTCCAAAATCATCCTGAATCCTTTGATGGTGTCAGAAAGTTTTACATACTTTCCAGATGCGCCGGTAAATTGTTCGGCTACAAAGAAAGGCTGTGACAAAAATTTCTGAATCTTGCGAGCGCGCGCCACCGTGACTTTGTCTTCATCGGAAAGTTCTTCCATACCCAAAATCGCGATGATGTCCTGCAAATCTTTATATCGCTGCAAAACTTTTTGCACCCGGCGTGCGACGTCGTAGTGTTCCTGTCCCACAATGTTTGGATCCAGAATTGTCGAGCTGGAATCCAAAGGATCCACTGCCGGATATATTCCAAGTTCTGAAAGTCCGCGAGAAAGCACTACGGTTGAATCTAAGTGTCCGAAAGTCGTAGCTGGTGCCGGATCAGTCAGGTCATCAGCCGGCACATACACCGCTTGCACCGATGTAATTGATCCATTTTTGGTTGAAGTAATTCTTTCCTGCAACTTGCCCATTTCTTCCGCCAGAGTCGGCTGATAGCCCACAGCTGATGGAATGCGTCCTAAAAGCGCGGACACTTCTGAACCGGCCTGGGTGAAACGGAAAATATTATCGATGAACAAAAGCACATCTTTGTTTTCTTTATCACGGAAATATTCAGCCATTGTGAGAGCTGAAAGTGCCACACGTTGACGGGCTCCCGGTGGTTCATTCATTTGTCCGAACACCAAAGTTGTTTTGTCGAGCACGCCTGATTCTTTCATTTCATGATAGAGATCGTTGCCTTCACGTGTTCTTTCGCCGACTCCAGCAAAAACAGAAAATCCACCGTGTTCTTGGGCAATATTTCGAATGAGCTCTTGAATCACCACTGTCTTGCCTACTCCTGCGCCTCCAAAAAGACCAACCTTTCCGCCTTTTACAAACGGACAGATAAGATCGATAACCTTAATTCCGGTTTCAAAAATCTGCGCTTCGGTTGATTGCTCGGAAAATTTCGGAGCGGCTCTGTGAATCGGCAATGTTTCCGGATTTTTCAAATTTTCTTTGCCATCGATCGCCTCGCCCAAAAGATTAAACATTCTGCCAAGCGTATTTTGTCCGACCGGCACATTGATCGGCGCGCCGGTTGCAATAACTTCCATGCCTCTTTTTAAACCATCGGTTGCGCCCATAGCCACCGCTTTGACTTTGTTGCTGCCAAGATGCTGAGCGACTTCAACAATCAACTTTTGTTGATTGTTACCCTGAGCTTTGTCGAAGGGCAACGCGATTTCCAGCGCATCATAAATCGCCGGCAAATCGTTTTCAAATTCGACGTCAACAACCGGACCGATAACTTGTGCAATTTTTCCTTTATTCATAATGATAAAAAATTAAATTATTTACAATAAAAAATTATTCCAGAGCAGCGCGGCCTGCGCTGATCTCTGCGATTTCCTGCGTAATCTTTCCCTGCCTGATCTGATTATATGCCAATGTCAAATCGTCCGACATTTCTCCCGCCGCGTCTGTCGCATTTCTCATTGCCATCATGCGCGCGCTCTGCTCCGATGCCTGCGATTCCAGAATCGCGTGAAAAAGTTGCATCTTAATGATACGCGGCACAATAAAATCCAAAACTTCCCGAGGACTTGGCTCTACTTTATATTCTACTTTTGTCTCTTCCAAACCATATTCTTTGGCAATTACATCCATTTCCGCAATTTGTTTTTCCATATCAATCTTAGAAATCGGCAGGATCTGGCGGATTCGCGTCTGTTGGACAACCGTTGAAATATAATCCGTATACACCACCACCACTTTGTCATATTTTTTCGCCAAATAATCATCAATAACAATTTTAGACAGCGGTCTAACATCAACAGATGAAATAAACTGCCCGCCATCCGCGAAAGAAGCTATAATTTCTTTCTCTAATCTGCGCACTATATTCTCACCCTTTTTTCCGATTGTTATAAAATCTATCTTCAAATCCTCATTTTTTACTTTTGAATCAATCTTTTTTCCGGCAATCCTGTTGATTTTCAATTTTTCCGGATGCGCGATTTCATCTCTTAGTTTTTTGGAAATTTGAGTGTTGAACGATCCACAAAGACCACGATTAGAGGAAACAACCACGACTAGTACGCTTTTCACTTCTCTTATCTCCAAAAGTCCGTTTTCTTGATATTTTTCAAAAGCCCTGGCCATATTAGTCAGCACGCTCCAGGCTGCATGCGCGTATGGACGGATGCTAAGCACGCTAGACACAGCGCGGCGCATTTTGGCAGCGCTAACCATCTCCATGGCCTTGGTGATTTTTTTGGTGCTATTGATAGATTTTATTCGACGTCTGATGTCTTTGCTTGATGCCATAAGCTTTACTTATTATTGATATGTTTCTTTAAACTCTTTAATTGCTTTTTCTAAAACTTTTATCACATCGTCGCTCAATTCTTTCTTTTCACTGATCAATTTGACAACATCTTTTGCCTGCGCATCTAAAAATTTATGAAAATCATTTTCCCATTGTTTGATTTCTTCCACTGGCACATCATCCACAAAACCATTTGCCAAAGCATAGAGAATTGCGACTTGATGTTCCACTGTCATCGGTTCGTATTGCCCTTGTTTCAAAATTTCTACCGTTCGGCGCCCGCGTTCAATTTGAGCCTTGGTTTTTTCATCCAAATCTGATCCGAATTGAGCAAATGCTTCGAGTTCTCTAAACTGCGCCAAATCCAATTTCAGTTTGCCGGCTACTTTTTTCATGGCTTTAATCTGCGCGCTGGATCCCACTCGGGAAACTGAAATTCCCACATTCAATGCCGGTCTGACTCCTTTGTAGAATAAATCTGATTCCAAAAATATCTGTCCGTCAGTGATAGAAATAACATTAGTCGGAATGTAGGCCGAAACATCTCCGGCTTGCGTTTCAATAATTGGAAGTGCTGTCATCGAGCCACCACCAAAATCTTCATTCAGTTTCGCACTCCTCTCCAGAAGGCGTGAGTGCAGATAGAAAACATCTCCAGGATAAGCTTCGCGTCCAGGTGGACGTTTCAAAATTAAAGAAATTTGTCGGTACGCCCAAGCATGACGAGAAAGATCATCAAAAACAATCAGCACGTCTTCACCTTTGTCCATGAAATATTCTCCCAACGCGCAACCAGAATAGGGCGCAATATATGAGAGCGCCGCACTGTCTGATGCGCCGGCAATGATGATGGTTGTATATTCCATAGCGCCAGCTTTTTCCAATTCACCCAAGATGCGCGCAATTTTTGATTCTTTCTGTCCGACAGCCACATAGATGCATTTCATATTCTGTCCTTTCTGATTGATAATTGTGTCAATCGCAATCGCAGTTTTACCGGTTTGGCGGTCACCGATTATGAGTTCTCTTTGTCCGCGCCCGATTGGAATCAAAGCATCAATGGCCTTAATACCTGTTTGTACTGGCTGATTCACGGATTTTCTAGTAATGACCCCCGGCGCAATTTTTTCCACTGGATAATATTTGTCCGTTTTAATATCTCCTTTAGCATCAACTGGAATTCCCAACGGATTAATAACTCGCCCCATCATTGCTTCAGAAACAGGAATAGAAAGAATTTTCCCGGTCGCTTTCACTTCGTCGCCTTCTTTGATGCCGATAAAATTTCCCAGCACCATCACGCCGACTCGATCTTCTTCGAGATTAAGCGCTACTCCGATTTCGCCACCGGGAAATTCCACCATTTCCGAAGCCATGATGTCAGAAAGTCCGCTGATGCGAGCCACGCCATCACCCACTTCCACAACCTTGCCGACTTTTTCCGTCGTCACTTCGGTTTTGAAGTTTTCAATCTGTTTTTTAAGCTGTTCGACAATAAAATCTTTGTTCATAATTTTCAGCATTCAGTATTCAGAATTCAGTATTCAGCATTTCGCTGCATATTGTACACTGTATACTGTTTCTATAAAATAAACTTATAAAAAATTTAAACTTTTTAGCTTACTAAATTTTTTCTCAATCTTTTCAATTGACCCCCTACTGATCCATCCAAAACTTCATCCCCGACTTTAATGATTATTCCGCCTTTGATTTTTTCATCCACAATATTTTTCACTATAACTTCCTTGGCAGAATATTTCTCCTTAATAAAATTTTCAACTTGCTGAATCTTGTCACGTGATAGCTCACGTGAGGAAATTACGTTCGCTTCCACAATTCCATGCTTCGCATTATAAATTTCGGAAAATTTTTCCATGATTTTTCCGGCATTCTTGATCTGCCCGTCTTTTTTGAGAACTTCAGCAAATTTTTTCACCACATCAGAAACAGCCTGTTCAGTTTTCCTGTCAGTTAGCTCTAGAAGTGTTTTTGCGTATTGCTGAACTGTAATTTTCATCTATTTTATGGCTTTTTCAATAATTTCCTTATCTTTTTGATTGTCCATTTTTTCATCAATAACTTTTCCGGTGGCTGCGATAACCAATTCCGCCACTTGCGTTTTCACTTCGGCAAACATTTTGTTTTTTTCAATTTCAATCGTTTTTCCCGCATCGGCTAGAATTTTCTCTGATTGCTGCTTAGCTGAAACAACAATTTCTTCTTTGCTTTTAACAGCAACTTCTTCCGCTCTGGCAATAATTTCTTGTGCTTGTTTTCTGGCTCTTACTAGAATAACTTTTTCTTTTTCTGTGATTTCAATTATCTTTTTATGCGCGCTTTCCGCGTCCTTGATGCCTTTTTCAATTTTCTCCGATCTGTCTGACATGAGTTTTATCATCGGACCATAGGCGAATTTTTTCAGCACGAAAAAAATAATCGCAAAATTCACCAGCTGCGCCAGAATAAGTTTCCAATCAATATGAAATGTTTTTATGATTTCTTCCATGTGTCAGTAATCAGTAACCAGTAATCAGTAACCAGTAAAAACTGTACGCTGAATGCTGTATACTGCATGTTTATGTTTTATATTAAAATATTTTCTTTTTGGCACCCCACTTAATAAAAATGAGGAGCCATAACAAAACATTTATTTGATCGAGAAAGCGATAACCAAAGCGTAAATTGAGATAGCTTCGGCAAACGCAGCCATCAGAAGCATCGGCACGAACAAAACCTTGCTTGATTCCGGGTTGCGTCCGATTGACTCCATGGCTTTAGCACCGATCATACCGATACCAATGCCAGGCCCAATTGCTCCGAGGCCGATTGCTAATGCCTTGGCTAGCATCACGATTCCGTCTGATTCCATACTCATTTGTAGCAGACATCAGCTATATTTTCTCCTCTTTGGGGAAGATAGATGATGCATGCATTAAATTAATAATAATTTCTAATTTTCAATTTCTAATTTCTAAACAATTTCTAATGATTCAATTTGTAA
Organism: Patescibacteria group bacterium; assembly: GCA_022709565.1. GTDB lineage: Bacteria > Patescibacteriota > Minisyncoccia > Moranbacterales > GWC2-37-73 > JAKLIP01. The sequence goes on from JAKLIO010000001.1 coordinate 102,635, forward strand.
ATTTGAAAATTTAAAGCATTGTTTGAAAATTGAAAATTGAGAATTGAAAATTATTTCTAATGCTCTTCGGCAGTAGTAGCTATACTCATAAACACCAACGCCAGAATCGCAAAAACCAAGGCCTGAACTATTCCAACAATAATTTCCAAAAACATAAACGGCAGTGGCAACATAAAAGCGAAAATAGCCATCATTGATCCCAGCAAAACTTCTCCGGCAAAAATATTGCCGAAAAGCCGAAGACTAAGCGATGCCACCTTGGCAATTTCCCCAATAAATTCAATAACGCTGACAAAAGCCTTGATTGGATTAACTATCAAAACCATCGGATCTTTACGAACATGACCAGCTATCTGCAAAAATGCTTTAAAATTGATAAATTTATTCAAATGATTCCAAACTCCGATCCAGACAACCCCCAAAATATGCGACAATATGACGGCGAACAATGAGAGAGCCAGTGTTGTGTTGAGATCAGCTGTTCCGCCTCTAAGGTATGGCACGAAAGCGCTGTGGCCATTGGCTGTTTCCACAAATCCGATTGTGCCCACTCCCGGCAATAGCCCCAGCCAATTATTGACTAAAATGAAAAGGAACAACGCCAGCACTACCGGCAAAAATTTTACGGTTTTCTTGCGATCCCCTGTTGCACTGTCAGCCATGTCCAAAGCTTGCTCCAAAATAATTTCAAAAAAATTCTGAATGCCTTTGGGCGCCTTTCTGACTTTTCCTTTTTTGACTATTTTTTTTCCAACCAATATGAAAAATGTCACCAAAATAATCACTGTCAGCCAACTCATGATCAGGGAGTTTGTAATAGTAAAATTTCCAATATGTGCAATTGGTTCAGAAAACAGAGTAATCTCATGACTTACTTCCTGCGGGACTTGCGTATTTTCTTGTACATTTTCTGCAGACATATTTTTGATAGCTAAAGCACAAGAAAAAAATTACCGGTTTTATGAGAGACAAGCAATTTTCAACAATCGAGTTTGAAAATTCAAACTTTTGTTTATTGGCTATTGCATTTTTCGCTAACCGGCGAATTTTTATATTTATGCAAGCTTGTTTTTAGCCCTTCTTTACTAGAGATTTTCCATTTCTTTCATCCCGATTATAATGATCTCAACTATCGATAATACGAATGAAAAACCGATACAAAATAAGAACAACCATGGCTCAGAGTGAAATTTTCTATCTAAAAATTTTCCGATAAAAGCTCCAGCAACCGCCGGAAAACAGATCCAGCAACTCATCTTGAAAAAGAGAGCCAGCTCTCGATGCCATCCGGGAACATTTTTTTTCTGTTGCTCTTCCATCTCGAATAAATTTTAAATATCAATGGTTCCCATTATCTCTCAAAATTCGAGTTAAGTCAAGAGTCGATTTTTCAAAAAACTATCATTTCCAGACCAAAATAGCGATATGAATATCAAGGCGAGCAACAAGGAAAAAAGCCAGCTATTGGCTCTTTGGCTGGCATATTTTCAATTTTATAAAATATCTAGCGATAATTTGGCATTCTGTGTTGTTTTTTCAGCCACTTCTGCCAGGGGAATATTTTTCACCGTCGCGATTTTTTCCGCCACCAGTTTCACGAAAATCGGTTCATTGCGCTCGCCTTTATGCGGGACGGGTGTCAAATATGGGCAGTCAGTTTCAATAACGATATTTGCAAGATCAATTTCCTTGATCAAGCGATCATAACTTTCACTATAAGTAATGATGCCATTAATCCCAATTTTGTAGCCCATTTCAATGAATTTATTGGCAGTTTTATGACTCCCGACGAAGCTATGCACAATTCCTTTCCTTGCAACTGAATATTTCTGCAAAATTTCCAAAAGATCGTCATACGCATCCGTTCGGGTGTGAACGAGCTCCTTGCGAGACTTTACGCCCCAGCAGTGCAATACTATCGGCTTGTTCACTTCATTAGCCATTTTAATAAATTTTATCAAAACTTCTTTTTGCTGTTTTTTTAACTCTTCAATGTTATCGCCTTCATCAAAGTGATGGTAGTCCAACCCAACCTCCCCAATCGCCACCACTTTTTCATCCCGAGCCAGTTCCAGATATTTTTCATATTCAAATTCTTCGCCTTTGGTTTTTATTTCCCCGCCTCGCGTCGACAAGCGGTCTCCGCGAGTCGAGGCGGGCACTTCATCCAACTCTCCCGGATCATTATATTTAAAAGCTCCCGCTTTGAGATGCACTGGATGAATTCCGATTGCAGCAAAAATGCCAGTTTCAAATTTGTGCGCATATTCAACCGCCCGCTGGCTGGTCGAATATTGCGAACCGACATTCACAACAAAAACGCCCTCGGCGAGGCATTTTTTGAGAACTTCTTCTCCGTCTTCCTTGAAAGCGGAAAAATTCACGTGAGCATGAGAATCGAAAAACATTTTTATTTAAAAACTATTTAATTTTATTAAGATTACCGCTAAGAATAACGGGTTTCATCGCCAAAATTTCATCCTTAAAGGAAACTTCTGGAACTCCCTGCAAGATAAACAATTTTTTGCCTAAAGCGTGAGCAAATCCCATTTCCAGAAAAGAGCTTCCGCTGATGTAGTTTTTCCGACCATCTTTTTCATAGGTATTAACTATAAGCAAGGCATCGCTTTTTTTAAGCTTTTCAAAAAAAGACAGTCTGTATTTTTCTTTCTTTTTTTCATTTTTCTCCTCCAGCTGATCAAGATACTTAAAAACCGGAGTTACCTCGTGTTCCTGGGCTTCTAATTTCTCTTGAACCTCCATAATGTCCGGGAGTATATAAGCGTTGCCGCTAACTACAATTTTCATAAATCTGTAAAATTATTGTTTATTATGCATTCTACAGTTATATACAAACAAAAATAGGATTTATTCTCTATTTTATCCGCTGGAAAAGCGGCTCGACTTGCTTTGTTTCCAGAGCTTTTTTGATCTTTTCAGAAGTATCAGGCAAAAACGGCAGCAGCAACTGAGAAATTAGGTCTAAATCATCCAGTAATTTTTGCATTACTTCTTTAAATTTCTTTTCATTTGATTTAGCAAGTTCCCAGGGTTTATTATCTTCTATATATTTATTATCTTCCTTAATAATATTCCATATATATTCTAATGCCTTATCTATTTGAAATTTATCCAAAAATTTTGAAATTTGGTCATTGGTCATTGAAAATTCATTGGAAATTGGAAATTGGTCATTGGTCATTGAACTTAATTTCACGGTACGTGAAATTAAGTTGCCTATTCCATTTGCCAGATCCGCATTGTATTTCTCTGTCATCCACTCCCAGCTAATATCCGCATCATCTCCAAAACTGTTAAGACTTAGCAAAATGTAGCGCGTTCCATCAATGCCAAATTTTTCTACCATTTCATAGGGCGAAATTACATTACCCAAAGACTTCGACATCTTTTGCCCATTGCTAGTCAAAAAACTATTGATAAAAATTTGTTTTGAAGCTGGCAAATTGACTGCCATAAGCATAGCCTGCCACATTGCCGATTGCGGACGCAAGTTGTCCTTGCCGGCCACTTGAATCCCTGGCCACCAAGAATTAAATTTTTTCATATCATCCGGCCATCCGATTGCTGAAATATAATTGACCAAAGCATCAAACCAGACATACATTACTTGTTCTTCGTCGTCAGGAACCGGCACGCCCCAGGGCATTTTTTCTTTCACGCGTGAAATTGAAAAATCTTCTAAGCCCATACTAACAAAACTTTTTATTTCATTAAATCGATGCGCTGGAACGACAAAGTTAGGATTTTTTTCATATAATTCTAGCAATTTTTGCTGGAAAGCGGAAAATTTAAAAAAATAATTTTCTTCTTCCCTGATTTCAATTTCTCTGTTGGGATGCAAAGGACAGCAATTGTCAACCAATTCCGAATCTGTTTTTTCCATTTCGCAACCGACGCAATATTTTGTTTTATAATTTTTCTTATAAATATAGCCGTTATTTTTGGTTTGTCGCCAAAATTCCTGCGCTGCCTTCACGTGATGTTCATCAGTCGTGCGAATAAAATTATCAAAACTTAAATTCAGAACATTTTTCAGTTCCCTGAATTTTTCTACTTGTTGATCACAATAGACTTGCGTATCCAATCCAAGTTCATTGGCTCGTTCAAATATTTTTGATCCGTGTTCATCCGTGCCAATATTAAAAAAAATATCGTTACCGGATAGTCTTTGAAATCTCGCCCAAGCATCTGCCCTGACGACTTCCCATGCATAACCAACATGCGGATCAGCGTTTATGTATGGCAGTGTTGTTGTAATGTAAAATTTATTTTGCATAATTTAAAGTGTAATCTAAAAAATATCATGACAGAGACATGTTAAACCTTGAAGATAGAAGGAAATAGCCATACCAGCAGAATCGGAATAAAAATTAAACATAGCGTCATGACTGCATATATAAAATAGGCCAACCATTTTTTATACCATTCTTTTTTAAAACCGACAACAATAAAAAGTAAGCCTAAAAAAAGAGCAAAAAAAGAACTAGTGAGTCTTGAAATATTGAGATAATCTGACAGTCCGCATGTGCACCGGTATGTCTCTGCAATATTAATTAGGTGTGGTAATGTCCAAAATAAACCGAAAACAAAAAAGGTGATTTTGATAATATTTCTCTTCATATTTTATATATTAAAAACGAATCAATCAAACAATCTCTTGTAATTCTTCGACCAATAAACAATTCCATTATAATAATTAGCATAGAAAGTTCCCAAATAATTTATAGAAGCTTTTTTGATGGCCGAAGCGCTGTCGGAAGTGGCGCCGGCTTTTTTCAATTTGAGCGCCATCGCCATCACGCCGTCGGTCAAATCCCATGGATCAGGCGTCTTGTGTCCGGTATTGGCGGCTATGCTTGATTTATATCCTTGCCATGTGTCAGACATGAATTGCGGCACGCCCATAGCTCCTCCTTGACCGACATACCCACTCGGAGAACAGGAAACTTTTTTATTTTTGCTGTATCCCAAATCATCCACCAAATCATAGAAAAGTTCCTGTCTTTTATAAAGCAGCGCAATTGAAGCTTTATATTTCGAACCATATTTTTTATATCTTGCCACTGCCACTTTTTCAACTTCTTTATAGGTACACTGGCCGGTATTAGCGCCCAGATTTGTTTCCATTTTCAAAAATCCATATAAAACTCCCTTGGGAACTCCGGTTTTATCGCTAGCATATTCTACTGCTTCCTTAATATCCTTAGCATTGAATGATTTTCCGGTCAAAACATTCAAGTCGCTTTCGAGTTCGGCCAGTTTATCGCGCAGTTCTTCAATAGTAGCTTCTTTTTCAGCCACCACGCTGGCTGCTTCAGCTTTATCAACCAAGAGATCCTGTTTTTCATCTATTTTTTTCTCCAAAACATCTTCGTGCTGCTCTTTAATATCAGCCAATTCGGCTTTATCCTGTTCAATCTGAGTTTTTGTTCTGGCCAGTTCTTTTAAAATATTCATCATCTTCTCCTCCAACGTCAGCAAATGATCAACGCTTGAGAACATATCAGTGAAATTGCTTTCAGAAAGAACCACGCTCACTGTTGACTGGCTTTTGATATAATATATTTCCCGCAAAAAATTCTTAAGCATTTCTTCTTTTAGTCTTATTTGATCTTCCAAATTGACTATTTCAAGTTCTTTACGAGTAATAGTTTGTTTAACTTCATTTAAGGTTGATTGGGTTTTGTTTATTTCAGATTGCGTCGAATATACAGCTGAATTGATTTGAGTCAGTTCTTGTACTGATTTTACATACCCTTTTTCTGCTTTTTTTAGTTCATCTTTCGTTTCTTCAACCTCATCCTCTATTTCAGAAATGTTTTCAGCCGCATAGGCTGATTTATAAAAATTCAGTTGCGACCACACAAAAACAGGCACAGCCAGCGCCCATACAACAAACCATACGATTTTTTTTCTTTTCGTACTCATCAGCTATATTTTATCATGGCTAGCAATAAAAACAACTGCGACAATTTTAATCCTTTACATTCCCTTTGTTTTATATTATAATCATTCAGTTATCTTTATTACTGGCTTATTATGGGAAACTTATGCCCAGTAGTGAAAATTCGAAAAAATATTTTCGCTTTTTCTATGGTTTAAACTAAACACAAATAAATCGCTATAATTAAAATTTACTAAACTTCTTTTGGCCAAGGGCCATTCGAATTTCTACTACTGGGTATGTTAATCGATGATGTTAAAATTGAAATAACAGCCGGACATGGCGGCAAAGGCTGCGCGAGTTTCAACAAGAACCTCATGAGTCTTGGCCCGGCTGGAGGCAGTGGCGGACATGGCGGCAATATCATTTTTCAAGGCGTCTCCGATCTGAATGCTCTGGGGCAATTCCGCTACAAGAAACAAATATCCGCTCCCAATGGCCGCGATGGCAAAGGCCAGTTTTGCGATGGACCGGACGGAAAGGATTTACTAGTAAAAATTCCTGTCGGCACTGTCATTCACAATCTCGATACCGAAAAAGACTCAGAAATCACCAAGGTTGGACAAGAAATTGTTATTGCTAAAGGCGGACAAGGTGGTCGGGGTAATTTCCATTTCCGTTCAGCCAAAAACACGTCTCCAACTGAATTTGAAGAAGGCAAAGCAGGCGAGTATTTTAATTTACGCTTGGAACTCAAGCTGATCGCCGATGTCGGTTTTGTTGGTCTTCCCAATGTCGGCAAATCCAGCTTGCTCAATGAAATTACCAACGCCAGCGCCAAAGTGGCCAACTATCAATTCACTACGCTGGAACCCAATCTGGGTGTTCACTATGGCTTGATCTTAGCTGACATTCCGGGACTGATTGAAGGCGCATCCACTGGCAAAGGCTTGGGCATAAAATTTTTGAAACACGTGGAACGCACAAAAATTTTTTTTCATTTTCTTTCCGTCGAATCGGAAGATCTCGTGAAAGATTATGATATTATCAGAAAAGAACTTCAAGCTTATAATCCGATTCTGCTTGAAAAACCGGAATATATTTTCATCAGCAAAACTGACATGGTGTCCCCTGCCGAACTCGAGAAAAAAATCAAATCGCTCAAAAAACTTTCTTCTCACATAATCCCAATTTCCATCCACGACTGGGACAGTCTGCAAAAAGTTAAAGATTTGCTGAATGAAATTGAAAAGGAAAAATAAAAAAGCACTCTTTTCAAAAGGTGCTTTTTATTATTATTTTTCCATTTTCTCTTTCATCAGTTTCCTAATCTCCGGTAAAATTTTTCGCGCGGCTTCTTCGCCGGCTAAAATTGATTTTTTTCCATTCATGAATTTATTCCAATATACCCGTCCGGTTTGAGGATTAATCACAATATCAGCATTTTTTATATTCCAAGCTGAAAGATGATGGCGAAGTAGCCAAATGGATCTTTGGACGGCTTTGAAAAATACTACTCCCATTTTCCTAATATCAGTGCTCTGATAACTGTCCAAATTGACTGCGATAACAATATCCGCCCCCATTTCCCTGACAACATCAACCGGCACCGGCATTGAGAAGCCGCCATCGCCCAAGGATCTTGATTCTATTTCCACGGGTCGAAAAACCGGAGGACACGCAATGCTAGCATGAATAGCATGAGATAATTTGCCTTTTCTTATGACAACAGACTCGCCATTATTAAGGTCTGTCGCCACTGCCAAAAATGGAATCCGGCAATCTTTAATTTCTATTCCGTTAACAAATTGCTCAAAAAATTTTTTGATCTTTTCTCCGCGTACCAAACCGCCCCGCCGTAAAGCCGGGTCGATAAAAGAGAACATCTGACGCGAATTAGTTTTGAGCGCTATTTTTTCAATTTCATTAATATCCCTGAGCGCCGCGTAGCATCCACCAATTATGGCGCCGACGCTTGATCCGGCGATAAAATCTATCGGAATATTGTTTTCTTCCAGAACTTTGATAATGCCGATATGCGCCAAGCCCTTGGCTCCCCCGCTGCCTAATGCTAATCCGATTTTCGGTCTTTTTTCCTGCTGCATAAAATAAAATTTTTTATATTATAGGATTTATATGTTTATTTTTTTGCGGAACTCTTCGCAGGCGCTAGCAAAAGACAAGGTTAATAAAAAGTTTGCTAGATTGCCGTTATAATATATAAGTGAAAGCTTACAGCGCCGAGCAGTGAAGCAAAAAAATAAATATATAAGTCCTTCTGATTTATATAATTTATACCCGCTATTCTGTTCCGTGATGATGTTTTTTGCTGGGTTCAAATAAATGCAAAACTCCGCTAATTAGCGAAAGCACCAAACTGAAAACGAGCGCCCACCAAAAACTTTTCACATGAAAACCCGCCACAATATTGCTGGTCAAAAGCACTAGGCCCGCGTTAATCACGAAAGTGAAAAGTCCCAATGTCATAATTTCCAGCGGCAGAGTCAAAATAATCAAGATCGGCCTAATGACAGAATTGAGCAGCCCTAAAACAACCGCCACCACCAATGCCACAAAAAAACTTTTAACATAAATAGCTTCCGTAGGCAACAAATAAGCCGTAATTATAATGGCTAGCGCTGACAAAAACCAATGAATGATAATACGCATATAAGTAGTTTGTAAAGTTATTAAAGTTTATAAAGCAAGCAAATTGCTAATGTAATTATACCATTTTCTTTAGAAAATCTCGAACAATTTTTTCCGCCTCTTTTGTGCTCCTGGCTTCCATAAGTTTTGCCCTAAGTTCCTTAGCTCCGTCAAATCCTCTGGCATAAGTAGCGTAGTGTTTTTTAATCACATCGCGGTGCTTTACGCCTTTTAATTCCTTGGAAAATATTTTGGCATGTTCGAGCATGGCTTCCAATCTGTCTTGGAGCGGAACTTTTTCAATTTTTATTTTGCGATTGAAAAACCAGGGATTTCCCAAGACTCCGCGTCCAACCATGATGCCCTGAACTTTGGCTTTTCTGGCTTTTAAAATTCCATCTTTGATATTTTTAACATCACCATTGCCAATAATAACTACGCCGCTGCCTTTGGCAATTTCCGCGGCTCTTGCAATCGCATCCCAATCAGCAGTGCCGACAAAGGCTTGCTTTTTAGTGCGTCCATGAATTGTGATTGCCGCCGGTTTTTCGGCTAAAATTTCCGGGAGCCATGTTTCGATTTCATTTTGGCTAAAACCGATGCGCGTTTTGATTGAAACCGGCAAATCGCCAGCGCCCTCTTTGGTCGCTCGGATAATTTCTCTGGCCCGTTTCGGATTTTTAATGAGCGCCGCTCCGGCACCCTGATCAACAACGCTTTTGTCCGGACAACCCATATTGATGTCAATTCCGTCAAAACCCAAATCATTTGCGATTTTGGCGCATTCCCGAAAATTTTCCGGCTTAGCCCCGAAAAACTGGGCCACAATCGGATGTTCGTTTTCAAAAAAACGCAAAGTTTTCAGAAGAACTTGCCGGCCTTTCTTGTCCATGAGGCCATCTGCAGCCACAAACTCGGTAAACAAAACATCCGGCCGGCCATATTTAACCAGCATCTGCCGAGTAGCAATGTCGGTGACGTCGTGCATCGGCGCCAAAACAAAAAAAGGCTTTTTCTTCTTGGCTAATTCTCGCCAGAAATTTTTATCCATACCTGAATATTGTAGGCTTAATGCGTACTTTTTTCAAGAGTAATATATATTGTTAACTTTTCTTTCTAGAAAATAGCTTCTCTATTAATTTTTCTTTCCACAATTTCAAGCATTAACTTTTCTTTCTAGGATAAGAAAAGTTAAAAACCCCAGAAGCAGAGCAAAGCTCGCTACGGGGCGAGGAAAGTCGCGCCGGATGAAGATACTGATGGCAAGCGCTTCGTTCTTCACTAAAATTTGCACTTCGCTACGCTCCGTTTTAAAATTTTTTAACGCTCATCACTCGCGCTTTGCCTACGTACTTCATATAGCGCCTAAGGAATTCAAAATGCATTTCGCATTTCCCGCACCCTATGAATTTCGTAAGAAAATTCAAGCGAGTGAGCGTTAAAAATTTTCTCTGAGCCCAAAATAGAAAATTTAGCGAGCGAGCTTAGAATTTGCCACAGAAATTCATCTGGGTGCAAGTTTCTTTTCTGTCCGCTTTTCTTTTGAAAGAAAAGCGGGCGAAGATCTAAATGCGTGCACCGAAAAACATAATTTTGAATTATTTGAAATTATAAAGCAAAAAACTGCCTAAAAGGCAGCTTTTCGTATTTTAATCCATGATACATTATACAAAATACATAATATTACTCTCCTGTCGTCTGTTCCAAATTAGTCTTTTTGAAATTAACTTTCCAAATTGGTTCATAGGCATTGTCAAATTCATCTTTAACCATAACCGTTTCGCCTTTCATAAGAGTTGAAATCGCCACATCATTCATCATTTCCCTGTGCGTTTCCACTTCCAGTTTTAAATCCTCCAGTTTTTCCCAGCTGCGTCCCAACTGCGCCTGGATGCGAGCTTCGATTTCTTTTTTCTTTTCCCGCAAGACTTTGATTTCTTCCACGATTTCTTCATATTTATCCGCCTGCACCAAAGCGTCTTTATACATATCCCTCAAATCCTTCTGCTCTTTTTTCATTTCTCTAATTTTGTTGAAAACCTCTTGTACATTTTGCATACTTTTTTGGGTAAATTAATTTTTTATAAAACAACGTTTTCAATCATAGCATATCATGACAAACTAAAAAAGGACGCCAGGTCCTTTTTTGTTTTTTGTTTTTGTTTTTGGGGAACTTATCTCAAAATATTTCCTGCCGCTTCTGCGACAAGGCCTGCTAAAAATTGCAAGCTAATATATTTTTAAGATTTATTTATAAATATCTCTCTACTTCATTGTAATAGTAGCCCACATCCTTAATCCACTTGAGCTCACTTTTATCTTTTTCTGCATCCTGGCAGCCATAACCGCATTTCCAAACCACCATTTCGTTTGGAGAGTTTATTTTTTCTTCTTGAATAAGTTCGTCCAATCTGTTAGCTACTGCATCGACTGCTTCCTTTGGAGAATCAAAACAAGTGTGCCCGCCACTGCCCATCCTTTCAGCTTTTAAACGGAAACCCCAATAATTATAGCAATCTTCGCCATTAAGTACCGGCCTTCTTTTGCCCCAATTGCTTTCCTTTTTGGCAATCGCCACCAAAAAAGCGGCTGTTTGTGGGTCCTTTTTGGCAATATAAGGAGCCATTTTTTCAATCGGATAGCCTTTAACCATTTTTTTGATTCCTTTTTCAAGTTTGCTTTCTATTTTCACTTCAGTCGATGCTCCGGCTACCTTGCCTGATTGATCATTAATTATATTGAAAACGCTTGTAAAAACCATTCCAGTTGTCATGAAAATAATAGAAATAATGAGCGCCAAAATTCTTCCGCGGGACGGCTGGATATTCCCAAGACTCAGGATTGTCACGCGCTTCTTTTTGGATTTTATTTTTTTGCGCCGCTTGATTTTCACTTTAACCTTCTTTTTCTGTTTGACTGATATTTTTTTTCCGCCAAGGGCAGATCCGCCTCTAGCAGAAATTTTTAAAACAACACTTTTGTGTTTTTTATTTTTCGCCTTTCTTTTCAGAACTTTTTTTTGGATCTTTTTGGCGTGTTTTGTTTTTTTGTTTTTATGTTTATTTTTGACCATATTGGAAGATGTTATTACCTAAATAAAGCAAAAACGGGCGTTCACCCGTTTCAACTCTATCTATTGTAATATATCCATTATACACCCATTTAAAGGAAAAAGCAAGACCTGTCGCTCGCGAGCGACAGGTCGAGACCTCTCCCTATTATTTTTACACAAGCGCGAAGCGCTAATCGGCAAAGCCAGTGTAAAGTTAGTGCGAAGCAATACCTGCCATTAGTAAGTGTTGGTCCATACCACAATTAAATGTATTTTTTTATTTAGCCTGAGGAAAATAACGAAAAACTTTATAGTAATTTGAAACATGCTCTTCAGTAATCACAATATCTTTTGGCTGATTAATCAGTCTCCCCTCAATCTGAACAAGTTTTGTACCATCTTTTATTGATTCTGATATGTCTACTTTTTTTATTTGATTCTGCCATGTATTGCTGTACCCTTTTTTATCAACTATAAAGAATGCGTTGGGTCCTAATTCTGGCAGTAAAGAGATTATCTCCGGATATTCTTTTTCGGCAAAAACAAATACGCTGGGATTATTAGAAATAAACTCCTTTAACCTCGGGGTGTAGTCCGGATCACTTGATGTCGCAGTTACGTATGCAACTCCCAGATCTTTTGGCGCTTTTAAAAACCAAAAGTCCTGACCCAAGCGAATATTCTTAAAGTCTTTTTTTGTGATAAGCAAAACTAATTGCTCCTTTTTAAAAGAAATTTTATTGTTCTTATTTCCTAATTCAATATTTATATCAAATGTCTGAGGAAGTTTGCTGAGATCAATTTCTATATCTTTGTTTACTGAACCAACACTCATCGGACACGTTGTCCCGCTACATTTGCCACAATCTTTATGACCCAAAATCTCAATGTCTATGGAATCCTTTTTTAATTTATCCTTAGTGAATAAATTTTTATCTGAACAATGGATACCTGAATGAGACTCAATAGACAGAATCATTTTGGGTAAAATTTGTTCTGATAATGTTTTGTTTGTTTCTAAAAGAGATACTCCAACATTAACCTCTTCTGGCATTACTAATTTTTCAAAAAATATTAAATAGGTTCCTACACCAAAAAGCATTAGAATTAAAAAAATTAAGACCATCTTTATAAAGATACTTTTATTCATATATAATAATTTAAAAAAATATAAACATTATCTATATTTTAGCATGTTTTTAGCATAAAGAAAAAATGTACTTTTACAATGTTGCTTTTAAAAAATTAGATATATTTTTTGTTTTTTAATTCATCCGGTAAATATTGTTGCCCAGTGCTATCTTCCAGCGGCGTGTATTTGTAGCCTTTACCATAGCCCAGTTTTTCCATCAGCTTTGTTGGCGCATTTCTGATGTGCATCGGCACCGGCAAGTTGCCAAATTCTTCAACGTCTTTCTTGGCTTTGCCATAAGCCAGATAGGCGCTGACGCTTTTTGGCGCTTTGGAAAGATAAACTACCAACTGAGAAAGATGCACGCTGCATTCCGGCATGCCCAATTTGTGGCAAGCGTCAAAAACACTATTGGCGAGAACTAGCGCAAAATTGTCCGCCAGCCCAACATCCTCCGAAGCAAAGCGCAAAAGCCTCCTGGCGACATATCTGGGCTCCTCACCGCCTTCCAGCATCCTCGCCAGCCAATACAGGGCGGCATTGGCATCACCGCCACGCATGGATTTATGGAGAGCTGAAATAATATTGTAGTGCTCCTCCCCGGATTTATCATAATAGAGATGGGATTTCTGCAAAACTTTTTTGATGAGCTCTGGTGTTATGCTCGTGCTTTGCTCCGCCGTCGCTGTGCTTTGGCGTGACAAGTGCGTCGCCGCTTCCAAAGTATTTAGCGCCATACGCGCGTCGCCGTTGGCCAGTTTGGCAATGAGTGCGATCATTTCTGGAGATATTTTTATTTTCTGATTGCCAAGTCCAGTTTCTTTATCATTAAGTGCGTGCTCCAGAATTTTTTCAATATCTTTCGGTTCCAGTTTGTTCAAGACAAAAACCCGCGAGCGCGAAATGAGCGCCGAGATTATTTCAAAACTTGGGTTTTCCGTCGTCGCGCCGATTAGCGTCACCGTGCCATGCTCAACATAAGGCAAAAGCGCGTCTTGCTGCGCTTTGTTCCAACGATGGATTTCGTCGATGAATAAAATAGTTTTAATTCCTTTTTCTTTTTTTTCTTTGGCGTTTTTAACGACTGCCATCAAATCTTTTTTGCCGCTAGCCACGCCGCTCAGAACTACAAACTCCGAATGTGTTTCGTTGGCAATAATTGACGCTAATGTTGTCTTGCCGCTGCCCGGCGGTCCCCAAAAAATGAGCGAGGGCACATTGTCTTTTTCAATAGCTTGGCGCAAAAATGAATTTTGGCCGACCAATTCTTCCTGCCCGAAAAAATCGGCCAGTTTCTGAGGCCGCATCCTGTCTGCCAATGGCGCATATTGAAGATTATTTGATTCATTAATCATAGGAAGTCCTTATACATTATAATACTCCCCGCAAAAGTCAAAGTTTTTCAGTTATTCATATCTTAATGCCTCAATTGGACTGAGATTGGCCGCACGGCGAGCCGGATAGAAACCAAAAACGATTCCGACTCCGGCTGAAACGCCGAAAGCCAGAAAAATTGAAGATAAAGAGATGCTGGTTGTCAGACTGCTGATAAAACGAGTAACTAAAAGAGACATTATCCACCCCAAGACAATCCCCAACGCGCCGCCCAAAAAAGTCAAAATCACGGCTTCAGCTAAAAATTGTAGGTTGATATACAGTTTTCTTATGCCAACAGCTTTGCGAAGACCGATTTCCCGCGTTCTTTCCGTGACTGTTGTCAGCATCATATTCATAATTCCGATTCCCCCAACTAAAAGTGAGATGCCGGCAATAGAGGAAAGAAGGATTGTGAATGTGCCGGTTATGCTCGTGGCCGTGGCAATGATATCATTTTGATTCATCATGCTAAAATCAGCGTCTGCCGGATCTGAAATTTTATGACGAGCTAAGAGCAAAGTGGAAATTTGTTCCTGCACTGCCGTCATGGAATTTTGGTCAGATGCTGCCACGCTAATGCTATTCACGTATTCATCTCCGGATAAATAGTGTTGAGCTGTGGTCAAAGGAACATAAACCACATCATCTTGATTATTAAAACCGCTGCCACCCTTGGTTATAGTCATGCCAATCACGGTAAAGTCCATTTTATTGATACGAATTATTTTTCCTACTGGATCAATCTCCGCCCCAAAAAGATCATCCCTTGTTGTCGGACCGATCACCGCCACTTTGGCTGAACCTTTCATCTGTTGCTGGCTGAAAAATGAGCCTGAATCTATTGCAACATTGCGTACAATCAAATAGTCTTCGGTTGTTCCTATAACTTGAGTATTGGTATTGTTGCCCTTGGCTGTAATTTGGCTTCTTTTTGTTACCGTTGGCGCTACCGCTTTGACATTTTCAATTTCGTTTTTTATTGCCTCCGCATCTTCTACGGTTAGGGACTGTGCGCTGCCTCCGCCCTGATTTATCCCTCCGATCCTTTGCGCGCCGGGACTGATCATTATCAGATTAGAACCGATGGCTTCAATATTTTTTTCGATTGAATTCTGCGCGCCTTGACCAATCGCAACAAGCGCAATCACTGAAGCAATGCCGATGACAATACCCAAAATTGTCAGACCGGATCTGACCTTGTTAGCGGAAAGCGACCAAATTGTTTCTTTTAATAAATCTTTCAACATAATATTTTTATTTATATCTTGTGGTCGTTAGGAATATTTATTTCATCCTTCTCAATCATTCCGTCTCGGATATGAATTATCCTGTTGGCATAATCAGCCACATCCATTTCGTGGGTAATCAAAATTATCGTATGGCCTTTTTTATTCAGTTCCTGCAGCGCGCTCATGACCAAATGGCTGGTTTTCGTATCCAGATTGCCCGTTGGTTCATCGGCCAGAATAATCGCCGGATTGTTAATCAGCGCTCTGGCAATGGCCACCCGCTGCATTTGTCCACCGGAAAGCTGATTAGAAAGATTCATAAATTTATCTTTTTCCATTCCAGCGTATTGCAACGACTGCTCGGCTCTCTCTTCCCGTTCTTTTTTGGTTGTATTTGTATATAAAAGCGGCAACATTACGTTTCTAAGCACTGTTGTCCTAGGTAGCAGGTTGAAAGACTGAAAAACGAAACCGATTTTATCCCGACGCAAATCTGAAAGCTCATCATCACTGAGTTTGGAAACTTCTTTGCCATCTAAAGAATATTCCCCGCTGGTTGGAGTATCCAGCGCGCCAATAATATGCATAAGGGTTGATTTCCCCGATCCAGATGGCCCGATAATAGAAACGAATTCGCCTTTTTCAATGCTAAAAGAAACATTCGCCAAAGCGTTTGTTGTCACGTCTCCGTTTATATAAGTTTTTGTCAGATTTTTACAAACAATCATAAAAGTTTAGTCAATGTGCCCTCCACCCATGCCAGGAATTCTCACGCTGTTTTTTGAATTTGATGTCGAAGAAGCAGTTGAAGCGCTGGAAGAATTTATGGTTTGAGTGACAACACTATCACCAACCTTAATACCGCTAACAATTTCTGTCTGCGTGTCATTTGATAAGCCAACTTCCACCGTTATATTTTCCGGAGTTTGACCCTTAAGAATTTGCACGTAGGATTTGCCATTCTGCGACTTCACTGCGCTATTAGGAACAATAATCGCATCCTGCTTTGTTCCGATAATTATAGCTGCTGAAACGCTCATTTCCGGCCTAACTCTAGAATCAAGTGAATCAAAACCAATCGTCACATTATAGGTCACAACACCCGAAGTCAGCGTTCCGAGTGAATCCATTTTTTCCACTTTTCCGGTTACTATCAGACCATCAATTGCGCTGAAAGTGAGCGAAACTTTTTGCCCAATGTTAACATTGGCAATGTCAACTTCATTGACTTCCACTTGCGCCTTGAGCGTGCTAAGATCACCGATAATAATCGGAGCAGATGAATTGCTATTGGAAGAAAGCCGGCTTAAGTCATCTCCGTTTTTTATATTTACGGCATTAACCGTCCCATCAATCGGAGAAACCACTTTTCTTTTAGAAGCATCTGACAAAGAATTTTGGTATGAACTCCAACTGGTTTCCACATTTTTTTCTGCCGCTTCTAAAGAAATTTCCGCCGCTTCCAATTTTTTCTTCATCGCATATTCTTCGCTGTCATTGGCATCTTCATAATTATTTTTGGCTTCATTTTTGTTAGCTTTGGCTGTTTCCAGAGAAGCTTTGGATTGAAGATAAGATGAATAAGCTTTATTGGCATCAATTCCCAACTGATTGTTTTCAATCAAAAAAAGCAGCTGGCCCTTTTTTACCTTGTCGCCAACACTCACTGCCAAGCCATAGACGGTTCCGGTTATTGTCGGATCAACAGTGGCGTCATCGTCCACAATAACATTCCCGCTGGCAGAAATTGACGACATCAATGTTCCTTTTTCCGCCACTGCTGTTTTATATTGAACAGCTGTTGAAGTTAATTTTGATTGGCTGTACCAATAATATCCCCCGATTATCAGCACAGCAATAACAGCTCCGAAGATATACTTCTTCTTTTTGATTAATTGCAGCATCTTATTTTGTGATTATATTTTATATATAAGTGATGACTTATAACGTTTTCATTATATGCCTTGTTCCGCTATTGCACTAATACGCATGGATTTATAGATTACTTTCAGTATTTTTTAGGACTTACGCGTTCGTAAGCCCTATTTCAATTTGCCCATTATTTTATTGATGACATCTTCGTCCTGGCAGGAATACTCGTTGCCGGGAGAATAGAATTTCTTTTTCGGACCGCGACATCCTTCGTTATCATTAGCCAAAACTCCCATAAAAGGCATTAGAAATCCCATATTTTGAGAAGTAAACTTGGTGTAAAGATTTTTGAGAGTTTCAGCTCTTTTTTCTTTACTCATCCGCGCAAAAATATCCAGATCGTCGTCCGGAATTCCAGACCAGTCCAGATGCAGAAAAACATTTTTAGCTTTGCCGGCAAAATTTTCATGCCACAGCAGTGCCCAGCAGCTGCCTCTGCTTGAAAGACATGGTCCGTTTTCCACATTGCCCGCACTGTTAATTCCGACTCCGCCTTCAATATAGTCGAAAAGCGCCAAATATTCAGGATCAGTTATGCTGCCGGTTTGCGCCCCAACAACCACATCCACGCCTTCTTTTTTAGCATAATCACGAATATCATTAACAATTCTCGGCGCATAATCTTTCTGCGCGCTTTCCTGCATATAGATCTGGCCGAAAGTGAAGCTTTGCACGCCCAAATCAATCGCTTTGCGGGTTATGTATTTTATGTAATCGCGATATTCGCTGCTGGCAAAATTCGGTTTGCAAGAATGCTCGCCCCAGACATTTTCACTGCCATCCCGGCACATTTTTTTGAAATCAAATTTTTCATAAGTATCTACATTGTAATAATCAGCTCTAGTGTCAATTGCTTCCGCAATAAACATTCCGTACATGATGTCTTTTTTGCTGACTTGCTCCATGACAAAATTCATCGTTGCGAAATCCGGAGGCATCAGCCAGGTTTCGGAAGCCCGGTGCAGATAATAACAATTAGAACGATTGATTAGCGCGATGAAACTATCATTTTCCGGATTATATTCCGAAAGCAGACCATCTGCCACACAGCCATGCGTTTTCATTTTTTGCATAGAAACCGGAGCCGGCTTGGGGCGCGGAATGATCCGCGGAATTTCCGGCATTTTGTTTTCTTCCGCCAACCTTTTTTGCTCAGCCAGTGCCTCTTGCCTGGCCTTTTCCGCTTCTATTCTTTCCCGCTCCAAAGTTTGTTTATTTTCATAAACGCGATAAACCAAGCCCGCGAAAATAATCGCCAGCATTAAAAGCAACCCGAACGTTAAAATGAATTTTGTCCTTTTTTGCAAAATATTTTTATAAAAGCTTCTTTAATATTATTACGCTTCAACTCCCATTATATTACTAAAAAGGATATTAAAAAAGAGAGGCACCCACACCCTCTCTGTTTTTATGATGTAACAACAAAAATTCGAACTATTGTTTTTTATTTAAGAGAATTATAAGTTTGTATATGCTAAAAATTTAAAGAGCAACAAGTTATTTTTTCTTACTTAGGTATTTTTGAATAATTTTTCCGTATTTTTCCGGGGGATAATAGCAATGTGCATTTGGAGTCTCATCAAGATCAAGACAGCATTCGGCATCAATATGTCCTTTTTTATTATTTTTACTTTTGCTTGGATCGTCTTTTTTCATGTCCTTGCAAGTCCTTTTTCCATTTCTTATTTCAGTCTTGGCCGCAATTGGACCAGGCTTGCCTATTGTTATAATAACAGGAGCTTTCTTCGCAATCGGCTGCTGTGCGGGTTTTTCTGGAGCATTTTTAACAGTATTTTCTAAAGTCTCAGCCCCCAAAATATTCCCCGGGAGTGCTTCATCGGCTTGAGTCTTGTTATCAGCAATATTAAAATCATCCAATTTTTGCCTAGGAATAAGGTTATCAAAAGTGTTTTGATAAAAAATATTCTTTTGATAGAAAGTTTCTTCTGCTGAAGCCTCAGCTGATTTACCTAGCCCAGCGACAATAAACACGACAAAAAACGGGATTTGGAATGCAAAAAAGGCATGTTTTAATGTTAATTTTTGCATAAACTTTAGGTCTTAATTTTTTAAATACTAACCATTATTATTACAACTCACCAAGAAAAACTTTTCAGACTTTAGCATGATTCTCAAAAGACCGCCAGTAGGTGCATTTCGAGACCACTTTTGGATACGCAAAAAAACCTGGGTAAGGTTTTCGCATAATAAGCCTGGCCGGTCCTAGTTGATATCAAACTGATATCAACTAGAGTTGCCATTGACTAAGTCTGGCTTTTATGGTAGGGTTGTCTCATTCCAACTGAATTTGGATATTTAAGCTACTTAAAAATAAAATAGCCCAAAAGAAAGGAGAAAGGCCGTGAAAAATGACAACTTAGCATACTCAACACACAATCTGCTTAATTTGCTCCCTGAACCCACCAAAGAAGATCTCGCATCAGAAGAAGATCAAGATTTTGAACCAGAAAAAGAACCGACAGATGTATCAGCCAATCAAAAATTAGATAATGATCACATTACCGACCCTTTTCTCCTTTACATCAGAAGCATAAATAGATATCCGCGTTTAACAAAGGAGAAAGAACAAGAATTGTTAAGATTTGGCGAGCTCGGCCGTAAAAAGGTACTCGTTCATAACTTGCACCTTGTGGTCAAAATAGCCAAAAAATACGCCACAGGGAATGATTTGCTTCTGGATTTGATTCAGGATGGAAATATCGGGCTTCTTCACGCAATGGACAAGTTTGATCGCAAGAGAGGCTTCAGATTTTCGACCTATGCAACTTGGTGGATTCGTCAGGCTTGCGCAATTACATTGTCAAAGCAATTAAGGACAATTAGAGTCCCTTCAAATGTCTTGGAAGAAATGCGCAAAATGAAAAGGGCTGAAACAAAGCTGAGAAGCGAGCTGGGAAGAAAAGCTAGCAGCATTGAAGTGGCTAAGCAAATGGGCCTAAAAGCGAAAGCTATCGATAACATAAAAAAAACAGGGACCCAAAAAACCATTTCACTGTCTCTGCCGGTAGGAGAAAACGACGATAGTCAACTTCAAGACTTTATTG
The DNA here is from genome assembly GCA_022709565.1 of Patescibacteria group bacterium. Classification (GTDB taxonomy): domain Bacteria; phylum Patescibacteriota; class Minisyncoccia; order Moranbacterales; family GWC2-37-73; genus JAKLIP01. Next base: position 122,976 of record JAKLIO010000001.1, read on the forward strand.
CTGATGATTATTATGATTCGCCGGAAGATCTAGCTTTGAAAAAGGAATACCACGAGTTTCAGGATAAAATAATCTTGAAAGCTGTCGGCAATTGTGACAGCGGGAAAGTCTTCGAAATAATACGAAGACAAAATATTTTATCTAACCCCTTCCCCACTGAAAGGCAGAAAAAGAAACGCCCAAGAAAGCTGGCTAATGTCCTCAAAAATATGGGTATTTCCAAGCTAAATGAAAACGAAAGACGTTTCTATATCTTGACCTTGAGAAGAAAAGATTTTTCTCTTGAATACATTGGAAAAGAACTTGGCGTTACGCGTGAAAGGATAAGAAAAATCGAGGAGAACACCATTAAAAAAATTGCCATGGTGTTTAGATCAGAAACAATGAATGAAGCAATCAGAAAAGAGGCCTTGCTGTTAGGAAGTTAACAGCCAGCTAGTAGCTATCTAACGATAGCTACTAGCTTTTTTTATAATTTATATTTGCAAGAAAAAAGCATCCGCAAGCGGATGCTTTTAAAAAATTTAAGACTATGAATTATTGCAATCGAGGGCTAAACTCTTAAAAATCTAGAAAAATTGCCAAAAGTTGCAGGATGAATTACATTAGATGCATCAAAAATGTCCTTTCAAAACTTGAAAAATAAGGAGGTAAACATAGCATGAATAATGAAGACCTGGAAAGAATATGGAGCAAGCTAAATTTTCACGGCTTTAAGCAAGAAGAATACGCCAAAAAATATCCTTCATGGAAAGCCGGAGCAAAAAAACTGGTGGAATTCTTGGAACAATGGAGAAGTGTGGGCTTAATCGCGGATACGGCGGCCGGCAAAACGATTATCACAATCTTGGCTGTATTCGCATTGGGCAAGCGGACTCTTTTTTTAACTCCTCAACGCCTATTAACTGGTCAACATAGCGATCTGGTAGCATTGATGGATACAAACAAAGAATATCTGCATTCTCGGTTCATCAATGGAGAGGTCAGCAAGCAGAAAAGAATCTGGAATGATCCTGCTGATCAGATAGTTTTTGCCACGCCGCATGTAGTTATGGCAGAAATTAAAAATGGATCTTTTAACATGAATGATTTCAATCTGGTAATATTCGACGAAATGCACAAAGCTACTGGTAATTATCCCTATGTGCCATTGGCAAAAATTGCCTACACTAGCGGACTTTTGTCAGTTGGGCTTAGCGCTTCTCCTGGCGGAACAATTGAAAAAATTTCCATTGTTAAGGAAAATTTATTCTTGAAAGATTTGTTCCGGGTAAAAGTTGAAACGCCTAAGAAAAATGAGGACATTGTGGTTGTAGAGTTTGATGAAAATATTATCCAAATTGAAAGTCTTTTCACAGAGTTGTTGCTGCGTGTTGCTGGCAATATTGCTGATTTGGGAATTGAAATGGATCGAAATATAATCACCAATATGCGAGTCTTTGAAGATATCGCAAAAGAGCTGTTGACTAAATATAAATATCAGGGGGGAGGTCTTCTTGCAGCTAAATATAGGAAGATTTATCATGCCTATTTCATTGCCATTACTGAAAGCTACGGAACACTGCTCGAATATTTAGACAGAATGGAGCAAAAAGACGGATCAAAAAGCGGACGGCAAATTGTCTTGAGTGAAAACACTCAAAAAATTACCAATATTGCCAGGACAAGTTCGCATCCGAAAGTCGAGAAGTTTTTTGAATTGCTTTCGTCCTTGAAGCAAGCTGGCAAGAACGCACTGGTGTTTTTTTCCCAAAAAAGTACTGCTCTAGCTTTGAAAAAATATTTTTCAAATGGTGATTTCAACATTGAAATCCTTTTTGGAGGCGCTGACAAAAACATCAAGCATCAGACAGAGGTTCTCCAAAAAATGGCCGCGCGTGAAGTTGATTTTATTTTTGCCACATCAGTAGCCGAGGAAGGTTTGTCCGTACCGGAAATAGACACGGTAATTCATTATTCAATGCCTCAGACCGAAACTGCATTGCTTCAAAGAAGCGGCCGAACCGGCAGAATGAAGACTGGCCATGTTGTTTTTTTAACAATCAATCATTCCCTGGATAAAGTCTTCTACTATGTGGCCAAAGCTAAGACCAAAAAAATGAGAAAAATAATCGGGGAAGAAATGTTCTCAGCAAATGAAGAACCGGCCGAACCTCCGTCGCCACCCAGAAAAGGCAAGAGGAAAAAATGGAAAGATGATTCCACCGTTCCCCTATTTCCCGACCTTTAAAGAATGGCCCTGCATAAAAAATGCAGGGTTTCTTTTTGTCTTAAGAGCCTTTTTAAATTCATGATTGAAAAAGTTTTTTATTTTTTGCTGCGGAAATCTTGAATGAAAATTCCGCCCTTGGCTCTTTTGACAATAAGCTTCTGGCGTTCTCTCCAGTCCAAGTCTTTGATAAATTCCTTGGGCAAAATCACATACAGACTGCCTCGCCCAGATTTGGAAAGTTTTCTGATAAATTTTTCTGCTGCCATATTTTTTATTTTAATTCTATATATTTTAATTACAGCATCAAATAAATATTTTTTCTTGAATATTATTCCTTAGTGATTATGAGCTTTACCTTGCCTTGGCTGGAACCTGGCAAAACAGAAGGGTTATAAGCTTTTTCCACCGCCTCAACTTCCACATTGTAGCCGTTTACTTCAAATTTATCGCCAGCGATGACTTTTTTCATACTGGAGACATCGGTTCCGTCTGAATTAAAATATAGATTGGCAGTGTTATTTTGAATATCGCCTAAGCCCACTGACAAATTTTCAAAGCGCCCTTGTGTTCCCGTGCTAATTGTAATTAAATTCGGATCATTTGAGTCAATATCAGGACTGGGGGAATTATAATAAAAATTCTGCCAAATCAAAAAGACGGCTATTAAAATCAAGATAATTGCCACCGAAATTCCAATAATTATTTTTAGAGAATTTTTCATTAACTTAATTTGATTACTTTTGGCAGCTCAAAAAACAGAAATTTTAATAAAATTATTTAAACCAATTTCTCGCAGCAGGATATTCCTTGGCATCAAACTTTTCGTGCTTAGCATCAAGGCGATCGTAATAAGGTTGGATTCCGCGATCGATTGAGTAGTATGGAACATCAGAGAGAGAATTTAGATACTTTAGAATATCCTTAGCAGTATCCAAGACATATTCAACATGAACATTCTCATGTTTTTCTACAAGTTTATAATAAGCCTTCCATCTATCATCCAGCCCCGCTTCAGCATCTTTTGTCGATTCCCATTTTGGATAATATAAATCAATTTGAACTCCAACTGTCGCATTTTCAACGCTACAGCCCGATTTGGTAGGACTTGTCTCATAAGCAAAATTAATTTGATATCTGGTAAAAGCGGCATAAGTATTACCATTTTCGCCCGGGCCACATTTTTGAATTCCTGCTATTATATCACTTTTCGTATTACCATAAATTTTATAGTAATGCGTATTGATATCTTTTTTAAGCCCAGGCTTATCAGTATTTATCTTTAATGCGACTGACTTTGGAGGAACAAAATTTCCGTCACAATTAGTCGTTACTCTGGGTGGAGATTTGACAGTTGGTTGTTTTGTTTTTGCTGAAGGTTGAGCAGTTGATTGTTTTTTTTCTGTTGCAGATTGGGTATGGATAGGTTCAGAGGCAGTATCCTTTTTACTGGAATTAGGTTCAGATGGACTGGCGAATATCCATACAAAAAAAGCTATAGTCAACATCAGCGGGATACCACAACCAATTGAAAAACAAGTAGCATATTTTTTCTTTTGATTGACTTTTTTATCTATTTGACCATCTTTTCCATCCACAGAAACTTTTGAGGATAATAATTCGGTTGTTTCGGTCTCATTTTTTTTAGAAGATTTCATAGAATATTCTTTTTGAAAATTTTTATAATCTAAAATAATTATATCATAAAAATATTAGCGATCATGTTTGACTTCACTAATACTAGCAAATCAATGCGGCTGAAACTGAACTGTATAATTTGTTTTATTAGCTATTCACGTGACCCATCACGTGAGGCCTCACGTTACTTTAAAAATATTAAGAAATGGCCATTAATAACGAGGCATAATGAACACAATCCAGAGAATAACGCTAATAATATTTAAAGTTATCATAGAAGCAGACAAGATTTTTTCTGACATTTTCGCTTCTAATATCCCTAGCATTAATCCCGCGAGACCAAAAATAGGAAAGACCGGAGAAATAATAATATCCACTATCGACTGCTGGAGAGACTTGGGATTTAAATAAAAAATTAACATTAAGAGCATAGTGCCTGCTCCAATAATTAACGAAAAGACAGCCCTTATTTTGTGCTCTGTTGCGTCTACTCTTTTTTCTTCTTCTGTTATAATTTTTCTTTTCCAAAACTTTTTTGTTATAGCTATTATCAGAAAAATAAGAGCAATAATACCTAGCATTACCAGCGTGGACTTGTCATCTTCCTCATCGCTTAGCTCAACTTCTTCTTTCCACCAGCGATTAAGCTGATCTGGTTCAAAAGACTGGGGTTCTTCCAATAAGCTTCCGTCTTTCAGGAAAGCAAACTGTCCCTCATTAATTTCAATTTCTTTCTTGTTTTTCGCGTCAGACACCAGCACTGTTCCCTCAATAACCGCAATGCTTGTGCCAGAGCTATCGTTTTCCACCGCGAATTCCGTTCCTTTTATTCTGATAGTTCCGTTGGGAGTATTGACTTGGCGGCACGACTCAGAAAGAAGAGCTCCGAAAGCGCAAAAGCTGTTAGGACCGAGGAATTTCTCATAATTAAATTTAAACTTACCAATATTAGTCGTTAGCTCAAACTCAGAATTAGGAGTTAATGAAGAATATTGATCCATTTCTACAGTTGAACCGTCTTTCATTAGAATTGTAATCCTATCAAGGATTTTGGATTTTATCTGTCCCTTCTCTCCATATATCAAATCCTGATAATTTATTTCTGTGGATTTAGCAGGTGCAAAAGCAGATTTAATAGAATCTATTAGGCCAAGTTCCGGCTTATCCGATTTATTTTTTTCCAATTTAATATTAATCACTTTGCAAACTTTTCTTCCGGAACCGTTTTTTACGCAAGCTTCAAAATGGTCGTCTTTGCCCACCGGCGTACCTTTCAAAACTCCATTTGGCCATAGTGTAAGTCCCATTGGAGGAAATCCGCCCATTGTGTTATAAGAAAAAGTATAAGGTCCTGATTGATCTCTTGGGTCTAGCAATTGAATCAATTCGAAGGAAAAATCGCGTTCATAGGGTTCGCCTTTTTTTATTATTATAGGCTCGGGCAAATCAGCTTCCTCTGACCAGCCACCTGAAGAAGGGATGGTTCCCATTTTTGTTAGGTCCCCTTCCCAGTAAGGAAAACATAAAGGATTAGGATCATCAGTATTTGGTGACTCCCATACTTTCTGGCAAATTTCTTTTTCGTCACCGATATATTTAAAGTAATGTTCGGTATAGAAGATTCCGGTCACCTTCCAACCCTTGTAATTTCCGTAATTGTCGTAATGTGGAATTGAGTTAACCTTTTTTAACAAACAGCGATCTTCCGTGTCGACTTCAATAAAATATTCTTCCTTGTAGTCGGTTCGTATAAAATCTTTTTTTTCTTTGGCATATTGCTCACATTCTCCTCTGGGTGACATATCTTTTAACTGCTCTTCTAACATATTTTGCGTACCACTTAGAGCTTCTTTTGCCTGCTTTTCTAGGTCCGCAGGGTTTGTTGCACTATTATTAGCATTTTTAATTAGATCATAAGCTTGATCTATTTGCTTTTTGACTTGATCTTCAGTGTCCTTGGAAGTGCCTTGGGCATTATAATAATTAGGCAGCAACAAAAAGGCGGCGCAAACTGCAAAAGCGAAAATAAGTAGCGATGATTTTTTTGTAGGCATATTTTTTATTTTATTAGTTATTCACGTGACCCCTCACGTGAGGCCTCACGTTACCTTGATTATACGCCAAATCCAGAAACATCTCCAGGTGTTTCCTAATTTTAAAAAATAACAAAAAAGCACCCAAGAATGGATGCTTTTGATTTATGCTCCGCGACCAGGACTCGAACCTGGAACCAATTGATTACACATTATCTCTTTGTTTCCAAAAAGGGTGGACTATATCATTCCCACTCTTTTATAAAAGGGCGGGATGAGGCGCTTCCTGGGATTAAAAATCCAAGTACTCTCTTGCGAGATAGTCTCTGAACCTTCCCTAAAAGGGTTTGGCTGCTGATTACCATAATTTCTGCTGAGAAATTTTAGGCTTCCAGTCCCGATATTATCAATTTTGTAATTGAATAAAACCGAGATCCCATTTTATTGGGACAATTCACCTCATTCTTCACTTCCAAATTTCTTTGGAAGGCTGCGAATATTGTTGTGCAATTCCCTATGGCAATTCGCGCACACAAGAATACATTTGTCAATTTCATTTTTTATTCTTTCCCAACTGCGAGTTAAACCATCTTGGGAAATTGCAAAATCCTTTTTTGAAGAATCATTATGATGAAATTCTAATGCATCACTGCAACGATCATAACCACAAAGTGCACATCTACCACCTCCGTATTGAACTGCCATTTCTCGAAGTTTTCTTCGTCTTTTCGAAACAGCTTTGATCATATACTCTCGGCGGTCAGCATATTTTCGGGTTTCCTTCATATTTTTTTAAATAAAGGATGTGTACCACAGTCAACTGCTCTACCATTGAGCTATCGCGGAATATTAAGTTGTAAAAAATTGCTTTTTAAGGCAACAAGGGCATTATAACAGGACATTTTTCATCTGGCAAGAGTAGCGAGTAAGCATATATAAAAGCGCCCCGGGAGGGGCGCATTATTGGAAATTAGAAATTTGTCATTGCCCGCCTCGCATCGACGAGCAATCGTCTCTGCGAGTCGAGGCGGGGAAATTGCGCGAAGCGCTTAGTAGTCTTTCAGCTTGCCAATTGTCCTGTTCTGTCTGATCTTTTCCAAGGCCTTGGCTTCAATTTGGCGGATACGTTCGCGGGTAACGCCGAATTCTTTGCCCACCTCTTCCAAAGTATGCGTGACGCCGTCTTCCAAACCGAAACGGATCTTGAGAATTTTCTGTTCACGCGGAGTCAGCTCCCGCAAAACTTCACCAACATGATTTTTAAGCAATTTCCTGGAAGCCACTTGATGCGGCATAACTGTTTCCGTATCTTCAATAAAATCTCCCAACACGCTGTCATCATCGCTATCGCCGACAGAAGTTTCAAGCGATACTGTCTCCTGCGAAATTTTTTGGATGTGTCTTATCTTATCGACATCCAAATCCATTTCAGAAGCTATTTCTTCCGCTAGCGGTTCGCGTCCCAATTCCTGCACTAATCTTCTGGTTATCTGCGTATACTTGTTGATTGTTTCCACCATGTGCACTGGAATCCTGATCGTTCTGGATTGATCCGCCAAGGCGCGCGTAATGGCCTGGCGAATCCACCAAGTCGCATAAGTTGAAAATTTGAAACCTTTTCGGTAATCGAATTTTTCCACGGCGCGAAAAAGTCCTATGTTGCCTTCCTGAATCAAATCCAAAAGCGAGAGATTATGGGAACGGCCCACATATTTCTTGGCAATGCTGACAACCAGACGAAGATTGGCTTCAGTTAATTTCTGTTTTGCCATGAGATCTCCTTTTTCGCTGGCTTTGGCCAGTTTGACTTCTTCTTCAGTTTTAAGCAGCGCCACCCGTCCAATTTCCCGAAAATACATCTGAACCAAATCGGAAGAACTGTCTTCTATTCCTTCGCCCAAAAGCGCATCGGCAGTCTTGTCTTTTTTGCTCTTTTCATATATTTCAACTTCTTTGTCCGTGTCAATTTTGAGCATATCGTCAGAAACGACAATTTTCACTCCGGCAGTTTCCAGCTGTTCATACAGATTTTCCAGTTCAGCAATCTCTTCTTCAACATCAGGAATAAGATTAATTATTTCATCCTCCGTCACAAAGCCGCGCTGCTTGCCACGCGCAATGAGTTCCGCGATTATATCAATCTTTTCCGGAAATTCTCCCTGGATTTCTTTGGCTATTTTTTTCTTGCGGACAACTGGTTGTTTTTTAGAAGATACTTTTTTAGGTGCTGTTTTTTTCTTCACGCTGGCAGTTTTCTTCTTGGCGATTTTTTTAGCTTTCTTAGGGAAAGGCTTTCTTGCTTTTGTCGGTTTAGCGATCTTCTTTTTTTTCATTTTTTTCACAAGGTTATTTTTTTTATGATTTTTATTTTTTCCTGCGCCAACGGAAAACTTTCGGACAGCTTTCTTTCCGACTTTTTTAAGCGGCTTCTTTTGCTTTTTTTTCATTTTTTTAGAATAAAGAGTGAAGATTTTATTATAAACAAACACCAAAAACCGGGCTTCCGGCTTTTGTTAGTCTCTTGTTTCTTGGGAAAGCTTTGTGAACTCGCTCATCAGGTTGGCGAGGGTTTCTTTATCCCCTTTTTGTTCAGCTTTCTCGATTTCTCTTATGATACTATGAAGTCTTTCTTTTTGCAATTCTTTCACGTATTGGGCTTTATAGCTGCCCGCCATCTTTCGCAAATCATCTTGCGACTGCTCTGTAATTTCTTCGGCGGTAAAACGATACTTTGTATCAAAATAAATCTTCCTTAATTTTTCTATTGCGCGTTCATCGTCAATTTTTAACATTAATCCGTCAAAGGAAAAATTAGCTGCTGGTCCACTTTCCAGAACAAAAGATATCAATGAATCATTTTTTACCCATTCGCTTTCTTTTTCTTTGTCAAAAGTTTCTTTCCAGATATTTCCATCACTCATAATGACCCCTAGCAGACAATCCCGGATAACATCTGCGCGTTTCTGAAAGGCTGCCGGCTGGTCTTCCGCCTGGTCCTGCTTTTTCACCGAAGAAACAACGGAAGATTCAACAGTTTTTAATACGCTATTTATTACGTTTTCTTCCACATCCAACTCATGGGCTATTTTTTTAATCCAAGATGATTTCTCAATCTTATTTTCAATATGCGCGACATGTTCCAAAATATCCTTGGCAATATTGTTTTTCCCCTCTGCCGACTTGCTGTCATACTTTCCCAAAATATTTTTGAAGAAATATTCCATCGCGCTGGTTGATTCTTTCACGGATTTTATCAATAAAGATGGATCTTTTTGCACCACATCTGCTGCGTCCTTGCCATCGCTCAGCGCCACGACTTTGACATTCATTTCTTTTTCAAAACAAAGATTGGCGCTTTTCTCGGCTGCTTGCTGTCCGGCACTGTCCATATCAAAAAGCATCGCAATATTATCCGTATATCTTTTGAGCATTAATATCTGATCCGGAGTCAGCGCCGTTCCCGAAACTGCCACCACATTGCCAAGTCCGGCTTGCGAAGAAGCGATCACGTCCATATTGCCCTCCACTAAGAGAACATAATTTTTATTTTTTATATCCTGTTTGGCGTGGTTAAGGCCATAGAGCACTTTGCTTTTGTGATAGACAACTGTTTCCGGCGTGTTAACATATTTTGCCTGCGATTCATCGCCGCCGGGTGCCACTCGCGCGCTATAGCCGATCACATTGCCCATATTATCGGAAATGGGAAACATTATGCGATCCCGAAATCTGTCATAAAAATTTTTGTTACTGTTTGCTGTATTTTGATTACTGTCTGCTGTCTTTTCCACTAATAGTCCTGTTTGCGCAATTTCTTGGATAGTGAATCCGCGCCCAGTCAGAAATTTTATAATATTATCCCAGCCGTTGGGCGCATAGCCTAAGCGGAATTTTTGGATGCTTTTATCCGTCAGTCCACGCTCGTGCAGATATTGCATTATTTTATCTTTGCCCATTCCTTTCCAAAGTTGTGTTTCATAAAATTTGGTCGCCAATTCCAGCGCGGCCAGAATTCTTTTCTTGTTGCCCGTATCTTCGGATTTATATTGTTCAAGCTGTACTCCAGCTTTGTCCGCCAGCATTTTTAGAACTTCCCGAAATTCCAAACTTTCCATTTCCTGAACAAAAGTAAAAACATCCCCACCTTTAGCGCAGCCGAAACAATGAAAAATCTGCTTGTCTTCGTTGACCATAAAAGACGGACTTTTTTCATGATGAAAAGGACACAAACCTTTCCAGTTTGCCCCAGCTTTGGTCAGCCGCACATATTCGCTGACAATATCCACGATATTGAGCCGCGCTTTTACTTCTTCGACGTTATTATTCATAACTAAAGTCCTTTTATATTCAGATTAGATAACTTTAGCAAAAAAGGCAAATTGCTTATATCTTTAGATAAAAAACGCCCCCACGAGGAGGCGCCATGATTTATTTTTTATCATTTAAGCGGCTAGTTTTTGATCATCGTTTTCTGAATACATTTTTCCAATTTTTTTACTAGCCCTCTCTAATTCTGATTCTACGGCCATTTTGGCAGTTTCTCTAGTAATTTTCACGTTTTGATTTTCCGGCCGTTTTAAGAAATCATCTATCTTTTTTTCCATTTCAGTCTCCGAAAGTTTAATTTTAGAAACATTATAATCAATTCCGGATTTATCTGTTCCCATTTCAGGCTTCCCCCCTCCTTCTTTATTTCCGCTTTCAAAAAATTCAAACATATTTTTTTTCTTAAATTATTACACTTACATTATACACCTTTTCTGGCTTTTGCCACTTATGAATTTTGTGTAAAGGAATAAGGGCCTTTGCGCTAAGCGCAAAGGCCCTATGTTAAAACAGACCAAAGGTCTGTTTTAACCCCTTAAACCCCTCATTAATCGCCCAGCCACAAGCAATGAGCGAAGAAAATCCGGCCAATCCAAACAAAAAGACAAGAGGCCATTTAAAGAACGATTTCCTTATTTTTGCCACCATATTTGCCGCCCCTTTTTCCATTTCTCCTACTTCTAACATAACCATCCCTCCTTTTTCTTTTTTATGATTTGATTTGTTTTTATTTATAAAAAAGAACTGTTATTTCTCCCGCCCAAAGCGGAAAGGGGGAGATTCGGCTTCGACTAAGTTTTTGCCGTCGCAAAAACTTGTCTAGCCACCGCCTCGCGGTTTTGTCTACTGACAAAACATCGCTCCGGCGTTCTCATCCCCACGCGACGCAAGCAGTTGCGTCGCTCTTTTCCTAATTTCATTTTGTTTTGTTAAGAACTAACTGTGTCATTCAAACATCTGCTCCTGCTCAGGGCGGAAAGGGGGAGATTCGAACTCCCGATACCGTTTCCAGTATGCCACCTTTCCAAGGTGGTGCACTCGACCACTATGCGACCTTTCCGCCTTGAGCAGGATATTTTGGAACTTATGCTTAAGTCCTAGTTGTTCCTAATACTAAATTTTCTTTGTTTTTGCCGAATGCGTTTTCTCTTCCGCGCCTTCTTTTCCAAGTACTATAGCCACCAAATCGCCGGCAATTAATTGCCCTGCAGCTTTCTGATTTTCTATCATTTCATTGGCCACTTTTGCCAGTTCTTTTTCCTGAAAAAAGAACCCTTCCGCTCCCCAGATTAAGGACATTTGATTATACGTCTTTTCTTTATTTGTTGCAACCAGCAAGGGTTTCTCCATGCGAAAATGAGAAACCAGCCGCGCTGTAAATCCGGAAGCGCTGGCTACCGCAATAGCTTTGACATTTTTGTCTTTGGCCAGTTCGTAGGCGCTCTTAACAAAATTTTTGAAATCTTCATCATCTTTTAATTTGAGCAAATGGGTTACGTTATCATAAGGCGAGCTTTCTGTGTTCTCAATAATATCTTTCATAATGCGCACACTTTCAACCGGATATTTTCCATTAGCCGCTTCACCGCTAAGCATGACGGCATCGACATGATCGATAACTGCGTTGGTCACATCACTGACCTCGGCGCGTGTCGGACGCGGATTTTTAATCATCGAATCTAGCATTTGCGTTGCCATGATTACTGGCTTCATTTTTTGGAGACTTTTTTCCACGATTTCTTTTTGAAAAACTCCCACCTTGCTTTCATCCATTTCAATTCCCAGATCTCCGCGCGCCACCATAACCACATCAGTGTGCTCAACAATATCATCCAGATTTTTGATCGCTTCTTTGCGTTCGATTTTCGCCACAATTTGGGGCAAATCATTCTCGCGCTTTAGAATTTTCTTAATTTTGTCTCGTAGATTTTCAATATTCTCGCCACTGGACACAAACGACATGGCCACAAAATCAACTTCATTTTGGAGGGAAAATTCCAAATCTTTTTCATCCTTTTCTGTAATCGGATCAATACTAAGTTTTGCATCCGGAATATTAATGCCTTTGTGATTTTTAATTGTTCCGCCGTCAATAACTTCGGCTAACAATACGCCGTCATTTTTTTCCCTGACTACAACCTTCATTAATCCATCTTCGATCAAGATTTCATTGCCAACTTCAATGTCATCAACAATTTTATTTACATCCAGACTAAATTTTTTATCATTTGAAATTTGATCATTGGAAATTGTTTGGAAATTGGAAATTGGAAATTGGAAATTGGGGGCATAAAATATATCACTGACCAACACAAAATCGCCGGACTTAATTTCCACCTCTGACTGCACTAAAGTTCGTATCCTAGGTCCTTGCAAGTCCGCCATAATACCAATCGGCTTTTTCATTTCAGCGGAAAGTTCGCGGATGATTTTAATCACGTTGCCATGCCATTCATAAGAGCCATGGGAAAAATTAAGCCGAGCCACGTTCATGCCCGCCTCAATCATTTCGCGGATAACCTCCCTGCTGTCCGAAACCAATCCTAGTGTTGCTACAATTTTTGTATGTTTCGCCATAATTTTATGTTATTTATGAATTATAAAATAAAGATAACCTTATTCCCATATTATAACAAAACAAGCAACCCGCAAAGGCTGCTTGTTGTTTAAAAACAAGACACTTAGTTCTTATACAAATCCTTTACTTGGAATAAAATGTACCAGCCAATGATTGCTCCAATAATACCGCTTACTATTCCATTAATAGAAATAATGCTGCTAATCAGACTAACTATTGTTGCATAAAAAACTAATCTCCAAGCACCCTTTGTGCGCTTGAATAATCCCGGCAATGCGATAACATACATAACAATCACGATAATAGAAACGACTAGTGAAATGATTGCCCCAAATCCCCATCCATGTCCATACATGTAACCGTATCCGCCCATCATTGCAAATGGAGTTAAAAAAGCAGAAAGACCAAGCAATGTAAAAATAGTAGATAACGCCAAGAGAGCCATAATTATAACTAGGTAGGGCGACACTTTGACAATAAATTCTTTGGCTCCAGTCGGCAATGCAAATGGAGCTTTTTTTACCATGTACTCATAAAGAAAAGCTTCAAGCTGAGATAAGGCGCCCTTTGTGTCTTTTTGCTCAACTTTCGGCTCTTCTTGCGGACCTTGTTGATTAATGTTTTCTTCCATAGATTTAATATTCTTTGATCTGGTTGCAAAATTTATTGCAGGCCAAAATCAATTTAAGTAATTTAATTTTTTATTCATTAGCTTTATATACTACAACTAAAATACACATATATTATATCACATAATTCAATATTCAGCCACAGCACCAGATAATGCCTATTTTAAGCCAATTTCCTCAATTTCCCTTAATATTTCTGTTGGAATTGGATTATTTTTCGGGCTGACTCCTGGATACCGCCAAGCCGAAATTATTGTTATTTTTTTATTTAAATTTATTTTATCTTGCAGATCTTTTAATTTTAAATTTTGCGTGGTTACTTTGTTTTTTGATTTTTGATTTTTTGTTTGATACATCACCCAAATTTCCTGCGACCATTTTTCTTGCTCGCCGTCATCATTAAAAGAACGATTCCACATTGAAGGTTTTTTGTTTTTCTTAATATTCCCAACAGGAATCATAACCGCCACGGTGTTTTCCGCAATGCCGGTTTCAATTCTTTGCGGACGGCGAATCACGCCCAAGACTTTCTGCTCGGAAAGACCGTAATAATGCATCTTTTCAGCTACATGCGCCGTCCAATAATATTTACTCGTGTTTTTTGGATTTTTCCAATTCACCCTGTTAAATAATTTTGCCCTGCAAAATTCCTGCGAAGCAGGATTCAACAGGGTAAATAAAGTTAAATAGACATTCCCCTGAGAGCTTTCACTCTATCTTCCATCGGTGGGTGGGTCATAAACAATTTAGAAACTTTTTTTCCCTTGAAAGGATTAGCGATATAAAGATGCGCCGTGGCGCGGTTGGCTGCTTCGAGCGGTTCTTGGTCAGCTGAAATTTTTTCAAGCGCCCTGGCTAAGGCCTCCGGATGACGAGTCAGAAGCGCTCCGTCGGCATCCGCCAAAAACTCTCGCTTGCGGGAAATTGCCAGTTGCATCAGCAAGGCTGCGATCGGCGCTAAAATTGAAAGAACAATCGCCACAATCATTAAGATAATTCCCAATTGCCCCCTGTCTCTGTCATCGCTTTTGCCTCCCCAAAAAGCCCAGTGCCGAAACCAATCTGTCAAGAGTGTCACAAAACCCACCAAAACAACGACAACTGTGGAAAGCAAAATATCGCGATTGCCAATATGTGAAAGCTCATGAGCAATCACGCCTTCCAACTCCGCTTTTTCCAGTTTTTGAATAATACCGGTAGTGAGACAAATGACTCCGTGCTTAGCATCGCGACCGGTCGCAAAAGCATTAGGCGCGCTGTCTTCAATGATATATATTTTCGGCATTGGCAGTCCGGCGGTGATGCAGAGATTTTCGACAATATGATAAATTTCCCGTCCTTGATCATGCGTAATTTCCTTGGCTTTGCTCATCGCCAAAACAATCTTGTCGCTCCACCAATAAGAACCAAAACTCATGATAATAGAAAAAATCACACAGCCATAAAGAATCGCGCTGTTTTGCATCGCGCCGGCAAAGACATAGCCGACCCCGATTACAAAAACCAAAAAGCCGGTGATGTACACCCAGGTTAAGCGGGTGTTTTTATCCGCTTGATTATAAAGTGTCATGAAACATGGAACATAAAACATGAAACATTTTAAATTGCTTCATGCTATGTGCTTTATGCTATATGTCTAGAATTGCACATTAACTACTCCTTTTTCCCCTTCCTCCGCGGCAAAGAATTCGCGCTTGGTAAAATTCAGCATGCCGGCAAAAATGTTAGTTGGGAAAACTTGAATCTTAGTATTGAAGTCGCGCACATTACCATTGTAAAATCTGCGCGCAGCTTGAATTTTGTCTTCCGTATCAGTTAATTCGCGCTGAAGCTCTAAAAAATTTTGATTGGCTTTTAAGTCTGGATAATTTTCCGCCACTGCAAACAAGGATTTGAGCGTTCCGGAAAGCATGTTTTCCGCCTGTTCTTTTTGGGCTGGAGTTCCAGCTCCCATGGCTGCGGTTCTGGCAGCAGTAACCTTCTCGAACAACTCCTTTTCATGTGTCGCATAACCCTTAACCGCGTTTACCAGATTAGGAATAAGGTCATATCTGCGTTTTAGCTGCACATCGATGTCGCTCCAAGCCTCATCAACCCGATTTTTTAGCTTGATCAAGCCATTATAAATAACGACACCAGAAACGACTAGCACCACTGCGACAACCAGAACAATAATTCCTATGTTCATATTTTTTTAGTCATTAGCTGTTGTAAAAAATTACCCCAGCAATGAACAATTTATTATTGACTTTATTATACACCCTTATCAAAAACGCTTCAATTAGCTAGAAATATGCTATAATGTAATTACAATAATTTATTAATAATATATCTTTATGAAACTTATTGCTCCTTATGCAGTCTTTATTATTCCAGTTCTTGTTGCAGTTATCGTGCAAGCCATTAAATTTGTCTTATACAGCCTGAAACATGGCTGGGATATCCGCTACGCTTTCACACATGGACACATGCCATCGGCTCACACCGCTTTTGCTGTTTCACTTGTAACTTCAATCGGATTTTATGAGGGCGTCCATAATGGAACGTTTGCTGTCGCTTTCGCATTGGCTTTCTTGATTATTGACGACGCCGCCAGGCTCCGCATGTATTTGGGCGACCAAGGACGCTACTTGAACATGCTTATTGAACAATTAGATGTTGATGATAAAAAATTCCCGCGCCTCAAAGAACGAACTGGCCACCGCGTCAACGAAATAATTGTCGGCGCCATTCTGGGTATTGTTTTGACTGTTTTGTTTGTAAAATTATTTTCTTAGTTCAGGCAATAAAAAAACAGGCCTCTTTCTTTATTAGGCCTGTTTTTATTTGCTCAATTCTTCTTCAATGACCTTTCTGTCGTTCCATGGAATTCTTTTATCACCGACAGCCATAGTTTCTTCTGCGCCTTTACCGGTCACAACAACAAAATCGCCCGCTTTCGCAAGTTCCAATGCTTTTCGAATAGCCTCTCTTCTGTCTAAAATTTTCCAAAAATTATTGCCCTCAATCCTATTTTTAATTCCTTCAGAAACTTCATTGATTATCTGCATCGGATCCTCATCATATGGATCTTCATTTGTCACTATGACAAAATCCGCTTTTTTGGAAACTATTTCCCCCATTATTGGCCTTTTTCCCCTATCGCGTTCTCCGCAGGAACCAAATACTGCTATTATCTTCGAACTTTCACGAATTTCGGGCGAATTGTCACGGATACTTTTTATCAATTCATATAATTTTTCCAAAGAATCCGGAGTAACAGCGTAATCTATAATAATGTTTATTTCTTTTTCATTAATAACTCTTTCCATTCTTCCAGGAACCAACTTTATTTTTTCCAAAGCCTTGGCTATTGTTTTTAAATCAATATTTTCAGAAAGTCCCACTGCGGTTGCCGCCAGCGCGTTTTCAATATTAAATTCTCCAAGAAGATTGAGTTTAAAATTCGTATCCTTAATCTTGTATCTTGTATTTTGTATGCCTATTTCTATATTTTCTGCTAAAACATCTGCTTTTGAATCTTTCAAAGAATATGTAACTTTTTTTCCAGTCGCTATACTTAAAAATTCTTCCGGTTTTTCCATATCTAAATTAACTACCGCAGTTTTTACTTTTTTAAACAATTGTATTTTGGCTTTTCGGTATTCTTCCATTGTCTTATGATAATCAAGATGTTCGCGAGTAACATTCGTAATGACAGCAGTTTGATACGCAACGCCCCAAACCCTATATTGATCCAGCGAATGGGAAGATGTTTCCAAAACCAAATATTCACATTTATTTTCAATAGCTTTTTTGATAAATTTTTGGACTGCCCAGCTGGAAAGCGTGGTAAATTTGGTTTTATTTATTTCTTCATCTCCATTTATCCTGAAGTTTATGGTTGAAGCTACTGCTACTTTTCTTGCCCCGTGGCCTCCTGGCTCTACGGGGTTGCCAGCCTCTTCCAAAATTTTAGCAATCATCTGCACAGTGGTCGTTTTGCCATTCGTTCCAGTCACACCGATAACTTTAATTTTTTTTGAAGGAAAGCCATAAATAAGATTAGCCAAAATAGCTTGCGCTAGATGGTACAAGTTTTTGATGTTTTGAGGAATTAAATTTTTTAATTTATGCATGGAATTTTATAATTTTTAAACATTAAAAATTTTGGCATTATTTAAAAATTAAAAATTGGAAATTAAAAATTATTTTCTTATTTTTATAAACAATTCTTTAATCTTTTGCAAAACCCGATATAACAAATAAACTCTTGGATTAACGATTATATCATAGCTGCCCGCAAATTCAAGAGGTTTTGTATTCGGAGAAAATCCCAATTTAAATCTTGTAATTCCGGTCCAAGAGTTTGTTTCCTGTTTCTTGTTTCTTGTTTCTTGTATTTTTACGCCTCCGAAATCATATTTTTTATAGCCTGCTTTTTTCGCATCTTGAATCGCCTGCCATTGCAAAAGATGCGGTGCCATCACATTTCTATATTCATCATCTGTAGCGCCATGCAGATAAGTAGCAGTATCTCCGTAGAAAACCACAAGATTAGCCGCAATTATTTTTCCCTGATATTCGGCACAGTAAAGTTTTAAAATTTCTCCCGGAATCGTTTCAAACATTTTCATATAATAATTTTCGGCATGAAAACTAATCCCCTTTCTTTTGGCTGTCGCTTTCACTAATCTTATAAATTCTGAAATATCGTTTGTATTTTCGTATTTGTTCGCAGTTCGTAGAGAAATCCCGCGTTTTTGCGCAATTTTAATGTTATATCTGGTCTTTTGACTCATCTTGGCTAGCAATTCTTCTTCCGGTTTTGTAATATTAATCACTAAAATTTCTTTCGGTTGCATGTCATGCGGCGCTTTGATAAGTTTGCAATCAATATTTTCCTTAATTAAATTCAAATCATTTTTATCTTTTAAATCAACCCGCACCCACCCAGCATTTTCTTTTTTAGCCAATCCAACTAATTCATTTAAAAAACTTTTCACTTTTAACTTTTCACTTTTAACTTTTTCAGCTATTCCTCTTGGAATATAAAAATACTTCCCAACTATCGGCAGTTGGTGTTCAATAATGCTGGCAGAAAATTCTTCATTTTCAACGCAAAAAACCCGGCTGCCCGCCTTTGCCTGAAATTCCCGCCATTCTTCAGATTGAAGAAATTCCGTATTTTTTGCATTATTTTCCATAGCCCAAGTATAGCAACAATTTTAAGCAAAAACAAAAACAGATCAAACAATCCGTTTTTGTATAAATTTGAGTTTTTATTTCTTTCCTAAATTCTTGAGTGCTAATTTTACCCGCTGGCCGACATCCTTAACATCCGCAGGAATATTTTTCAGCGCTTCCCGCGCCTGCGTATTGGAATAACCCATAGTAATAAGCGCCTCCAAAACATCACTGTCTCCTGAAATTTGAGTTTTTTCCTGCATTGGCATATCGGCCACTTTATTTTTGAGTTCCAAAATCACGCGTTCAGCTATTTTTTTACCAACACCGGAAACCCTAGTTAATATCGAAGAATCTTCATTGAGCACAGCCGTACGGATGGTTTTCGGATCTGCAATCGACAAAATCCCCGTAGCCGCTTTGGGTCCGATGCCGGAAATTGAAATCAGAAGTTCAAACATCTCCAGTTCTTCCATGTCCAAAAAACCGTAAAGCGCCAATGTGTCTTCACGGACATAAGTATGCGTAAATAATTCCACATTTTGTTGGCCAGCTATTTTACCGAAAGTATGTATTGTAACAAATACCTTATAGCCTACTCCATTAACATCCACAACAACATAATTATCGCGTAAAAAATCGATTGTGCCTTTTATTTTAGCAATCATATGTTATTCGCTTCGCGAACCCGCACTACGAAAGCGGGACATGTGAATACAATACAATAATTACAATGTTACAGATTTTGAAGCGCTGTCGCTATTGCCGCCCTTATCTTCAACCTTGGCAACTATTTCCAATTTTGTTCCAGCGGAAAGTCCGGAAGTATCATACGTTGTTTTATAAGGACTGCTTCCCATAGATTCTATTTCTTTTCCATCCACATAAAAAGTGACCTTGTCTACATCAAAAGCAGATTCGACTTTGGCTGAAATAGAAAGCCCATCAGCTAAACTTCCCGAAACAGACAAGGACACACTTGGATCCAGGCCTTCAAAGTCGCTTTTTTTGCATTCTTCATCCGGAGCCGAGCCTCTTTTGTATTTTTTATCATCGTTTTTTTCAGCCCATTTTTCCACGCCTTTTTCCCAATTTTTAAATTGTGGATCTGATTCAGGATCCTTTGGATAATCACCTCGCGGATCATCTTTGTCTACGTAATATAAAATATTGTGAACATTATAAAAATCTTTTTTCTCAACATAGGATGAAGGACAGGCATCGTTGGCCAAGCAATATTTATTTTTTTCATCGGGAATTGAGCAAACCTTAACATCCTTTTCTTCATCCATTTTTCCATTTAAAACCGGCTTGCCGGCATCCTCTTCTTTCTCATACTTGGGAAATTCTTCAATGGCATAATTAGCTAAGGCTTTATCCATAAAACTTCGAAATATCGGCGCTGCCACATAAATGCCATCTGCACCGGCTTTCATCGAAGCATTATTATTGTTACCGGCCCAAACTCCGACAGCAATCGATGGCGTGAAGCCCACCGCCCAACCATCGCGAAACTCGTTGGTTGTTCCGGTTTTAGCTGCTACTTGGCGATTATCAAACCTGAATGGATTGTTTTCACCGAAAACCGGTGCTCTAAGATCATTGGTTGACATTATATAATCAAGCATCGCGACATACTTTTCTTCAATAATTCTCTGACCGTCGGAAGATTTATATTCTTCCAACACAGCGCCGTCCTTATCTTCAACTCGCAATATATACGTTTGATTTTTATAAACTCCGCCGCGAGCCAAGGAAGAATAAGCATTCACGTGATCAATAAGTTTTACTTCGCCTCCACCAAGCACTAATGATAAACCGTAACGCTCTGGCTGATTCAGTCCTGTAATTCCCAGACCCTTCGCAACTTGAATAGAATTTTTTACTCCAGCCAAATAAAGAGTTTTTACGGCCGGAATATTGAGCGACATAGCTAATGTGTTTTTCATCTGCAATGGTCCATGAAATTTTCCGTCGTAATTTTGCGGTTTGTAATCTTCCTGCGAAGAATCGGCTGCAAAACTTGTTTCTACGTCAAAGAGAAGAGTTTCCGGCGTATAGCCCTTTGAAAAAGCGGTTAAATAGACATAGGGCTTGAAAGACGATCCTGGCTGCCGGTTGCGGATAGCCACATTGTCTTGCGGTTCAAAAGTGCATGTCTTTCCTGAAACACACCCTTCCGGATAAGATTTCCCAAAATAATCTTTAGAGCCGACCATGGCCAAAATTTGTCCGGTCTTTGGATCCTCGGCAACCAGCGCAGCATTCCAGGCATTTTGAGCAGCATTCTTGGTGGCTCCTTCCGATACTGCTTTTTCTGCTTCTTGCTGCATGTCCCAATTTAAAGATGTATAAACCTTGAGTCCGCCCTGTTCCACTGCCAGATCTCCATATTTTTCAACCAAATAATCTTTGACGTACATCACAAAATGCGGAGCGTAAATATTATCTTTTTTGGGACTTATGGTTGCTAAAATGTCTATATTCTTGGCTTCATCCGCTTGTTCTTGGGTAATATATTTCTGATCAGCCATTTTTTGCAGTGTAGATTCCTGCCTGGCTTTTAAAGCATCGGTATGAAGTCCAAAAGGAGAATAATATGTCGGCGCGTTCGGCAAACACGCCAGCAGGGCTGCTTCTGAAAGATTCAATTCTCTGGCTGATTTTTTGAAAAAAGTTTGCGCCGCTGCTTCAGCGCCATATGCGTTTGATCCATAGGGAATCTGATTTAAATACATGCCCAGAATTTCATCCTTGGAATAGCGAGTTTCAATTTCTATCGATAAAATAACTTCTTTTATTTTCCTCGATATTCTTTTTTCGTCCGTTAGCAGAGCTTTTTTAACAAACTGCTGAGTAATTGTCGATCCGCCCTGGGCGGCAGAACCTTTCATAACATCTTTCAGAGCTGAACGGATAATAGAGGTTATTTTTATGCCATGATGCGAATAAAAATCCTGATCTTCCAAGGCAATTGTGGCAGATTTTAGTGTATCCGGAATTTGCTCAAAAGGAACAATGGTGCGTTTTTCTTCGCCATGAATATCGTACAGAAGATGCTCGCCGGTCCGATCGTATATTTTGGTAGATTCAGCCACTATTCTTGTCTTTATGGTAGTCGGACTTGGCAAATCCTTGGCAAAATATACAAAAACACCGGCCATAAAAAGCAATCCTGCGCCAAAAAGCCCAAGGATTATTTTCCCGATTATTTTCCGCTTCTCTTTTGAAGAAGACCCTTTAAAATTGTTTGCTATGAATACCGGCCTCATTGCTGTTTATACGCTAATTTTTTAATACTTTTTCACTCTTATAGTATAAACTTAAAGTGCCTCTGCGGTCAAAAGAGTATTTACTCGGATCCCAAAAAATCTGCCAAGCAGAGTTTTTAATTTTGAATTTTCTATTTCTAACGCCTTGAACGAACAATTAAAGCTTCAATAATCCCATCTATAAAATTTCCAACATTTTTCATGTCTACGCGCGGAAAACCGATGTGGCTGTTTATTTCAAAAACATAAGCTTTGCCGCCGGCAACACCCAGATCAATTGAATAAATCGGCTTATCAAATTTTGCATCTATTTTTTTTTGAATAGATGCAATTGTATTTAAGACATAGGAAGGAATATCTTTTAATAATATTTCTTTTATAGTTCCTCCCTGTGCCACATTGGCCAGATAACTTCCTTTTTTCGGCATACGCACGTGCGCCCAAACAATCTTACCATTAACAAAGGCGATTCTTAAGTCATGTCTGCCGTGGGTAATTCCTTCAATACCCGCCGAAGTATCCACGAATTCCTGCAAAATATATTCTCTTTCTAATTCTATATTGGCAAGACTTTTCGGATAATCAATATGAATTCCTTTACCGCCCAAGTCTTTAGCCGGCTTTAGGACAACCAACTCATTTTGGTCAAATTGTTTTAATCCAACAGACAAATCCTGTCTATTGCAAATTTTAAAACTGCGAGGCATAAAATCTCGCAGCAACTTATAGGTCAAATTTTTATCCCAACACAAGTCCTTAAATTCTCTCCCATTCAGAACTTTATTGTTTATTTCCTTTTCGGGGAAAAAGTCACTGGCGCTTCGATCAAAAATCGCATCCGCTTTAATTTCTCCTATTTGTGGAATAAAGGTTTCTTTTTGATATTTAAGAATATTTTTAAAATTATAGTTGCCCAAATAAGCGTCTTCTCCACTAGAAACATACATTTCCAAACCTGCTTTTTCCGCTCGTCGAAACAATTCATGCCAAACCACTCTTTTTTCTCCGAATTCAAAAAAGGGATCTGCCATTTCTCTCTTTTTATTAAAATACGTTACTATCTTTTTCTTACATTCTTTCATTAACTTAAAATACTTTCTAAAAGATTTAATTTTAAATTTTAAATCAGATCCAACTTACACGAATACGGCTAATCATTAAGCGTTTTTAAATTTACTCTAATATTTTTAATTTTTTCACTATCAGTTTCTGCATTGTCCAATGAATATTTTTCTTTTTCTCTTTCCCAGATTTTTCGAATAAAATCAAGATTAAATTCTTGCATTTTTCCTGGATCCAGTAACCCAATTTCTGCTAAATCTCCGAGCATTTCAACATTTGCACCACGAATGAAAGCGTATTTTTCCAAGCCTCTTGCTTTCAGCTTGTCCATAACCGCCAATTGCTCGATATAAACAGTATCCTTACTATGCGTAAGAAAAGGAGCGTTTGACTCAAAAGCATCTCCGGTATGGAATAATCTTTTGGATCTATCTATTGCAAGCTTTAAAGCATCTTTGATTTCTTTAATAAATATTTCTTCATCAATTAAGTTATTTTCTTTTTTTACCTTTAAAGCAAGCAACTTGCTTTCATAAAATGCCTTTACGCAATCTATATAGCTTCCACCTTTTATTTTTTGTTGCATAGCTCTTATGTAGTGTGGGCGTGGAATATTTTCAAAACCGAAAAACTCTCTGCAAATTTTATCTTCCATTAGCATTGCCCCACCCTCAGAAAATATCGCCGTTTTATCGCTTCCAACTTTTTGAAATAATTTTAGTTTGAGCAAGGGCTGATTTATTGCCTGCAAAAAATGAACATTTTCATGCCCCAACAAAGTTCCAAGTGTTTCCACTATAGATTTGGGTAAGATTCCTGATTTAATCACTTTTTGTTTTGAATCCACGACCATAGATTTGTATCTCTCATCAGCAATAAACTGCCATTTTCCGTCCGGTGCTGGTCCTTTTCTTTTTGGATCATATTCCGATGATGGAAATGCGCTTTTCTCGTTATATTGCTCCAAAAATTGTTCTTCCCATTCAACAAATTTCTCACATATCATATTTTCTTTAAAAACTTTTTTTGGATCCAGCCCTTTTTCTATCAATTTTGCATCCTTGTTGATTTCATTATCAAGATATCTTTTTTCTATTTGGTCAGTGTATTGTTGAATCTGCAGACCTATTTGATTTTCTTGTTTTGTTTCATCATATTCTTTAGCTGCTCCAAAAATCAATTTATCATAACGAGAGTAAGATTTCACAAAATTATTTAAACCATGGCTTATATCTATCAATCGCTTTTCTTCTACCGTCAGCTCATTATCCCCTAATGATTCCGCTAGATTTTTTACCAAAACACCAGAATTAAACTGCCCAACAATCAATTCATTGACTCTTCTTTTGTAAATAGAGATTATTCTTTCCTTTGCTTTTGCAGAATCGCTTGTGCCAAAATTGTTATTTTTTACAATTTTTCTCTTAAATTCTCTTAATTTCTGTATTTTATCCAAAGCATTTTCTGGATTTAACAAAATACTTACTCGCTTTGGATTCTGTATATCAGAAAAATCAACATTGCCTTCTTTATCCAATTTTTTTTGAATTTGTTCTAGCAGCTTCTCCTCATCATATGCACGCGTCCTGCCTGCCAAATCAGACAAATCTTTACCTTTAAGCAAATTCAATTTCTTTCTATTTTTATATAAGAATAAAATTACCTCTTCAACATTGCCTCCTTCAACATCAAAACCCGCTCTTTTAGAAAATTCTTCTCTGCCCGCATCCGTGAGAAAATATTCAGGATATATGGTTATTGAATTGACTTTGATATCAAAAACTTGTTCCAACTGTTCTCCTAATCCATTTTCAAATTCAAAAACTTGCTCTTTTTCATCCTCAGTCAATTCCAATTTTTTAATCTCGCCATTTTCAATTCTTTGGAGTCTCTCTATTTCCTTGTCGGCCCGTAAAAAAGCACGCTCGGGATATAATCTTCCCGATTCTTGTTTGCTGGCTAGCGGCATCATCTCATTTTTTTCCATTTTTATTTTTGAAAAATTTTATTACAGTTATTATAGCTTAGTTGGAATAATCATGGAAATTTTTTGTTCCCCATTTTTATAGGTTTCGCATGTCTGAAGACTTGAAAAACCCAATGATCCATAAAAATTTATGACCGAATTGGAACTTCGAAAATTAACAACAACATTTTTTATTTTGGTATTTTTTTCTATATAACTAAGTAAATTTTTCATAAGTTTTTTCCCCCATCCTTTACCGCGAAATTCATCAGAAATCAAAAAAGAATGAACTAAAAATTCATCCTTTTCTATACGGGCTTTGCCTATAATATAACCGCACAATAGTTCCTTCCGCTCAAGTGTACATAAAATTGGTAGTTTTTCTTTTTTAGCAAAAAATTTTTCCAAATAACCCGCTCTCCATGGTGACAACAGAAAAGCATTATTATGTAAGCTTTCAACTTGGCACAAAAAATCAGCAGTAGGTTTTATATATGTTTTTATTTCTAAATTCATATTTTTTTATATTTGAAAGATGCTAAAAACTCTCAACCATAAACTCTACAATTTCCTTGATGACATTTCTGACTTTCCCATGATCTGGTTTATAGTGAATGTATAAATCTGGCTTTCCATTTATTTCAATAATATTGAATGATTGTTCGTCTGTTTTCATTGAGATATCATCACAAATAACATCAATTCCCGCCAAGGCTCTTCCGACTACTTTTGACGCTTTAACGCAAATTCTTTCAATGTCACTGTTTACGATATCCGTAACGTCTCTCATCTCGCCGCCTTCTGCAAGGCAAGAGCTCCTTTTGATAAAAACTTTTTCTCCCTCAGGCACAATGCTTTTCAAGGTATAATTTTTCTCTTTTAATATCTGCAATAATTTCTCGTCAAAATCAGTTTGCCTTTCTGTGTTTAACTGTTTTTCTTTTATTAATTTTTCTACAGTCGAAACTCCGTCACCAACAACATAAGGCGGAATCATTTCCAAAGCTCCAATAATCTTTTCCCCTAGTACTAATAGTCTGAATTCTTTTCCAAAAACCATCTGCTGAGCAATCATGCTTTTATATTTGGACAAATAATTTTCCAAGACAGCAATAGCTTCTTTTTCATCATAAACGAAAGGAAAAATTCCCTTACTATTCGAACCCTGTGCATCTTTTAGAATAATTGGGTAGTCAAGTCTTTTTAATTTTTCGTTTGCGTCTTTGCGGTTGTAGGTTTTATTATAAAAACATTCTGTTTCCGGTGTAGGCAAACCCTGTTCGCGAAGTAATTTATGCGTAATATCTTTGCACTTGCTCATGCGAACACTTCCGAATGATTGGCGATTTATGGAAATTTTGCGCTCGATAAAAATACGTTTGCCTTTTATGTTTATATAAAAGCATCCTCTCTCGGGCATAAATTCTTCAATTACGCCGCCCATGGCCAATACAACTTTTTTAATAACTGGTGGATTTTTTATCATTTATTTACGTCAATTAAAAATTTTCTTAAGTTTCTTTTCCCTATTATTATCGGGTATTTTAGATGCGAACGGTTTATTAAGGTTACTTTTGTCGGAATTTCCACGCTATCCATAACGATGGACAATTTAATTGTCGGACGATATGTCGAACCGCTCGCAGAATGGATAGCAATCGTGCTTTCAATATTTGGAATGCTTTTAAAAATATCCCACCTTTCTTCCTTACTCATTGCTCGCAAATCTTTATATGCAGTTTCTATTCTTTGATATTCCCTGACAGTATCTTCAAAACCCAGTTGTTCAGCCAAGTCTGTATCGATTGAAGTAAACCCAGCCCCCGTATCAATCTTCGCCTCCACTTCAATTTCTTTTCCATTTTTTCCGATCAATTTTATCTTTTCCACAGTTCCAATAACCTTTCTTCCAGAGATGTCTTCCACTTCTTCTTCAATTTCTCCGCCGAACAGATCCCGGCCCACGCGGACACCACGCTCAGCTGTTTTAATCTTGAGTCCTTTGATTCTTTCCAGACGTTCCCTAAGTCCTGAAAGATTGGCGACTTGAATGGAAAGTCCCGGCCGCGCGTTTATTTCCAAAAATACCGGTCCGCGTTCACGATCAATGGCCACATCGGCGCCTAAATATCCCATACCGGAAACCTCTTGTGCTTTGACAGCCAAAAGCAAAATATCTTTCCAATATGGAATTTTGATACCGGAAAGCAACATTCTTGTTCCGGGAACATAATCAATAATTTTTCCTTTGCCTAAAACCGCGGTTGTTGTCACGCCCGTTGCCAAATCTATTCCAACACCAATTCCTCCCAACACCAGATTAGCTTTCCCTCCGGATTCCCTGGTTGGCAGACGAAGCATTGCCATGACTGGAATACGATTGAAAACAATCACACGGATATCCGGAATTCCTTTATAGGCGTAGGGTTTAAAAAGTTTGAGCAGGGTTAATCTTTCTTCAAAAAAAGCAATGTCCGGAGTATTTGACAGAGAAAAAGCGCCGTCCAAAATGTTTAAAACATGGCTTTTGATATCTTCGATATTTATCGTCGAGCCGTCAGATTTTATCCATGTCCCCTCGCAATTCTTTTTCTTTCCATAAACAACCAGAATTCCGCCGCCTCCGAATCCTCGATTAGGCTTGAGCGCAAATGAAGACGGCAAAACCGACCAGTCAAAATTTTCCAGTTCTTCAATAGATTTTATTTTGGCAATCAGTTTCGACACTGGAATTCCAGCCTTGCCGAGAACCCGTTTGCTCATAATCTTATTGTCCGCCAATCTTTTCGCTTTTTTGCGATTGAAAGGACGGATATAGCTCAGATTACGGGCATTCATGCCTAAGAGTTTTTGCGCATTTTTTATAGATTCAAACATAACAAAATTTATTTTATATTTTTCAAAACTTGTCTGAAACGGAAATATTCGCTGATTCGGAGACCGCCCCATTTTCCTAGCGCGATGTTAATAGGAATCGTGAAGAGAACAATCCAGGGAAAAGCCACAACGCTCTTTATGAGCAGCGGCCAGCTAGCCAAATAATAGCCAGCTATAGAAATTACCAGTGTTTCCACGGCCAAAATCACAGCTGCCTTATTGCCTTTCTCGATCTGTGTCGCCACAAATTTTTCAACCAAGGTCACCATGATCAGAATCGGGAAAATAGAAATAGAAGCCAAGCCGGTTCTTTGCATCGCTCCGCCAAAACCCAATAGTACTAAAATGGCAATTGCGATCACACTAAGGGTAATCGCTACCCGCGGCAGATAAAGAATGCGTAGTTCCTTGAGAACAAAACGCATGATCATGCCCAGCAAAATAACACTGACAAAAACAAGAACTCCGTAGCGCAATTGCTGAAATGCCAAAAAGGCAAAAGTAACAATGGCCGGAGTATAAATGCCGAACGCTTTAATGCCGATGACTTGGCGGAAAAAAGCAATAAGAGTCACGATTATCGGGAGCATCAAAAGCAACTTCACTGTTTCCAGCGGCATGCCCTGGCTTACAAAATAACTGACGATTGGATTAATGTTTTCCATAAAAATTTAAGTTATAAGGTTTATAAAGTTTTTAAGGTTTATAAAGTTTTTTAATTTATACTTTACGAACTTTATGAACTTTACGAACATTTGATTTGTCGCATTTTCCGACTATTCAAATGGCATAGCGCGATTGCGATCGCATCTGCCACATCATCCGGTTTCGGGATGCTTTTGAGTTTCAAAATTTTCTGCACCATGATCTGTATTTGTTTCTTTTCTGCCCGTCCATATCCGGTTAACGCCTGTTTGACCTGGAGCGGAGTATAGCCAGCAATACTAACATTATTTTTCTCCAATGTCAAGAGTATAGCTCCCCTGGCCTGGCTGACTTTCATGACCGTTTTGACGTTTTTAAAGAAAAAAAGGTCTTCCACCGCCGCTTCTTTTGGCTTGTATTTTTTTATTATTTTTTCCAGATCAGCCGCCACTTCGAAAAGCCTTCTTTCAGCCGAATCCTTAGGTGAAGTCGCAATGTGGCCATAGGCCGTCGCTTTCACACACCCTTTTTCTTCATCCAGAATCGCCCACCCGACCGTCGCCGTGCCGGGATCTATACCGAGAACTCGCAAGCATTTTGTTTCGATTTTGTTTTTGGTTTCTTTCACAAATTTTCTCAAATATTTTATTTTTTAATGTCAAAGCTCAAATGGCAAATTTCCAATCAAATCCAAATGACTAAATGTCAAAAATTTTAACTTTGGATTTTGTCATTGATTTGTCATTAGAAATTTGGATTTTGTCATTCCAATTTGTAGGCAACAGCCTATAAATTGTCATATATTTCCTGCACATCATCATGCTCGTCCAGTTTCTCCAAAAGATTTTCGTAATCAATCTTAGCCTCGGGAGAAAGTTCTATTTTTTGCAGCGGCGCATACACTAAGCCGGCGCCCTCAATTTGCATTCCGGCTTTTTCCAGATTTTCTTTGACTTTCTGCAAATCAGAAGTTTTTGTATAAACCGTAATCATATCACCCGCGTAAATCGTGTCTTCGGCGCCCGCCTCAATTGCTGTCATTTCCACTTCATACGGATCTTTTTCTCCAACAGCTAATTCTATGTTTCCAACTTGTTTGAACATAAATTTCACGCTGCCCTCACTCGCCATTTTTCCTCCAGCTTTTGTGAAAAGACTTTTAATTTCGCTGACTGTCCGATTGCGATTATCCGTAGCAGCTTTAATGATCATAGCCACATTGCCCGGGCCATAACCTTCATAAATCACTTCTTCGATTTCCGCGCCGTCTTTGAGTTCGCCGGTGCCTTTTTTGATGGCGCGTTCAATCGTGTCTTTCGGCATATTGACCGACCGCGCCTGATCAATTGCTAAACGCAAAGAAAAATTGTGATCCGGATTGCCGCCGCCTTGTTTGGCCGCAATCGAAACCAACCGACCGTATTTGGTAAACACGTTCGCCTTCTTGGCATCATTGACGCCCTTTCGTTGTTTTATCCCCGCCCAGTGTGAATGTCCAGACATAAATTTAGCTTTTAGGTTTTAGCTTCACTAGCTTCTTAGCTTTAAAGCCAATTCAAGAACTTTATGAACTTTAAAAACTTTTGAACTTTATAACTATTGTAATGCTACCACCTAAAAATCTTTGTTTCAAGGAAAATTATTTGATTTTAATTTCCGGCAACAGATCCCAAGCCATTTCAAAAATAAATTTCATGGTATTGAAAATTTCCGCACTTTCAATGATAACCGCCAATTGTTCCTTATTCGATATTAGCGCCACTTTTTGATGACCATAAATATCAATCTCTATAGAAAACGGATATTTTTCTTTTTTTATCGACTTGCAGGATCTAAGCTGTTGTTGATCCCGAATAAATATTTCTTTCTCTAAATATTCCGTAGAAGGCAATATAGCTCGTACGCGAATTCCCTTTTTGACTCTCCATTTAATATAATTTTCCACCCAATCTCTTCCCAGTACTTTATATACATCCTCTGAACCAAAAGCAAGAATCTCTCCTGAATATTTTAGTGCGTCATCATAAGCTTCCATAAGACCTTCTTTTCCCTCAAAATAGCGAATTTTTGGTTTTACCCCGCTAATATTATGAATTGATTTCAGTTGAGGCAAAATCTCCGAAAAAACATTCTGTTTTCTTTGCAGATCCTTTTGAATTTTTTCCGGATCTTCCCCGATAAAAAGCCTTTTTTTACCTTTTACTGTCTCAGAAACCATGCCTTCTTTAATCAGATCCGTCAGAATATCATAACAAGTTGTCCTTTTAATTCCGGCTTTTTTGGCAATTTCAATAACCGTGGAACTGCCCATTTCTAAAACCGCCAGATAAACATCCGCTTTTCGCCCATTTAAGCCAAATTGTTCCAATATTTGCCTTATTTCCATAAAAAAGTTTTCTTCATTATCTTTCTCTCTTGATTAAGGAGAGATGTCCCGTCCAACGGGACAGAGAGATTGTGTCGACATTATCCGTCAACATTTACATTATAGCATACTGGCTTATTTTGTCAATATTTTGCTTAAAATAAAGGTTTTATACATTTCTTGCGATTTCTATCTTTACACTCTTGACGCTAATTATTGACAGTTTTCATTTTTTGGTGTATCATACACTGTTACGATGAGATGACAAATCAATTCGTAGCACAGTACTTTTATTATAAAAATCTCTTCTGTAAGACCTGAACCGCAAGGCAGGCAGGGAAAAGGAGAAATAAAATGAGAAATTCTATAGAAAAAGAAAAAGCAATCAGCTTTGTTAAGAAGATGAATGGAAATAAAGATGGTGAAAAAGGTTTTTATAGAATATTTTTCCCAAAAGAGCGGATGGATATCTGCATTGTATGCAGATGCTTTGTAACCTATCACGGCATAGTACCTTTTGGGATAGAACAACAAGAAAAATATCTCTTATGGCTAGAGAAAAGACAGCTCAAGGGAGCGCATTTATCTCAAATAAACACGGATGAATGGGTTAGAAACAATCTTCAACTCCATCGTGATTACAGGGGAAACATTTACCTGCATGGCGGTAGCGGGAATGGCAGTTATTCCATTTATCCCCCCAAAGGGATAAAAATAAAACTGGACCGCCGCAGACGACGGCGACGTTAGCCCAGGCAAGAGAGGTTTCAATGCAAACTTCTCTTGCCTCTCTTGTCGAAATCATAAATTGTTTATGATTTCATTGGAGAATTTTAACTAAAAAAATATGGGCAACTGAATTCAAAAACAGCTTCTGCAAAGCTGTTTTTTGTTTTTTAAAAGCACTTCTGGTTCAGAAAGGCTTCGGCAAGCCAGCTTATTGACAAAATGTTTTTTATAGATTATTGTAATAAGTTCCTGCGAAATGTTGTATTAGATAGCGTGAATTTAGTTTTTTAAAAAAAGATGAATTGGTGAAATAATTTTTTATTTTTAGAAAAAGAAAGGAGATAAAAAATGGGAAGAAAATGGGACTATTTACGCGGTTTGCTAAAATCAATCTTTGAAGGTGTTCCTGCTGAAATCAGTTTTCAATTTGAAAGTCTTTTTCCTTCAGAAGCCAGATTTCTGACTTTGGGAGAAAAAGCCGCTATCTATTCCTTTATCACCGATGAAAAGACTCATGACTATATATTGGAATCAAACAGACCGCTAATAGGAGACTTTTTGATAGAAATAGATAACCTAACGACCTAATACTCACAGCAAGAGGGGCTCAACGCAACTTCTCTTGTCTCTCTTGTAAAGTTCGTAACTTGTTATGATTTTTGCTAAGGGAAAAAACAGCTTTCCATAAAGGCTGTTTTTTTATTGAAAGAAAAAATTGATAATAAAATTTATTCTTGTATTTATTATTGCAAAAATATTTTTCAAAAACTTAATTGCGTAATGTTCTTGCTTGGTAGTTTCCTGTGTGAAAAAATAGATGCCATCCAATTCCCTGACTGTTTCCGCTCCCAACACCAGTGGTTCGCCGCTGGAAATTTTTGTTTTTGCAAAATATTCATTTTGCACTGCCAGCAAAACCGGCATTTCTTTTTTCTTAATTACTATTTCCACGTCTTTTTCGATAACTTCAGGTTCTTCATTTTCTTCCGCACCCTCCTGATTATTATTTTCTATTGCCTGTTGGTTATTGTTTGCCCCATTAAATTCCTGCGAATCAGGACCCCGACTTGTCGGGGATTTAACCGGGGTCCAAGTCCATCCTCCCTTCTCTTTCACATACACCTCCCCTTCCGCAATTCCCTTGTCTTCTTTTTTATATTTCATTTTGTATGCAGTTTTTCCATCTGGATATCTCAGTTCAATTTCCGCTTTTTTATTATTTAAGGTAAATTTGGAACTTTCTCGCGTAATTTCTTTTTTCTTTCCAGCTTTTATTTCAATTTTTTCCGTAATCGGATGATTGACCAGTTTTTTCCAGCCAGTGGCAATGCTCCAGCCTTTCAGATTTATTTTCTTTTTTGATTTATTCTGCACTGTTATTGTTTCATTTTTTGTGTCGCTACCGACAGGATTAGCGTTGACTGACACAATTTTAACTTCCGGATGCTTTATCTTCTCAACTTCAATAGTGAATTTTTCAGTAACATCTTCGCTGCCTTCCGAATATTTCACACTGGCTTCATACTTTCCGGTTTTTTTGTATTTATGTTTGGTTTTCGGCTTGTAGCTCTTGTGTCCGTCCCCAAAATCCCAAGTTACTTTGGCTTTTTTAGAAAGACCCACAACTTCAAAATTTGCAAAAACTTCAACAAAAACCTTTTTGTCAATTTTTATTTTACCATCCGGAATTTCTTCAAAAATATTTTCCGTACCCGGAGTTAATAAACTGCTCCAATGCCATTTTTCACCATCAAAATTATATGAAACACCTTTTTTACTGCCATGATACGTGATTTCGAAAACGCTTTTTCCATTTGGATCATAAAGGGTAACTTTTTCATCACCGCCATTATTGAGCGCAAACTTGAACGTTTTTCTATATACAGCTAAATATTCTTCTGATTCTATTTTATCTTCCGCGGAAAAAATGTATTCCCCGGATTTCGAAGCATCATGCAGCGACCAGTTTTTTAGTTCTATCTTTTCATCAGAATTATTATACAGCTCAATATATTCATCCCCGCCATCGGCTGGATTCGGCAGCAATTCGTTTATCCAAATTTCGTCCGAATATATTTCGGGCTCAGGTGTCGGTTCGGGTTCATCTTTAGTGCTCTCTGCGGAATTTTCGTCTGCAGGCGTTCCCAGCAAAACATAGCTTTGTCTCCAAAAACCACCCTTATCAAGTTCTAAAGAGAATCCATTGTCATTTCCGCCCAAATCTTTTGAATAGTTTGCCTGTGCGACAATTTCACCAGCTTTATTTTTTATAGCCAATTCTTCCCCTTCATTGCTAAGCGAAAAAGAACTGTCTAGCAAAATACCTGTAAATCCATCGTATTCCTCCATAAATTCTGTTGCATCTTCCACAATCACAGCACGCTCATCGGCTGACAAAATAAAACTGCCCTGTGCCAAAGTTAGGCTATGATTGACGCCTGACTCAAAAAATTTCCATCCTGACAAATCAATAGCCTGCTCTGTTTGGTTGTATATTTCAATCCATTCTTTATGCGTGTCTGAACCATCAGGATTATACATTATTTCTGTTATTATTAAGCTATCATTAACCGCCAAACTAACACCGAACCAAATAAAAATAAGCAGTACCGATAGAAGCAATACTGCTTGATATTTGAGTAATTTTTTTGCCCACATACATTTAAGTCTGCGGGCTTTTTGTTTTTGCTTAGCTTTCATCCTCAAAAAACAATTTATTCTCCCATTTTTCTTCTGATCATGTCCTCAACCTCTTCGCCAATATGCCCTTCACTCTGCTTTTGCAGCTCCATAATAATATTTTTGATAGCATACGGATCAGAAATGGTACGGAACACAAATTCATTTTGTTCACCGGCGGTCTGAATTTTCACATCGCCGTAATTTATAATGGTCGGAAAAAAACCAACCACTTCAGTAGTCACATCTTGAATTTTTCTGAACCTGAGTTCACTGGCCTTGCGAGTAAACATGCCTTTCTGTTCAATATTGATTATGCGTTCCGAGGTGATTATCCAGATGTCATAATAATAGTCAATCCAAATCATAAAGCCGTAAATCCAAATGGCCAGCATGAAGAAATTTTCAATAAACGCAATGACTGACTGATCAATGTCCGCGATAAAATCAGGATAAAGATTTGGCAAAAGAATAAAAGCCCCGCTCAGCATAAATGCGGCCACAACTAAGATCAAATATTGCTGAAAAAGATAAAACCAATTGCGATGAAGCACTTTTATTATCTTCTCTTGCTGGCCAATATCTTTGAAATGAAATTTTTTTGAAAACCCATCCACTTGCCCTGTTAAATAAGATTTGAATCTCTTTGGAGAAACAGCTTATTTTTTATTAATTTTTATTTTAACTTTATTAACCCTGTTTATTATACAGATTCAAATCTTAATTTCGCAAAGCCTGCCTGTCGGTAGGCTGGCAAAATTATTTAACAGGGTAAATTAAATAAATCCTCCCAGCATATCCTGGAGTGGAATCTTAAAAAACAAAACTAAATTAGCAAACAATAAAACGGCCGCCACCGGCACAAATATCATGAGGGTAACTATTTTTGAAGCTGCGCTGTAAGAATAAAAAATGATATGAAACACAACAAAAGCGCACATCAAAACCATAGACAAAAAAATAATCAGATAAGCTATTTGAAAAATCGGAACTAACATGCGTTTAGTTTATACGAGTTATAAATCTCCTTGCTTATTATAACACAAATTGAAAAAAACTAAATCAATTTTTTTTGTTTTTCTTCCGGAACCGGATAACCAAGATGCTTGTAGCCATGTTCGGTCACCATGCGGCCGCGCGGAGTGCGCGTCAAAAATCCAAGCTGGATCAGAAAAGGCTCATAAACATCTTCGATAGTTTCCACTTCTTCCGAAGTGGCGGCGGCAATGGTTTGAATACCCACCGGCCCGCCATTAAATTTTTTGATGATCGTTTCCAAAATGCAGCGATCGGTTGGCTCCAATCCCAGCTCATCTATTTCCATCATTTCCAAAGCTTTTCTGGCCACAGCTGAATCAATAGTGTTGTGTTCATTAATTTGAGCAAAGTCGCGCACGCGTTTGATCATTCTGTTTCCGACTCTTGGCGTCTTGCGACTGGAACGCGCAATCTCGCTAGCACCGCTTTCATCCAATTCAACTCCCAAAATTTTTCCACTGCGATGAATAATCTGTTTCATTTCACTATCATCATAAAATTCTAGTTTATGAATCGCGCCAAAGCGGTTTCTGAGCGGATTGGAAATAGATCCAAGTCTTGTTGTTGCTCCGATAAGTGTGAATTTTGGCAAATCCAATTGCAATGTTCTGGCTGAAGGACCTTTGCCGATGATCACATCGAGTTTATAATCTTCCATGGCCGGATAGAGAACTTCTTCAATCAATTTATTGAGCCTGTGAATTTCGTCGATGAAAAGCACGTCGCCGTCTTGCAGGTTTGTCAGAATTGAACCCAAGTCGCCGACTCTTTCAATAGCCGGACCGGAAGTTACGCGGATATTCACGCCCATTTCATTGGCAATAATATGCGCCAATGTTGTTTTTCCCAAGCCTGCCGGACCATACAAAAGAACGTGCTCGATAGGCTCGTTTCTTTTTTTGGCCGCATCCATAAACATCTGCAAATTTTTACGGATTTTGTGCTGGCCGACATATTCTGAAAGTTTCTGTGGACGAAGCGTCGTATCCAAAGTTACGTCTTCTTCTTGTTCGTGAGAATTTGTAATCATAAAATAAATTTCTTCATTATGCTACTCTCC
The DNA here is from genome assembly GCA_022709565.1 of Patescibacteria group bacterium. Lineage (GTDB taxonomy): Bacteria > Patescibacteriota > Minisyncoccia > Moranbacterales > GWC2-37-73 > JAKLIP01. The sequence goes on from JAKLIO010000001.1 coordinate 159,248, forward strand.
CAACTAAGGAGAGGATGTTCCCTGATTGTCGGGGACAGGTGAGGTTACTATTGAAACAATCATATGGCTTCAGCCGTATTATATCATGCAGGCTCTTTTAGGGGTATTTTTGCTTATGCATGTTCATTTTAGCACGACTTAAGCCCCACACCAAATTGGCGCAAGACTAACCTTCAAAGCTTTTCAAATGTAAAAGCAAAAGGGGTTGATCCCGCACTAAATTGGCACTGCGCCAAAGGCGCAAGATTAAATATCTTAAATTTGAGCCAAGATAGTTTTTAGAAGAAATTTTTAAAATTCAAAGATTTGCTTTATTAGAGCGCTAAATTAATGCGGGGTTGACAAAAAAATAAAGCTGTGCTAGACTCTTAAATCGAGTAGAAAAATCAGACACTTAGTTCTTATGAAAATATTAGCATTTAATGCTAAATCCATTTTTTGCTTTTGTTGACCTGTAGGCAGTTGGGGACTCCTATCTTTTGTCCTCAATTCGGCAACTTTTTTGTCCAGACATGGGCATCGCGGTTTCGGCTGCGGTGTTCCTCGACACTGTTGCTTCCCCGAGGGACCTCGTCTTTTGGGACTTGTCTACAGATCAATGAAAACAAGATTTAAAATAAAACGTTAAAGGAGTTCATACAATGCTAAAGGCCTACAAATTAACATTTGCTGGAGACAGTGGATTGGGATTTAATGTAAAGGGAAATGTTCTTGTTATCGCAAATAATTTAAAAGATGCCAGAAAATTCGCGAAAGAACAAGGATTTACTATTGTCAGAAATACAGAGCGAACAGAATGGTTCAGAGTTAAAGAGGGACTTTGCATGGTGCTTGAATAAAGAAACGCCATACTATTAAAAAATAAAAGGCAGGTGATTGAAAAATCCCTGCCTTTTAAAATTGTCGAAAAAATTGTATTTCCTAAAAAGCTAAGCAGCTAAAACCTAAAGCCTGCTTAGACTACCCGATCCACTTCATCAAAAGTCGTTTCGCCTTCGAGAACTTTCAAAATGCCGTCTTGTTCCATGGTGATCATGCCGTTTTCAACGGCCTTGTCCTGAAGCTGCGTCGTGGACGCGCTTTGCATAATCAATTCTTCGATATCTCGGTCAACTACAAACACTTCGCTGATGGTCGTCCGGCCTTTATAGCCAATTTTGTTGCATTTTTCGCAGCCATTCGGCACATACACGTGGTCGACTTTCGGAATAATCACGCCGGATTTTTCGGAAATATTTTTCAAAACTTTTTCCACCCTAGCTTTTTCTTCTTCAGTCATTGGTCTTTCTTTCTTGCAGTCGCAAAGTTTTCTGACCAGCCGCTGCGCCATGAGCGCGTTCACAGATGTGGCCAAATCATCACTACGCACGCCCATGTTAGTTAAACGCTGGATGGAACCCGCCGCACTATTGGTGTGGAGCGTGGAAAGAATCGAATGGCCGGTCAGAGCGGATTGCACCGCAATATTGGCGGTTTCTTCATCGCGGATTTCACCGATCATCATAATGTCCGGATTCTGACGAAGAAGTGCGCGGAGAGCTGTGGCAAAATTATAGCCATTCTTATCATCCACAGCTGTCTGCAAAATTCCTTGGAGTTGATATTCGATTGGATCTTCCACGCTGATGATTTTCACTTCCGGATTATTTAAAATTTTCAAAATACTGTAGAGCGTTGTTGTTTTTCCTGATCCGGTCGGGCCCGTGTTCAAAAATACGCCGTTCGGTTTTTTTGTTTCACGAATTATCCTTTCCAAATTCTGCTTGCGAATTCCCAGCTTTTCCAAATCAAGCGCAACTGCCGATTTGTTGAGAAGACGCATTACGACTGTTTCCCCATAGCCGCCCAAAATTACAGACACGCGGACATCCACTTTTGTTTCGGTTATGTTTTTATACGGTTTTTCCAGAGCTATCGTAAAGCGACTGTCCAAGACCCCCCCTCGCACATCCGAAGCAAACCCGCTTAATAATTTTATATTACCCAAAAGGCTTGGATATTCGTTGATTGGAATTTCCGCAACTGTTTGCAAAATCCCGTCCATGCGGTAACGAATCTTCACAAATTTTTCTTCCGGTTCAATATGAATATCGCCAACATTCAAAAGCAAACCACTGCCTAGCATATATTTCCCGACTTCCCGCTGATTGGAATTTTGAAGAAATTTGCCCAAAGATTCAATCGATGCCATATTTTCGGAAACCACATTAAGCTCTTCTTCAGAAATCTCCACAGCCCGCGAAAGAGATTGGTCCATTAATTTTGCGTAAATATCTTCCAAAAAATCTGTTTGTCCGGTCGCGCTCCAAACTTCCTCCATTGAAGTCAAACCTCCAATAGCTTTAAGAATTCCGTCTTGCGCCATCATAATCATTCCGTCTTCCATGGCCGCCTGAGTGATTTCTCTTTCACTGCCCATTTCTATAATAAGCTTTTCAACAGACTCCGTGATTGTTAAAACTTCAAAAATTCCGATACGACCCTTGAAACCAATACTATGGCACTTGCTACAACCAACCGGACGATAAAGCTTTTCAACTGTTTTCGGAATTTCCAGTTTAGCTTTCGGCGAAATAATAGAAAGGATTTTTTTAATTGAATTGATTGTTTCCTTGGCTGGCACATATTCTTCTCGGCAATGCGGACAAAGTTTTCGCACCAGTCGCTGTGCAATGAAAGCATTGACGGAGGGTGCGATAAGGTTTGATTTGACTCCTAACTCTATCAATCTGGGAATTGAAGCTGAAGCATTGTTAGTATGTAGTGTTGAAAGCACCAAGTGGCCAGTAAGAGCCGCATTCACGGAAATGTCGGCTGTTTCATCATCGCGTATTTCACCCACCAAAACAACATCGGGATCTTGGCGCACAATCGCCCGAAGACCTTCAGCAAAAGTATAGCCGCGGTCTTTTTCAACCTGTGTCTGTGAAATATTTTTCACTTCGTATTCAATAGGATCTTCAATGGTAATTATTTTCACCCCTGGCGTATTCAGTTTATTAATAAGAGCATAAAGCGTGGTGGTTTTGCCTGATCCGGTTGGTCCGGTTGTCAGAATCATGCCATGGGGTTTTTCAGTTTCTTTTTTTACTCGTTCGTAGGCCAAACCCTGCAGTCCCAAATCCTCCATTGAAAGCATAATGTCAGCTTGATTCAAAAGACGCATAACAATTGATTCTCCATGATTGCCGGGAATAATGTTAACGCGCACGTTTATTTTTCCATTTTCCATATCAACTGCAAAATGGCCGTCTTGAGCAGAATCGCGAACATTAATTTTCAATTTTCCCATCATTTTAATGCGAGACAGAATGCTGCGATAAGATTGGTCCGGAAAAACACCGATATCTTGCAGTTCGCCATCGATGCGAAAACGCATGCGCGCTGTTCCTTCCTGTGGTTCAAAGTGAACATCACTAGCTTTCATTTTCACTGCTCCAGCCATAATAATGGAAATAATTTCTGTTGTGGGGATTTCCCGGATACGATTTTTAAGATTCAAAAGTTCGCCGAATTCTTTTTCAAATTCTTCCAGATCCTCACCACTCAGTTTTATTTGCATTGATTCCAGACTTTCCAAAAAAGGAACATCCTCATATCTTTTCCAGACTTTTTTCAAAGAAGCGGTTGAGATCACATACAGATGAACTATCCACCCCTCTTCCTTTTTGATTTTTTCAATGTGTTCCAATGTTTCTTTATTGCTCGGATTGATAACCCCTATCCGTAATTCTTTGCCATTTTTTTGAAAAACTGCCATTTCATATTTTTTAGAATCCTCCTCGCTTATCAAGCGCATATCGTCCGAACTTACCGGAAAAATATTAAGATCAACATATTCCATGTTGGCCATAGCTGCCATCTGCGCTGCCAGCTCTTCCTCCGATTGCTCGCGCATCTTTTGCAGAATTTTTCCAGTCTGCTCCTGCTTCTCGTCGCTTTGCTTTATTTTTTTTGTAGAAATCTTAACCATAAACCTTTCTTTTTATTTTAGTGTCTTTGTTTTTATAAAGAGTACCCTTATTATACATATTTTAACTCAAAAAGCTTAAATAAGCAAAAAGACTGTCTTGAATTTTCAATTTATAATTTTTGCATTTTTGCATCCCCTAGGCGCCATATGAAGTACGTAGGCTAAGCGCGAGTGATGAGCGTTAAAAAATTTTAAAACGGAGCGTAGCGGAGTGCAAATTTTAGCGAAGAATGAAGCGCTTGCCATCAGTATCTTCATCCGGCGCGACTTTCTTTTGTAACTTTTCTTATCTAGAAAGAAAAGTTAATTATGAATTTTGCGGAAAAAGAAAGTGGAAATAAGTTTTTTAAAAAAAGACAAAAAAATATACACTTTGCCTCGGCCGATGCAAAGCGTATAACAAGACAAAAAATATTTTTTATTGCTGAACCGCCAGTCCAGCTCGCAGTTTTTCCACAATCCGCTGCCCAGCTTCAGCCGTATCAGTCGCTTCCTGCTTGAACTCGCAAACATCTCCACTAGCTTTCACTTCCATAATTTCCGCGATTTTGTTAAGCTGTTCTTCATTCACGCATTTGATGATTCCATGAACTTCGCCAGCCGTTTCATTGAAAAGCACCATAAAAATTCGGCCAGCTGAATAATTTTCTTTAATCTTATCCAGAATAAAAGGCACGTCCGACGGGTTACTGCGGCTCTGCACAAAATCTTCAATATAGACAGGAGCCCAAGCCATTCCCAAATCATCTTCCCAGAAAAGCCGCGACATCACGCGTCCCCAAAGCTTCAAAAGATGAAACGGTTGCGTCTTGAACAGATAGCGGATAATTTTTTGCTGGTCAGCCCCTTTAGCCATCAGCATAGCTGCAATCTGCAAAGCTTTCGGCGTAGTGTTTTTTTTCTGGAAGCTGTTAGTCGCATCAACTATTCCAGTCAGCAGATTTTCCGCAATTTTTTCATCAATATTATTTTCATTATTTTTTTGCAAAAGATCGGCTACAATTTCACAAGTTGAAGAAGCGGTCATGTCCACGACATTTATCTGCCCGAAATTGTCATTCTCACTGTGATTGTCGATATTAACCACCGGCACTTCATAAAAAATATCCGGATTTTCTTCATAGACCTTGCCCAAAGATTCCTTATCCGGACTGCCCAGCACGATCACCAAATCATACTTAAACTTGGCCGGAATAAATGAAAAGTCGCGCGGATCAATTGAACCTTTTTCCGGCGTAATAAAAATGTTGAGCTGTTCGCCGCTGCGCTCCGTGCGCACGTTGGTAATTTTATTATGTTCCGTGTTAAAAGAAAGAACGAAATCGCGCGCGCCCGCCAAACTATCCATGACATCTTCCGGTTTGTTCAGAAAAGAAAAACGATCAAACTGTTTATTTTCAGACGGCACAACCACTGTCGCTTCGATCCCGGTTTTTTTCAGAAAAAAATACATCGCCCAAGCCGAACCTATGGCATCACCCGCTCCGCTGTGCGCCATAAAAATCAACGCGTGCTTCGTGCTTTTCAAGATACTTTCAAATTGTTGCGAGTTGTCTAAAACCATATCAGAAAAATTTCTAATTACTAATTTCTAATTTCTAAACAAATATCAAACCGCAAATTTCAAATGTTTGGTTATTGATTATTCGAAATTGTTATTTTTTTGTTTCTTGTCTCTTGTTTATTGTAGCTTCTCTTGGGCTGTAATAATCGATATTTGAGTTAGTAATATAAGTTAGCAGGGTTTAATAATGCTGTCAACTCCGCATTAATTTGACATTTTCGCGTTAAATGGTTGTAAAATAGAATTTCAGCATCTTGAGATCAAAAAAGTGATTATTTTTTACTAACGCCCTTAGCGCAATGTCTATTTTGCACTGAGCCAATTATCTATTGACAAAAAGCCTATTTTGGAGTATAATGGGAAGTTAGTTGATCAGAAGGCTTATTTTCAAGTATCCGAAAAGAATTGCCCGAAATAAGCCCCAAAAGGTCCCTTAAAAACAAATCTTGCCGCAAAATTGTTTTTGCGCTCCGCCTAAAAAATGATTTTGTGGCAAGATTTAAAAACAAAAAAACAATAAAGATGCCCACTGGGCGGGAGGATTATCATGAAAAAATTTATAGTTGTGATTATGATTGTGGTTATGGTGTTTGTCTCAACTTCTGCCATGGCAAATCATGGCGGGCACCATGGAGGTGGAAACGGAATTGCAACCGGATTTATTATCCTCGGAGGTATCATAATTGCTGGGATTGCAGTTGGACTCACAAATTCCGTAATTAAAGCATTTTCTCAACCAGCTCCGGCTCCGGCACAACAACCGGTTTATGGGCAACAGCCGGATTATAATCAACAGGGAATTCCTGAACAGCAGTTGGATTCTTCGCAATATATTGTGAAGGAGACGAAAGATGTTTTAGGAAAAGTGGAAGTCTTGGTTGGATCGCCTAATGGCAAGGGTCCAGCCCAGATTCAGGGACAAAAGTGCTTTCCTAATGGGGTACTTTTCCCATACGGAGCACGATTGTTCGACTACAACAACCGGGAAGTCGGTTACGTCCCCAGGGGAGGCACTTATAAACCAGGGGAGTGCCTATATGATTAAAAGTGCTACCGTCGTGATGCAACACCCCCGGCACGGCAAAGCACTCAGGCGGCTGAGACAGAAATTGTCTTAGTCGCCGTTTTTTTATTGCTTAAATTTCGTATCTAGCTTTTAGTATTCCAAATGCGCCATATGAAGTACGTAGGCTAAGCGCGAGTGATGAGCGTTAAAAAATTTTAAAACGGAGCGTAGCGGAGTGCAAATTTTAGCGAAGAATGAAGCGCTTGCCATCAGTATCTTCATCCGGCGCGACTTTCTTTTGTAACTTTTCTTATCCTAGAAAGAAAAGTTAATTATGAATTTTATAAAAAATGATAAATGCTTTACACTTTCACTTTTTCACCTTAAACTCTTTAATATGAACAAAAATACCTTTGTCACAACATCATCAGTTCAAACCAAAAAACTTGGGTCATTGCTGGCCGAGGAACTTCGCGGTTCTGAAATTATATGTTTGTCTGGCGATCTTGGCGCCGGCAAAACTACTTTCACGCAAGGCCTGCTCAAGAGGTTAAAATCCAAGGGTCCTTTTACGAGCCCAACATTTAACATTGTAAAAGAGTACGAAGTCAAAAATCGCAACGTCCATAAAAAAAATACGAAATACAAAATACGAGATACGAGATACAAAATTTATCACATAGATGCTTACCGCGTTAATTCAAAAGATATTCTGGAGCTAGGTTTCAAAGATTTCGCCGGAAAATCCAATTCCATCGTCATTATCGAATGGGCTGAAAGAATAAAGAAACTAATCCCCTCTTCCGCACTCTGGATTAAATTCCAGTGGCTGAGCGAAAAGGAAAGAAAAATCACGCTTGGAAAAAAATGAAAAAATATAGGACATTTCATTGGCAATGGCTTTTTTCATAGAAATTTCAGCCTTTTTTGTGTGTATTAGCTAATGTTATTAGCGCCCAGCAACCCCTTGACAAACAACCTTATTCCTGCTAATATGCTTTTTCTTCTTTAACAACAAAAAAACGATAAAATAAACCAGTAAAGAAAGGACTAAGCCATGTACCCAACAGACGGAGATTCAAAGAGAGATTTTGATTATAAGGGAAAAACTTACAAAGCCTACTTCCGTTCCGAAACAAAAAAAGGAAGAGGGAAATGTTCCATTTGCGGCAGGAAAAAGTATTTTTTTTCCGTAGAAAAAGTCATCGGCGTGAAGGACTACTACGGAAATGAAATCGACAAAGATTCAGATCTCGAAAAAGAACTCATCGAAAAACTGAAAAGGGTGGTCCGCAGGGAGACAATCTGCGACCACTGCGAAATGTAGGGAGGTGCTCAAATGAAACAAAAAAACACTCCCAAAAAACAAAGCAAGAGAAGCTTTAAAAGCCTTTCCGAAATAAATCACTACATCTTAACAAAAGAATGCGGGGAAAAGGAGGCAAATAGAATAATGTGCGAAATGAAGAAGTTTGAGAAAATGGGTCATCCCTCAAAAAATAAGATGCCCATCTAACTCATTAAATATGAATAAACGTCATCTTTTTTAGCAACCTTCTCCTCAAAATCATGAGGACGAAGGTTGTTTTTTATTTCTAAAATAGCATTAAAAGTTTCGTACGTTTTCAATAATATTTGGATCATTTCATGACTTACATTATTTCTTTCTTTGGACATAACATAATCGTCTCCTAATTGCTTTACTATTTCATCAAGAAACATAAAAGCCGCGTAATCATTAGCCAAATCATTACCTTCGCCTATTCTGGCGCAAAAATCATGAACATTATCTACACCCATTCCAACAATAACCATTGGTAAATTTATTTGCCTGCCTCTTATTCCATCTATTTTTGATTGAAAATATTTTATTGAGTGCAGTCTTCCTTCTTTAATATTTTTAGTACATTTTTCTCTTTTTTCCAAAAGTTTTGATGGGGTTATTGCGGTTGTGACATCAACTAATAATCTTACAACTTCTCCATTCGGGGTTTTTATTTCTAAGACCACATCCGCTCTGGTGCTGTCTGCCATCGTATCATCAAATACTGAAAGCAGCTGTGCATGAATCTCATTTCCACTCTTTTTGTCCGATAGCAACTTCTCGCTTAGATCATAAAAAGAATTTTCTAACACTATGCCAGAAGGCGTTGGTTTTTCCTGTTTCTTTTTCACATCTTCAACTCTTTTTTTATCTCTTTCTATCACACTTAAGCTGTAGAGGTCCTTAAAATCATCCATTTTAATTTTTCCTTTATCACTCATCTCATGATATTTCTGAAAAATTTCATATCCGGGAACAATTTTTGTTTTTTTTGTTTGAATGCTTTTATCATCTACTCCAGCGCCGGATACTGATTCCAATTGCTCAATTTTCGTGATTGGAGCTTTTCTTTTGATAAATATTGCTCCCGTTTTTGGATTTTCTATTCTTCCCATCTTATCCATATTTTTACGTAATAATTATCTTATTAATATCCTTGCCTACTATTATAAGGCTATTTTAAAAAATCTGAAAGCAATATTCCCTATTGCAGTTGTGTTATTCATATCTCACGCTATACTTTATATATGAGTAAAAAACGCCTCATTTTAATCGACGGTAATGCCATCATCCACCGGGCTTACCATGCCCTGCCGCCCCTTTCAACCAAACAGGGCGAGTTGGTTAATGCTGTTTATGGCTTCACTTCGACCCTGCTCAGCGTCATAAGCCAATTTAAGCCGGATTACGTGGTCGCCTCTTTCGATTTGGCCGGACCGACTTTCCGCCATGAAAAATTCGATGATTACAAGGCCAACCGCGTCAAAGCTGACCAAGAACTTTACGATCAGATTCCCCGCGTCAAAGAAGTTGTTGAGACTTTCAATATTCCAATTTATGAAAAAGCCGGCTACGAAGCTGACGATATCATAGGTACCATCGCCAAACAGGTTGAAAAAGAAAAGCTGCCGATCGAAACAATCATTGTGACCGGCGATATGGATACGCTGCAATTGGTAAACGATACGACTAAGGTTTACACTATGAAAAGAGGCCTCAGCGATTCAATTTTGTATGACGCTGAAAAAGTCTTTGAGCGCTACGGGCTAGAACCTTCTCAGCTCATTGATTTCAAAGGGCTTCGCGGCGATCCTTCCGACAACATCCCCGGCGTCAAAGGCATCGGAGAAAAAACAGCCGTAACTTTATTGCAGAAATATAAAACGCTTAGCGGCGTTTATGAAAACATCGCAGAAATTAAAGGCGCGGTCAAAGATAAGCTTGATCGCGATAAGGCTAACGCCCTGCTCAGCAAAGATTTGGCCACCATCCGTCTGAATGCGCCAGTCACATTGGAACTAGAAAAAACCAAGCTGCATGATTTTGATCGTGAAAAAATCGTAAAACTTTTCGGAGAGTTGAATTTCTATAGTTTGGTTAAGCGTTTGCCTACAACCGATTCTAATCCACAAATTACACCCGAATCTGCGAATGAAAAAACAGGGGTAAAAGATTTCAAATATGAAATTGCCGATGAAAAAAATGTTTCCGAATTGATTTCTGAATTTAATAACTCAAAAGAAATTTCAATTGCTCTCCAAATGGACAATGCAGAGCTAAAAGGCATCGCCCTTTCCTGCAAAACCGGCCGTGCCGCTTTTTTTCAAGCTTCTCCGAAAAATTTAGAATTATTGCGTCCGATTTTGGAAAATGCTGAAATAAAAAAAGTTGGCTATGATTTGAAATCGATTTTGAAAGACCTCCGCAAATCAAAAATATATTTGCGCGGAATTTTTTGGGATGTGATGATCGGCGCTTATGTTTTGAATCCGGGAGAGAAAATAACGCTGGAGAAACTGGCACTTTCAGAATTGGGAGAAGAAACAAATTTTGCTGGAAAATCCAAAGGGCAATTGTCTTTGGTTCCCGAGACAGAAGATTCTATAGAGGCCTCTATAGAAGCCTCTAAAAAAGCTGATTATTCTTTGAAGATCAAGCAAACATTGGAAAAAAGAATTGCGGAAATCAGCGCTGAGCAGAAAAAAGCCGCCCTGACTGACGGCACGATGGAAACAGTTTTTCGCGATATTGAAATGCCACTCGTTGAAATATTAGGCGAAATGGAAATTGCCGGCATTGAAATAAATACGATTATTTTTGCGGGAATTTCCCAAAAAATCGAAAGCCGGCTGAAAAATTTGGAAAAATCAATCTATGAACTGGCCGGCAAAGAATTCAACATCAACTCGCCTTCGCAATTATCAGAAATTCTTTTTGTCACTTTGAAATTGCCGACTTTTAATATCAAAAAGGGCAAGACCGGATTCTCTACAGCTGCGGATGAACTCCAAAAATTGCGAGAAGCTCATAAAATTATTCCGAAAATTGAAGAGTATCGTGAACTTTTCAAGCTGAAAACAACTTATCTGGACACATTGCCCAAAATGATTGATGAAAATTCCAGATTGCACACAACTTTTAATCAAGCCGTGACCGCCACCGGCCGACTGTCTTCAACTGAACCAAATTTGCAAAATATTCCGATCAAAACTGACTTGGGACAACTCCTTCGCACCGCTTTTGTCGCCCACGCAGGATGCAAACTAATCAGCGCGGATTATTCACAAATCGATCTCCGCGCTGTGGCGCATGTCAGCGACGACAAAAAACTGATTGAAGCTTTCCATCGTGGCGATGATATTCATCGTTTGACGGCAGCTGAAATCAATAAAGTTACGCCTTCGCAGGTTACCGACACAATGCGAAGGAGCGCCAAAGCCTTGAATTTCGGAATTATCTACGGCATGGGAGCTTATGGATTTTCTCAGTCAGCCGGAATAGGCAGAGAAGAGGCGCAGAAATTTATCAATACTTATATGGAAAAATTTTCTGATGTGGCCAGATATATGAAAGAAACGCGTGAATTCGCCCGCCAAAATGGATACGTAGAAACATTGTTAGGCAGACGCAGAAATATTCCGGAAATTAATTCACCCAACATGCAGGTTGCAGGCGGTGCCGAGCGCATGGCCATCAACATGCCCATTCAGGGCTTGGCGGCTGACATTATGAAACTGGCGATGATTGCAGTCTCAGAAAATTATAAATCTGACAAAGATATTAGAATGATTCTGCAGATTCATGATGAAATAATTTTGGAAGTTAAGGAAGATTTGGCCGATGAAGTTGCTAAAAAAGTAAAAGGTATTCTGGAAAATGTCATTAAGCTTAAAGTGCCCCTCATCGCTGATGTGAAAGTTGGAGATAATTGGGGAGAAATCTAACCTAAATCAAAATGTAAATCTCAAAATGCAAAATGTATGGATCGCTGCGCGACAATTTTTAAAGTAATTATGAGCGAAGCGAATTCAATAATTTTTAATTTTGATTTTTAAATTTTAAATTTACTATCGTGCCTGAATTACCTGAAGTTCAAACCATCGTTTCGGATCTGAATCAGAAAATTGTCGGCTATACTATAGTCGATTTTTGGAGTGATTGGCCGAAAGCTATCAAAAATTTATCTTTGGAAAAATTCAAGAAAGAAATTCGAAACCGAAAAATTTTGAACGTGCGCCGGATTGGAAAAAATATTTTTATTGATTTATCTAATAATAAAACGCTGTATATCCATCTTAAAATGACAGGACACTTGCTGGTAAAACCAGCAATAACCAAGAAACCCGCCTCGACTCGCGGAGATGTCCGCTTGTCGACGCGAGGCGGGCAAGAAACAAAAACCAAAAATTATTTTGACGATAAGGTAAATGGCTATATTCATCATATCTGGAAGCTGGAAACTAAGAAGTTAAAGCCTGAGAAACTGAATGTGGAATTTTCCGATGTCAGAAAATTCGCCAAGATTGTTTTGGATGATACTAAAAAAATAAACACTCTGCCGGAAATCAAAAAACTGGGCATCGACGTGATGGACAAAAAATTCACTTTGAAAAAATTCGAAGAAATTTTAGAGAAGAGAAAAAACAGAGCTGTCGGGCTTGTCCTGATGGAACAAGAACTCATGAGCGGCATCGGCAATATTTATCGCAGCGAAATTTTACATTTAGCCAATATCCTGCCGCAAAGAAAGATTGAATATTTATCCGGGCAGGAGCGTATTAAGCTATATCGGGCTATTTTTATTGTGCTTAAAAAAGCCATAAAGATGCGCGGAACATCCGACAGTGACTATCGCGACACCTTCGGCGCACCGGGCAATTTTCAGAAGGTTCTCAAGGTTTATCGCAAGACTGGAAAAAAATGTTCAAAATGTGCTACAATAATTAAGAAATCGACATTGGGACAAAGAAGCATTTTCTATTGTTCGCAATGTCAACATTAAAAAAATTAATAATATAAAAAGATGAGTAGAAAACAAATAGGCATATTAGTTCTTGTGGCCGCAATCATTGTCGGCGGTATTTTTTATTTCACCAAGGGACGCCAAATTTTAAGAAGTAAAAATGTTAAACAGATCGAGCTAAATCAAAAACCAGAACAAATATCTGCTCCATCCAATATTGGCGACGTTAGTCCAATTACGGGAATTGCTTGCACCAATTGGAATAAAAGAACCTATGCGGTTATGCAGCCAGCTGATACTTATGCCCGACCTTTGGCCGGATTAGGCCAAGCCGATATGGTGTTTGAAATGTCAGCCGTCTACGGCAGTATCACCCGCCTCATGGGAGTTTATGGCTGCACCACTCCGGAAGAAGTCGGATCGCTGCGCAGCGCCCGTCATGATTTCGTTCACATCGCCAAAAGTCTGGATTCAATTTATGTCCACTGGGGACGCGCTGACATCGAACAGTTTAAAGATGTTCTCAACAGTGGCATTATAGATGATATGAACTGCAATAATGATGCAGGAAAATCAGCCGGACAATATTGTTTCAGAAAAGAAGGCATGGAACGCGGAGTTGATTCCGGCTATGCAAAATTCGCAGATCTGATTGAAGGTGCCAAAAATTTTGGATACAGCACAGAAAATAAATTTTCCGGTTATCCGCATCAGGAAGAAGCGGCTTTGGATCAAAGACCCAACGGGGGCAATTTGCGGGTAGCTTACGCTAAGCCATATGACGCGGAATATGATTACGACAAAGCCACAAATTCATACAAGAGAACTTGGGGCAGCGTTGCTGATACCGACAGAAACACGAAAGAAAGAATAGCCCCAAAAAATGTGGTTGTTATGATTGCGGATGCGGCGCCTATTAAAGTTGGCGAGCAATATGTTAATGTGCAGATTGGCGATCCATGGTTTGATAGTGCCGATTCCGGCTCAGCTTTCTATTACATGAACGGCCAGCAATACAGAGGAACTTGGAAAAAAGATAAATCAAAAATAGACAGTAAACTTTTTTTCTATGATGAATCAGGACAGGAAATAAAATTCGTGCCGGGACAGATTTGGGTTGACATTATTGATCCGGGCCAAGCTCTTCGTTGGACACCCTCGGCTTAAATTTTCAATTCTCAATTTACAATTTTAAATGAATTTTCAATGTACTAATTTTCCAATGTTTAAAACATTTGATCATTATGATTTGATTTAAAATTTAAAATTTAAAATTTAAAATTGTGTTCATATTTCTATACGGCGTTGACACTTTTCGTTCATGTGAAAAGCTCAGTGCCCTCAAAAACAAATACTTAGAAAAGAATAGCTCAGGCACTGACCTGAGCGTTCTTGACTATGACGGAAACTCCGAAGTTAAAAATTTGGAAAACATCTTGTCGGCTCAAGGTCTTTTTTCCAGCAAACAATTAGTGATTATTAAAAATATTCTGACCAAAGGCTTGCTGGAGAAACAAAAAGCTGTCCTGAAATTTTTGGAATCAAATCTCAGCTTGGAAAAAGACACTGACGCAATCATCATATTTTTCGAAGAAGGCTCTCCCAAAAAAAATGGTTCTCTATTCAAATTTCTTTTGGCTCATTCCAAAAAGCAGGAATTCGCGCCCCTGAATGGTGCTCAGCTTACCAATTGGGCCTTGGGTTATGCTAAAAGTCTTTCACCTAAGTCTCAATTTTCCCGCAGCGCGCTCAATCTTCTATTGTCGGAAACCGGCAATGACCTTTATGCTCTCAGCAATGAAATAGCCAAGCTTGTGAATTACAAAAATGATGAAACCATCTCGGATGCTGATGTTGAGCTGTTAGTCAGATCCAAAAATGATTCTACAATTTTTGAAACCATCGAAGCGCTCTTTAGCGGCAACAAACAACTGGCTCTCAATCTTTTTCACCAGCAAATCGCCAAAGGTGAAGATGTTTTTTATATTCTCTCCATGTATATTTATCAAATCCGCACTCTTCTAAAAATTGGCGATTTTTATTGGCAAGGACTGACTAGCGCCTCGGAAATTGCCAAGGCTTCCAAACTGCATCCTTTTGTTGTGCAAAAATCACTTTCGCAAATCCGCAATCTCAGCGCTGAAAAAACCAAGCAGGCCCTTCGCGATTTGGCACAAATTGATCAAGACGCCAAGACCGGCAAAATCGATCCTGTTTTAGCCCTCGATACTTTTATTGTTTCCCTCTAAAGCTTTCTTCTTTGTCATTCTCTCCTGACTAAGGAGATAATGTCATGTGCTCGTGACAAGTGAGGTTTCAAAAAACACTCCGCTGAAACGGAGTGTTTTTAATATTCTGAAAGTTATTTTTTCAAAGCGATTTTTTTGACCATCGCGTTTAGTCTGGATTTCTTGCGAGCCGCGGTGTTTTTCTTGATCACTTTTTTCTGAGCGGCTTTGTCGATAGCTTTAATGGCAGCCTTGAGTGATTTTTGAGCATCTTCTATTTTTCCAGCTGTTAGGGATTCTTTGGTTTGCTTTACGGCATTTTTTAGAACACCTTTAATTTTTCTGTTTTTGAGCGTTTTCCTGTCGGTCACGCGCATATACTTCTTAGCTGATTTTTTGATTGGCACTTCGGTTTTTGAAATTTCGCATCCTGAGAGCAATAGAAAAACGAAATT
Source organism: Patescibacteria group bacterium (assembly GCA_022709565.1). GTDB lineage: Bacteria > Patescibacteriota > Minisyncoccia > Moranbacterales > GWC2-37-73 > JAKLIP01. Next base: position 174,761 of record JAKLIO010000001.1, read on the forward strand.
TGCTAAAATTATTAATTACAAGCTTCTTATATTATTAACATATTATTTTGATTCTGGCAACCCCGCACTAAATTGGCACTGCGCCAAAGGCGCAAAAGCAAATCAAAACATGTTTTATCAAAATATTTCTTTTCAATATTGCCTGATAGACGAAAAAATTTTAAAAAAGTACCAAATTAGTGCGGGGCAATAGTTCGCTTGCTCATAACAAAATCCCCTGCTCAAGCGGGGGATTTTATTTCCATCTTTTGTTTTTTATCTAAAAGGTTTTAAAAGACAGACTATTTAACAGCTTCCTTAAGAGCTTTGCCAGCCGTAAATTTAGGCACAGTCATAGCTGGGATTTGGATTTTTGCCTTTGTCTGAGGATTAATTCCTTCGCGGGCAGCTCTGTTTGAAACTCTGAAAGTTCCGAATCCTGTCAAAGTAACCTTGTTACCCTGTCGGATTTCTGTGGTGATTTTTTCTTCGAGAGCCTCAATAACGCTTTCAACAGCCTTTTTTGCCAAGTCAGTTTTAGCTGCAATTGCATCAACCAAAGCATCTTTGTTTACATTAGCCATAGTATCACCTGCCTTTCTAGTTTTGTTTTATAATTTATCTACATTGATCACTTCTATATTCTACTCTTTTTCCCACAAATAAAGCAAATATGTTATACACACCGCCCAAAGGAAGAATTTTAAATTTCTAATTTTAAATTTTTAATCAATTTTGAATGAATTAATTTCTTAATGTTTAAAACATTATGATTTTATTCGAAATTCAAAATTCATAATTCGAAATTATTAACGTGCATATTCTACACTTCTGGTCTCCCTAAGTACATTTACCTTTATTTCTCCAGGATATTTCAGGTCTTGTTCAATTTTATCGGCAATTTCGCGAGCCAGTTTGAGCGCGCCTAAATCGTCAATATCTTCCGGCTTAACAAAGACACGAATTTCCCTTCCTGCTTGAATTGCGTAGGTTTTTTCCACTCCAGAGAATGAATTAGCGGTGGCTTCCAATTCTTCCAAGCGTTTGAGATATTTTTCAATCGTATCTTTTCTGGCACCTGGACGGCTGGCAGAAATCGCATCGGCCGCGGCAATAATAAAAGATTCCGGCGTTTCAAAAGGATAATCTTCGTGATGGGATTTTACGGCATCAATAACTTCTTTCGGCATCTTGAATTTTTCCAATATTTTCATGCCGATTTCTATGTGTGTTCCCTGAATTTCATGATCAACAGCTTTGCCAATATCGTGCAAGAGGCCGGCTTTTTTGGCTACTGCAACATCTGCGCCCAATTCTGCGGCTAAAGCGCCGGAAAGATGTGCGACTTCCAAAGAATGGAGCAAAACATTTTGCCCAAAACTGGTTCTATATCTTAATCTGCCCAAAAGATAAACTAATTTCGGATCAAGTCCGGCAATTCCCAAATCATAAGTAGCCGCTTCGCCGGCTTCTTTAATTTTGTTGTCAATTTCTTTTTTCGCAAATTCCACCGCGTCTTCAATGCGGGTTGGATGAATGCGGCCATCGCCAATCAGTTTTTCCAGCGCTATTCTGGCAATTTCGCGCCGTACCGGGTCAAAACCGGAAATAACCACTGCTTCCGGCGTATCATCAACAATAATTTCAACTCCGGTCAGTTTTTCCAGAACCTTAATGTTGCGTCCTTCACGCCCGATAATTCGGCCCTTTACTTCATCCGAAGGAATAGACACAGTTGTGGTGACCACTTCCGCCGCATGCGATCCGGCATATTTCTGAATAATGCTGGTCATAAGAGTCTTGGCTCTTTTTTCTATTTCTTCAACTCCCTCCTTCTCAATTTTGGCAATATGCTTAGCAATTGCATCGCGATTTTCTTCTTCTGTCAGTTGAAGCAATATGTTTTTGGCTTGTTCCTTGGAAAGTCCGGCGATTTTTTCCAGTCTTTCAAGTTCTTTTTTCCTAGCTTCTTCCGACTCTTTTCTAATTTTCCTGACTTCTTCGGCTTTTTGTTCCAATATTTTACGGCCCTGTTCTAATTCTTCTGTTTTCTTGTCCAGAGCTATTTCTCTTTTTTCCAGCCTTTGTTCATTGCGGATTATTTGATCTTCCCGCTCTTTTTCCGTTTTTTTGGCTTCTTCTAAAATTTCAACTGCTTTGTTTTTCGCGTCTAAAATTGTTTCTTGAGACTTTTTCTCAACATCTTCCATCATTTTTTCGATTTTACCTTCCGCTGTGTCCAGACGATTCTTGGCAATCGATTGCCTAACAATATAACCAACAAAAAAACCGACCGCAATTCCTATGGCAGCACCTAAAATAATTACTGTTATCATACATTTTCATTCCGATATGAATGAAACGCAATACAACATCAAAGCGAGCGCTCTGCGCCCTTACGACCGAATGCAAATATATAGTATTCCTGAAGTAAAAATAGACTTCATATAATATGCAAAACCGTGTAAATAAGCCTTTTCTGTATTGCCAATCAATTCCAATCGGTTAATTTATAATTTTATTTCCATAACAATCTTACCGTGAAACTAAAATTTTGTCAAAATACTTTAAAAATGGTAGGATAGTTACAGTTAACAAAATTCATTTTTAAACAATATGTATAAACCAGTAGTCCTTGTTGTTCTCGACGGGTGGGGCATCAGCAATAATAGCCGGGGAAATGTTTTAAAAGAAACTGAGCTTCCGACTATTGCCAAACTAGATGCTAATTATCCAATGACAACCTTGCAAGCCTCGGGTGTTTCCGTCGGCCTTTTTTGGGGCGAACCGGGAAATAGCGAAGTCGGCCACATGGCGCTTGGAGCCGGAAAAATAATCTATCAGAATTTGCCGCGCATAACTTTGTCGATCCAAGACAGATCATTTTTTGAAAACAAAGTTCTGATTGATTCAATGAAAAATGTTAAGGAAAAAAATTCGGCTTTTCATATCATGGGCCTTGTTAGTCAGGGCAGCGTGCATTCTTATTTGGAACATATTTATGCCATTTTGGAAATGGCCAAAGAACAAGGTCTCGGCGAAGTCTATATTCACGCTTTTATGGATGGCCGCGATTCGCCGCCTACGTCAGGATTAAATGCTCTTGAAAGTATACATGAACATATTAAAGGGATTGGCATTGGAAAAATTGTCTCTCTTTGCGGAAGAAATTGGGCTATGGATAGAAACAATAACTGGGATCGCGTTGAAAAAGCCTACCGGATGCTCACGGAGGGTAAAGGTGAAAAATTTTCTGATCCAAAAAAATGCTTGGATGATTCTTACGCCAAAGAAATAACTGATGAATATGTTGAGCCTTCAATCATAACGGATGAAAATGGCGCAGCTACGATCATTAAAGATGAGGATGCTGTTCTCTTTTTCAATTTCCGTGAAGATCGCGCCCGTGAACTGACCAAAGCTTTTGTCTCGCCTGATTTTGACGGTTTTCAGCGTACTCCCTTAAAGCTAGATTTTATTACCATGGTTGAATATGAAACAAATCTGCCGGTAAGCATAGTTTTTCCGCCTATAAAAATGGAAGGTGGACTCGGGAAGACACTTAGTGATTGCAAATGCATTCAACTACGAATTGCCGAAACAGAAAAATATGCCCATGTGACCTATTTCTTTAATGGCGGCAAAGAAGATCCTTGGCCAAATGAAGACAGAATGCTGGTTCCTTCGCCTGCGGTTTCCAAGTTTGATGAAGCACCAGAAATGAGCGCTTCTCAAATAACCGAAAAACTTCTGGAGGTTATAGAGCAAGAAAAATATGACGTTATTGTTGTTAACTATGCCAACGCTGACATGGTAGGCCATACAGCCAATAGAGAAGCCTGCATCGTGGCTGTGCAAGCTATCGACAAAAATCTTTCTCAACTTATTCCGGCGGTTTTGCAAAAAGGCGGTTGCCTTTTGATAACAGCCGACCACGGAAACATTGAAGATATCCAGAATTTTCATACGGGAGAAAAAAATACGGAACACACTTCCAATCCGGTTCCGCTCTGGTTTGTTACTCCGACAAATCATCGCGAAAAGGCTGCTGAAGAAATCGTCCGCCAGCAAAATGAAGTCAGCGGACTGCTGAGCGACATTGCTCCAACAATTCTCGATTTATTGGGCATCGATAAGCCAGCCGACATGAACGGAGAAAGTCTGATGCCGATGTTGCAATAAACAGCTTCTTGGGCATCAGCTTTTTAGAAAATACGAGAATTAAAAAACTCAGCCGTGAAGCTGAGTTTTTTGTAAATCTGAATTTATATATTGCATTTATACTGGAAGTTATGATATGACAGCTGAGAGCTAACCTATCACTTTATCCGCGATGCCATATTTTACTGCTTCCTGAGCGCTCATAAAATAATCTCGATCAGTGTCATTTTCCACTTTGGAAATTTTTTGACCGGTATGTTTAGCCAGAATTTGGTTTAACGTGACTTTGGTTTTGATAATATGTTTGGCATGAATATCAATATCACTGGCTTGGCCTTGCGCTCCGCCCATAACCTGATGAATCATAACTTCCGCATTCGGCAAAACAAAACGCTTGCCTTTTTTTCCGGCTGCCAAAAGCAATGACGCGGCTGAGGCAGCCAGACCCACACAAATCGTCTGCACGTCAGCGCGCACATATTGCATCGTGTCATAGATTGCCAGGGCACTGCTCACCACTCCGCCTGGAGAATTTATATATAATTTTATATCTTCTTTAGAATTTTGCTGATCCAAAAAAAGGAGTTGAGCGATAATCGCATTGGCCACGCCGTCATCAATAGTGGTGCCCAGAAAAATTATTCTGTCCTTGAGCAAACGAGAATAAATGTCATACGCCCGCTCGCCGTAGTTGGTTTTTTCGATAACGGTAGGAATGAGATATTGATTATCCATAAATTTAATTTTAAGTTTTAAATTATAAATTTTAAATGAATTTTTAATTTTCCAATGAAAAAATTTTTAAAATTTAATCATTAAGATTTGATTTAAAATTTAAAATTTGTTATTTAAAATTATTGTATCCCTTCCAGCATCTCCAACACTTTTTCATTCTGCATCATGCCTTTGACATAATTATACAATCTAGCCAGATCAATATTCTTTTCCACGTCTTTGATTTTTTTGTATTGCGCCAAAGTCTTGTTCATCTCTGCCTCTACTTCTTCGCTTTTAATTTCAATTTCTTTCTCTTTGGCAACTTCTTCCAGAACTAACGCCGCCTTAACGCGTTTTTCAGCCTGTGGTTCCCATTCTTTTTCCAAATCATCAATGGATTTGCCAATCTGTTTCATATATTGATCAAAAGTCATTCCCATGCCGCTGAGTTGCACTTCAAATTCTCCAATCATTTTGTGCAATTCTTCGTGAATCAGCACCTCCGGCAGCTCAACTTGGAGATGTTCAATAAGCGCATCAATAATTTCTACTCGGTGTTTTTCTTTTGATTCATGCTTTTTTTCTTTTTCCATGCCTTCAGCAACGCTTTTGCGCAAATCTTCCAAGTTTTTAAATTTTTCTCCCAAAGATCTGGCAAATTCATCGGAAACTTCCGGTGATTTTCTCTCTTGCACTTCATTCACAGTGACTGTAAATTGTGCCGGATTGCCCGCTAAACTTTTTTCATGATAATCTTTGGGAAAAATCAATTCAAAATCTTTGGTTTCGCCCGCTTTCATGCCGACCACCTGCTCTTCAAATCCTGGAATAAAAACCCCGCGTCCCAAAATTAAAGGATGATTTTTGCTCGAACCGTTTTCAATCGGCACGCCGTCTCTTTTGACTCCAAAATCTAAAATAACATTATCTCCGTCCTTAGCTTCCCGATCCACTTTAACATGCTGCACCCGACTCTTGGCAATGTTTTCCAATTCTTTTTCAATTTCTTCTTTGGAAACTTCAACTTTTTTCTTGGCATATCCCTTGTTGATTTTTTCAATCGCGCTTTTCCAAGGTTTCAGGGTAACTTCCGGAATGACCGCGCACACTGCTTTATATTCCAGTTCATTGCCTTCCGCCAATTTCAAAATCTCCGCTTTTGGCGCGCCAATCGCATCAATCTTATTTTCTGTTATGATTTTTGGATATGTTCCCTGCACGGCTTTCTGCGCAGCTGCTTCCAAAAGAGCGCCTTTGCCAACTTTTTGCTCAACCATGTCTTTCGGAGCCTTGCCTGGACGAAAACCTTCAATTTTTATTTCTTTGGAATAATCAGCCACTGCTTGGTCGATATATTTTTTCCATTCATCCCAAGAAACACTGACTTTAATTTCAAGTTGCGAATTTGGAAGTTTTTTAATCTCTGAATTTATAGCCATAGTAAATTATTTTTAAAAATATTATTTTCTTATAAATTTTCGAACCTATTTCGTAAGAGCAAATTTTTTTGATTAGAATAATGGCCGAAAATATTGTTTTTGCGGCTTCCGCATGAATGCGCTGCGAACCAGGTTTGCAGTGCATGAATGAAAGGCAAGCAAAAAACAATATTTTCGGCAATACATATTCAGCTATACTCCGAAGTAAATAGGCGATGAAAACTTACGAGTTTTTTAATTTGCCTAATGTAAATTAGATAATAAATCCGGCAATCAGAAGAGCCACTATGTTCATGATTTTAATCATCGGATTGATCGCAGGTCCGGCTGTGTCTTTGTACGGATCACCGACTGTGTCTCCCGTCACCGCTGCTTGATGAGCGAAAGAACCTTTGCCGCCGTATTGTCCGTCTTCGATATATTTCTTAGCATTGTCCCATGCGCCTCCGCCGGATGTCATAGAAATCGCTAGGAATATTCCGGTAACTATTGAACCAACCAATAATCCACCCAGAGCTTCCGGTCCAAGAATCTTGCCTACAAGAATCGGAGCTATAACCGGGATAATCGCCGGCACAATCATTTCTTTGAGAGCCGCCTTAGTCACAATATCAACACAGGTAGAATAATCAGGCTTTCCGGTTCCTTCCATGATACCTTTGATTTCACGAAATTGGCGACGTACTTCTTCAACCACTGATCCGGCAGCTTTGGAAACTGCGCGCATGCTGATGGAAGAAAATAAATATGGAATCATGCCTCCAATCAAAAGTCCCACCAAAACGTTCACGTCGCTTAAATCAAACTTTATTGAAGAGCCCTTATCCATTAGTTCTTGCGCATATGACGCAAAAAGGACAACGGCTGCGAGTCCCGCAGAAGCGATAGCATAACCCTTAGTTACAGCCTTTGTCGTGTTCCCAACAGAATCCAAAGCATCAGTCACTTTTCTGATCTCCGGTCCCAGTTCTGACATTTCAGCAATACCGCCGGCGTTGTCAGTCACCGGTCCAAATGAATCGATAGCCACAATAATTCCCGCCATGGAAAGCATGCTCATTGCAGCCACGGCTACGCCGTAGAGGCCTGCTAATGAAAATGCGGCTATAATACCAGCGACAATAATCACGATTGGCAGAGCGGTGGCTTCCATACCCATAGCCAAGCCCATAATCACATTTGTTCCGTGTCCGGATTTTGAAGCTTTGGCAATTTCTTTAACCGGACGATAGCTTTTGGAAGTGTAATATTCCGTAATTATAACCATGCCGGCTGTCACGATGATTCCAATAACCGCTGTCAGATATATATTAGTAAAACTATATAGTCCATTTCCCACCATCAAAGCTTTTGTCACTGGATAGAATCCAATGAGCGCAAAAACTGAAGAAGCGATAAGTCCTTTGTACAAAGCTCCCATAATTTTGTCGCCGTTGTCCTTGTCTTTGTCGCTAAGGCGCACAAAGTATATTCCCAAAACTGAAGCGATGATAGAAACTGCTCCGATAGCCAGCGGGAAAACTATTGCATTTCCGAAATTTGCAAACATTAATGAGCCCAAAATCATGGCGGCAATCGCAGTCACCGCGTATGTTTCAAAAAGATCAGCGGCCATTCCCGCACAATCACCGACATTGTCTCCGACATTGTCAGCAATTACAGCTGGATTTCTTGGATCATCTTCCGGAATTCCGGCTTCAACTTTTCCCACTAAGTCAGCGCCAACATCAGCGGCTTTAGTGAAAATTCCTCCGCCCAGTCTGGCAAAAACGCTAATTAAACTGCCTCCAAATCCAACTCCGATTAGGGCCTTAATATCACCCTCTGTAAATAAATAGAAGCCCGCAACTACTAAAAGACCCAAACCAATAACCAAAAGACCTGTCACTGCGCCAGCCTTAAAAGCCACGTTCAAAGCCTTTCTGAGCCCTGATTTGGCCGCCTGCGCTGTGCGCACATTGGCCTGCACTGAAACATTCATTCCGATGTAACCTGCTAAAGCAGAGGCAATAGCGCCAATTAAAAATCCGACGCTGGCATTAGGCCCAAGCGTAAAATAAAGCACTGCTGCTACAACCACAGCTACGTAAGCTACGGTCTTGTACTGGCGATTTAAGAATGCCTTGGCTCCTTCTTTGATGGCAGCCGCAATTTCAACCATTTTTCCTTCACCAGCTGGCATATTTTTTACTTTCCAGCTCAGATACAGGGCGAATGCGATTGACAAGAGCGCCGCGCCGATTGCATAAACTTCTACTGACATACTTTTTTTCCTCGCCTATTCTTTCTTTGATCAAAACATCTAAGAAAAAATAAACTGGATGCTTTTAAAAATTATAAATTAATTTTGTTATTGCAATTTATTCTTCTTCCTTAACTTCTTCTGTCTCCCCTTCAACTTCTTCTACTTCTTCTTTTTTTGTTTCAATTGCCGCTCCAAGCACATCTATTTTCCAACCGGTTAGTTTCGCCGCCAAGCGCACATTCTGTCCTTGCTTGCCGATAGCCAGCGACAGTTGATCCTCGGGCACAGTAACCTTAGCTTCCCTGCGTTCTTCATCCAAAGAAACGGAAATAACTTTAGCCGGACTGATTGCTGAAGCAATAAATTTTTCCGGTTTTTCATTCCATTCAATTATATCAATTTTTTCGCCTCCTAATTCTTCAATCACGGCTTGCACGCGAATTCCTTTTTGTCCCACGCATGATCCGATCGGATCAACTCCTTCTTCATTTGAAACAATGGCCATTTTCGTGCGCGATCCGGCTTCACGGGAAATTGATTTTATTTCCACAGTGCCGGAAAATATTTCCGGAACTTCCAATTCAAAAAGTTTTTTCACCATATCCGGATGTGTGCGGCTCAGTGTTATGCCAGGACCCTTAGGATCGGATTCGACTTTGTATAAATACACTTTGACCCGCTGGCCAATTTTCAGCATTTCTCCCTGAATCTGTTCGGATGGAAACAGAACTCCGACTGATTTTCCGAGATCTATATACACATTTCTGCCTTCAATTCTTTGGACTGCTCCGCTCACCACTTCGCCTTCTTTGCCTTTATATTCGGCAAACATTGAATCGCGTTCCGCCTCTCTGATTCTTTGAATTATAACCTGTTTGGCGGTTTGAGCGGCTACTCGTCCATATTCGCTTTGCGATGGAAGTTCAATTTCAATCACATCTCCGACTTTGGCGCCTTTTTTTATTTTTTTTGCCTCTGCCAGAAGCATATCTCTTTCCGGATTGTAGCGTGGCATTTTTTCCTCGCCTTCAACTGTTTCTACGATTTCTTCCTCAACTGCAGCTTCTTCCTCGGAAACAAATTCCCTGATTGTTTCATCCACAACATCTTTCAAGAGAAAGAATTTGGCGCTGCCATCGACATCGTTAAAATCAGCCCGAATGCGCTGTCCTCTTTTTCCATAGTCTTTTTTGTACGCAGCCGCCAGAGCCGCTTCAATAGTTTCAATGACGACATTTTTTGGAATGCCTTTTTCTTCGGCAATTTGCATGATGGCACTTCCAAATTCGCCCAACCTCCCGCTTTGACTCACTTCATCAACTTGTTTTTTCTTACGTGGCATATTTTTTATTATAAAAGTTAAATTATTAAAAATGTCCTATTTAAAGAAAAAAGTTCGCACTCGTGCGAACCCCGTTACCACCCATAACTGTCTAGAGTTATGTTAGCAAATTTCTTTTTTGGTGTCAATCTGGCATTAATTTCTTCTATATTAAAAAATAGCCAGAAATAGATGTGCAAAAAAATATTAAACACACTATATCTGATTTATGCTTAAATACGCAATAAACGACCCACTGGGGTCGTTTATTGTTTTACATGCATGTAAATCTCTAGAAATTGCCTTCAGTGTTCAACATTGCCTTAACTGCCTGAATTATAACAACCCCCGCAAGAGCTACAATGACTCCAACAATAGCATAAACCATAGCCTTTTTACCTTTGTCAATCTGCTCCTGATCTCCAGCCGCAGTCAAATAGATAATGCCCGCTATCACGAAACCAATAACTCCCAATATACCAACAATAATCAGTAGCCAGTTCATAGCACCCGTAAGAATGCCGACGACTGTTCCGTTTGGAAGATTAGTTCCGGATGGAGTTGTAAATTGTGCTCCTGCCGCAAAAGGCATAACCATAATATAGGCAGCGAACCCGTATGCAGTTTTCTTAATAATATTCATAACCACACCTCCTTTCTTAATTTATAATTTATTTATTTTATTTCCTTGATTCTGATTAATCTACTAATGCTTTGCGGAATTTTTAGCTTAAAAAATTGCTGATTGTTTTAACGATAATCAGACCGCTCAGCGCCATAACAATTCCGATTATTGCGTATTTCGTGCTGTCTTTGGCAATTTGTATTTTTTTTTCATCTCCGGCAGAAAAAAAATAAAGCGCTCCGGAAATAGCTAGCATTATTATAGCAATTATTCCAACGATTGACAACAAAAAATTGAGAGTGTTGGCTAAAATATCTTTGAAAGATGTTGCATCGGAAATGGTTCCTGCATGGGCAATTTCAATTAAGTGTAACATAAACAAAAAAAATTAATTTTACACGGTTAATTTCTGAGATCAATTATATTGCCTGAGTTTTTTGTTTCTTCGCTTAATTCTACAAACTCTTTTTCATTATTTTTGTAACTCTTTGGCTTCATTTGCCATTGAGAATGCTGCTGGAATTGTTTTGGCGGAACTGATTGCACATTTGTTTTTTGCACGCTGCTTTTTATTTCCTCAGTTTTGGCATCATTGACTGCTTGTTCTGCTGGTAATTTCTGCGCTGAAGAAAAACTTATTGATCCGCTAGTTAAAGCGGTATTTTGATCTGAATTATTTCTATCTTTGATGCTTGCGAAATCATTGAAATAATTATCTTTTCCCGAATTTATCTTTTGACCGACATTTTTGAAATAGTTTTCATCTTTGATACTGCTTTGCTCTTTTTTTTCATTCTTAAAATCCATGGAAGGACTAGTCTGCGGTTTTTTGATGGCTTGCGGCACATATCTTTGAAAAACATCTTTCTGTTCAATAGCAGCGCTGGTTTTTAGATCTTCGCTTCTTTCATCCATTTCTTTTCTCATATTTACCATGGTCTGTTGTTTGGCAACTTCGGATTGTTCATTATTTTCAAAAATAACAGTCTGTTTTTCCGGATCAATTTTGATAGACGTTTTTTCCTCCAATGACTTCAAAATAAAAGCTAGTTTTTGTCTTTCAATCGGTGTTATTTTTTTTCCGTTATCGCCATGAAAAAGATAATTGGATCGATCCATAGCACTGTGTTTGCCGGCACCCATATTGTCGTGAAAATCCGTGATCCAATTTTTGATGGATGGCCTGACGGAAGTTGGAAAATATCTAAGCTTTAGGGGGTTGACTGTTACTGATTGTTCTCCGATATTGGGATATTTTTCCAGTGCCATATTCAGATCCATACTGATTATTTTTTGAGCTGCTTTTTCTTCCTGTTTTTTTTCTTCTTTTTCTTGCTCAACAATCCACGGTTCAATGTCTAAAACCCGCCTCTGAACTTTTTCTTCGGTTACAATAGGGGGGATTTTGTTCTGTTCCCATTGTTTCAGCAGTTCTTGCGCATTTTTAAAATAGTCATCGAACGGACAGAATGATTTTTTGCTTAGTTCGCAGGCAATTCCATTTGCAATATCATTCTTTACCTGAAAAGCAGCTTGAATCTTCATTGGCAGTTGATCTAGGGGCATATCTTTTATGAAAATATCTCTCACTGGTAAAGCTATTTTTTCTATATCATCTTCTTTTATATCATACAAAAAACAAGCTCGTTCAATATCTAAACGCACATCATTGGCACACAAATATTCTCGCACTTTTTCGGGTAAATTGTTTATTTTTTCTGAAAAATCCATCCTTTTTTATTTATTTTTTATTTTATAAAAAACCAGCTAACACAGGGCTTCTTCTTATCTGTTTTACCAATTCAGGTCTCGGCGGATCAAGTTCATTAACTGCTTTTACCAATGCTTTTCTGCTTTCATCAGTTTTTAAATTTGAACCTATCTCATTAAATTTTCCAGCACTTATATGTTTAGCAATTTCAGGAGCAAGTTTTTGTATCGTACCCTCAGTAAGATTCTTCGTATTATCCTTGTCAAATCGCTTAATTAAATCTCTTCTTTCAATATCAACCAATGAACTATGGATTTCTCCTGTTGCAGCCGTATGCGCCAATTGTATTTGCATATTTGTTTCATTGGCAGTATTGCCATGATCCGGATCGTTAGCAAGTTGTATAATAGATTGTTTAATATTTCTCTTGTGCTCTTCGCTTTTTTCAGCTAAATTGCGAAGTCCCTTCTCGTTAAGACCTCCATGTTTCATAGCTATCTCTACAAATTTAACATTGCCAAGCGCATTAGCACTAAGTTTTTTCTCATCATATTGATTGCTTTCAACATGCTCTCTAGCTGCATTCTCATCAAGTTTTGTGGTTTTAGAACCGTCCGGATTAGTAACTGTAGTAGAAAATGCCGAAGCCGGATCATATGCTTTAACTTTATTTTGCATTTGCTTGAATACCTGGCTGTTTTCACCAAAAAGCTCCCTGACCTTGTCGAGTTCTTCTGTGCCTTTAGTTTTTCCGCGATTAGCAAGTTCTTGATACGCAGCTGCTTGAGTATGCTTGCTTCCTGTTCTGGCTAGATTTTGAAGGTCAAGATTATTCATATTTGCAGTATCGCGAAGCTTGGCCTCTTCAGCCACCTTGGCAGATTCCGCAGATTGATATCGATTTGCAGCATGCTGTGCCGTATAGCCCTTTGAAAATATCCCTCCCCTTAATTGATCTTGCTTGTTGCCAGCCCAATTTCCCAAACGATTCGACCATTTGTCTCCTTTGGCCTGATCCCTGCGCGCCTGATAAGCTTTATAAGCGCCTGCTGCAAATGTCAAGCCGGAAGCAAATTTTATAGCGCTCTTTGCAAAACCTTGCGCTTTATCAACAACCAAATTCGATCCGGCAATTCCCATCGATTTAGCTACGCCCATTCCAAACCATAAAACAACGATGGGAACCATAAAAAATGAAGCATTTGAAACAAATTTAGCCACATCAGAGTCCACGGTGCTTGAAGTAGCTGCTTTCAAAAAAGCGTTTTGATCATCACCCATAGCCTTAGTTATTGCTAAAGCCACGACTAACATAAAAACCATGATTGGTCCGAAAAAAGCATAGTTAAAAAGTTTACCCCACCAATCACTGGCAAATTTCTGGGTACTTGGAAAAATAAAACCGACGAAGCCAATTGGGGAAAACATTATTAGTATTGTCAGCGCCACTATTCTAATCAAAAAAAGAGCGCCCAAAATCAGCAATGTCATGCCAAAAATAAAGGTGAATACTATACTCATCAACTCAAACGTAAGTGGCATTTTTTCAAAACCGGCTGGAGTCATTATCTTAGAAATTTGTGAAAAAGTGCCGAAGCTTGCGGCTATTGTCGAACCAGTTGCCTTGCTTCCCGAGGCTAATGAAGAAGTAAACATATTGTTCAGGAAATAATACATAGCTACATTGGATATGTCTATGAAAAAACGTGCGATCGGATAGCTGAAGTTTACCAGCAAAGCGTTAATAAGAATATTGAGCCAGGTTTTTTTTAAGTTCCATTTTTCTACTTGGAAAATTGTGCAAAAAGCCGAAAAAAGCAAAACTAGAATAAAAAACATATTCGCAATATCTCTGACCATAACCCAAATATTTTTTACGGCATTTCTATTGAAAATCCCCTTGTCACCTGAGATTATATCAGGATTCATAACGGCTTCTAGAATACTTGTAGCTATAGAAACCAAGACTACCATGCCTTTTTGAATAAGCAACATTAAATTGCCTATTGTGGCATCAGCAATAGCTTGAGCGCCAGCTCCTACTACTTCGCCTGCTTTTTTCCCAACCCAATTCACCGGATTCGTAAGGAATCCTTGATCATCTGCCGCCAATACCCCTTCAGCATTAATAAAAAAAACGCACACCAAAAATAAAACAACCAAAATTGTTTTTGTTCTTTTGCTGCGCAGAATGTTTTTCAACTTGCAAAAAAAATCGCTTGTTGATTTTTCGCAAGGTATTTTTTTGTTTTTAAAAATCCAGTTCATCAGGATTTAGTATAATTGTCTATCTATAAAAAATTATAGCATACTTTTTCAATATCAAGAAGTATTTTATGCACAAAAAAATCGACCCAAGAAAGGCCGATTTTTATAAAAAATATTTTGTGTTTTTTATGGCTTGTATATTTTACTAATAAGCTAAGCAGCTAAAGAAGCTAACGAAGCTAATAGATGTATCCCTTAATTACCCGACTGGAAGTTGAAATTGTCCGGCGGCTGGTTTTGGCATAGCCCACATAATTCATTTCCGAAACGGTTATGGTTCCGCCGCTGACTTTTTCCACATAGGCCACGTGGCCGTAATATCTGTTTTCAGTCGTCACTACAATCGAGCCGACACGCGGCGATTTGCCGGTTGCATAACCCATGGCTTTGGCATGATAGAGCCAGGTTCCGGCATTACCACCCCAAGGAACATAGCGTTTTTGCGAGACAAACCAGGTACAATATCCATATGGAAATCTGTGTCCAGCGCCAGCCTTGCCCCTTGGCGTAACTTCAGAAATTTGTGGAGTTCCCCCGCTAGAGGTTGCATATTGCCTCTTATCAAGCAACGACTGGCTGCTGGGAGCGGGTTTTGGCGCCTCGCCCTGCCCGTCCGGAATAATAATTTCTTTTCCAACTTCAATATCGCCATTGGCCGGCAAATCATTGAAAGCTATAATTTTATCTTTCTCCGCCTTATATTTATTAGCGATTGATTCAATATTATCCCCTGATTTAATCACATATTTTATGCCTGATACCGGCAAAATAAACATAGTATCCCCTGGCATTATCGAATCAACATTTTCGATATCATTGGCCCACAAAAGAGTATTCACTGAAATTTTATTCTTTTCGGCAATCGATCCAAGAGTATCGCCAGATTGGACAACATACATTTCAACCCCACCTTCTTCTTCCGGATCCTGCATCGGGCTCGCTCCCCCGGAAGCTGTCATTATGCCTTGCTCGCTAATCACGTTTTTGATTATTTCTTCTTCTTTGGCTTCCGGATCAACAGATGTATTCGGCTTTGAAAGAGGAACCAGCGCCAAATCATTTTTTTTGTCGGTTTGGCCGCTAATTCTACTTTCTACGATCTGGGATTCATTTGAATCATCCAAATAACCAAAAAGAAAGCCACTATTGACTTTGCCTGATGCAACATTAGTTGCTGCCACAAGAAGCGAGCTGGACACAACAACCGCAAAAGCTGAGTAGTTGCGCAGAAGATGCAGGAGCTTTATTGTCCTGTGCTCCTTGATAAATCTCGCTATGCTGTGTTGGTAGAAATGGAGCTTGGTGTTGAAACCTTTGAGGTCGATTTTTTCCAAAGACTCCCGTATATAAGAAAAAATGGGTTTTTTACTAATAAAAAAGTCCTTTCAGTTGACTGTCAGCAAAGAAAAAACGGCAAGAGAAAATCAGTAGTGCCGCAATCCATGACCTGCAGTCTTAATTTTTAACTGCTATTAATTGTATCCCCACGGGGGTCTTTTTGTCAAACCCCGCACTAAATTGGCACTGTGCTAAAAGCGCAAAAATAATATGCTGAATAACTTATAAAACCTGCGCAATTATAAAGATAGCGTCTTCTATATTTTTAAAATATAAATAGGTGCCAATTTAGTGCGGGGTCAAAGAAATTATACACTCTAATCTGTTTTTTTGGCTAATATAAGCCTTTTTTTATTTTAACTTTTTTATATCTTCAGAAGTAGAGTATAATAAAAACATGCTTATAGATAAATTGCTCACAGATTTTTTGGAATATTTAGAAATTGAGCGCAATCGCTCTCAAAAAACCATTGAGAACTATCATCACTATCTCAGACGCTTTTTGGAATGGGCAAAAATATCAAAACCCAAAGATATCACCGCTGAGCTTGTTCGCAGTTATCGCATCTACCTTAACAGGAAAACTGATGCCAAGGGCAAAGAACTCAAAAAGGTTACGCAAAACTATCACATGATCGCTATTCGCAGTTTTCTCAAATATCTGTCCAAGCGCGACATTGAAAGCCTAGCGGCAGAAAAAATCGAAATCGGCAAAAACCCTTCCCATGAAATAGAATTTCTTGATGGCAACGAGCTTGACCGTCTCCTCTCTGCTGCCAGCGGAACTAGCGTCAAAGCTCTCCGCGATAGGGCTATTTTGGAGCTTCTTTTCTCAGCCGGCCTGCGTGTTTCCGAACTCATCAACATCAACCGCGACCAGATCAATTTATCTAGGCAGGAATTCAGCGTCAAAGGCAAGGGCGATAAAATCCGCATTGTTTTTGTTTCCAACACGGCCAAAGAAGCTTTAGAAAAATATTTAGCCAAAAGAATGGATATTGACCCAGCTTTATTTGTTAGATTTTCTAAGAAAAAAAAGACGGAAACCGATAAAAAACGTCTCACTCCACGATCTATTCAAAGAATTGTGAAATTCTATGCCACTAAAGCCGGCATTGTGAAAGATGTGCATCCGCACACTCTGCGCCACAGTTTTGCCACTGATCTTTTAGCCAATGGTGCCGACATCCGCAGCGTGCAAACAATGCTTGGCCATTCATCAATAACAACAACTCAGATTTATACCCACATCACCAATCAACAGCTCAAAGAAGTCCACAAAAAATTCCACGGAAAGAAAAAATAAATTGAAATAATTAAAAGTATATGTTTTGAAGCGGCTAGCGAG
Organism: Patescibacteria group bacterium; assembly: GCA_022709565.1. Taxonomy (GTDB): domain Bacteria; phylum Patescibacteriota; class Minisyncoccia; order Moranbacterales; family GWC2-37-73; genus JAKLIP01. Next base: position 191,913 of record JAKLIO010000001.1, read on the forward strand.
TGCGACGGCACGAGCTCGGAGCATTTTTTCAGCAGAAAAAATGCGTGCGCTGAAAAACATATACTTTTAAAATTAGAATGCTTACAACTTTTTAAGTTTTGCAAATTCTACAGAAAGCCGCTTGATGCCGGCTTTTTTAAATGCCACCACCACAATATCGCCAACAGCTGAAACCACAATGCCGTCGCCGAATTCAGCGTGTCTGACTTTTTCTCCACCTTTGAAAATTACAGCGTGAGATGTTGCGTGTTTGCTGTTAGAATTTTTGCTTTTTCTATTTTTATTTAACAGCTCTTTAAATACTTTCTGCTCCGCTTCGCGATATGAATTTTTCTGCATGAGTTTTTCCGGAATATCTTCTAAAAATCTGGATGGGGAATTCATTTGCGTCGAACCGAACAAAGTGCGCTGACGCGTGAAAAGTAAATATATTTTTTCCTTGGCTCTGGTAAGACCAACATACATAAGTCTTCTCTCCTCTTCCATCTCAGCATAAGACAACATGCTGCGTGAATGCGGCAAGACGCCTTCTTCCAAACCGGCAATAAAAACCACCGGAAATTCCAAACCTTTGGCGCTGTGCAGTGTCATCAGATGCACCGCTTCTTCATTTTGATTAATATTATCCACATCCGATGCCAAAGCGATTTCTTCCAAAAAAGCGCTGAGTTTGTTTTCCGATTCGTCTTTCATTTCGTCGTACTTTTGCGCGACCGAAACCAACTCTTTCACGTTCTCCCAGCGCATTTCGCCTTCCGGTCCTTCATTCAAAAGCATTTGCTCATAACCGCTTTCCCTAAAAACTTTTTCCACAAAATCCGCCAGCTTTATCCGCGGCTGCACATCTTTCATTCTTCGAACAAATTCCGAAAATTTAATTATGGCATCAATTTTGGAAATTGGGATTTGAATATTGTTTGGAAATTGGAAATTGGGATTTGAAAATTGGAGCGACACATCAATAAGATTAGTCTCTAAAAAATTTGCTGTTTTCACCCATTTTTTTAGTGTCATATCACCAATTGAGCGACGTGGTTCATTAATTATTCTTTCCAATGAAACAACATCGGAATAATTCGCAATCAATCTGAGATAGCTCACCATGTCTTTTACTTCTTTCCTTTGATAAAATTTGATGCCGCCAATAATCCGATACGGAATAGATCTTTTCAAAAAAACCTCTTCAATCATGCGCGACTGCGCGTTGGTACGATAGAGAACCACAAAATCGGAATATTTTCTTTTGGCATTTTTAATTTCATGCGCGATAAACTCAGCCTCGTCGCTTTCATCTTCCGCTTCAAAAGAAGAAACCAAATGTCCTTTTTCTTTTTCTGTCCAAAGTTTTTTGTCTTTGCGATTGATGTTCTTGGAAATCACGCCATACGCCGCATCCAAAATAGTTTGCGTTGAACGGTAATTCTGTTCCAAATGAATAACCTTCGCTTCCGGATAATCTTTTTCAAAATTAAGAATATTCTGAATATCCGCGCCTCGGAACTTATAGATCGACTGCCAATCGTCCCCCACAACGCACAAATTGCGATGTTTCCCAGCCAGCATATTAATGAGCAGATACTGCGCATGATTAGTATCTTGATATTCATCCACTAAAATATATTTAAATTGTTTTTGATATTTCAGGAGTACTTGTGGAAATTTTTTAAAAATTTCAACCGCGAACATCAGAATATCATCAAAATCCAAACCATTATTTTCTTTGAGAGTGGCTTGATATTTTTTATAGGTCTTAGCTACAATTTCTTCGTAATATCCGTTGGCCTGATTTTCGAATTTTTCAACTGTCATCATTTCGTTTTTGGCTTTACTGATGTTGGCCAAAATCGCCCGCGGATTGAACTGCTGCGGATCGATTTCCAATTCTTTCAAAACTTTTTTCATGAGAACCTGCTGATCCTGATCATCAACGATGTGAAAAGTTTTGGAATATCCCAACACTTCGATTTCACTGCGCAAAATCTTGGAACAGATTGCATGGAAAGTGCCGATGGTTGGCAAATTGGAATTGTTATATAAACTGTATATGTAATTTTTGTCCGCTTGCGGATAAAGCAACCTGATAATTCTCTCGCACATTTCCCCCGCCGCCTTATTGGTGAAAGTCACCGCCAAAATATTTTGCGGATTAACTCCGTGCTTTTTGATAAGATAGGCCACCCGATGCGTCAGGGTTTTGGTTTTGCCACTGCCAGCCCCTGCAATAATCAAAAGCGGACCGTCAGCCGTAGCCACCGCCTCTTTTTGTTGTTCATTAAGTTCAGCCAAAACATCTACCATATTTTATAAAAATTCAATTAATTTTTGCCAATCCTCCACTCCCAATTCCTGCGCGCGGGTATTTTTTGAAAAACCAAACGCAATCAATTTTTCTTCAACAGTTTTTTTATCCAGTTGCAAACCATTGGCAAGATTATTAACCAGAGTTTTTCTTTTGGCGGAAAATCCCGCCCTCACTACTCTAAAAAAATCCCTATTATTTTTTTTACTGATTACTGGTTGCTGGTTGCTGGTTACTATTCTGATAACTGCACTATCCACTTTCGGCATGGGATCAAAAGCAGTTTTTGGGACAGTGAATAAATATTCCGGCTGGGCATAATATTGCACGGAAACCGCTAAAATGCTCATCTCTCCGGCCTTGGCGCAAATTCTTTCCGCCACTTCTTTCTGCACCATTAAAATCATTTCGCTTGGCGGAATTTTTGTTTCTAAAAGTAAACGAATAATTGGTGCTGTAATATAATAAGGTATGTTTGCAACAGTTTTGTATCTCGTATCTTGTATTTCGTATTTAGAAACTAATTCTGGCAAGTTGATTTTTAAAATATCATTATGAATAATTTCAACATTTTCTTTGTTACGTAGCTTGTTACGTAGCATTTCAATTAAACGGTCATCCAATTCAATAGCAATCACTTTTTTACATTTCCGAGCCAGTAATTCCGTCAGCACTCCATGTCCTGGCCCAATTTCAATCACAACATCATTTTTTGAAAGATTGGCACTTTCAATAATCCGCTGCAAAACCGCATCGTCTTTCAAAAAATTCTGCCCTAAAGATTTTTTAGCCTTAATCATAAATACTAAAATTTAATATTCATAAACATACAGCGTGCCTAGCGCACCAGCTTTTTCTTGAATAATCATTTTCGGCTTTCTGGTTTTTATGGGGAAAGAATTGGAAATGACTATCGTTCCCTTTCTTAATTCCTGAGAAAACTTTGCTTCCAAGCGCACCATAAGGCCGGGGAAAAGATAAACATATATTATGTCCGCATCGCTGATATTAATTTTAAAAAAATCTCCCAGTTTATAGTCAATTTTTTGTTTAAGAAAAAGATTTCTGAATTTTGCAGAGCAATAAGCTGCTATATTATATTCAACCCCTATGCATTTTAGGTCCGGATAACGGCTGGCTACTTTTGAAATCATCTTGCCGCTGCCTGATCCCAATTCATAAAAATTTTTCGCTTTTCCAAAATCTATGTTCTGCAAAAAATTTTCAATAGCACCACTTCCGGAAGAAAGCATCGGGACTTTCAAATAAAAAGAATAAAATAAATTTAAATATATAAAAATCATAAAGCAAAAAAGAAGCAGCGTTATGATCAATAATAAAATGTGCATTGCGTTAAAAAATTATTTTTTAATAATTGATGATAAAAAGATTAGTTTAATACTGGCTCCACTTTTACCCCAATAACCCCAGCACCCAATGAAGCAATCTTGGCAAAAGCAACCTTGTCCAGATCTATAATGCGGCCCTTGCCCTGAGGACCATAGTCATTGATCTGCACAACGACCGATTTACCGTTTTCCGTATTTGTTACTTTAGCATAAGAACCTCGCGGAAGAGTTGTGCTGGCGGCAAAAAGTCCGCCTTTGAAAGCATACCACGTACCTTGCCCTCTGGCAGCTTTGCCCAGTTTCATGTATGTTCCTTGCGTAACAACTTCTTCAATCGGATCTTTTATTCTGTTTTTTTCTAAAATTTTTCTCGATATTTCCTTGCCATCATGATACACCACTTTATATTTCACTTCATCAATGCCCTTTTCACCTTTTTTCGTAACTTTTTTTATCCGCCAACCCAATTTATCATCTTCATTGGAAACAGTTTTAAAATCTACATCCAATTTTTTGATTTCTTCTTTAATAACCACATGCGTCACAGCTATTTTCATTCCATCTTTGGTCAATGTCTGCCTGGCCGGATTTGTTATATCATCTTCGGAGAGATTAATATTTTTATTTTCCCAAATCGCCTGCTCAACTGTATTTTGCAAGGTAGAGATTTCAAAAGTCTTGCTGCTTTCTTTTATTGTTATATTTTTAGCACGAAAAATTATAATTTTAGTTCCGGAATAAATTTTCACGCCCCTGTCCGGCAATACAAGATCATTTTCTTTCAAGATAATTTTCTGCTCATCCAAAAATTCCTGGACTGTTTTGGCTTTGGATTTTATTTCAAACATCAGGCCGCTGTCTTGTAATATTATGTTATTTTGTTGAGATTCAAATTCGCTTTCTGCAGCCGAGGAGCAAACCGGTATTGCTAAAAATATAAAAAACAAAAGAAATAAAATGTTTCTTTTTTTAACATTTATTTTGAAGATTATATTGTTTATCATTATCAACGTCTTACAATTAGAATTTACACTTTTGTTTTTTCAAGGAACTTAGCGAAGGCGTCTCAAAACTTTAGAATTTGGTAAAAATATTATTGAATTACTAAGTTATTTTCCAAACAAAAAAACTTAAGCGCCGGAGTAGTGTATTGAAAAAATAAAAGTGTAAATTCTGGACAAGTAAACATCTTCCGCGACCACACAAAATTCACTCTGTTTTAAACCTGTATTGAATAGCTTCTGCCACATGATTCGATTGAATATTTTCGCTCCCGGATAGATCGGCAATCGTGCGCGCAATTTTGATGATGCGATGATAGCCGCGTGCGCTAAGTTTCAAAGAAACTACCGCGCTCCTGAGCAGTTGCAAACATGGCTCATCCAAAAAGCAGAAGTTTTTTATTTGATCAGGTGACATTTCACTATTAGAAACTATCGGCAAATTTTCAAATCTTTTCAATTGTATTTTCCTGGCACTTTCTACCCTGTTTCTGATATCTAAACTTTTTTCTTCATTGGATCCTTCCTGCAGTTTATCAAAACTGAGCCGTGGAACTTCTATATGCAGATCGATGCGATCCATAATCGGTCCCGAAATTTTTTGCTGATATCTGGCAATTTGTAGCGGCGTGCAGGTGCAAATTCTTTCCGGATCGGTTGCGTTCCCGCAAAAGCAGGGGTTCATGGCGGCCACTAAGATGAATCTGGCCGGAAAATGCAATGAGCCTTTGGCTCGTGAGATTGTTATCATACCATCCTCAAGCGGCTGGCGCAAATTTTCCAGCACGCTTTTGGGAAATTCGGCAAATTCATCCAAAAATAGCACTCCCCGGTGCGCCAAGCTTATTTCTCCCGGTTTTGGATAGCTGCCACCGCCAATTAGCGAGACGCTGCTGGCGCTGTGATGCGGATTACGATACGGCCTAGTTGTTATCAAAGATTGACCTTTATGTAATTTTCCGGCCACGGAAAATATTTTAGTAATTTCCAGCGATTCACTCATAGTTAGTTGCGGCAAAATTGTCGGCATGGCTTTGGCCAAGAGTGTCTTGCCTGATCCCGGTGGGCCATTGAGAATCACATTGTGTCCACCGGCCGCCGCAATTTCCAAAGCTCTCTTAGCATGCTGTTGTCCTTTAATATGCGCCATATCAATCGGATATTCGCCAGTTGAAAACAAAGCTTCGCCGGAAATCTCCGGAAAATAATCGATGTGCCGATTGCCGGAAAAATGATCAGCCAAAGAATACAAAGTATCCACCGGCACAATATTGATGCCTTTCACCACGCTGGCCTCTGAAGCGTTTTCATTAGGAACGTACAATTCGCGAAAGCCTTTTTCCTTGGCTAGAAGCGCAATTGGCAAAATTCCCTGAATTGGACGCACGCGCCCATCTAGAGAAAGTTCTCCCACGACCATCCGGCCGTTAAAATCAAATTGCAGTTGTTTGGTCGCTAACAAAAATCCCACCGCTATCGGTAGGTCGTAAATTGGACTGGCTTTGGGAAGATCGGCTGGCGCCAGATTGACAGTGATGCGTCCGCACTGGTGCGGCGGCTTGAAACCACTGTTTTTGATGGCGCTACTCACCCGATCGCGCGATTCTTTGATGGCCGTGTCCGGCAGACCGACAATATTGAAATTGTGCAGACCGGCACCCAGCACATCAACCTCCACCTCCACTACTTCGCCGTCCAGCCCGATTGTCGCCGCTGAATATATTTTGGAAGACATCTTTTAGATAATTTGAATTTAAAATTTGAAATCCCTGTCTGTCGATAAACAGTAAATCTTGATAAATAAATGTCTAGAACATTAAGAAATTATTGATTTATCCAAAATTAAAAATTAGAAATTTATTATTTTATTCTCATGCCCCTGCTTTTTCAGTTTTTTCGGTATTTGCTCTTTCATAAAGAACCATAAGATAGACCAGCAAATTTACAATGATTGAAATAGGCAAAACGCCTAAGCCAGGAAAACTATCAAATAAACTACCCGCAACCCAGAGAGCTATTTTTAGCATTAATCTTGCTTTAAGCTTGCCATGCACTTTTTCTTCCACTTCCGAAAACTTAGCCAATTGCATCATCATAATACCAAAAATGGTGTTGAGTATAGAAACGATAAAGGAAAACGGATAAAGAATAACCAGCGCTTGGCAGACAACATCTATAATTTCTTTCAATATAGTGGCCACCATCATGCAAAGATAAGGCTGATCTTTGAATAGATTCATTTGCCCCAATAAAGCAAAGGGATTAAAAGTTTTTTTTCTGGCTATACCACTCTTTTTAAGCTCTTTCTTGTTCTTACTGCCCGAATTTATCGGACGACTGTCTTCAGCTAGTGCTCGAGATTTTTTTAAATCCTCATTGTATTGTTCATTGGTATAAGACATAGTCAAAAAATTTCAAGTTATACTTCCACTAGTTGCCTTCCTCTTCCGCTTCAAGGTCTTTCTTGGCTTGTTCAATTTCCATCAGCTGGCGCGGATCAGATGTGATTATTTGATCCTCGGCATAGGAAGCAATGACTTTAATCGCAACATGTTTGGCTCCGGCGAAAAGAATTCCTTCGCCAACGCCGCTTTCCAGAAGCAAGAATTTTTCCTGCTCAGTCAGATAGAAAGTATCAGAAATTGTTTCGATAGCCGCCGGCGACTGGCGCAGCAGAAACTGCAATGATGAGTTGGTAACGATTGGCTTACCGTAGCGCGATGCCATAAAATCAGCAATATCTTGAGTAATTGTAGTAAGCCCCGTGTAATATTTTCTGCAACGCTTGGCAATTCCGAACAAAAATGAGGCAGCATCTTCATTCTGCATCATAACCCAAGCCTCATCGACAACCACTATTCTTTTCTTAAGAGAAGAGCGCATTTCATTCCAAATAAACTGCAGAACGGTGTACATAGCAATTGGACGCAACTGCTCTTCCAAATCGCGAATATTAAAAACTACCATTTGATTATTTATCTGAACATTTGTCGTATGATTAAGCACTCCCGCAAAAATTCCTTCCGTATATTTTTCCATTCTTTTAGCAATCGACTCTCCGCCTTCCGAATTTCTGACTACCGAATAAAGATCTGCCATCGTGGGAAAAGAATTGTAGTTCAAGTTTTTAAAATCAGTCTGTGCTGTGATATCACGCAGCGCATACGTTTCACGGATTGCCACATCTAATATTGAATCTTCTTCTGGTGTGACATTTCCAAGCATAAGATGAAGAAGGCCGATCAAACTGGCAATATTACTCCTGAGAACATCCTCTGGATCTTCATCCTCTCCAATCTTAGGCAAGTCAAAAGGATTGAGATGATAATTCGAGTTCAAAGACATTTTTATAAAAGCTCCGCCGACAGTTTCACAAAGATATTTATACTCGTTTTCAGGATCTATGACGACAACGTTTGTGCCGACCATCAATGACCTGAATATTTCTAGCTTGACTGTATAGCTTTTTCCTCCCCCAGATTTAGCAAAAACAACCATGTTGGCATTTTCCATTTTGAATCTGTCAAATAAAATCAGGCTGTTATTGTGACGATTGATTCCATACAAAATTCCTTCATTGGAAGAAAGATCCGAAGAAACAAAAGGAAAAGTAGTGGACAGCGGTGCCGTATTAAGGTTATTGGCTACATCCAATTCATCGTTAGCCAAGGGCAGTGTCGAAGTAAACGCTTGTTCAACTTTTAAAACGGCTGGTTTTACATAAACCATTTGGGCTTCCAGCAGTGATTCGATCTGTCTATGCATTTTTTCTACTTCTTCCAAATTGTTGCCATACAAAGTCATATATAATCCGAAGCGAAAAAATTTCTCCGTTCCCTGCTGCAATTTATCACGAAGATCTTCAATATCCTGAATAGCCGTTTCCAAGATTGGATTGCGAATTTTTCCAGATTCTTCTTCTATATGAATTTGCGACTGTACTTGCGTGGAACTTTTTCTGAGCGTTTTTAAAATTTCCGCCGTATTGATTGGATGGATAAACATGGAGGTATCCATAGAAAAATCAATATTAATTATCGGCGCAAACCAGTTGGTATGCAGATATCTGGGATAAGCCACGACGAAAATAGTTCTGGCAACTGTTTCTCCGATCTGCAGGTTATTAGCACTAATTTTCATGGCTGACGGAGCAATCAAATCTTTGATTGTCGCCACCCCTCTTTGATACAAATCTTCACTTTGCAAAAGCTCGCTATCAACCACGGGGGGTTTTTTGTTTTTATTTATATCTAATCCAAACATCTGTTTTGTTTTTATGAATTAAGATTCAGTTATCAACACACTACACTTTTGCTAGCTACGGAAATCCCAACATTTTATATTTATATATGCGCCTGCCTGCCGGTAGGCAGGTACTTTATTAGTAATTAGTAAACATTATTTCAATTCTACTTTTTCAATATCTTTAATTATGGAGTTGTTGCGTGTTGATGGATTGTAGGAATTATATAAAAGCTCTATAAGCTCTTCGGTCTTTAGTAGGACAATCTTAACTCCAGTCCCCCCAAGGCCTGCTGTTACGTGATCCACTCTCTGCCAAAGCTGGTTTTTATAAGTTTCAAAAAGTTCTCTTCTGCGAGCTATGCTCATTTGCGTATTTGCGGATCCCAGAAGTCTGTCAAAAAAACCGGTTTTTATATTTTCGACTGGATGAAAAGGAACGACAACATAAAAAAACTTAGACATAATATTGGATACCTCGGCTAAATTTTTAATAAAATTTTGATATTCAGAAATTTGAAAAATAAGCAGCTCGTTGTCAAGTTGAGTTTCTTTCTTCTTAAGATACTCCATATACGGCTTTATATTGAGCTTTCTGGAACTTATGAGAATCTGCATCGGAAAATCCAGAGAGTTCAGAAAATTTTGATATTGGCTAATGATAGAGTCCTGCTCTTCGGTGGCTTTGAGATCGAAATTTATTGATGAGACTAAAAGAACTGCCCTGAATGAGCCATCCTTAAGAATAATAACACCATCTTTAACCTCTTCCACGTCGACATATTTTTGCGTGCTTGAACCGCTATTGCCTCCGCTAGTAAGTTTTTGTGAATGCAAAAATTCCATTTGTTTTACTAATTACTAATTATTTACCTGCCCTAATTTGCAATTCATTGCAAGCGAGCGAATATGCAAATTCCGAAAAGAATTTCATTTGTACATTTGTAATAAATTCGTACTTTCGTTGGGATATTATTTTTTTACCGGAGCTTTTTTTAATATTTCTTCCAAATCAGTACTGTACTGCGCGCCTTCGCTATCTACTAAGCGCGCCAGTCCTCTCAATTCTTCTGACGACAATTCCTTTTTCGCCGAAACAGTGGTAATTTCATTTTTTTTATGCGTTGAAGGAGCTTCTTTTTGTGGCGTTCTCTTCCAAAAATACAGCTTCGGATGAAAAAAATACATGATGCCAAATATTATAAAATTTCCCAATGGCACACCGTATGGCTTAAAAAATGCTAGTGCCAAAAAAATCAGCGCTACTGGAAGCCCTATTAAAAAAAACAACGGACCCGGAAGCATGTTCCACATGACAATTAAAATCACTCCCATCGCTATAAGCCAACCCAGCTGTTTGGCTGTCAGGGGTCCGACAATCTTATCTTCTATATCGATGTATTGTGGAACATTAATTAGCATTTTATGTCTAAATTTCGACAGTTTATTAGCCGAAAATTTTAAAAAATTATTTATTTTTTAGCTAGTGGAAACACCCAAGAGTGTAGCTATTTGAGTTACGATAATCAGTGCCGACAAAGCAATAATGGTTCCAATTAAAGCATATTTGAAGGTACTCTTTCCTTTTTCTATTCTTTCATTGTCTCCGGCTGAAGTCATGTACATCATACCGCTAACCACCATCATTATCACAGACAAGGTTGCAACAATGCTTAAAAGAAGTTTCAGGGCATTCAGAGCGATTGTTGAAAAGGCAGTAGCATTTGAAACAGTTGAATCGGTTGTAGACCAGCCTACTATCGTTGCTAATTCTTTTAAAATTGAAGGTGCTGCCAACGCAATTACCAGACCGACACAGGCCATAGTAATGGTTTTTTTTGCTCTTTCAATTGTTGCCGATTCTCCCGTTGAAACAATATACATAATCGCGCCAACAACTATTACAATCAGCGCTAGTGCTATAACTATTTTTTGTATCCCAGCTAATGCGGTGCTCAACACACTTTGAACCTCGGTAACTGACCCTAAAGGATTAACAAAGGTAGCACTAGTTGCAGCAAAGACGCTGCCTGATAATAGTATAATAATTAATCCAGTTAAGGCAACTGCAAAAAATATTTTTTTGTTTTTTATTTTGTTCATTTTATTTGAAAATTTTAAAATTACCTATTTTGAAGCCGAGCAATCGAATGTATACCAGTTTGTAACTCCAATGCCCAAATTTGTCTGAGCCCCTATAAGGAGCATGGTTGTGTTAATAATTATGAAAGCCAAGACACAAATTACTATTCCAATAAGCGCATTCTTCATGGCATTTTTCCCCATTTCAATAAGACCGGGATCTCCAATGGAGACAATATACAAAATACCGCCTACACACATAGCTAAAACCGCAATACCGACTGCTATCTTTAATAAATAATCAACTACATCTTTTATCCCCACAACAAGATCGCAAAGCGTGCACATATCTTGCCCGCCCCGTCCGCAAGAAACGATTCCTCCTGTTTCAGTGCTCCCCGGAACCTTTCCATCTGACACAGTTGTATCAGCTGCTGCTATCACATTTATTGTTGGACTGAACGTACAAAAAATGGCGAAAATAACCAGCAGAAAAATTTTATTTTTATTTAAAAATTTCATTTTATTTTTTCAAAAATTAATTTTCTTGCAAACTATTAACTCGACCCCTTGCCAAAACCAAAGCGTCATGCAAAGATGTTCCGCCTGAATTTACAGTTTCTATCATTTCGGTAAATATGCCATCTATCTTTTCGGGATTTTTTTGATACCAATTTTTCGCAAATAGATTTCCTGAAGCAAAGACGCCCAATTTCAAATCGTTTTTTTGCTCTTTAATAATATCGCGACGAGCGGCTGGCTGCAATGTTTTTTTAATATAATCCGAGGCTGGATCAATATTTACGAGAAAATCCATACTGCTCTTCGTGTTAAGGGCATTGTATAAAGTAATCTTGCCATTATTTTTTAGAGTCAAAAATCTCAAAAATTCCCAGGCTTCGTGAGCCCGCGCATCATTAGAAACAGGTTTTGTCTTGGATTGTTCCTGAGAAACCATGCGAGGATTTTTATTCGAAGAAACTGCAAAACCCCAATAGTTTGCAATCGTAACCGGTTTGTCGGCAGACACCTGAGGAATAGGTGCAATATCATAATTGAGTTTTGGGTTTTTATTTTTTATTACTGAGTTTTGCCATGCATAATTAAAAAGCATGGCCACAGATCCGCCAGCAAAAGCATCTACCGAATTTTCTTGCTCTGCATTCCACGTGTATAGCCTATTAGCATTTCCATTAGAATCATTGATTTTTGCAAACTTAGTATAGAAATCCAGAGCTGCTTCGCCTAGGCGGAGTTTTTCACCTCCGCTTCCAAGAGAATATGCTCCCTCGTCAAAACTGGCGAGTTCGCCTTTTTTCATAGGCAACTTAGCTTCATACTGGAGCATCAACAGGCTAATTAGATCAGTTGATCTGTTGACATTTTTGGCTGTTCCAATCGCCGCTCCGGATCTTATTATTTTACCTTCTTGATCTATCTTGGTCAGCGCTTCTACGCAATTTTCTAATTCTTGCCAGGTCTTCGGAGGAGACGTTATGCCAACCGCATTAAACATATCTTTATTGTAATAAAGTTGCATAGAATCCATTGCGAGCGGCACAGCATAGGCCTTATTTTCGCTCACAAAATCAGAATAAACCACGTCCGGAAAATTATCTTTTATGTCCTGAGGGCTTATGAATGGAGTCGGTGCTGGGTAAAGCTTATTTTCAAAATATGGAAACCAAGTGTTGTTTATTAGAAAAATATCCGGACCATTGCCAGAAGCTAGGCCATCAATAAGTTCTTCTTTATATGTCTCTAGGCTGAATTTTCTGTATTTTATCTCCCTAACATGGGTATTCATTTTCTTATACTCAGTTATAATATCGCCATAAACCAAAGAGTCATCAAATGGACCCCAAATTTCAAGGTCGACCAAATAGCTAGGGTTAGAGCTAGATCCGCAACCGGAAAAAAACGGGACTGCCACCACAGCCAATACTGCTAGAATTATTCTGAATTTATTTTTTATTATATATTGCATATTTTTATTTTTATTTCTTACTTTTTTGTTGCCACAAAAGCATAATGAAAATCGCCGGCAACAATGTCTTTTTCTATGGAAAAATTTTGATCAGTAAACATTTTTTTCAGCATATCGCTTGATATTCGCAAATCATTTTCCGGACCGACTGAAGATTCTTCTTTGTTCCATTCAACAACCAGAACTTTCCCCCCTGATTTAAGAACCCTGTTTGCTTCAGCAATGACAATCTCTTTTTTTTGATTTTGAAATAAAACATCTTTAAGAATTACCCAGTCGACTAGGGCGGATTCAAGCCTTGAGCCATTTTCTTTTTCAACATTTGCGCGGATCATAACTATATTTGATATGGCCGAATTTCGCATTTTACTTTTAACTGATTCCAACGCCTGCGGCAAAACATCTAGCGCATAAACTTTTCCATCTTCACCGACAGCCTTAGCAAAAGGCACGGAAAAAAAACCCGGGCCACAACCAAAGTCCGCAACCTTGCTATCTTTTTCAACTCCTAATTGCGCGATAATCGAACCCGGATCAATAAATTTTCCGAATTCCTTTTTGTCTTCTTCCATAAAATTTTGCATCTGTTATAATACGTATCTATTTTACAACAAAAATGAAAAATAACAAAATGCTTTACCAGCATCCAGAATCATGTAAAATATAGCATGTATGTTGTTGGGCATTTTATACTTGATACATACTTGCTTATACGGGATACTTATTCTGGAAAGTTGCCAGAGTGGTCGAATGGGCCGCACTCGAAATGCGGTGAGGAAGTAATTCCTCCGGAGGTTCGAATCCTCCACTTTCCGCGAAAATAAAAGCTCGGAACATTACTGCTCCGAGCCCAAAACTTTAAGTTTAACGTATTTTAACGTTTAGATAAATTTGTAATCTCTTCCACAAAAGGATTTCTAAACACCTCCGTGAGGGTCATGTGAGCCGCACGTTCGCTGTTTTTCATTCCTTCGATGATCCACACCATTCCGCTAGCCGTGGGCTGTAAAGCTTGACGATGAATTTGATTTAAATCACCTGTCAAAAAAATCTTTCCATTTTTACCGATACGCGTTAACAACTCTTCTGTTTCTGGTTTTGTAAAATCTTGACTTTCATCATCAACCATTACGGTATTGTGATAAGTCCTCCCTTTGACAAAATTAATAGACTCCAGCTTAATCCTTCCGCTACCCAAATACCCATCTACTACGTCTCCGCCTCCGTTTTTCATAAACAGATCATGTTCCATGGTCCCATTTGGTGGACGTATTTCGTTGGGTTTGCCATTATTCGCAGCATCACGAAACGCCTCAATTACCGGTAAAACATAAGGAGCTATTTTTTCTCCATAACTCCCAGGAAGAAAGCCTAGTTTAGTACCACTTTCGACTATTGGTCTGAAAATTACAACATTTTTGTTGCTATTTCCTCCCAAAATATCGAGGCTTATCTTAGCAATAGAGATAGTTTTTCCAGTACCAGCACTTCCAGCCACAGTGATCAGCGTTATCGATTTATCCCATGCCAATGCTTCAATAAAACATTGGTCCATGTTTTTGGGGCCAATCTTTAACCCATCTTCACCGGAATTTGGATTAGGACGCTGATCAATGACTCGAAAAATGTTTTTGCTTTTTTTATAAATCACATATCTAACATCATCCTCAAAATTCAAGATGCAACACTGATTAGGATAAAGCTGGTCAAGATTGACATATCTGGCTATTTTTTGTCCCCGTATCACTTTTATCTTATTCCCGCTACTGTTGTCGTCTTCAGCAATCATTTCAATCATGCCTTCAATGCTGGCTTTGATTTTCAAATCAGCTTTTCCGGTGTATAAATCTCTGATGTTAGAAATGAAATTGCCGCTTTTGTATTCCTGGGTTTCGAGCCCTTCATTTTGACCCATAATTACAAACACTGGATCTGATGAAACAATTATAACCCTTTTTCTGACTGCTTCAATTTCCGCTGCCGTCAAATCTGCTTGCTTTTTCTCTCTTTTAGCTTTGCATATCTGATTGATGATGTTCCAGCCAATCAAAAAAATTCTGTTCTCTTGGCTTCTTTCTAGTCCAGGAGAAAGATCTTCAAAGTTATTGCCATTAGTATCCAACATCGCTGTTGAACCACTTCTTGTTTTAAACACCCCCTTACCTTTGTTGTAGTCCTTGTATTCACGAAAGTTTTGGATAAATTTCCATGATCCAAAATCTATATCATCAGCATTAGCTCTCCTTCTTACATCCTGAAGTTCAGCGATAGGTATTACTATAAGGTTTTTTTCAAAGGCCTCCAGACATGATGGATCGCACCACATCACAGTTCTATGCAAAATGAATATCTTATGCGCTTTCAGCATAATTATTGTTTTCTCAGTTTGAGCTTTCTCTTCCGCTTCCTGCCTTGCTAACCCAGCGCCACCATCACTTTTAGAACTAGAGTCTTTCTGATGCATATACAACCTCCGTTTATGGATTTGGATTCTTTTGTTAAGGGACAAGAAATGTGAGTTTTCACCTCCTCCTTCTTCTTTTTTATTTTATATTTTTTTATTTGTATAATCTTTAATCTATTGTCAATCTACCATTCAAAAAATAATAATGCAACTTTACATATTCATTTTTAATGTTTTACTTTCGCTACCAACTCAAAACCAGCTTTATAATTAAAGTTTTACATTTATCTAACGGCGGTGTGGGGTTTACATGCGGCAAAAATAGTGTTACCATGCGGCATAGATATTATTATTAACATTAACTTATGTTGATACCTAATAACATTTTGCAAATTATTGTTTTTTCCGGAGCTTTTTTGGCTCTAATCAGCTTTATTTTGGTAATTTTTGCCTTGGTGCGCCAAAGAAAAATTAGAAAGAATTTAGAAACACTTTTTTCCGGCAAGCAAGCGCAAGACCTTGAAGCCATTCTTTTGGCTCAAACAAAGGAAATTTGCCAATTAGACAAGGAGATTCAGGAATTGTTTGAAATTTCCAATAAAATTCATGATTTGGCTCAAAAGAGCATTCACAAGGTTGGGATTATCCGTTTTAATCCTTTCAAAGACATCGGCGGAGACCAAAGTTTTGCTTTAGCCCTTTTGGACGGTAAAAATTCGGGTATTGTTATTTCATCACTGCATACTCGAGAAGGAACCAGAATTTATTCAAAACCGGTAATCAAAGGCGAATCGGAAAAATACACGCTAACCGAGGAAGAAAAACAGGCTATCAAAGCAGCCGTGGCAACAAAACCCACCAAAGTATAGCTCAAATAAGGCCTTTTTTGCTTATTTCAAAAATCGTCGGAAATCTGTTTCCCGCGATTAAGTTGTCTATATAAATAATCTATAAATGTTTTTATTATAAATCATGGCTCAAATTCAACCAGAAGAGAAAAAAATCGTCAAAGTTCCGGCCAGCATCACCGTAAAAAAATTCAGTGAAGTTTTAGGTTTGCCTGTTTCGGTGATAATCACCGAACTTATGAAAAATAAAATTTTAGCCACTATAAATGAAGAAATCGATTTTGATACCGCCACTATCATTGCCCAAGATTTGGGCTTTGAAACTGAAGTTGATCTCGAAATTTCCGATTCAGCCACAATAACTGTTGAAAAATTGATTGAAATTTGTAAAAAGGAGAAAGAATCGGGAAAAAATCTCCGTCCGCGTCCACCGGTAGTCACGATTCTTGGCCACGTTGATCATGGAAAAACAACTCTTTTGGACACGATACGCAAAACTAGTGTCGCTGCCAAGGAAGCTGGCGGAATAACCCAGGCCATTAGCGCCTATCAGGCCAAAAAGAAAGGCAAACTCATAACTTTTATCGATACTCCCGGACATGAAGCTTTTTCCGGTATGCGCGAGCGCGGTGTCAGCATCGCTGACATTGCGGTTTTGGTTGTGGCTGCCGATGATGGAGTTAGACCGCAAACTAAAGAAGTTATTGAATATTTAAAAGACAAAAAAATTCCGACCGTGGTCGCGATCAATAAAATTGACAAACCGGAAGCCAATCCGCAAAGAGTCAAACAAGAATTGGCAGACAATGGAATTGTTATTGAACAATGGGGCGGCAATGTGATTAGCGTCAATGTCAGCGCCAAACAAAATATTGGCATTGATGAACTTTTAGAAAGCGTTCTGCTTGTATCTGAAGTTGAAGATTTTAAGGCTGATGACAAGAGAGATGGACTGGCGATTGTCTTGGAATCGAATTTGGATCCGCAAAAAGGACCGGTTGCAACTATTTTGATAAAAACCGGCACATTGAAAGTCGGCCAGGATGTTACTGTTGGCACAACTTATGGCCGCATCCGCAAAATAGAAGATTTTACCGGTAAAAGTCTCCTCAGCGCCGGACCATCAACACCCGTAATGCTCATGGGACTAAATAGCACACCGAACACTAATGACATTTTGCAAGTTGTTGACGGAAAATCAATTGCCAGGCTTAAATCAAAAGAATTTTCCGCCGGCCTGCTTGATCAGAAAGATCGCAGCACCTCCCAAAAAATTTCCCAAGGAATCGAAGAAGGCGGAGCTCAAAAATTAAACCTGATTCTCAAGGCTGATGTCCAGGGATCATTGGAAGCTATTGAACAAATTCTGGGCGCCATCAAAACCGATGAAGTTATTATAAATTTCGTGGAAACTGGGGTTGGCAATGTGACTGAATCTGACATTAAAATAGGCGCGCCAGCCAAAGCTTTAATCTTAGGTTTCAATGTGGAAACAACTCCGGTTGCCAAACGCTTGGCTGAAACCAACAATTTAACTATCAAAAATTTCAAAATAATTTACGAACTAGTTGAGGAGGTCAAAAAAACTATTATCGATATGTTGCCGCCGGAAATTGTCCGCACTGATCACGGCATGGTAAATGTTTTAGCGATTTTCAAAACAGGCAAACACGACATGATTGTCGGCGGCCGGGTTACGGAAGGAAAAATAATCAAAGGCGCTCTGGTAGAAATCAAACGTAGTGGAGAAATTGTCGGTAAAGGAAAAATAGAAGGACTGCAACAAAACAAGAATGTGACCGCTGAAGTCGGACAAGGCAATGAATGCGGAATTGTTTTCGAAGGCAACACCCGCATCAAAGAAGGCGACACTTTGATTGCCTATACTGAAGAAGAAAAGAAGAGAACACTTTAAAATTTCAAATGGCAAATGACAAATTTCAAATAAACTCCTAAATCCAAATGACAAAAATTTGAGTTTTGGATTTTGACATTGATTTGTCATTGGAAATTTGGATTTTGTCATTTATAAGATATGTCTGAGCGTATTGCAAAAATAAATAAACTGATAAAACGCGACTTGGCGGAAATCTTGGTTCGTGAACTCAACTTAAAACCTGGGATTTTTTTGACTGTGGCCAAGGTTGACACAAGCAGAGATCTCCGCTATGCTAAGGTGTTCATAAGTGTTTTTCCCTACAAAGAATCGAACTACGCGCTGAAAACACTCTCTAAAGAAATGTATTCTATTCAGGGAGAATTGAACAAAAAACTTAAAATGAAACCTCTGCCCCGCATTCAGTTCGAGCTGGACTCGACTGAAGAAGAAGCCGACAAGATTGAAAAAATTTTGCTGAAGTTATAGATCAAAAACAAAAAGTTTTTTAAAATAAAAATTCCTAAATAATATTAGGATTTTTTATTTCTCTTGATGCTAAAACCTGCATATTTATTTTTCGCGAAGCTCTACGCAGGCGCTTTAAAAATATTATTTTAAAGAAATATATTATTGGTCTGCTGAGATAAAAAACAATGTTATAACGTGCGCGCCGAGCAGCGTAGCAAAAAATAAATATGCAGGTTTTAGAAAAATATAATTAATTCAATGAAAAACTTTTCCACAGAATTTAATACTCTTTCCTACATAATTGACAAAGCTAACAAAGTTTTGCTTTTTGCGCATTCCGATCCGGATGGCGACACAGTCGGATCAGTTTTGGCGTTCAAGGAATATCTAAACTCTCTGGGAAAAACCGCCGACATTGCTTGTCTTTCTCCGTTTCCCTCTTTTCTAGAATCACTAACGGAAGAAAAATTTAAATATCCCGAAAATTTGGATCTCGAGTCTTATGATGCTGCTATCGGCTGCGACAGTGTAGATCGCGGATTTCAGACAGTTGTTCCAAATCTTTCCGAGAAAGCTGTGACTGTTATCTTTGATCATCATCCAGACATAAAACTTAAAGCGGATGTTGTTATGATTGATGCTAAACTCTCTTCCACTTGCGAACTCGTCTATGAATATCTAATTTCGCAAAACGCGCACATTTCCAAAAATATCGCGACCTATCTGATGATCGGCATTATGTCAGACACCGGTAATTTTCAACATTCCAACACCACCAGCCATGTTATGGAAATTTCTGCCGACCTTTTGAAAAAGGGTGCTTCGGTTCTGAAAATTGTCAAAGCTTCTTTTGCCAACAAAAAAATGTCCACTTTGAAACTTTGGGGACGCGCTTTTGAAAGAGCCAGAATCAATCCTAAAAATGGACTCATCTCTACCATGCTGACTAAAAAAGATCTCGACGAATGCGACGCCACTACTGACGACATCAGCCAAGTAGCGTCAATTCTTAATACCGTTCCGGGCACAAAGTTTTCGCTGGTTCTTTCCGAACGCGAAGACGGAAAAATCAAAGGCAGTCTTCGAAGCGAAGAATACAAAGGTACGGACGTTTCCAAAATCGCCCACCAATTCGGCGGCGGTGGACACAGGCTGGCCAGTGGCTTTGAGATTAAAGGTGAAATTGTTGAAACCAAGAATGGATGGGAAATAGTCTAGGCTGTATTTTGTATTTAGTATATGGTATTTTGTATTTATACAAGATACTAAATACTTGATACTAAATACTATGCACATTGGTTGCCATGTTTCTATCGCTGGCGGAGTCCAAAACGCGCCTGAACGCGCGCATGATCTTGGCTGTGAATGTTTCCAAATGTTCACCCGTTCGCCCCAAGGCGGCAAAGCCCCAGAATTAACCCCAGAAATTATAAATGATTTTAAAATACTAAATACTAAACACCAGATACAAAATACCTACATTCATACTCCTTACTATATAAATTTTGCTTCACAAAATAACCGCGTTCGCTACGGCAGCGTCAGCGTCGTGCGTGATGAGTTAGAACGCGCAACACTACTTGGCGCCAAATATGTCATGACACATCTAGGCAGCGCTGGTGATCTTTCAGAAAAAGAAGCGAGCGAAAAAACAATTGAGATGCTCAAAAAAACTTTGGACGGTTATGCTGGCAGCGCGCAACTCTTGATTGAAAACAGTGCTGGTGCCGGAAAAATAATCGGCGATGATCTTTCGGAAATTGCAGAAATTATAAATAAAGTAAATCATCCTGCTTTAGTAGGTATTTGCTTGGACACGCAAC
Organism: Patescibacteria group bacterium; assembly: GCA_022709565.1. Lineage (GTDB taxonomy): Bacteria > Patescibacteriota > Minisyncoccia > Moranbacterales > GWC2-37-73 > JAKLIP01. Next base: position 212,295 of record JAKLIO010000001.1, read on the forward strand.
ATTCTTTCGCTTCCGGTTACGCTTGGCGCGACTTTGAAAATACAATCAAAAAAATCGACGCTGAAATTGGTTTGGAAAAAATCAAACTTATTCATGCCAATGACAGTCTGACAGAATTTAATTCCAAAAAAGATCGCCACGCCCACATCGGGCAAGGACAAATCGGCCCCGAAGCTTTTCAAAACATCGTAAAATTTGCCAAAGAAAAAAATATCGATATGATTCTTGAAACTGAACATGAAAAAGTCAAAGAAGACATTGAACTTCTAAAAAAACTCCGAGACTAAAATAAAAACTTTTACATAAGAAAAAGGCGGTAGTCATGATAGACTCCGCCTTGTTGCTTACCTAAAAATATCCAGAAATTCCCCTGCATGTTCCATGAGTTTTTTTACTTGTTCTCTAGAAGAAGTAGCCCCTCCTGGACCTTCACACTTAGTCTGTTCAGAAATATATTCCATGATAGAAACAGCAATAGGATTCACCCTGCAGTGAAACTGTTCATTTTGTCTGCTTTTTAATTCTTCCAATTCATCCTCAAATATTCTCCTTTCTTTTTCTAATTTTTTAAGCTTCTTCAGAAGAAGCGAAGTAAAAATAAAAGAAAAACCCACAATTCTGTCGTCGCACCGAAGTGAAAGTTTACAAATGTTTTTTTGCATGATTTATCCCTTCTTAGCATTTCTAGTTTTTAAGTAACATTGTTATTTTTATTCTTTTACAAAACCATAAAAAAATATTTATGCTTTTGATTGAAGAGGCAAATAGATTTGTTAATCTATTTGCCAACTGCTTGCGACTCAGCGCCCATCTATTACACGCCTGATGTCGTCTTCGGTCGCAAGAGATGGAGCAGGCCCCTTGGGAGAGTTATCTCGCCAGAAAGTTCTGCGTTCATCATCATCCTCACTTTTCTCATAAACAACTTCTTTGTTTATGATGTTTTCCAATATCTCGATCCGATCTTTCACTTCGCGAGGGATATCGCTTGTGTAATTGTTACAGCCTCCGTCACAAGGACGGAAATTTCCCCATGTTTCCACTTTTGAGTCAAGGTCAATTAAGTGATGGGCATGAACTTTGCCATCAATACAAAGATCTTCTCTTTTGCATGCACCGTCATTATGAGAACCATATATTCTTGCTACCATAATAATCTCCTTTTCCCATATTCTGTAGTCCGCATTGGGTGTCTATATGGATTATTTTTTGTAAGAACTTTTCTCCTATGAATCCGCCACTGTGGTGGACTCAATGAGAGAGGCAAGAAAGTTAGAATCAACTTTCTTGCCAAAATTTTAATCACCCCATTTCAACATTGGTTGTCAGACACCAAAGGGCGTCTAACCATTTTTTTCTTCCGTCATCATCTTTGCCGGTAAAAAAATCATATCCCCACATTAACTTTAGAGGGTCACGCAACCTAAGAAAGAGATCGTATGCCCACATCACTTCTGCTTTTCCCTTGTTTTCATCGCAACAAAAAACTGTCTTGATACCCTTTCCCATGGCAACTGCAGCAATATTTACACCAAAAGGCTGCTTTTCTTTGTTTGTTTTATCTCTTGAAATGAAAACTTCTGTTATTACCCCCTCGGGCTTCTGCCTGTGCAAAATTGTAAAAGCTTCTTCATAATTTTTTGCAAATAGAATTTCCACGTCTCCACCAAGAATATCTATTGCATCTGCCATATTTTTCTCATTATCTTCAACTATCATTATTTTCTTCATTTTTCTATCCTTTCTGCGTGGCCCGCCGGCGTTGTATGTTTGAGGTGATTTTCAAAGTACTCGTTACGATTCCTGTTTACTTATTCATCGTAACAGCATATTATATCGTATTTTGGACAATATTTCAATAGTTTAGTTGCTTTTTTATCAATAATGTACTATAATAACTATATAATGATAAATTTTAAAAAATGAATCTTACAGAACTCGACAAAAAAATACTTTTTGAACTCGACAAGGATGGCCGGGTCAGTTTTTCCGAAATTGCCCGCACTTTAGGCTCTACTCCACAGGTTATCAAATACCATGCAGAGCAAATGCAGGAAAAAGGCATCATCAAGCACTTTTGGGCCTTCACCGACTACGACAAAGCGGATTACTCCTTTTTTTGGGGCTATTGGCTAAAATTTGGCGGTTTAACAAAAGAGAAGGAATCTGAAATGTACGCTGACTTCAACGCCAACAAATATATCCCAATCATTATGCGCTCCGACGGCTATGCCGACGTTATGTTGGCCATCATTGCTCGCGATGTTTTCCACCAGACCCAAATCTTGCAGGACATTTTCAGCAAATACGGACAATACATCACCATGTCTGATATTTTTGTCGGTTTAGGCTTCATCAAATTTCCCCGCACCTATTTGGTCGGCAAAGAAAATGAATTTCAAAAATTTGCCGTTTCCGGCGGCACCACGGAAAAAATAAAGCTATCGGAAAATGATCGCAAAATCATTTCTTTGCTTTTACAGGATGGACGCATGGAGCTCACCCGGATTGCCAAAATTCTTGGCGTCTCTGTCGGACTCGTCCACAAACATTTTAATAAATTGGAACAAAGTGGCGTCATCACTAAAATCGCTTGCACGCTTGACTACCAAAAAGCCGGCTTGCTTTTCTACCGCGTTGTTTTCAAAATTGTGCAGTTTGATCAAAAGCGCATCGACGATCTCTACAAATTTTGTTGTTTGCATCCCAACATCATCAACTACGTCAAAGGCATGGGCAATTGGGATTTAATGCTTGATATTGAAGTCGAAAACCGCGAAGCCATCCGCGACCTCATCCGCGAAATGAAAAATAATTTCAAAGACGTCATCCGCCAAGTTGAAATCAATGAAATCTACCAGATGGACAAATTCACCCAAATGGCCATCGAATATCCGGATCTATTAAAAAATTACGAAAAGAAAATTAAAACCGAATCACTACAAAAGATTGAAAAAAATGAAGAACCTGCTAACATAAAATCCCAACCCGCAACAGAAGAAGACATTTACTATTAAACATATGAAAATCGCTATCATTTCCGACATTCACGACAATATTCCTAACCTCACGAAAGTGCTCACCTATTGCCGCGAGAATAAAATTGAAAAAATAATTTGCTGCGGAGATTTGGCATCGCTCGAAACTTTGGATTTTCTGAATGATAATTTCCAAGGAGAAATATTTTTCGTTTTCGGCAACATGGATGATGATTATCTCAAAAATTATCCGTTTGAAAACAATCAATACAAACAAACCCAAACATTTAAAGACTTTGGCGAAGCTGAAATTGAAAAAAACCCCGAAAAGCCTGTCGGCCACGGGGCAAGCAAAATTGCTTTTGTGCACAAACCAGAACCAGCTGAAAAATTATGCCTGACAGGGAAATATAATTTTGTTTTCCACGGCCACACCCACAAACCATGGACCGAAATAATAAATAATTGCACACTCTTAAATCCAGGCAATGTCGCCAATCAAATCTATCCACCAACATTCGCGGTTTGGAAAGTTGAAGAAAATAAATTTGATTTAATAAAAATAAACGAACTGAAATAATTTTTATGACTAAATCAGAAAAATTGAATCAGCTTAATGCATTAATGTCTTGCTGCAACAACTGCGCCCTCCGCCAGGGTTGTTCTCAAGTTGTTCCGGGAGACGGCAATCCGGAAGCGGAAATTATGTTCATCGGTGAAGCTCCTGGGAAGAAAGAAGATGAGCTCGGCAAACCTTTTGTCGGCGCGGCCGGAAAATTTCTGGAAGAAATGCTAGCTGCAATAAAACTAAAACGCGAAGACGTTTATATCGCCAACGTCTGCAAATGCCGCCCACCGGAAAATCGCGACCCGCTACCGGAAGAAATTGAAACTTGCTGGCCATGGCTGGAAAAACAAATTGAAATCATTAACCCAAAATTAATCATTACTCTGGGACGTCATTCACTCGGCCGCTTTTTCCCGCTCATGAAAATTTCCGAAGTGCACGGCAAAGCTTTTCGCCGCGAATTTCCCAATCTTGGTCCAAGAGTTTTCTACGCCCTCTATCATCCCGCCGCCGCCCTCTACAACGGCAGCATGCGCGAAACCCTGCTCAAAGACTTCAAACGTATTCCGAAAGTTTTGGAGAAAATATAGATTACTATATTTTCTTCATTCGCTCGGAAATGAAAATTCATTTTCATTTCTCTCGCTTCATTTGAAAATTAAAAAAGAGCAGTAATGCTCTTTTTTATTTGTACATTTTGTGGGCGGAGCGGGACTCGAACCCGCATGCCATAAATGGCGCGACATTTTAAGTGTCGAATGTATACCAGTTTCATCATCCGCCCAAAATTTACTTTTTTCTGTTTTTTCCCCTGTGTGTTGGCTTAAGGCTGTGGCAATTCGGACAAAGAACTCTTAGATTTTCAAACCTATTGTCCTTGCTGTCTCCATTGATATGATCTAGTTCTAGCGGCAGTCTCCCATCTTTTGCTCTTTTGTTCCACCCGCATTCTTCACAGTGTTGTGGTTTTAGATTTGCAGCAAATAATCTTTTTTTCAATTTGTAACTTTGAAAATAACTATCTTTCTTTAAAATATCATTCAGCTTTATCCTTAGTTTTCCGTTACCCTTGTTCCCCTTATTCCATGCTTGTCCAGTAAAATGTTTTATATTAATACTATACTCTTTAATATATTTATTAATTTGAGTATAATTTCCTCCTGCCATTTTCAAGCCCAACAACTTTAGCACTTGCCTTATGCTTTTTGATTTTTTAACCGCATTTTTAAGATCGTTCTCGCTCCAGCTTCTTTTTTTATTCATAATGGAATACATAAACTGCCTATACCTATAGTATAAGTATGCCATTTGTTTTATAAAGAAGCAAGCTTGAGGTCCGGAGCAGAGTTGAACCGCTTTAGAAGGTTTTGCAGACCTTTGCCTAACCGATCGGCCACCGGACCATTATCTAAAACTTATTTTAGATTAACAAAAAAAATACACTAGGTCAATTAAGCCGTATAAATAAAAAACACCCCGATTGCTCGGAGTGTTTTTCGCAGAAGGCTTATCCTTCGACAATTTCAGCCATAAGGTTTTGTCTTCCGAAGCTAAAAGCTTCTTTTTTTGTGAGCACATAGATATCAATATGATTGCCCTTAATCGCACCCCCACGATCTTCACAGGTGTAAACACCTAGACCTTCAATTGATATTTTGACTCCAAAAGGAAATTCTGGAGGACAAGCAATGGTTCTTTTTTCCTGAACCTTGATACCTGAAGCCGTAATTCCTTTATCGTTGCCACATTCGTCGGCAGAAGCCGTATAGGCAGAAGCATTAATGACAAATTGTCCTTTCGGAAGGTTTTTCCACCTAGCTTCTTGCTTTTGCTTCCATTTAGCCAAAATAGCTTCATTTTTGATTTCTTCCTCAGTTTTAGGCTCTTCTTTTACAGCAATTTCTGGCTGTTCTTGATCAACCGTCTTTTCTTTGGCTGAAGCTGTCTCTGGCAGGAAAATGTTTATAAACTTAGAAAGAGTAGCTGTGTTGCCAAAATCGGTATTTTCGCTTGCAGAAGCCATTTTAGGAAAAACAAGAGAAATGTAAACTATAACTATAACAACAAAAATCTTTAAAATACGCATGCAATGTTGTTTACTTATTAGCTGCTATTGCTTTGCACCTCTCAATAAGCAGGTCAACTCTATTCAAACTAAAAATCCCTTAACTCAGGGATCTTTTGTTGTTTTTTTATGTTGACCAACAATAATAGCATATTCCCAACCAACCGTCAATGCTTGTTGTGATTATTAGGCTTAAACAAGCCATTTCAAATTTCGGAAAGAATCTAAATTGCCGTTTTTTGGCCCAAATAAAGCATTTTATAAAAATTTTCTCAACTAACAAAAAGACTCTTCCCGACAGGGAAAAGTCTTGTGACTTTCGACTATTTTTTGAGTTATTCAGTCGTTACTCCGTCAAATTCCGCTTCATTAGCCACGGCTTCTTCTTTGGTCACTCGGACAATGCCGTCCTTGTGATGAGCTGGTGAATAGATGGTATACAGCTTCAAATCTTCAGAGTCCGAGGTATTGATAATGTTATGTTGCGCTCCAGCTGGAACAACCACCGCCACTCCGTCGCTAAGTTCATACTCATTGCCGTCAATGATACATTTGCCCTGTCCTTTTTCAAAACGGAAAAATTGATCGTTGTCCTCATGCACTTCCATGCCGATTTCTTCATTGGGTTTAAGACTCATAAGAACCAACTGGCTATGCTTTCCGGTGTAGAGCACTTTTCTGAAATTGGAATTTTCCAAAGTGTCTTTTTCAATGTTAGCGCAAAATCCTTTCATATTTTTTATATTAATT
>JAKLIO010000010.1 GCA_022709565.1 Patescibacteria group bacterium
TGTCGGTTTTCGTATGTCTGTGGCTGGTAAAAAAATAAATCTAGCCCTGGGTTTTTCTCATCCTGTTGTTGTGGATGTGCCGGAAGATTTGCAAGTTACGATTGAAGCTAATATTATGACGGTTTCCGGAATTGATAAATATAAAGTTGGTCAATTTGCCGCTAATATCCGCGCCTTGAAACCGGTAGAACCGTACAAGGGCAAGGGATTTAAATATGTCGGAGAATATGTCCGCAGAAAAGAAGGCAAGAAATCAGCGAAATAAAAATATTTAGGATAATTAATAGATTGGAATTATAATTTTATGGCGAAAGTAAGCAATAACAATTCAAGAGTTAAGCGGAAAAAGAGAGTCCGCGCAAAGATTTCAGGAGACACTAGTCGTCCGCGTTTGACTGTGTACAAAAGTTTACGCGGCATTTATGCTCAGGTTATCGATGATTCAACTGGAAAAACTCTTGCAGCTGCTAATCTGGCCGAAATAAAGAAAGCCAAAAATACCGCTGAAGGCGCAAAAGAATTGGGCAAACTGATTGCTAAAAAATGTGTTGAACTCAAGATAAAAACCGTAAAATATGACAGGGCTGGCTATAAATATCATGGAAAAATAAAATCATTAGCGGAAGGCGCCAGAGAAGGCGGACTTATATTCTAAATGTAAATTGTAAAAATCAAAATTAAAAATTACTGAATTCGCTGCGCTCATGATTATTTTTAAAAAATGTCGCGAAGCGACTCTATAATTTTCCATTTTGAGATTTAAATTTTAAAGTATATATGAATAAACGATCAGATAGAAAAAATATGCGTCGGGAAAAGCCGGAGTTTGACCAGAAACTTTTGGATTTGGCTCGCGTTACCCGCGTGGTCAAAGGCGGAAGACGTTTTCGTTTTCGCGCGACTTTAGTTATTGGCGATCGCAAAGGCAGAGTCGGAGTTGGTGTTGCGAAAGGTTCGGATGTTTCTGATGCGATTCAAAAAGCTTTCAATGATGCAAAAAAATCAATGATCACAGTAAAACTTTCAGGCAATACTATTTCGCATGATGTGCATATGAAATTGGGCAGCGCGAAAGTTATTCTCAAACCGGCGCAAGAAGGACGCGGAGTTATTGCTGGCGGAGCTGTGCGCGCAGTGGTTGATTTGGTTGGCATCAGAGATATTGTTTCAAAATCATTGGGAACTTCAAATAAGCTTAATGTGGCCAGAGCAACAGTAGCCGCTTTGAAAAGCTTGAAAGCTCCGAGAGAAAGAAAGGTTAAAGAAGAAACTAAGTAGTCTCTACGAATTACTAATCAATACGAATATACCAATGTGAGACTAATATAATTAAAAGAGAATAATTAAGATTTTAATAGATACAATTGAATACGGGATATGAATTCGTATATTAGTACAAATTCGTAGTTCGTAGAGAAATACATGCAGATTCATCAACTTAAAACTAAAAAACGCAAAGCCAGAAAAACAGTTGGCCGTGGCGGAAAACGCGGAACATATTCCGGCAAGGGAAACAAGGGACAAAAAGCCAGATCCGGAGCAAAAATTGATCCTCTTTTTGAAGGCGGACGCTCTTCTCTTATCATGCGTCTTAAAAAAGTGCGAGGTTTTAAAGCGTTTAGCGCCAAAAAGAATGTGGTGAAGTTGGAAACATTAGAGAAAAAATTCAAAGACGGCGATACTATTTCAATGGAAACTCTTGTTGCGGCTAATCTGGTGAAAAAAACTGAAGCCAAGAATGGCGCAAAAATATTAGCTACCGGTAAACTTAGCAAAAAATTTACGGTCGCCAAAAATATCCTTCTTTCAAAGTCCGCCAAAGATGCTATTATTAAGGCAGGTGGAAAAATAACAGAATAGCTTTTCAGGCTTCAGCTTCCTAGCTTTTCAGGAAATGAAAATTTTCTTACTAATGAAGCTGAGAAGCTAAAAAGCTAACGCCTAAGAAGCTAAACACATGTTAAAAAAATTTACACAAATTTTTAAAGTCAGAGAACTTCGCAACAAAATCCTCTTTATTTTGGGGATTCTTGTTGTTTTTAGGATTGCTGCCAATGTTCCGGTTCCGGGCGTGGATGTGGAACAGCTCAAAAGATTGTTTGAGGGCAACCAGTTCCTGGGAATGCTCAATGTTTTTTCTGGCGGCGGTCTTTCTAACATTTCCATTGTGATGCTCGGAGTCGGTCCATACATTACATCTTCCATTATTATGCAGCTGATGACTATGATTGTTCCCCGCATTGAGCAGCTTTACAAAGAAGAGGGAGAAGCTGGACGGCAGAAATTCAATATGATAACCAGATGGCTGACTGTGCCGCTGGCGGCGCTGCAAACATTCAGCATGATAGCCTTGCTGCGTTCGCAAAATGTTTTGCAAGTTGCTTCCGTTCTGGACACAATAGTTATTGTTATTGTCGCGACAGCCGGAACAATCGCACTTATGTGGTTGGGTGAGCTTATCACGGAAAAGGGAATCGGCAATGGAGTTTCACTCATAATCTTTGCCGGTATTGTCAGCGGTCTGCCTTCAGGCCTTTCACAGATGATGTCAACTTTTGATTCCACGCAAATTTTCACTTACGGCGCGCTTTTAGTTTTGACTCTAGTTACGATCGCCGGTGTTGTGCTGGTTTCTGAGGGACAAAGAAAAATAGCCGTTTCCTATGCGAAAAAAGTGCGTGGAAACACAACCTTTGGCGGAGCGCAATCAATCTTGCCGCTGAAAGTTAATCAGGCTGGTGTTATTCCGATCATCTTCGCAATGTCCATTATGCTTTTCCCGGGAATGATCGCGGGTTTTCTGATGGGCGCCAGCAATCAGGCAGTTGCTCATGCGGCCGCGGTTGTCAATAATCTTTTTCAAAATCAATGGTTCTACGGCAGCCTCTATTTTATTCTGGTAGTCCTCTTCACATATTTTTACACAGCTGTAGTTTTTGATCCGAATAAGATTTCAGAAAATCTGCAAAAGCAGGGTGGTTATGTTCCGGGCATTCGTCCTGGCAAAACAACTGCCGATTTTCTCTACAAAATTATGAATCGGATCACTCTTTCGGGAGCCATATTTCTTGGAGTCATTGCGGTTCTCCCTTTTATAGTTCAGGGAATGACCAACATTCAATCTTTGACAATCGGAGGCACAAGCATCCTGATTGTTGTTTCAGTAGTCATTGAAACGATCAAACAGATCGAAAGCCAGTTGGTTATGCGCGATTATGAGGGCTTCTAAAGGACTCGCTGCGCTCGAATTTTTAATTTACAATTTTTAATTTTTATTGAATTTTTATTTGATAAATTTTTAATTTAATCATTTTGATTTGATTTTAAATTTAAAATTTTAAATTTCAAATTTAATAGATGAACCTGTTAATTTTTGGTCCGCAGGGATGCGGCAAAGGAACACAAGCAGATAAGCTTTCCGAGAAACACAATCTTGTGCATGTTGAAACCGGCTATATTTTTAGAAAAATTGGAGAGAAAGATACGCCGTTAGGCAAAAAAATTAAGGAAATCAACGAAAAAAAAGAAATGATTCCGGATGATATAATGGTTGATATTTTGAAAAGTGAACTGGAAAAAATTCCAGCTGAAAAAGGTTTGATAATTGATAGCGCGCCAAGACTTACAAGCCAGATTGAAATCATAGAAAAAATGCTCGCGAATCTGGGCCGGTCGGTGGACAAGGCGATTTCCATAACTCTGCCGCGCGAAGAATCTATTGATCGCATCAGTAAGCGCTATATCTGCCCAGCCTGCAACAAACAGTTTGTTTTAGGCGAGAACATCCAAAGTAAAAATGATCCTTGTCCGGAATGCGGCGGCCCAATCAGGCAACGCTTGGATGATACTCCGGACGGAATTACGAAGCGTCTGAATACTTTTCAGGAAGTTACCGTGCCGGTCATCGAACATTATCGCCAGAGAGAAATGCTTATTGAGGTAGATGGCCGAAAGAGAGTAGATGAAGTTTTTGAAGATATAAACAGTAAACTGTAATAATCAAGAAACAAGAAACAAGAAACAAAAAATAACCAATAATCAAATTCAAAATTACAAACTTTCGGTTATTGATAATTGTTGTTTGAAATTTGTTTGGAATTTGCATCTTGTATCTTATGTCTTAAACATTTATCTTTGTTATTGTATCTTTAATATTGAAATATTATGTTTGTTTCCATTAAAACTGAAAAAGAAATAGAAAAGATGCGCCAGGCCGGCCAGATTTTGAAGGAAATTATGCAGGAAATTGGAAAAGAAGTGCGGCCGGGAGTTGACACTTTGCAACTGGACAAGCTCGCCGAAGAGCTTGTTTTTGCCCGTGGCGGCAAACCTTTGTTCAAAGGTTATGGCGGCGGCAAGAATCCTTTTCCGGGCACAATCTGCGCTTCCATCAATGATGAAGTGGTGCATGGCATTCCCGGTACCGAACGTGTTTTGAATGAGGGAGACATTTTGAAAATTGACATCGGCATAGAAGTTGACGGCTATTGCTCCGATATGGCCAGAACTTTTCCAATTGGAAAAATTTCAGCGGAAGCGCAAAAACTGATGGAGATCACGGAAAAATCTTTTTGGAAAGGCGTTGGCAAAATGAAAGAAGGGTCAATGCTCAGTGAATATTCCAAAGCGGTGCAAAAAACTGCCGAGGACGCGGGATTTTCAGTGGTCAGAAATTTGGTAGGACATGGCATCGGACAAAAACTCCACGAAGATCCGCAAATTTTGAATTATTATGAAAGAAGTTTTCCGGATTTGAGACTGCAAGCAGGCATGACTTTGGCGCTGGAGCCGATGATAAATCAGGGAGATTTTAGGACGGTCATTGGCAAGGATGGTTGGGTTTTCAAAACCGCGGACGGATCTTTGTCCGCGCATTATGAAAATACGATTTTGGTCACAAAAAAAGGAATTGAAGTTTTGACAATGTAATTTTTATTCTCCACTTTTCTTTTTAAAAAGAAAAGTGGAAGAAAAGAAAATCGCACACGGATGAATTTCTGTGGCAAATTCTAAGCTCGTTCGCTAAATTTTCTATTTTGGGCTCAGAGAAAATTTTTAACGCTCCCTCGCTTGAATTTGCTTACGAAATTCATAGTGTGCATTATGAATACGAAATACGAAATGCATTTTGAATTTCATAGGCGCCATATGAAGTACGTAGGCGAAGCGCGAGTGATGAGTGTTAAAAAATTTTGTGAGGAGCGAAGCGGAATTGAAATTTTAGCGAAGAACGAAGCGCTTGCCCCAGTATCTTCATCAGGCGCGACTTTCCTTGCCCCGTAGCGAGCTTTGCTCTGCTTCTGGGGTTTTGTAACTTTTCTTATCCTAGAAAGAAAAGTTAATATATATTGTATTTTGGGATAAAAAAATCCCCGACGTAGCATTGTGCTAGCCGGGGGAAGCAGGGAGTCTTTAACTCTACCTGCTAGAAATAACGAATTCTTTCGGATCCAACTTTTCATTGGAAAAAATTAGCTTATTGCATCCGCCGTCGACTCCGTCATATCTATGAAAATTTAAATATTCTGTCCATGAGAACCATTTGTCATTTTTGATTCTGTAAGCGTACTTGAATTCTGTTTTCCACTTGGGGCTATTCATCAGGTAGATAACCGAATCCATTGGGTTTAGACTGTTACTATTATAAACCTTTTCAGGAGTAACATTCAGCCCAACCAGCGTTGCAAAAGGTCTTTTTTCTGCCGTAATATCTCTGTAAGCTCCAAGCATAACCAAAGCTATAAAGATTACGGCAATAATACTAACGATAATAGCTGCTTTCGTTTCTGTTCTCATTTTTTTTATTCTCCTTTTTAAGTAACAAGTATTTTTATTTTTTTACTAACATTTAATGATAGCACAAATTTATGGAAAAGTCAATAGGTAGCCTAAATGAGGCTGAAATAAAGGGAATTTTAGGCATAGATTTTGGTAAAGCCAAAATCGGATTGGCGCTGGCCGACAGCGAGACGCGGATGGCGTTTGCTTTTGACACGCTTCCAAATGACAAAGATTTTTTCAATAAACTTAGAAATATTATCCAAGACAGGGATGTCAAAGAAATCGTTGTGGGCATAACCAAGCACGAAAACGATCCAAAAAGCGCCCAGGAAAAAGATGAATTTGTGAAAATGATTGAAAAAGAAACCGGAATTGTTCCGGCTCTTCAGGATGAAATGTTTACGACCAAAATGGCGCAGGCCAACATCAAACAGCGCGGAGGCAGAAATATTGCCAGCAAAGATGACCAAGAAGCGGCTAGGATAATACTTCAATCTTGGCTTGACGGTCAAGATTGAAAAATTTATAATTAACAATTTCTAATTTCTAAACAATGTCTAATATGCCAATGTTGAATTTTTTTAAGTCATTTATAAATTGGTATTTGATTAGGAATTAGATATTAGAAATTAGTAATTTATAACAATTGGTCAATTGTTATCGTTGTGTTATAATAAAGTTAGCCTGATAGCGGGCAGTTTAAGCGTAAAATTAATAAATCATAATAATAAAAAAAATGGAAAATCAGCCTTATTTGTCGATCGTAGTTCCTGCGTACAAAGAAGGGGAACGCATCGGACAAAATCTTTTGGAAATCGGGAAGTTCTTATCAGACAAAAATTACACGCACGAAATTATCGTGGTTGTGGACGGTTCGCCGGACAACACGGCTGAAGTCGCGCAAAATTACGGCAGCCAAGTAAGCAACCTCCGCGTTATCAATAATAAAGAAAATCATGGCAAGGGTTATGTTGTGCGGCAGGGACTTTTGGAATCCAAAGGAAAATATGTTGTTTTTTTGGATGCTGACGGTTCGACTTCGATTACGCACGTGGAAAAATTTTTGCCGGAGCTGGAAAAAGGCAATGATGTGATCATTGGTTCCAGAAAAATAGAAGGTTCTTTCATCCAGATTCATCAGCCAAAATATAGGGAAGTCATGGGCGAGGGCGGCAATTGGCTGATCAGAATTGTTTTGGGGCTTTGGAGTTTTCCGGACACTCAATGCGGATTCAAAATGCTGACCGGACAAGCGGCGCATGAAATTGCCAAGCGTATGGTGGTTGACCGTTTCGGTTTTGATTTCGAACTTATTATTTTAGCGTTCAAACTTGGTTTCAAAGTAAAACAAATGCCGGTGCGCTGGATGAATGAAGAAGGATCAACTGTGAGCCTGACCGGACCAAATGGATTCATCCAGGTCTTGATTGATTTGTTCAAAACCAAAGGCAGATTAATAACCGGCGCTTACAAAATCGAGAAGGTAAAAAAATAAAAAATTCGTAGCGATACGAACTAATACGAATTTAATGCGAATAATACAAATAAATTCGTAGCATTCGTATCCATTCGTAGATTAGTATCGGTTATGGAAAACGAAAAAAAAGAAAAAGAAACAAAAAAAGAAATGGTTTCGGAACTTAGACAAGATCTTATTTCCGGAGATTGGGTTGTGATTGCGACGGGCCGCGCTAAGCGTCCGGATGATTTTGCCAATTTCCGGCGCATTCAAGATGACAAAGGAATTGAAGACTGTCTTTTTGAAGATCCGGTAGCATCGGGTCAGGAAAAAGATGTGCTTTTATATCATAGATCAGATGGGGAATGGACGCTTCGGGTTTTTCCGAACAAGTATCCGTTTTTTTCCGGAAAAAAGTTAAGTCAAATTTTGGCAGAAGGTCCATATTTCGCTATGCCGGGAGCAGGCTATCACGAAATTGTGGTTACAAGGGATCACTACAGACAGCTGGCGATGATGGATGTTATGGAGGTTGCGGAAGTTTTTGATGCCTATCAGGACAGATATATTGATCTTATGAATAAGAAAAATATAAATTATATTTCAATTTTTCATAATCATGGAAAAGAGGCCGGCGCATCGCTGGCTCATCCGCATTCGCAAATTGTGGCAATACCAGTCATATCTCCATACGTAAAACTAGAACTTGACGGAGCGGAGCTTTACCATAAAAGCAATAAGCATTGCGTCTATTGCGTCATGGCGGAGCATGAAAGCGCGGAGAAAAAAAGAGTTGTTTTTGAAAATGATGAATTTATTGCATTTTGTCCGTTTGCCAGTCGAAGCGCATTTGAAGTTTGGGTTATGCCGAAAAAGCATAATCCGTATTTTGAAAGAATTACGGATGAGAAAAAAGTAAAATTAGCGGAAGTTTTCAGTAAGGGTTTGAACTCTATATATAAGGCGCTCAACGATCCTCCGTATAATTTTTATATTCATACTTCGCCCTGCGACGGAAAAGATTATCCTCATTATCATTGGCACATTGAAATTTTGCCTCATACTGCGACTTGGGCGGGGTTCGAGTTGGAAACCGGCATAGAAGTCTCCACAATTCAGCCGGAAGCCGCCGCGGAATTTCTGCGCAAACAGCTATAGCTGTTTGCAATTTTCAATGATCAGTTTTCAATTTTCATTGAATTTCTTAATTTTCAATTTTTCAAACATTGGCAATTGTGACATTGAACATTGATTGGAAATTGGAAATTTTTAATTGGAAATTTAAAAAATAGTATTTGTTTCATAAATATTTTTTTGTTAAGTTTTATAATGTTATGCACGAAATGATAGTGAACTTTTTTAGTGGTTTTCCCAGAGAATTGGCAACATTCTTGATTGCTTTTATTCCGGTGACAGAACTTAGAGTTTCGATACCCTTGGCTATTAAAGTTTATGGATTGACGCCGCTAGCCGCTTGGTTCTATTCGGTGGCTGGCACCTATTTTGTGATGGTTATGATTGTTCTGCTACTGGATCCTATTTCAAAATTTCTTTCAAAAATTATTCCGCTTTTCGGCAGATTTTTTGAATGGCTTTTCGAGCATACGCGCAAAAAAGCCGACAAGAAAATGGAAAAATACGGGAGTTGGGCAATTCTAATTTTAGCCGCCACTCCAATTCCGCTTTTGGGTGGAATGACCGGAGCGCTGGCCGCTTTTATTTTCGGCGTGCCGCTCAAAAAATCTTTGCCGCTATTGCTTTTCGGAACTATGATTTCCGGAGCAATTGTGGTGGCGATAACGTTGTATTTCTGATAAATATATAATCCAACTATTAACTTTATGCAAAAGATAATTATCGCCAATTTAAAAATGAATCTTCTGACATTGGCTGAACGCGAACGCTACATTGAATCCTTCAAAAAAGAATTGAAAAACAAAAATCTTGCCAATTCCCAGATTGTTTTGTGTCCGCCAGCAGTGCATGTTGAATATTTTTCCAAAAGTCTTAAGGCAAAAAATGTTTCAATCGGAGCGCAAAATATTTTTTCCGAAGAAAGAGGGTCGTATACCGGAGAAATTTCAGCACCAATGGTAAAAAGCGTCGGAGCCAAATATGTGGTTATCGGCCACAGCGAACGCAAGAAATATTTTTTTGAAAATAACCAAACTGCGAATGCAAAAATTAAAATAGCCCTCAAAAACGGACTGGTGCCAGTTTTCTGCGTTGGAGAAACAAAAGAAGAACGCTTGTCCGGCAGTGCGGCGGATGTGATTATGAAGCAAATAGTTGAAGGTCTGGCGGATGTTTCCTCGGCAAAAATACAATCAGTAGTGATTGTGTACGAACCGGTCTGGGCGGTCGGCAGCGATGAAACTCCGACTGGCAATGAAATTTTGGAAGCTAAAATACTGCTCAGGAAATTATTCTCCCATGCCTGTGGTCCGGAAGTTGCCAATAAAATAAAAATTTTATATGGAGGCAGTGTCAAAGCCAAGACAGTGGGTCAGGTTTGTTTGGAGCCGGGCATGGACGGAGTTTTGGTCGGACGGGAAAGTCTTATTCCGTCGGAATTTTTGAAAATCGCGGAAACACTAGATAGTTAAAAGTGCAAAGTGCAAAGTTAAAAGTTTAGGAGTCGCTTCGCGACCTATTAATAAAAAATGCGACAAAGTCGCTCCATAATTTTTAACTTTTAATTTTGAATTTTAAATTAATATTATGATAGTACCAGTCATTGATATTCTCAAAAAAGCCAGAGAGGAAGGCTATGCGGTCGGCGCTTTCAATACGACCAATTTGGAAACGACGCGGGCCATCGTCGATGCCGCCAAAGAAATGCGCAGCCCCGTCATTATTCAGATAACGGAAAGAACTATGGAATATGCCGGCGGCAGGGCTATCTTTAACTTGGTGAAAAATTGTGCTGAATTTTATGCGCCGGAGATCCCGATAGGGATCCATCTTGATCATGGAAAAAGTTTTGAAATTATTGAGCGCTGCGCTAATATTGGTTTTCCTTCAATTATGTATGATGGTTCCCGGCATATCTATGAAGACAATGTTATGATAACCCGCAAAGTTGTGGAATTTTGCCATGCAAAAGGCATGAGCGTGCAAGGAGAACTGGGCAGCGTTCCGTATATTGGTGAAACCAGCATGATGGGAGAAATTAACTGGGATAAATATATGACTGATCCGGATCAAGCCGAAGATTTTGTGTGTAAAACCGGCATTGACACACTGGCAGTGGCTATCGGCAATGCCCATGGATTTTTTAAAGAAAGAAAAGAACCGGACTATGATCGTTTGGAAGCAATTCACAAAAAAGTTTCTATCCCTCTTATTTTGCACGGCGCTTCCGATTGGGAGAATGGGCGGGTTAAAGAAGTTATTGCGCGGGGAATTTGTTGCTTTAATGTTGACACGGCGACGCGCTTGGCGTTTGTGAACAGCTTGGTAAAATCCGTGCGCGATCAGAGTGAAGTTTCTTTTGATATCCGTAAACTTTTGGATGGCGCGCGCGAAGCGGTCAAGAAAGTTGTCAAAGAGAAGATACGTTATTTTGGCAGCGCGGGAAAAGTGGAAACTGAAAAGACAGAATGCGTTTACGATCCGGTCAAAAAAACCGAAAAATAATCTTTGTTTATAAAAAACAAAAAACAAGCATGGAATCGGCTGAAACAAAAACAAAAAAACCGCGAATTGCTATTGTAAACTTGGCATCCTGTGAAGGATGTCAATTGGCCTTGCTTGATTTGGGAGAAAAGTTCATCAATTTTGCCAATAATGTCGAATTGGTTGATTTAAAATTTCTGGAAGATGAAAAGAATAGCAGGGAAAAAATCGATATGGCCTTTGTTGAAGGCAGCCCGATGTCGGAAGCTGAGAAAAAAACTCTGTTGCAGCTGCGTGAAAAAAGCAAATTATTGATTGTGCTGGGCAACTGCGCGGCTATGGGAGGAGTTCCGGAAATAAGCAATTACCGCGAGCAAAAACAAACAGCCAAGCATACGTACAGATATATTCATGGAATTAAAAATGAGCCGATTCAGGAAGTAGATAATTTTGTGAAAGTTGATTTTACTTTTCCCGGTTGTCCGATTTCGGCCGAAGAATTCATGGAATATTTTCCCATGCTTTGGGAGAGCCTTGAAGATGGCCAAGACTTGCCGAAAATTCCTGACAAATCAGTTTGCGTTGAATGCAAGGAAAAGGGCATCCGATGTTATCTTTTAGATGGAAAACCATGTTTTGGTTCAATGATTTTGGGCGGTTGCTCTGCAGTTTGCCCAAGCGCCGGCCTGATGTGCCAAGGCTGCCGGGGACTGCGTCCGGGCGCCAATGTCAAAAACATTTCAAAGGGACTCAAGAACATGATGACCGAAGAAGAATTTGAAAATGTGGCGGAAATTTATGGGCTCAGAGACGATATTGAGGCCAAAGAAAAAATAATGCCATTATGAACAACATAAACATAAATCACATTAGAAGGATCGAGGGACACACTGGTTTTTTAGCTAGCGTGATTAATGGCGACGTAAAATCTGCCAAAATGGCGATGCGGGGCAGAGGCCGGCTCATAGAGGGGGTTTTGATAGGCAGGCATTACCAGGATATGCCGGTAATTGCAGAAAGAATTTGCGGCATTTGCAGCGTAGCGCACAACATTGCTTCCATAAAAGCCGTGGAAGATGCGATGCAGATCAAAGTCAGCGAAGAAACAGGCAAACTGCGAAAAGCTATGATGTGCGGGCATTTTATCAATTCACATGCCATGCATTTATTTTTTATTACTTTGAGCGATCTTCTGGATATTGAAAATGATTTGAAATTGGCGGAAGAATATTCTGAGGAAACGGCGATGGCTTTGAAGATTCGGGAATATGGAATGGAAATTATAAAAACGATTGGGGGGCGCGCCATTCATCCAATTGCCAATGAAGTTGGGGGATTCAAAAAGGTTCCTTCGGAAGAAGAAATAAAAAACCTGATAATGCAAGGCGAGGAACTTTTGCCGATGGCCTTAAAATTATCTGAATTTTTGAAAAAAATAAAAATGCCTGATTTTAGCCGTCCGACGGAATATATTTGTCTTGAGAAAAAAGGGGAATATCTGGCCTGTGACGGAGACGTGGTTTCCAACAAAGGCTTGCATGTCCATGCGGATAATTTAAAAAATAAATTTCATGAGTTTCAGCGTCCGAAAGAAATATTAAAAAGAACCGAGGGAGATGGGAAAAGCAGCTATATGGTCGGAGCGATTGCCAGGATAAACAATCAGAGCGATAAACTGTCTATGTGCGCCCGCAAATATTTGGAATCTTTGAATTTTAAATTGCCGGATTACAATCCTTTTCACAATATTTTGTATCAGATGGTGGAAATTATCCATTGCATTGAAACTTCCGTAAAATTAATGAAAGAATTGGCGCATGCTGACATGCAAAATGCTCTGACAAAAGAGTTTGTTTTCCAGGAAGGCTCGGTTAATGTTGCAGTTGAATCTCCTCGCGGAACGTTGTATTATTGGGTTGATGTCGATGGGCAAGGTTTCATTAAAAACGTGAACATCATCACTCCGACAGCTCAGTTTCTGACGCATATGGAAGATGATGTTGCGGCTTTTGTTTCGGGAACTGCAGAAAAGGACAAAAAACAGATGGAAAAGAAAATGCGGGCATTTATTCGTGCCTATGACCCATGCGTCAATTGCGCAGCCCATTAATTTGTATAAAGTATTTAGTATCATGTATAATGTATAAATTAAAATTCATACATAATTCATAATAAATAAAACAATATGCTGAAAATAGCAATCAATGGATTCGGAAGAATCGGCAGGCCTTCACTCAAAATCGCTTTTGAAAAAGAAAACATAGAAGTCGTGGCTATCAATGACCTGACTGACATTGAAACAGTGGCGCATCTTCTTAAACACGATTCATCCTATGGAGCTTATAATAAAGAAGTAATCGCCGACAAAGAAAACAGCGAGCTGATCGTGGAGGGCACCAGAATAAAATATTTGTCCGAAAAAGATCCGGCCAATTTGCCTTGGAAAGAATTGGATGTGGATGTTGTTTTGGATTGCACGGGCATTTTCTTGGATCAAGTTTCGGCTCAGAAACACATTGATGCCGGCGCTAAAAAAGTTGTCATGTCAGCGCCGCCGAAAGATGATACGCCGGTATATCTCCTGGGAGTCAATGAAAAAGATTATCAGGGCGAGGCGATTGTTTCCAATGGATCTTGCACTACCAATTGTTTGGCGCCGATGATTAAAGTTCTGGATGATTTGTGCGAAGTGGAGCAGGGTTTTATGACGACCACGCATTCCTATACAAATGATCAGAACCTTTTGGATCTCCCGCATCGCGATATACGGCGAGCCCGCGCGGCCGCGCTTTCAATTATTCCAACCACGACCGGAGCCGCCAAAACTGTCGGCAAAGTTATTCCGCATCTCAAGGGCAAGCTGGATGGCATATCTCTTAGAGTACCGACGCCGGTGGTTTCCATTGTTGATTTTATCTGCACCGTGAAAAATCCAAAGAGCATAGAAGAAATAAATGCCGCTTTTGCGGAAGAAGCCAAAGGTGATCTTAAAGGAATATTGGCCGCCACAAACGAGGAGTTGGTTTCCATGGATTACAAGATGGATCCGCACAGCGCGATTGTGGATATGCCGCTCACAATGGCTCAGAACAATATGGTCAAGATTGTCGGTTGGTATGATAATGAATGGGGCTATTCCAACAGGCTGGTGGAACTGGCAGAATATATATCTAAATAAATTTTCAATTCACAATTTTCAATTTACAATAAATTTTAAATTTTATAATTTAAAAATTCATCAAATTCTATCCGAATTTTTCCCTTATTTAAGCCAAAACTTTGCGTTTTGGCTTTTTTGGCTTGACAAAATCAATATAAAGTGCTAAAATAGACGGTTATTGTAAATAAAAAAAAGAAGAAAGGAGGGATGAAAAATGTTTTCATCCGGAACACCACCCATACGTTAGCCCCACTCTAGTTTTTAGTAATAGAGTGGGGCTAACCCAAGCTTTTCTGGCGGAAATCAGGCAGAGCGCACCGTGCGAGTCATCAAAAAGATTCGCAGCCCGGACAGCCACGCAGCCATCTCCGTCAGAAAATTTAAAAAACAACCCCCTTGTGGTAATTAGCCATAAGGGGGTTTAAATTTTGACAAGAAAAAACGGTGTGCTATAATTCAAGTAGAAGTAAATAGTTCTTAAAAACACAAACGGCTTGGCGGCTATGTCAATAGGTGCGATCGCTGTTTTTATAAGCTTTCGCGTAACAAAAAACAGTCAATAATTCTTTACTCAATTCAACTCAGTTCACCCCGATAAGTGTTGTTGGTAGTTGTAGTTTTTTGTGTTAACAAATAGTCGCCAGCCGTTCCAAAACATAGTTGCAGGAGTATTGGAGTTTGTTTATTTATCAAAATAAACGCTTACTTCTCTCTCACATCCCACTTTACTCCTCCTTGCTCCTGCAACAATTTACAAAGACATCTATGATCCTATAGATGTTTTTTTCTTTTCCGGAAACATTTTAGGTAGGGTTTTAAAATAATATAAAGTGTGATAAAATACAATAAGTTATAAAGCTAATAAAGTTACAAGTCCATAAAGTCAAGGATGGATTTTGTTTGTGTTTTACTTTATAAACTTTATAAACTTTTAACTTTTGACTTGCGCGAAGCGCCATGTATCTCAAAAAAGTCGAAATAGCTGGATTTAAATCGTTTGCCAATAAGACCACGCTGGAATTTTTACCGGCGGGGAATTTTAATGATGCCGGAACTAGAGGCATAACGGCGATTGTTGGGCCGAACGGATCAGGAAAATCCAATGTTTCCGATGCGATCAAATGGGCGATGGGTGAGCAATCCATGAAAACCCTGCGCGGTAAAAAGACCGAAGACGTTATTTTTGCCGGCTCCGGAACCAAGTCCCGTCTTTCCAGCGCGCATGTTTCCCTCTGCTTCGATAATTCTGACAAAAGAATTCCGGTTGAATTTTCCGAAGTTGAAATAACCAGAAAAGTTTTTCGCAGCGGCGAATCGGAATATCTCATTAATGGAAGCCGGACGCGCCTTTTGGATGTCACAGATCTTTTGGCCAGAGCGGGAATCGGACGGGAAAGTTATTGCGTCATCAATCAGGGAATGTCCGATGCGTTTTTGAATTCGACTCCGGCAGAACGGCGCATAGTTTTGGAAGATGCGGCCGGCGTGAAGCAATATCAAATCAAAAAAGAAAGAGCCCTGCGAAAACTGGATTCTACTCGGGAAAATATGGAAAGAGTGGGCGGGCTTATCAAAGAAATTGAACCGCATCTCAAAATGCTAAAGCGCCAGGCGGAAAAGGCCCAGCAGGGCAAAGAAATTGCGGAAAAACTCAAGGAAAAACAAACCAGGCTGTTTTCGTTCTTATGGCATCAATTTCAGTTTGATCGCGAACAATTTTCCAAAGAAAAAGAAACACTAGGCGCGAGCATGATGAACATGCAGCGCAAGGTGGACGAGATGAACGACGAACTTAATCAGGAATCAGGCAAAGCTCAGGATTCCAGCGCGCAGCAGGCGCTGGAAAAAAAGCGGGATCAAATAAAACAGCAGCTCAATGAAGTTGAAAGAGAGATTATCATTTCTGAAGGGCGCGCGGTTATTGAAAAAGAAAAATTGGCCAATCAGAAGGTCATGGAGATTATTCCAGTGGATCTTAAATATGTCCAGGAAAAACTTAAAAATATTCGGGAGGCTCAGGAACGCCTGATCGGGCAAGTTGAAAAAGCGGAAAAAATTGAGGATTTGCAGGAAATCAAAGAAGCCGCTAGAGCGATCCAGCAGCAACTGCACGATCTTTATGAAGAATCCGGCCAAGGCGAGGTCGCCGTCAAAAAAGACAATTCAAAAGAGGTTGATGAAATTCAGAAAAGAATTGAAGACTTTGAAAACAAAAAGAAAAATGCGCTGGTCAAAGAAGAACAACTCAGAAAAGAGCTGGAAAAAACGGAAAAAGAAATCAATGTTGAAGCCCAGCGAATTATGCAGTCCAGAAAAAGATTTTTTGAGCTGGAAAAAGAGGCGCGTGTCAAACAAGAACAGTTGAATGTTCTCAAGGATCAATTTAATGAAGCGAAAATAAAATTGGCTCGCGTGGAAGTGCGCGAAGAAGATCTGACAAACGAAATTAGGGAAGCTCTCAAATGTGAAGCAGATGCTTTGAAACATGACGGAGAAGAAATTGATCAGCAGCAATTGGAAAAAGAAATAGGCCGGCTCAAAGTGCAAACAGAGCAGATTGGCGGCATCGATCCAATGATTGTGGAAGAATATAACGAAACAAACACCCGCTTCGATTTTCTTACGCAGGAACTCAAAGATCTTGCCGACGCTCTGGTTTCATTGGAATCAATCATAAAAGAAATGGATCAGCGCATCAGCGTCGAATTCGAAAAAGCTTTTGAAGAAATAAACAAGGAGTTTATGAAATATTTCCGCATAATTTTCGACGGAGGCACCGCGCACCTGACAAAAGTCAAAATTAAAACCAGAAAAAACAAGGAAGTCGAAGAAGAGGGAGCGGAAATTGAACCGGAAAATCAGGAAGAAGAATCCGACAAGCGGGAAGAAATCGGCATTGAAGTCTTTGCCTGTCCGCCCGGAAAAAAGATTGCCAGTCTGTCCATGCTTTCCGGAGGCGAAAGATCTCTCACTGCTTTGGCACTTTTGTTTTCAATTATTTCCCATAATCCGCCGCCATTTGCAATTTTGGACGAAGTGGAGTCTGCCTTGGATGAAGCCAATTCCCGAAGATTCGGCAAGATACTTCAAGATTTGTCAGACACAACGCAGTTTGTCGCCATCACCCACAATCGCGAAACTATGCGCCAGGCTTCTTTGCTCTACGGCGTGACAATGAATGAAGACGGAATTTCCAAACTTTTGTCGGTGCGCCTTGATCAGGTCAGCCAGAGCGGAAAAATTATTGCGAATTAGTAACATAAAAACGGAGTTTCGGCTCCGTTTTTTAAATCAATTTTTTGTGATATAATAAACACAAACAGCAAAGGGGATATTTATAAAAAATATGAATCAAAATGTTATCGCGTATTTAAAAGAAAACAAAGATAAATATTCGCAAGAAGCTTTATTCGATCAGCTCAAGAAAGCTGGCTATTCAGAGCAAGATATTCAAGATGGTGTTTCCTTTGTATATAATGACAGTGTTATTGTCACAGCATCTTCCAAAGAATCAAAACAGCCTGTAGATTTTTGGGATTTTAAAACTCCCAAAATATACGCGAAATCCTCCGAAAAATGGGCGGATTTTTTATTTGGTCTTTTCGCTCCCTGGGTAGTCGGTTTTGTTAGCAGTTTTATTACGCTAATTGGACCTTTTATAGCACTAATATTTTACATTACAGCTTTAATTTATTTGTTTAATAGAAGACGATTTATTTTCTATGGTTTGCTTGTAGAAATGATCGTGATTCTAATGATTATTTTTATAGTGCTTACAGTTAGTTTTGGGGGTTATTTTTCTACTTTTTAATTTATAAAACAAAAAAAATATGCCAGAAGAAAACACAAACAAGATAGAAGAAAGTCTGAATTTAATCCAGCAAGCTGTCCTGACGCTCGACAAAAAAATCGAAGTGCAGGGAAAACGCATTGAACAATTGGAAAATCAGGCGCGCATAGAGGCGCCGGCGCAAAATTTTCAGCAGCCTGATTTTTCAAGCTTAGCTCCGCCACCGCCACCACCAGCAGCTGTGCAGGAACAGACTCAGACAATTTTTCCTGCAGAAAGTCCCGCAAAAAGCCAGGACTCTTTGGAGGAAAACATCGGCGGCAAGTGGTTTGCTAGAATCGGAATCACAGCTCTTGTTTTGGGAGTTTCATTTTTCCTTAAATACGCTTTTGACAATGATTGGATCGGTGAAACCGGACGCATCATAATCGGCATTATTATCGGCTTGGCCCTACTGGGAGCCGGGGAAAAAACTATCCGCAAATATTTTGTGTACGGCCAAATAATCAGCGGCGGCGGTATCGCAGTTCTCTATCTTTCTATTTTTTGCGCGTTTAATTTTTATCAATTGATCGGTTCGCTGACAGCCTTTTTTATTATGATAATTATTACTGCCGTAGGCATAGCACTGAGCCTCCGATATGACGCTTTAGCACTTGTGATAGTAGCGATTGTGGGCGGCTTTGCTACGCCCCTGATGGCTTCGAGCGGCGTGAATAATCAAATTGGGCTGCTCTCCTATTTGGTCTTGCTGGATCTGGCAATTTTGGCGGTGGCAATATTTAAAAAATGGAATTGGCTAAACGTAATTGGATTTTTAGGTACAGCACTTTTGTTTTCATTGTGGGGCGCAGAATATTACACCAGGCAGGATTTGGGGACAACTATGTATTTCCTGACGCTGTTCTTTTTAATTTTTTCCATTTCATCGTTGATATACAATCTGGTTAAAAAAGAAAAATCAACGGGCGTGGAGCAATTGCTTACTTGGGCTTCCGCTCTGGTTTATTTCGGGGCGAGTTTTGGATTGCTTGATGATGATTACCATATTTTTATGGGATTTTTCGCGCTGGTTTTGGCGGTATATTATTTTATCTGGGCCTATTTGGTGCGAAGCTTGACACCGGAAGATGAAAATCTGTACGGCTTTCTGGCTTTTTTAACGGTCGGCTTTGTGACCTTGGCGATTCCGCTTCAGTTTGAACAAAATGTCATCACTATAGCTTGGGTAATCGAAGCAGTCTTGCTGATGTTAATCGGTGCCAGGCTTAATAAAAAAGCCATAATTTTATTTTCTCTTTTCGTGTCGGGCCTGGCGATTTACAGATATTTTCTGTTGGATATTGCGGAGTATAATAAAGACAGTTTGCTAATATTTAACAATGTTTTTTTGACAGCCTGCATAATTATCGCTGGGGCTTATCTTATGGCATTCTTGGTTTATGCATTTTCAAAAGATGACAATTTAAAAACGGGCCAAGCAAAAATAAGCAAGGGATCCCTGGTTGCAATGTTTGTCATAGTGGCTAATTTTATGACAATATTTTCCATTAGCCATGAAATTGTTAAATCATATGACCGCGATATAAATGTCATACGCGAGCAACAATCGAAAGCCATAAGCAGCTTTAATGCGCCGAAGAAAATGGGCGCCTATGACAACGACTATTATGATTCCAATGAATATAAATTAGGTCGGGAAAAAATAGAAAAACTGGAAAACAGAAGCAGCATAGCTCTTTCGATTTTTTGGCTCATCTATTCAATCATTTTGTTGGCAGTCGGAATTATCGGCAAATACAAAGGGGTTAGATTGGGTGGATTAGCATTGTTGATTCTGGCGATTTTGAAATTGTTCTTTTATGATTTATGGAGTTTGGGCACGCTGTATCGCATCATCTCATCCATAAGCTTAGGCGCAGTCTTGCTGGCAATTTCGTTCGTTTATCAAAAATATAAAAATACAATTAAAGAAATTATATGATTAAAAAAATATTTTTAGTTTCCTGCTTATTTGGTGCGGCGGCGTTTGTCGCGCAAGCTGATTTTTCAGCCCAGAATTGGCAATACAAAAAATCACTGCTTGGCACCAGCAGTGGCTTGGTGGAGGTTTTTTTGGATAACGAAGTTTTTGCCGGCGCGGCTAAAAATTTGGCCGATATTCGAGTGGTGGACAGTTCCAAACAAGAAGTTCCATACAAGCTGATTACAGTCAAAAACGAGGAAGGCAGAAAAAACTATAGTCCTAAAATGATCAATAATTCAGTTGTATCCGGCAAATATTCTTCCGTGATTTTGGATTTAGGCCAGCGGGGAATCATCACTAACTCGCTGACAATCCAGACTTCTTCAGAAAATTTTCAGCGCAACGTGACTGTTTTTGGCAGCGACAATCAGACTGGCTGGAACATTTTGAAAGCCAATGTCTATGTTTATGACTACACCGACAAGCGGGGCGGCATGAAATCCCAGGACACTTCCGTGTCTTTTCCGGACAGCGTGTTTCAATTTTTAAAAATTGAAATTTCCGACAGCGACAATAATCCGGTGGTCATAAACTCAGTCAGCGTCAATCAATATGCGCAAAAAAATGCCGAGCAATTTTCCATAGCGTCCGAACTTGAGGCGATTCAAGACACATCCAAAAAAACAACAACTTTGATTGCCGACATAGGCCAAAGCGGAATTCCGGCCAATAAGATATCCTTGCTTTCTAGTGGTGAAAATTTCAACAGGGGTGTGGCTGCCTATTCGGCTAATGACAAAAATTCAGCCGATTGGAAATATGTTGGCCAAGGCTATATTTTCCGGTACAATACTCCGAAATTTGTCGGAGAGAACACTACTTTGGACATAAATGAAACAACAGACAGATATATAAAAATCATTGTTTATAACAATGATAATGCGCCACTTGATTTTTCCGGAGCCAAGATTTTTGCGACGCAGCGGGAGCTGATATTTCAAGCGCAAGCCGACAAGAAATATGAATTGTATTATGGCAACGCGAAAGCTGTTTCTCCGAAATATGATTTGGATCAGTATCTCAAGTATTTTGATTTGAGCAGCGCGCAAAAAATTTCACTCGGACCGCAAACTTCCAATTCTGATTTTGTCTTGCCGCAAGAACCCGAGAAACCTTTTACCGAAAGAATGCCATATTTCTTGCCGGTAGGACTAACTACCTTGGGACTTATCCTGCTGCTGTTAGTGTATAAATTTTTAAAAAAGTAGCACGCCTATTTCTTAAAAGTATGCCAAAAAAAACTAAAATTACAATCGGAGAGAATGACATAAAACAAAAAGACGTTGATATGGTTAATGTTTTAATGAAGCAGCTTAATCCGGAATCCAAAACAGCAAGCCTAAAAGATATGAAGGCAGTAATGAAGTCAGGAACTATTGTCACGCTCCGAAAAGATGGCATTTTGATTGGCATGGGAACATTGATCCCAATCAGGAAATTATTTGCTTTTTGCGGAAACATTGAAGATTTGGTAGTGGAAGAAAAATATAGAGGCAGGGGACTGGGTAAAAAAATATTGCAGACAATGATCAAAAAAAGCAAAAAGCTTGGCATGAAATTTGTTAATTTTACAAGCAATCCCAAACGTAAAAAAGCCAATGAGCTGTATGCAACAATTGGATTTAAACCATGGAAAACTAATCTCTACGGAAGGAAAAATTAGTGCGGGGTTGACAAGAAATGAAAAGGGCTATTGGAAACCTTTTAAAAATGGTGTATAATTGAAATATGCATGAGCCACATGCAGTATTAATATTTAATAATAAATTAATTTGTTTTCAGCGATCGCTTAAGAATAAAAAATATTTCTTCGGCTCCGCTCGAAAATAAAAAAACAACTATGGCAAAAATGACGAAGTCACAGATCGTGACAGCTATGTCTGAAAAAACAGGCTTGGCAAAAAAAGATGTAAGCGGATTTTTTGACGAAATCGCAACACTAGCTTACAAGGAAGTAAAGGGCAAAGGAGAATTCGTATTGCCAGGTTTTGGAAAGATGGTTAAAGCAAGACGCAAAGCTCGAATGGGTGTTAATCCTGCAACCGGAGCAAAAATCAAAATTGCTGCCAAAACAGTTGTAAAATTTCGCCTAGCCAAAGCTGCCAAAGAAGCAGTTCTTTAGGACTTGAATTTTTCGATATAACGCATGAAACCCCGATTTAGCGGGGTTTTTGCGTTTCAAAAACTTTCTGCACATGAAAATATTGACAAATATTCTTTGTCATGTATAATGAACAAGTACTGAAATTTAGGCTTATAAAGGCTAAAAACAGGGTATAACAAATATCCTCTATTATTTATTTAACGAAAAAAGAAATTATGTTGGCTATTAGATTCGCAAGAACAGGCAGAAAAAACGCACCTCAATTCAAGGTAGTTTTGCAGGAACACACAGTAGCTCCAGGAGGACGCCATGTGGCTGTTTTGGGCAGTTATGATCCAAAGAGGAAGGTGGCAGTTTTAAAAGCTGACAAAATCAAGGAATGGATTGCAAAAGGAGCGCAGGCTTCTGATAGCGCCTATAATCTGTTTGTCAGAGAAGGAATTATTGACGGCAAGAAACGCGCGATAAAGATGGAAAAGCCAAAAGCTAAACCTGCCAGCAATGCTTCGCAAAGCGATGCAGGCGGGGAAATTCCTGCTGAACCTGTAAAAACTGAAACAGTAGCTGAGGCTAAAACCGAACCTGCCCACATTGCTACACAAAGTGTTGCAGGCGGGGAACCGAAAACTGAAGATATTAAAACCGAGGAAGTCAAACCCGAAGAAGTTAAAGCAGAAGAGCCGAAAGCCGAAGCCGTCTAAAGCCGAGCTAGATAATAATGAAATTGGGAAAATTTAATATAAGCCACGCAAGTGGTAAATCCGCAGACAGTGGGGATGCATCACGTGAGGGATCACGTGAGGCAGTAACTCCCACCTAGGAATCTAAAACATTTTTAATGTTTTTTGATGACAAAGGTCGATCTGCGGAAACGCAGATTTTTATTTATTTCTACGAACTACGAATCATTACGAATATACAAACTCCCCCTTTGTAAAAGGGGGATTAAGGGGGATTTGAATAATTTTCAAAAATCCTTCTGTCCTTCGGACATCTCCCTTTTAAAAAGGGAGAAAACTGGAATTAGTATATTAGTATGAATTAGTAATTCGTAGAGAAAAACTCATGTTAACAAAACAACAGAAAATTGAACTCGTAAAAATTTTGACGGAAAAAATCAAAGCGGCCAAGTCAGCAGTTTTTGTTGATTACAAAGGTCTCGACGTTCAAGGTTCAACCGAGCTTAAAAAAGCTTTGCGGGCTGAAGGTGTTGAATATACAGTTGCTCGTAAGACGCTTCTGGATATCGCTTTCAAAAATGCCGGCGTTGAAGGGCTGAACATAAAAAAGATGGAAGGACAGATCGCTTTGTCGCTTTCAAACACAGACGAAGTTGCCGGAGCCAAAATCATCGACACATTTTCCAAGAAAAACGAAAATATCAAAATGATCGGCGGCGTTCTGGGCAAAGACATTATGGACGGAGCCCAAGTAAAAGCTTTGGCTAAGATTCCATCCAAGCAAGAGCTTTTGGCCAAACTGGTCGGAACTCTCAATGCGCCTGTGTCTGGGTTCGTCAATGTTT
>JAKLIO010000011.1 GCA_022709565.1 Patescibacteria group bacterium
GATCTACTGGTCTATAAAAAAGCTGAAGAATTGCAAAAAGAATGTTCTCTTCTGACTTCCCATTTTCCCCATTCTTCCCATTCGATCCCTTTGAAAACCCTTTACGCCCTGTCCGATCAAATGAATAGGTCGGCTAGATCAATAAAACAAAATATTGTGGAAGGTTGGAAACGAAATTCTACTAGGGAATATTATGAATTTCTCGGTTTTTCTATTGGTGCTAACACTGAATTAGAAGAGGATTGCGATGATGTTTGGAAAGGATTTTATCCCGAATTAATGGGAATAAAGGGCATAATGGGAGAAAGGGGAACCCCTTCAGCCCCATCAACCTTTTCTTCTCCTTCATCCCTTTTAAACCCTTTAATCCCTTTTGATATTGAAAAAATCCCCTTTTACCCCTTGGATAAATCTCTACCGTCTGTTGTCCAGCTCAAACTTCGTTGTAAAGAATTAAATTTTCTTTTGGAAAAATTGCAAAAAGCACTGGTTTTGAAAATGGAAAATGAAAAAACAATGTCGGCAAATGACAAACTGAAAATAATAAACAAGCAAAAACAAGAAGAACAAAAATTTGAAAAAGAAATATTGTCTAAATATAATATAAAATCAGAGCGTTGAAATAACTTTTAATTTTTTATGATTCAAATAGTCAACAAAAAAAAGTTTCTATTGGTAATAATTATAATCGCGGCTATTTTTGCAGCGGTAATCTTTGCAATCACAGCTAAAGTTAAGGAAGATAAAAAACCGGAAAACCAACCGCAGATATACGAAGCGTTGGTTAACATTGTTGATGAAAAAGCTTCTGATCCGGTGGAAGATGCCCGCAGTTCGCTGAAAAAAGGCGATGTGATTGCAATTTTTTCCGAAGGCCACGTTTGGAGCGACACGGAAAAAAACAGCTATCTGATTATTAAACTGAAAATCACGGAAAAAGAAATGAAAGAACTGACAATGGCGAAAACTCAAAAAGTGGAAATAAAAAAGTCGGAAATTGGCCAGGAAAATGACAAAATGGAGAGAACGGAAGAAGAAACAATTTTAGCCCGCCAATACAAATTAAATCTTCCCGAATTTGACACTAAAAAATTCTGGTCAGACCATCAGCAGCCTTTTGCAGGCCAGATTTTTGACCAAGAAATTATTGAAAAAAAGTGATTCTGAGGCACTTGGCGAAGTCGGGGAACATGTGCTAAAATAAACCTGAACAATAAACACAAAAACCGATATACAAATTACAAATATACAAGATCGTATTTGCATGTTTGTAGTGGTTTTGTGCTTTTAGAAAAATAGTCGTTAATTAATTTGTTACTATTAATTTAAAAAATATGGACATACCAGTCAGATCATCGCAGGGCCCTTCATTTCGTTCGGGAACTCAAGGAGATTATTTGCAGCGAAGAAACGCCGAAACAAACGCGCCGCAGCCAATGCCTAGCCAAAAAGAAAATCACGAAAGCGCCAAATGGACGGATAAAATATTCGACATCATGATTTCAGTTTCTCTGGCAGCTATCTTTTTTGGAGTCCCGCTATTTTTCACCGGTTTCACGTCGCAGGGGATTTCCTTTGAGAAACAGATGTATTTCTATTTCTGGATTTTGATAGCGCTGATTGCTTGGACTTCCAATGGAGTGATCAGGGGCGAAATGAAAATACGCCGGACGCCGATTGATGTTCCAATTATTATTTTTTGGCTTATCTATCTTTTAGCTACGATCTTTTCAGTCGACAGGTGGCATAGTTTTTGGGGATTCTTTGGCGATCCAACCCATGGTTTCGTCAACATTACCGCCTGCATTATTGTTTTCTATTTAATTCTCAGCCATTTTGGTCTGCGCCGCTTGAAAATAATGTTAGGATCTCTTTTAGCATCCGGATTGTTGATTATTCTTTGGGAAATCCTAGTTATCAACGGAGCGTTGAAAGGGTTGGATCAAAATTTTGTTAGCGCGCATCCTTGGGTGCAATATCTGCCAATCAGTCCGCTGGGTTCAATTTCCGGCGCTGCGGTTTTTCTGGGCGTTTTGATTATTATCGCGGTTACGGCTTTCTTGAAAACGCAATCAAGCAGCTTGGAAAAAATAAAAAAAATATTATTATCGGCTGTTCTCCTCGTGATAATTCTGGCTTCTTTATATATCTTGCTGGCCTTCTTTAACTTTATGCCGAAAGAAGGCATTTTGGTCGGCGTGGTATTTTTCTTGGTATACATAATGGCGCGCATCATCAATCCCGGCAAAGGTTCTACTTGGCTGCCGATGAGCGTTTTTATGGGCGTATTGGCAATCTTATTGATTGGCAGTTATGTTTCTTCAAACGCTAGTCTCCTTTCGGTTCAGTTGCCGGCGGAAGTGAGCCCGCAACATCAGCTTTCCTGGCAAATAGCCAAGGAATCAATAAAAGATAAATTTTTTCTGGGTAGCGGACCGGCAACATATTCCCATGCTTTTGCTCTCTATCGGCCGCAGGAATTTAATATGAATAATCTGTATACTCTCAATTTCTACCAGGCTTCCGGCGTTTTGTGGGAAACTCTTTCAACAGTCGGCGCTCTGGGAACCTTTGCTTTTCTTTTAATGCTGGTTTCTTTTCTGGGCGTGACAATTTATTTTGTCAGCAAAGATAAGGGTAAAAACAAAATATACTCGCTGGGAACACTGTCGGCTGCGCTGGTGATCATAGCGTCATCATTTTTCATAAGGCTGGATGGATCTATCGTAATTTTGGGAGTACTTTTGTCAGCCTTGGCTATGGGCGCGATTTTGGCGGAAGGAGAAACAAAAGAAGAGAGCCTAAACCTTTCCTTGAAAGCCTCACCAAAATATGCTTTGGCGCTAGCTTTCGTGTTTTTGGTTGTGAGCGCTGGCGTGGTTTTCCTTTTCGTGTTTTTGGGCAGAGTATACGCTGCGGATGTGATGGCGGGCATAGCTGGCAGACAGAGTAACCTGACTGAAGAAAACTCAATCAATAAAGTAGGTAAAGCTATCAATCTATATAATAAGGAAGGCAGATATTACACCTTGGGCGGCCAAATGTTTATTGCTCTGGCCAATAACGAATTTCTCAAAGGCAAAGAGGCTGATGCAAAAAAGATTGGAAGCTATCTGGAAAATTCGATAAAGTTGACTTCAAATGGCAAGAATCTTATGCCAAAAGATATCGTGGCAGCTTCCGCAGTGGCTCAAGCGTATGAAAACAGATCAACTTATTTGGGACAATTTTTTGACGAAGCAATCAAAGCTTATGATGATGCCTTGGCTCTGAGTCCGCACAGTCCGGATATTTACCTGAAAATCGGACAACTGAAAGCCAAGCAAGCCAGTGTTGAAAAGGATGAAGCCAAGAAAAAAACCTTGCTTTCAGAAGCGACCGATATGTTCCAGAAATCTGTTGATGAAAAAAAGAACTTTGCTTCGGGCTACTATTATCTTTCTCTGATGCAGGATCAAAACGGCGATCTTGATAAAGCTTTGGAATCAGCCAAGAACGCCTATGTTTTAAATAGGCAAGACATCAACATCCTGTTCAATCTTGGATCGTTGCTTCAGAAAAAAGGCGGAGATGAAAATATTACGGATGCCGAAGCTAGCTATCTGCAAATATTGAAAGTCGCTCCGAACGATATCAACACGCATTTGAATCTGGGACTTCTCTATGAAAATCAGAAGAAGAAAGATTTGGCCATTGAACAGTACCAGAAAGTTTTGGATGTTCTGCCGGCGGAATCAGCCAAAGCCAAAGAACAAATCCAGAAATTCATTAATAATGTAAGAAATGGAATTTCTAATGAAGCCAAGGCTGAAGTGCAAGCACCGGAAGTTCCTTCCGCTGAAACTCCTTCCATAACGGCTCCGGAAAATGTTAATCCTCAGCCAGCATCTCCAGCACCTGCGGAAAATCCAGCACCTGTTCCAGCCGCTCCGGCACCGGTTCCTGCTCCTGCGCCAGTTCCTGCGCCAGCTCCCTAAATCTTCGAGGAATATACAAAAATTCTTCAATATTCACGATACAAAAAACGTCTGAAATAAGGCGTTTTTTGAATATGCAAAGCCAGATATTGACTTTTTGGTCAAAAAGGAGTATAATTAAAAATCTGGTAAAAATACCAGAAATAAATGGGCCGTAATGAGCCCCCTTTAGGAGGAAATCATGGTAAAAAGAGTATCGGTTGTTTTTGAGAGTAGGCTGCGCAAAAAGTTGGAAAAAGACATCGCATTAAAAAATTCACTCGGTATGCAATCAGTGTGGAAATTTATAAGCGATGTTATGATGCTTAACTTTACGTACCATCGAGATCGCGGCTTTGTAACTTTCAAGGAAATTAAAATTTTTAGTTACTGCCATGCGGAAGGGGGCGATTTAGAAAGAGCTCTTGAAAAAAGCACCAGAATTGTTGCGGAAATTTCTGAATATTTTGAAGATAATATCAAAATCAATATGAAATTTTTTGCTGCAGAAAAGAAACAGTTGCTTGATTTAGAGACTTGGTTTTATTTAAAAAGCGGGAAACATGTCGGGGGATTTTCGATGGGTTTTCCTGGGAGAGACTAGGACAAGCGGTTTGCGTGTAATGTTTGGAGAAATCCGAACAACACGCAGACCGTTTTTTATTTTGGTCAAAAAGAGAATAATAAAAGATTAGTATTTACAACCCTTGAAAATTCAAGCATTAACTTTTCTTTCTAGATAAGAAAAGTTACAAAAGAAAGTCGCGCCTGATGAAGATACTGATGGCAAGCGCTTCGTTCTTCGCTAAAATTTCAATTCCGCTTCGCTCCTCACAAAATTTTTTAACGCTCATCACTAGCGCTTTACCTACGTACTTCATATGGCGCCTAAGAAATTCAAAATGCATTTCGTATTCCATTTCGCACTTTGCGTAGTGAGCAGGAACAAACTTCAAGCGAGCCGAGCGTAAAAATTTCTCCACGGTAATCCGCTAGAAATTTTAGCGAGCGAGCGCAGAATTTGTCTGCGAACGAGCGGGTGCGAGAGTTCTTTTTGTTACTTTTTCTTGCGGAAAGAAAAAGTAAGTAGAAATAAAAAAAATAATTCTGAATTGAAAAAATATTTTGAGTTTTACTAATAAGCTAATGAAGCTAATGCCTAATAAGCTAATTGTTGGTTCCGGGCAGGAAGCCTTGCAACAGGGAAGTTTGTCTTGGAAATTCTATTGAGTAGAGGCTATTTTGATCCTGTTCATTTTTATCCGTAAAATAAAGGTTGCCGTCCGAAAAATTATCAATAAGAACGGAACCACTATTTAATTTCAACACATCTTTTATATTGCGATTATCGCGGTTGTCAATTTCAATCATTTTCACCACATTATCATTCATAAATAGGGCATGTTCATAATCTCTGGTCCATTGGACATTTTTGATCGGACTCGAAAGGCGGGTGATGGACATGTTTTCATTTTCAATTCTGGTTGGCTGAACCTCCCAAACGCGGACAAAATAAGTGAAAATTTCATTATCGGTCCAATAGAGCAATTTTTTGCCGTCATCGGAAAATTGCGACCCATTGGCATTGTCGGCAAGTTTTCTGAAATAGGTATTTTCCTGGCCTTTATTATAGATATACAATTCGCGGTTTTTGTTTAGAAAAACTATTCTGTCTTCATCATAAACGATGATTTGATATGAATTGTCACTCATGTTTTCCGGAGCCGATGAGGTTATTTGCACAGGTGAACCGGAAGCGTCAAAATCTGTCCGATAGACGATGCCTTCCGGCAATTGAAAATAGAACAAGCCTTTTTGCGAAAGATCATAGCCGGCGATATTTCTGGTGATTAGTTTTTTATTCTGGGTATTTTCGAGATCCAGCCTATACAGGTCACTATTTGACATGAAGAAAATGATGTCCTTGTTTTTCGGATCCCAACGCACATGGGAAAGGTTTTCCAGTTGAGAAATATTTTTGAGATCCAATATTTCCTGTTCTTCCAAAGAGACTATGAAATAATTTTTTTCTTCATTTTTTAAAGCAGGAATTATGAGGCGGTGGGATTGCGGAGACCATTCGATGTTTTCTTTTTCATCATTGGTGAAAACATACTCATCGGAAGAAAAAACCGATTGTATCTCAGATGTTTCCGGGTCGAGGACTTTCACGGAAAAATTATTTTCAAACTGCTCTGAAAAAGCCGCCAAGTTTTCACGCGGGGAAATAAACAATCTTCCGATGCCGGCCGAATCATAACTAACCTTTGGGTAAGAATTTTCCACCAGAAAAACATTCCAAAATTCTGTTGATATTCCGCTGTGCACGGTTATGTTTTTTGACCAGTCTTGATAGCCGTCAACTTTAACTTCCACAAGATATTTTCCAGGCTTAACTCCGCTGATATGATAGGCTCCATTCAGTTGGCTGAAAGAACCGGAAGACAAAACGCCGTTCAAATATACATTAGCTGTTCGGGGAGTCATTTTGACAGTAATGGAACCGCCATAAATAAAAATACCTTTCTCAAAACTAAAACGATAGCCAAAAGTGTATCCCACAATTAGGCCTGAAATAAGCCAAAAAAGGGCAACAAGTGTCCAAAAGAAAATTCGCTTAGGTAATTGCATTTCATCCATGAAGTTTCATTTAACAAATATGATTATAAACCAACGGCGGCTTTTTGTCTATTTATCCCCACACCTATAAATTTAAACAGCCATTATTAACCGATATATGAAGTTCTATTTTGCTTGCAATATTCATAAATTTCTGCTGAAATAGGTGTGGGGACGGGCTATCATATTTTTTAAAATCGTGTATACTGAATGAGAAAAGAAATGGTGTGCGTGTTTTTCAATTCAAAATTCCAATTCCTATGCCTTTCAATAAAGCTTTTATAAATTTGGGACTAGCCGGGAATGTAGCCGAATCGGTGACATTGCTTTTGATTATTCTGGGCGTAAGCTTGGCATTTTTGTTTCTTGTCAGCCGATACCGTCTGCACAATTTTCTGATCAACATATATATTTCTCTGGCCCTGATTAGCGCAGTTCCGCAAAACGTGATGTCGTTCATGGAAAATTCTTACAGCTTGCTGTTTCTTATTTTTGTTGTTCTTTTGGCTATGATGAACAGATATATGTTTGATATCTATCAGTCCGGTCAAAGCTACGCAATGTGGAAAGCTTTTGTAATGAGTTTTTTGGAAGTTACCCTGATGATTAGTATAATTTTTTCCAATTTATCAAGCAGTGATATCCCGTCTTTTATTTCACAAAAATCACTAGTGTACCTTATCGACCCGTGGTGGAAGCTGCTCTGGATGGTTTTACCGCTATTGTTTTTGATTTTTATAAAAAAGCGAGAGCGATAATTATTGGAAATTTCAGCTCTCGTAGGATTTTTGTTGAGCTTGGCTTATTCGTTGCATTTTGTTAGGGTTGACCCCGCACCAACTTTAGGCAAGTGCGCAGCACTAATTGCTTTCAGCAAGCCTAAAGTTAGTGCGGGGTTGACCTATATTTTATTTTTGCTATAATAAAAAGCGTTGTAGCAAATACTTCAATTTTGGGCGCATAGCTCAGTTGGTAGAGCAGTGGCCTTTTAAGCCAATGGTCGGGGGTTCGAATCCCTCTGCGCCCACAAGAATTTTTAAGAACTCCCTTTTGGGAGTTTTTTAATTTTAAATTGGCTCATTTTGGGATTATTTGATATACTTTAAATATCAAATAAAACATAAATAACAATATGAAAAAGATATTTATATTATCGTCTCTTTTAATGGCAGCATTTTTTCTGTCCGGTTGCGGAACGGGCAGCAGCACGCAAACCCCATTAACCATGGCCGGCGCTACTGTCATCAAATCAGAAGATGGAGGAGTAACTTGGAATCCAAAAACAAGAATTGATGACAAAAAAACAATTACTGGAGTTAATGTCTTGTCTATGGCTATAAATCCGGCTGATTCCAATGTTGTGTATATAGGAACCGAAGAAAATGGCCTGTTTGTGACGAAAAATGGAGGCGAAACATGGGAACCAGTTGCTTTTGCCAATAAGGTCTATGGATTGCTTTTTGATTCGCAAAATCCGAATATAATGTATGGCAGCGGAGTTTTCAATAAAAGAGCTAAAATATACAAACGCTTGGAAGAAGGACAAGAATGGAAAGAAATATACACAGAACCATCGGAAGGCACGACCGTTTCAGCTCTGGCTTTGGACAAAAATAATCCGGAAGTTATGTACGCCGGAACAAGCGAAGGGGTGATTTTGAAAACAAACGACAGCGGAAAGACATGGAGAAACTTGAAGAAAGCCGGCGGTCCTATCATCAGCATAGCTTTTGACAGCAATAGCAGCGACCATGTTTTCTTTGGTATTTTTCAAAAAGGCGTCCTGGAGACCAATAATGCCGGCGAAACCATTAATGATATAAATGAAAAAATGGGAAATAGTTGGGGATCCATGAGCGTATATACCATAGTATCCGATCCGTATCTTTCCGGCGTAATTTATGTGGGCACAGAAAAAGGAATTTATCGCAGGTCTCAAGATGAAAAATGGAGTGAGCTGAATATCATTGAAAGCTCCAAGGCTTTTCCGATTAGGGCAATTGCGATAAATCCCGGAAACTCAAAAGAAATATTGTATTCTTCGGCCAAAGCTATTTATAAATCAACCGATAGCGGCGCGACTTGGGCGACGGTCCAGCTGGATACGGCAAAGGAAATAAGCGTGTTGCGTTATGACAATGCTAATCAGCCAAAGATTTATGCCGGCCTTCGCAAATTCTAGGGGCGACGCTAATACTCGAATTGGTCACCCGAATGACTCGAATATTAGAGACATTAGAGTGGCTATTAGTAAATTAGAGTCGCTGATAAGTTATTATTTAATTTAATAATTTTTTATCTTATGTACAACGAAATTATCAAAAAACGCGAAAGCGATTTGGAAAAAGCCATCGAACACTTGAAAATAGAAACCGCAAAAATCCGCACCGGCAGAGCCAATCCGTCCATGGTTGAAGATTTATTAGTGGACTATTACGGAACCAAGACTCCAATGAAACAGGTTGCCAGCATAAACACGCCGGAACCGCGCATGATTGTAATCCAACCTTGGGACAAGGGAGCTCTAACTGCCATAGAAACGGCTATTCGCGAGTCAGACTTAAATTTAAATCCCAACAATGACGGAGCTCTTGTGCGGGTAAATATTCCAATGCTGACCGAGGATAGGCGCAAAGATATGGTGAAAATATTGAATCAGAAGACGGAAGACGGCAGAATTGTCGTGCGATCTATTCGCGAAGAAATCTGGAAAGAAATTCAAGATTCTCAGCGCGATGGAAAAATTTCGGAAGATGACAAATTCAAAGGCAAAGACAAGTTGCAAGAAATTGTTGATGAATATAATAAAAAAATAGAAGATATTCGCACCAAAAAAGAAGCGGAAATAATGACAGTGTAGCTTCGCAAATTTTAAATAACAAATTTTAAATTTAAAATGAAATCTTAATGATTAAATTTTTAAAATTAATTTGTCATTGAAAAATTTGGAATTGATTTAAAACTTAAAATTTAAAATTAAAAAACCATCGTTTGGGAATAAGGTTTTTTGTTTTATGTAAAATATGCTAACCGTAATCGTTTTCATCGTTATTCTAGGTATTCTCGTGTTCGTGCATGAACTCGGGCATTTTGTCATGGCGCGCCGGAATGGCATCAAAGCTGAAGAATTCGGCTTGGGATTTCCACCTAGGCTTGTCGGCATACAATTTTTGCAAGGAGAAGAAAAGCAAAAATTTTCTGAAATCGAAAGCTTGGAAGTTAAAAGGTCGGACATGAAAATAGGGGATGAAGAAATCATTCAGGAAACAATCACTGAAAAAATGCATACGGTAGAAAAAAAAGTTCCAGTCAAAAGATGGCGGATAATATGGGGCCGGGACGGCGATGATGAGGATGAAAAACAGGCTTTGCATCTAATACATAAGAAAAAATTTGAGGGCGGCACGATTTACTCTCTGAACTGGCTGCCGATTGGGGGTTTTGTCAGAATTAAGGGAGAAGACGGAGATGGCAAAAAAGACAAAGACAGTTTCGCTGCAAAGTCGCCGTGGGTTCGCATAAAGGTTCTCGTGGCCGGAGTTGCCATGAATTTTATTTTGGCCTGGGTTCTGCTCTCAATCACTTTTATGATTGGTTCATATCAGGATGTTACCGGCGAACATAACACAGAAGCAAAAATTCTGATTGAAAGCATAGAGAAAGATTCTCCGGCGGAAAAGATGGGACTTAAGGTTGGGGATATGATAGTCAAAAATGGCGATGGATTCATCTTTCCATCAGTTGAAGCTGTTCAGGAATATATAAATTCAAACAAAGGAACTGAAGTTAATTTGGTTGTGCAAAGGGGAGATGAAGAGATGTCTTTTTCTGGCACGCCTCGCGTCGAAGTAAAAGAGGGCCAAGGCGCATTGGGCATCTCAGGTCTGGGTGAAGTTATCGTCAAAAAATATTCATTTTTTCCTGCGCTCTGGAAAGGATTCTTAGAGATAGGCAATATGTTTATTGCCATAGGCGGCATAATCAAAGGACTATTTTATGGACAGGCTTCCGGAATTGAAGTTATGGGGCCCATCAAACTGGCTGAATTTACCGGGCAAATAATTCCGCTGGGTCTTGTTTTTGTTCTCAGGTTCATTGCAATATTCAGTGTTAATCTTGCCATTATCAATGCCTTGCCATTTCCCGCTCTGGATGGAGGAAGAATATTGTTTATTTTGATCGAAAAAATTAAGGGGCGACCGGTCAGCCAAAAAGTTGAGCAAGCTTTTCATACAGTAGGCATGATGATGCTTTTGGCTCTTATGTTTTTTATAACTGTCAGGGAAATTTTTGCTCTCGATGCAGTCACTAAGATGATTTTTAAAATAAAAGGAATTTTATAAATTCCTACAAGATAAAGAGGGGCTTGACCCCGCACTAACTTTAGGCTTGCTGAAAGCAATTAGTGCTGCGCACTTGTAAAGAGTTGATGGAGGGGCTTGACCCCGCACCAAATTGGCACTGCGCCAAAGGCGCAAAATAAAAACAACAATATAGTTTTTTATTTTTAGTTATAAAAAAGCCATTATTTCTAAGTAAAGCAGTATTTAAAAGTGCCAAATTGGTGCGGGGTTGACACATTATTGTTTTTAATATATTCTATGTTTGTTCATTATAAAAAACATTGCCATAGGCATGTTTTTTACCGTTAAAAAGCGGTATTTTTTAAACACTAAAAAAAGAAAATTATTATGCCCAGTAGTGAAAATTTAAAAACTGGGTTAATATTGTAACAATGTTTTAATAATAGTTGTAATTAATAACCAAATAACTTAAACAAAAAATCTTTTGGGCAAAGCCCATTTGAATTTCTACTACTGGGTATGGTCAGATTTATTACCAAAGAAGGTCTTAAAAAAATCCAGGATGAATTGGATGAAAGACGCACAAAACTTAGGCAAGAAATTGCGCAAGCTATTAAAGAAGCCAAAGAGCAGGGTGATTTGAGCGAGAATGCGGAATATGCTGAAGCCAAAACTCAGCAAAATGAGAATGAATCACGGATTGCCGAACTGGAAATGTTTATCAAGAATTCAGAAGTTGTGGAAAAAAATAAAGCCACAAAAGGAGCGCAGATGGGATCTGTCATTAAGGTTAAATTTGGCAAAAACGAAATGGAATTCACGATTGTCAGTTCAAATGAGGCTGATCCGGCGAATTTTAAAATTTCCAATGAATCTCCCCTGGGCAAAGCTTTTCTGGGACATACTGACGGAGACAGCGTGAAAGTTTCCATCCCGAGCGGAGAGATTGAATACAAAATAATCAGCGTCA
Source organism: Patescibacteria group bacterium (assembly GCA_022709565.1). Taxonomy (GTDB): domain Bacteria; phylum Patescibacteriota; class Minisyncoccia; order Moranbacterales; family GWC2-37-73; genus JAKLIP01. The sequence goes on from JAKLIO010000011.1 coordinate 11,850, forward strand.
AATAATCCTTTTGATATTGAAAATCCCTAACTTCGGTTGGGGATTTTATATTTGCAAAAAAGGCTATTTTAGCGTAAAATTAAGAAAATCATGGAATTAACAATATAAAAATTCGAATTTTGATTTTTGAATTTTGATTGAATTTCTAATGTTTTAATTATTGAAAATTGAAGCATTGATTGAAAATTGGAAATTGAAAATTGAAAATTACGAATCATATTTATGATTCGAGGAGATATTCTACAAACAAAATTAGACAAGCTCAATCAAATTCGCGAATACGGTATGGATCCCTATCCGGAAAAAACTAGCCGGGATTTTAGCAATGCTGAAGTTGCTCACAAATTTGATGAAATTGGAAATAAAAAAATTACCATTGTTGGAAGAGTGAAATCTTTTCGGCCGATGGGTGGCAGCGCCTTTGCTAACATTGAAGACGAAAGCGGAAAAATGCAGCTGTTTCTGAATAAAGCGAATATGCCAGAAGAGCTTTTCAAGCTTTTTACAAAAAGCGTGGAACTGGGCGACTTTATTGAAGTCAGTGGGGAGCTTTTCAAGACTAAGACGGAGGAAAAAACGCTCAAAGTAACGGATTGGAAAATGCTGTCGAAAAATGTGCGTCCAATTCCGACCGAACATTTTGGAATCAAAGATGAAGAAGAATTGCTGAGGAGAAGATATTTGGATCTCATGATGAATCCCGAGACGCGCGAACTTTTCATCAAGAAAAATATTTTCTGGCAGACTGTACGAAGTTTTTTAGTAAAAAAAGGATTTTTAGAAGTGCAAAATCCGGTTCTTGAACATACTCCGGGAGGCGCGGAAGCGGAGCCATTTGTTACGCATCACAATGCGCTTGACCAGGATTTCTATATGCGCATTTCTCTTGAACTTCCGCTTAAAAAACTTTTAGTAGGAGGATATGAAAAGGTTTTTGAGATTGGAAGAGTTTTTCGCAATGAAGGAATTGACAGAGCTCATCTCCAAGAATTTGATCATGTAGAATTTTATTGGGCCTATGCTGACCTTAAAGCAGGCATGAAATTTTCCGAAAAAATGTTCAAAGAAATTGTTTTTAAGGTTTTGGGAAAATACGAGCATGAATATGAGAGTGAAAAAATAAATTGGAGCGGCAAATTTCCGGTTGTTGATTATTTCACGGAATTTAAAAAAGAAACAGGCATAGATTTAGGAAAAGCAAATTTATCCGCTGAAACTCTTAAGGCGAAGGCAGATGAATTGGGAATAAAATATGAAAAAACATACGGCAAGGGACGGATGATAGATACGATTTACAAAAAAACTGTGCGCCAAAAATTGATTCAGCCATGTTTTTTGGTCGGGCATCCCTTGGAAGTTTCACCGCTCGCGAAAACTGATCCAAAGAAACCGAAAAAAGTTTTGCGTTTCCAACTCATTGCTGGTTGCAACGAACTTTGCAATGCTTTTGCTGAACTTAATGATCCAGCCGAGCAAAAGAGGCGTTTTGAGGAGCAAATGAAGCTTCGAGAGGCTGGTGACAGCGAGGCGCAAATGATTGACGAAGATTTTGTGGAAGCTTTGGAATATGGCATGCCGCCTGCGTTTGGCTGCGGATTTTCCGAAAGGTTGTTTTCTTTTATTATGAATAAATCAATCCGTGAATGTGTTACTTTTCCGGCCATGAAAGAAAAATAAAATTTTATGTGGAAAATTATTTCAACAAAAGAAATTTTTCGTCATTCTAGGATTACTCTCCTTGAAGACAAAGTCAGGTTTCCAGATGGAACTCTAGGTAAATATTTAAAATTTAAGCATTCAGACAATGCAGCAACAATTATTTGTAAGCGCAAGGATAAAAAAATATTGCTTCAAAAAGAATATTCTCATCCGATTGGAAAAAAGATATTTCAATTTCCGGGAGGGCTAGTTCCTTTAGATGAGAAACCAAGACAAGGCGCTAATAGAGAATTAATGGAGGAAGCTAGCTTAAAGTCAAATAAATTATTTTTGTTAGGTTCTTATCTTATAAATAACAGAAGAACATCATCAAAAATGTATGTGTTTCTTGCAACTGATTTAATAAAAAAAACATTACCAAAAGATAAAGAAGAAGATATAGAAAACTTCTGGTTTACAGAGAGTGCAATAGATAAAATGATCAAAAATGGAAAGATAATTAATACGCACGTACTTTCTTCGTGGGCGCTTTATAAGTTAAAAAATAATAAATAATCATATGCCCAGTAGTGAAATTTTGACTGGGCTTCGCCCGAATTCATAAAGCTAGAAAATAATAATATAATTTAAATTTTATTTTAAAATCTTGATATCATAACTATTTAATAATGATGTCAAAATTCTACTACTGGGTATGCAATGTAAAAAAGAAGAAAATGCGGCGAATTGTTCTTGCACTTTTCCTGATTGTCCAAGAAAAGGCATGTGCTGCGAATGTGTCGCGCATCACAAGCGTAAAAATGAGATTCCAGCTTGCCTTTTTCCGATAGAGGCTGAAGCTGAAACAATGAACGATCGATCATTTGAAAATTTTGTCAAAGCGAAAGAAGACCATAAAAAACAAATGGCAGAACTTGGAAATTAAATTCCAAATATAAAAACAAAAATATGTTAAAAAAATGCGCTTTGTTTATTCGCGGGTGCATTCGGATGCGAACGATGATCATCATTTTGATTTTGCTGGTAACGGTCTATGTTTTCAAAAACAAATTTGAAGAAATTTCCAGCTGGCCGGTTGTTCAAAACAGCCGGGAAAACGGAGCCCTTTTCTATGCAGAGGGAATATGGAAAAGGTTAAAAAATTTCCAAAGGATGAATGAAGGCCGAGCCCAAAGATCCAACGAACTTTTTGAAAATAAAAAAATTTTTCAGGAAAAATCCGGATTATTTTCAATCGAAATTCCTGAGAAATGGAACGTTATTTCCGAAGAAGGGGCAAGTGGAAATCAAATTGCCAAAATCGTCATCGAGAGTCAGTTCTTTTCGGAACGCAGAGAAGAAGGAAATATTTTTTATGATGACGGAGCGCAACTGACAGTCCAGGTTATTCGGGGTGAACAGGCCAAGGCCAAACTTCCGGATGGCGGACACGGCAAAAATCTAATAAAAAGCGGTAGCATCAACATACTAAATCAGACCGTAAACTGCCACACTATTCAGCAAGAAAATGTACAAAAAGGAGAAATTTTGGATGCTCATATTATTCAAGGCGGGAATACATATGAGTTTCGCTTAGTGGACAATCCCAAGATATTTGTTGGTGGAGAATATTCATTCCAGGAAATTTTGCGCTCTTTGAAGTTTTAATATTATTGATTAAAAATTCACCCTGTTAAATAATTTTGCAAAGTCTGCCTGCCGGTAGGTGGGCAAAATTAAGATTTGAATAGTTTCGCTATTTTAATCAAGACAGGGCGTTGTTAAGAAATAATTTATAATAAGTTGAAAATCCTCTAAAGAGGCATTCAAATCTTATTTAACAGGGTAAATGCAAAACAAAAAAGGTTTTATTGGAGGATTAGTAAGCCTACTTGTAGCACTTGCTATAATTATTGGCGGCTATTTTTTGTGGCAGAAAATGTCCGTGGAAAATCTCCAGGAAACGACAAAAAAGGCAGCACAAGATGCCGGTGTTGAAATTGATGCGCAAAATGTTACGCCACAGGGACAAGTTGATGCTGTGCGCGATATGGTTGGAAAGGTTCAAGATAAGGAAAATGCCAAGATAAAAGAAGAGCTTGAAAAAGAATTATAATATAATCTTTACCCAGTTAAATAAGTTTTAATTTTTGAATAAAAAATTAAAACTTAATATTTGAAAGGCGTATTTATTTGTGACTGGGCAAACAATGTTAAATAATAAATTATAAATAAGTTGTTTTTCCAAAAGAAATTCAAATCTTATTTAACGGGGTGAATGAAAAAATATTATTTAATCATTATTTTTATCATTCTGGTTTTGCTGGGGATTATTATTGGAGCGCGGGTCATCAGCGGAGAGGATGATTGGATTTGTCAAAATGGCGAATGGATAAAACACGGCAATCCGGATGCGCCGAAACCGCAGGTTTCTTGTGAAAAATAGCATGAAATATCTGTTTTATAATGTTGTAGTATATATACAGTCCGTAGCTCAGTGGAAGAGCGGCTATCAAGGGTGATACGGAGAAAGTTTTTGGCTGATTATGGGAAGTTTTTGTCAGTCAATACGTTCTCTGTCTGATAGTAAGGTACGCTGGTTCAACTCCAGCCGGATTGTCCAAAAAAACTTATCGCAAGATAAGTTTTTTCGTTTGATTATGGATGGAGTTGAACAGGAAAGGGGTTGGGAAAACCTAGGTTTTCCCGTGGCGGAATTATTCAAACCGAGGGGTTTGAAAGCGCAGTCCCACCTAGGCGGGACGAGTAGTGAAACTCCAGCCGGATTGTCCATAAAAACACATCCCCAGATGTGTTTTTACGATGGCTATTATAAAATCAAAAGTCATATTTTTTTCGGCTGGAATTGAACTTTTATTTCTTGCATTTAAGCCTATTTAAGGGTAATATTATTATGTGTTTTCACTATTTTTTAAACAATTTTAAATTAATTATATGTTAGACATAAAATTTATCAGAGAACACGAGGATGAGGTTAAGAAGAATTGCAAAAATCGCTATGTCAAATGCGACATCGATCAGCTTATGAATTTGGACAGAAGCCGTCTTGAACTCATAAAAAAAATTGAAGATCTTCGCAGTGAAAAAAATAAGCTGAATGAGGTTATAAAATCAGTCGAAGACAAGGCGGCTATTATTAAAAAGGGAAAAATTATCAAAGAACAAATAGAAAATCTGGAACCGAAACTTTCTGCAATTGAAAAAGATTTTCACGCGCATTTGCTTACGGTTCCTAACATGACGCACCCGGACGTCAAAGTCAGCAATAATGAAGATGACAATCAAGTCATGGAAGTCGTAAAAGAACCAATCAAATTCGATTTTGAACCCTTGGATCATGTTCAAATTGGAAAAAATCTGGATCTTATAGATTTTGAAAGAGCAACGAAAGTAAGCGGAGCAAAATTTTATTATTTTAAAAATGAATTAGTTTTTGTGGAGCAAGCGCTCATAAATTACGCTTTGAATGTTGCAGCCAGTCACGGTTTTATTCCTTTCACTACTCCTGATCTGGCCAAAAAGGAAGTTTTGGAAGGATTAGGTTTTAATCCGCGCGGTGAAGAAACGCAAGTTTATAACATTGAAGATTCAGATTCAAGCCTTATTGGAACGGCGGAAATAACCATGGGCGGCTATCACATGAATGAAGTGCTTGATGAAAAAGATTTGCCTAAAAAATACGTGGCTCTTTCCCATTGCTATCGGACTGAGGCGGGGGCTTATTCAAAATTTTCTAAAGGTATTTTCCGGGTTCATCAATTCACTAAAGTCGAAATGTTCCAATATGTCATGCCGGAAAAAAGCGAGGAAGCTCACAAAGAAATTTTGGAAATAGAAAAGGAAATTTTCAAGGGTCTGGGCATCCCTTTTAGGGTGGTTGATCATTGCACGGCTGATTTGGGTGGACCATCCATTCGAACATTTGATCTTGAAGCTTGGATGCCGGGAAAACCTAACCAGGATGGAACTATGGGTGATTGGGGAGAAATAACTTCAACGTCCAATTGCACTGACTATCAATCCAGGGGACTTAATATAAAATATAAGACTCAAGACGGAGAAAAGGGCTATGTGCATATGCTCAATGGCACAGCTATCGCAGTAACGCGGGCTCTTATTGCAATTGCAGAAAACTATCAGCAAGCTGACGGCAGTGTTGTAATTCCGGAAGTCCTGCGCAAATACATGCCGGGAAATATGGAAATTATTTCCAAGAAATAAATGATCAGCAAAAGTATTTTGTATTACGTATAATGTATAAATACGAAATATGAAAAATTTGAGACCTGAGGACAATTTAGCTCATGCGGAAAACTGGGAGAAAATTGCGTCGGTTCTCGTGAAGGGTGACAAGAACAGAATGTCGCTGAATCCCGAAAAGAGCGAGGAATATAATGAAGCAATTTTTTCATCTTGGGAAAATGCCGTTGTTTTGCGGGTGTTGGCGCCAAAGCCGACAAAATTTCATATTGCTTTTGCGACCAGAAAGGGAATAAAATATCTGCCGCAAAAACTCGAAACCGATTTGAAATTCGCAGTGCGCATCGGCCCGAAAGATTTCAAGGTTTTCATTATTCCTGACGACATTAGAAAAAAGATTTTGTTTGAAGTTGTCGAGCACACGAAAGTCAGTGATGAAAAATATAAAGATTTAATTTTGTTATAAACTAAAAAATGAAACTAATCTTCCTTGGAACAAACAGCTGGTATTCGGATAATGGGAGCAACACCATATGCACATTATTGGAAACCGAAAAAAATTATATCGTTTTTGATGCCGGAGATGGCTTGCACAAGCTTGATAAATTTATTAAAAAACCGAAACCTATTATTCTTTTTGTGAGTCATCTTCATCTTGATCACATAATCGGATTTCATGTTTTTCCTAAATTTAAGTTTAATAATGATCTGACTATAATCTGTCCGAAAGGAACAAAGAAAAATTTGAAAAAAATAGTAAACTCTCCCTTTACTGCGCCATTAAATGAGAGAAGTTTCAAAGTGATGGTCAAGGAGGCAGCAGAGGGAAAACACAAATCCCCAGTCAATTTTGAATGTAGGAAAATATTTCATGCTGATTTGTGTTTTGGATATCGTCTTTCTGTGGGAAAAAAGAATATTGCGTATTTGTGTGATACTGGAGAATGTGAAAATTTTGGAATACTTGCGAAAGACGCCGACGTTGTTATAACTGAAGGTACATTGCCAGTAGGTTTTAGTAATAAAAAGTGGGGCCATCTCAATCCTGAAGAAGCGGCGCATCTGGTAAAGAAAAGTGGGGCAAAAAAACTTGTTCTGACCCATTTTATTCCGGAATATTATAATAGTGACGCAAAAAAGAATGGAGCAGAAAAAGCGGCAAGAAAAATATTTGAAAATACCATCTGTGCTAAAGATAATTTAGTTTTAAAAGTATAGAAAATGGAAAATAAAATTTTAAAATTTCCTGCGGGGTTTTTGTGGGGGGTGGCAACGAGTGCCTATCAAGTTGAAGGTGATTGCGATAATAATGATTGGTGCGAATGGGGGAAAAAGGGAAAAACAAAAGGCATAGCGGGGAAAGCGTGCGACAGTTGGAATAAATATCCAGAGGATCATGATTTAGCACAAGAACTCGGATGCAATGCTTTCAGGCTTTCTTTGGAATGGTCGAAAATAGAACCGGAAGAAGGCAAATTTTCCCAGGAAGCCATAGAACATTACCGAAAAGTTCTGCAAGACATAAAAGCTAAAGGCATGATGCGGTCCGTTACCCTTTGGCATTGGACGCTTCCGATTTGGCTTTCCAAAAAAGGAGGCTGGCACAAAAAACATACTGTCAAATATTTCACGGAATATTGCAAAAAAGTCATTGAAGAACTTGGCGATGAAATCGACCAGCTTTTGATTATGAATGAGCCGCGTTTGCCGCTCAATCGCGGATATCTTGCTGGAAATTTTCCACCTGGAAAACATAATCCAATTTTGTATTTTCTTGCGCGAAAGAACATGGTTGAGGCTTGCAAGAAATGCTATGATTTATCGAAAGAAATAAAAAAAGATTTGCCTGTCGGGATCACACAGTTCTGCAATGATTTTGATTATTATAATTCAAAATTTTTGAGTTTCATTACGGAACAAACTGAAAATCTCTATAATTGGTATTTTTATGATCAGCTTAGGGGGCATTATGACTTTGTAGGCATAAATTATTATTTTGCAGTGGAAGTAAAATTGTATCCTCCATCAATAAAGATGCAGACGGTGGATATGCAAATTACCGAGATGGGCTGGGGTGTTTTTGCTGATGGACTTTATGAAGTTGTAATGGATGCTTGGGATCGATACAAAAAACCGATATATATTTTCGAAAATGGAATTGCAAATGCAGAGGATGATCATCGCAGTGCTTACATTAAAAGTCATCTCCAAAAACTTCACGAAGCCATTTCAAAAGGTGCTGATGTTCGAGGATATTTCCATTGGTCGCTTGTGGATAATTTTGAGTGGGTGGAAGCATATAATATGAAATTCGGGTTGGTTGAAATTGACTTTGAAACTCTGGAAAGAAAACCACGGAAAAGTTTCTACGAATACGCCAAGATTTGCAAAAATAACGCGGTTGAGGTAGGATAACTTCTTATGAAAATAGGATTTTCAACCGGATGTTTATATAAAACCCATGACCCGCTGGCACCGGAGACTTTTGCTGTTTTTCGAAAAATGGGCTGCCAGGCGCTTGAAATTTCCTGGAATATCGGCGGTTTTGATGAACTAGAAAAAATTGCAAAAATTAGACCGGAAGATTTGGCTGGTTTTGAATATGTTTCCATCCATGCGCCTTCTTTTGACAATTTCAATGAAACGGAAATTGTAGCCATGCTGCAAAAAATAGCGGAAATAAATGATAGATTGAAATTTAAAGCAGTAGTTTTGCATCCGTACGAAACTATGAACTGGGATATTTTCCGCCAATTTGATCTGCCATTTACGATTGAAAACATGGATTGGAAGAAAGATTTCGGAAAATATGTTGATAGTCTGGAAGATATATTTTCCAAATTTGACGCGCCAATGGTTCTTAATCTTAATCATTGTTACACTAATGATCCGTCCATGCGGCTGGCGCAGGACATGGCGGAAACTTTTGGCGGCCGAATTGAAGAAATTCACGTGAGTGGATTTGAAACTCTTCATGAGCCATTATTCAGGACAAAACAGATGGAAATTTTGCAAGCTATTCCGGACAGAAGATTGCCGATCATAATTGAAAGTGAATGCGAAAATATCAAAGAAGCGAAAAAAGAATTTGAATATGTTAAAAATTTTTTATTGTACTGATTTTATTGCTAATCGTTTTTTGAGTGCTTTTTAGGATGGTAAAATTTTGGCTTAAAATGGGAAAAAGTAGCCTAGGCAGAACAATTTTTCTAAGCTCTTGACAGCTTTTGTATATATTGTTAGAATAGATTAGCGTTAAATAAAGCAGGTGTTTGACTTAATTTATTAATTAAAACATCGCCGCAAAAAAGTAACATTTTTTAAAAATTGGGGGCGTAGTCACGTAGTAAGCGAAGCGAACTTTACGTGATGAAAATACATCCTTTTGCATATATAGATGTGCGTGAGGATGTGTTTTTTGTTCATTATAAAAAAGGCGATAGGCGCTCTGGAACGGAGATCAGGTAAAACTCCGGTGAGGGTTTTGCATTTGGTCAACGGGGGTGTCTATCGCTGTAAAAGATTTGACAGTCGAAAAGCGTTAGCCCGAGTGTTTCCCCCCTTTCTTGTAATAGTTTTTTCAGGTTAATTAGTCTCGGGATTGATCTGAAATAAATTTTCGGCTTCAAATTTTGTAGCTGATTCGCGTTTGGGTCTTTAATGATTAAGGTATGGGTTTAGCCTCCCAATATAAATACCCAATGCGCATTTTGGCTACAGGTAGCGAACGCTTAATCCTGCAAGCGTTCGCTACCATCAGTTTATAACTGCGAAGAAGTTTGCCTAGAAAACTTTCTGGGCGCATCACTTTGCAGTTATGGATAGCAGCTTAAAAACTAAATGAGAGATTAATCGCAATTTATTGCGGTTAGTCCTTTTAATTCCTGTCGCTTACGCGCGACAGGACTGGTTGTTTATCTGAGCTTATAAGTTTTCGTATTTTTTCTTTAAATAAAAATACTACCTGATTTAATAAAAGTTTTCTTTTATTAAAATCTATTTATTGAGAGTTTGATCCTAGCTCAGGATGAACGCTGGCGGCGTGGATAAGGCATGCAAGTCGAGTGGGTTTAGGCCCACGGCAAACGGGTTAGTAATGCATAGGAACTTTCCTTGAAGTCGTGAATAATTCGGAGAAATCC
>JAKLIO010000012.1:0-230 GCA_022709565.1 Patescibacteria group bacterium
TATTTAGACCAGAATTTTACCATTTGACAATATAATCAATGTAATGTATATTTAAACCATAAAGAAAGCCCCCGAGAGGCTTTTTAAAAAACCCAATTTTCATAGATCATACAACATAAAACATAAAGCAAATCAAACACGTCCCAACTGTTAATTGCAAGATTGTTCCATGGTATGTGTTCTATGTTTAATGAATACATGAACAAAATAATTACGTTTCTTCAGGAGGC
>JAKLIO010000012.1:240-21213 GCA_022709565.1 Patescibacteria group bacterium
AAGGAAGAACTTTTCAAAGTCAATTGGCCGACAAGAAAACAAACAATAAAATATACAGCTTTAGTTGTGGCAGTCAGTCTGGCAGTGGCTGGATTCCTGGGCGGGCTAGATCTTATATTTGGAGATGTTTTGAAGAAATTTATCATTAAATAAAGGAGATGGCCTCTCGCACCAAATTCCAAAGTTAGTTTGTTGGAAAGATAATAATTTGTGCGCGGAAACGCCTTCGGCTCAGCTTGTAAATATAAATTAGATTAATTAACGAATTGGTGCGGGATGCTCATGTTTGTAGCCCCGACCAAGTCGGGGACAAACATGGCAAAGCAGACACAACATCACGGGCGAGCCTGGTATGTGATTCACACATATTCCGGCTATGAAGACAACGTTGCTCGGAATCTCAAGCAGCGCATCGAATCTATGGATATGCAAGATCTCATTTTTGATGTGATGGTGCCTAAGGAGAATAAAATCAAAATCAAAGGCGGCAAGAGAACCGTTTTTGAAGAAAGAATATATCCAGGGTATGTTTTGGTGAATATGGTTGTGACGGATGCGTCTTGGTATGTTGTCAGAAACACGCCAAATGTCACTGGTTTCATCGGACTTGGGACAACTCCAACACCGGTTGACCCGCACGAAATAGATATGCTAAAGAAAAGAATGGGCGTGGCTGAACCGAAATACAAAATTGATCTCAAAGTTGGTGATGCAATCAAAATAAACGAAGGACCATTTAAAGATTTCGACGGCAAGGTTCAGGATTTTGATGAAGAAAAAGGCAAAGTCAAGGTTCTCGTCACGATTTTCGGACGCGAAACACCGGTTGAATTGGATTTTTTACAAATTAACAAAATATAGATTTATTGAGTGGCTACCCCGCACCAAATTCCGAAATTTATTTTAAATAGAAAAGATAAATTTGCTTCACGGAATCGCCTGCGGCTTAGTCAAATTGAAATTTAAAGATTAATAAGAGAATTGGTGCGGGGTGCTCATAATTTTAGCTACTCGCTCCGCTCGCAGAAAATTATGGCAAAGAAAATTAAGACAATTATCAAACTCCAAGTCGTTGGCGGCAAAGCAAATCCAGCGCCTCCAATCGGCCCAGTTTTAGGTCAGCATGGCTTGGCGATTCAGGAATTTTGTACGCGCTTTAATGAGGCTACAAAAGACAAAATGGGTGAAGTGGTTCCGGTTGAAATTACAGTTTATGAAGACCGATCCTTTGATTTCATTATGAAGACCGCTCCAGCCGCTGAACTTTTGAAAAAAGCGTCAGGTGCTCAAAAGGGTGCTGCTAATCCGCTGAAAGATAAGGCTGGAAAAATTACCGAAGCACAGCTCGAAGAAATTGCCAAGACTAAGATGGTTGATTTAAATGCTAATGATGTTGATGGTGCCAAGAAAATCATTGCCGGAACAGCCAGAAGCATGGGTATAAAAATCGAATAATAAAATAATTTATAATAAAGTGGGAGTCCCGTCGCCCGCGAGCAACAGGACGTTGACCACACAAAATTCATGAAACACGGAAAAAAGTACACGGCAATTGCCGAAAAAGTCGAAAAGAATAAGTTGTATAGCGCTGAAGAAGCTTTTGCTCTTATTAAAGAAGGGAAAGTTGCGAAATTCGACGAGTCAATCGAAATTCATGTGCGGCTTGGAGTAGATCCAAAAAAAGGAGATCAGCAGGTTCGTGCCGCGGTTGTTTTGCCGCATGGAATTGGAAAATCCAAAAAAATCGCTGTTGTCACATCCACAAAAGCAAAAGAAGCCAAAGAGGCCGGAGCGGATGTTGTTGGAGCTGAAGATTTGATTGAAAAAATAAAAAACGGAAAAATTGACGGTTTTGATATCCTGGTAGCTAGTCCGGAAATGATGCCGAAACTGGCGCAGGTGGCTAAAATTCTTGGACCCCGCGGGCTTATGCCTAGTCCTAAAACAGAAACAGTTACCGACAAAATCAAAGAGACTGTGGAAATGCTTAAAAAGGGTAAATTTAGTTTTAAAAATGACACAGCTGCGGTTATTCACCAGGTTATCGGAAAGAAATCTTTTGATGTCAAAAAATTGCAGGAAAATTATACTGCTTTTATGGAGGCTGTTAACAAAGCCAAGCCGTCTGGAACTAAGGGTAAATATGTTATTTCAGTTTCTGTATGTTCAACCATGGGACCGGGAGTTAAGGTAGCTTTATAGACGTTAGATTTGTTAGCTTTTTAGCAAATATATAATACAAAAAGGCGCTCGAAAGGGCGTCTTTTTTTATTCTAAATCAGCTTTGACGTAGATTAAAAATAAGGCTAAAATTGAATAGCCAACATTATTTTTATACAAAAAATATGAAAACAGATAAACGCAAAGAATACTTTGGTTGGGATGAAACTTTTATGCAAATGTGCCGAGTAATTGCAAATCGCTCAAAAGATCCAAAAACTCAAACGGGAGCATGCATTGTAAATGAAAAAAACATAATTCTCGGAATGGGGTATAATGGTTTCCCTCGAGGATGCAAAGATGAAGATTTGACGTGGAGTAGGGAGGGTCGCTTATGTGAAACAAAATATGCCTATGTTGTTCATGCAGAGATGAATGCCATTTTAAATGCTAATGCGCCGACTAGCGGTGCCAAACTATATTGCAAGATGTTTCCTTGCAATGAATGCGCGAAGGTTATTATACAAGCAGGCATAAAAGAAATAATTTATGAGAGTGATGATTATAAAAGCAACACAGATGATGTAAAAATAGCTTCGCATAAAATGCTAGACTTAGCAGGGATAAAATATCAACAATATGTTCCGAAAAATAAACTAATTTTTGAAAAAAATAAATAATATGGCAAAATTAATCTTAGGGCTTGTCGGAGAAATGGGGAGTGGCAAGGGAACAATCGCAAAACATATAATTGAAGAACACAAGGGAAGCGCGCATCGTTTTTCAACAATCTTGAGAGACATTCTTGATAGGGCCTATTTAGAGCAATCGCGGGATAATCTGCAAACTCTTTCTACAATTCTTCGCAAAAATTTTGGCGAAGATCTGCTGGCTAAAAGCATCTATCATGATACGAAAAAAGATGAACATGACATAGTTGTGGTGGATGGAGTGCGCAGAATGGCAGACATCTTGTACCTTAGAGAAGTGCCTCATTTCAAGCTTATATATGTCGATGCGGATATTAAAAATCGTTATGAACGTATTATAAAAAGAGGTGAGAACGCTGATGACGCTAAAAAATCATTCAGTGAGTTTGAACAAGCCAATCATGATGAATCAGAATCGCAGATACGCGAACTGAAAAATTATGCAAACTACATTGTTGACAACAACGGAACATTCATCGAACTCTACAAACAAATTGAAGATATCTTAAAAGAAAATTTGCAATAATCCCACTAATCTACAAATAAACTACGAATATACAAATGTAAGATATTTTAAATTTTCCAATATTTGTAGATTTGTAAAAGATTCGTATATTTGTGGGTAGAATCTGGACTTGTAGCCGAAATGGTTGTTTCACTGTTTGATTAAACTATCATTTAAAATTATTAAACAATTATTTATGGACATTCTCGAAAAACATATTATCAAGCAGCTTTCCAGCGGGGGATTTATCCTTGCGCTCAATACGGAAGCTAAAATTGACGGGCAGGCTGAAGCCATGCTCCAAGCTTTGCATTCAAGATCAACTGGCGGAATAAAAAGTCATCTGAAAACTTTGGCAGAAAAAGGCGCGGAAAATTTCATGGAAAAATTTTATGTCGGCTATGGCCACAAATCGATTGGGGATTGCGGCAGTGCTACGGTTTTTGTGGAGGGAATTTCTATGCTGGCCGCTAAAGCCATTCAAGACTGGCGGCTCTATTCCGGTCAGGAAGCCTCCACCAGATATGTGGATTTTTCTGAGCAGAAATTCCTAAATCCTTCCGGCGCTAAAGAGGGGGAAGAAATTTTGGAAAACTGGCGGAAGTTTTATCTGGATGCGCAGGAACCAGTGCGAGAACACCTGAAAAAACAATTTCCTAAAAAAGACGATGAGGATCAAAAAATATATGACAAAGCTATAATTGCCAGAGCGTTTGATATTACTCGGTCATTTTTGCCGGCCGGAGCGACTACCAATGTGGCTTGGAGGATGAATTTTCGGCAATTTGCGGATGAACTTATGCTGCTCCGCCATCACCCCTTGCAGGAAATAAGCGATATCGCGGAAAAGACCGAAGCGGCTCTCAAAGAAACGTATCCCAGTTCTTTTTGCCAGGAAAGATTCCCGAATACTGAAGAATACAATAAAAATTGGATGCAGGGAAAATATTATTACAAAAATGACTCGGCCAAAGATTTTGCTCTGCTATATGATAATGTCGACAGAAAAATGCTCTCTGAATACAAAGAGATTTTAGAAAAGCGGCCAATGAAAACGGAACTCCCAATGGCGATTGCTGAATGCGGAGTGGTGACTTATGAATTTCTTTTGGATTTTGGGTCATTTCGCGATTTGCAACGGCATCGTGCAATTGTGCAGAGAATGCCGCTCCTTACTTTGACTCACGGATTCAACCAATGGTATCTGAAATCATTGCCGGAAGATTTGAAAAAGAAAACCGAGGATTTTCTTAAATCACAGGAAGAAAAAATCAAAAAACTTGACATCAGCGAAGAAGAAAGACAATATTATATCGCCATGGGCTATCTGGTGCCTTGCCGTTTTTCAGGCGATCTCAAAGCCTTGGTTTATCTGGCCGAACTTCGTTCAACCAGATTTGTGCATCCGACTTTGGTAGAGCAGATTCTCAAAATGATTGCAAGTCTCAAGGAACTTTTTGCTAAAGACGGATTAGTTTTGCATCTAGATGAAGAACCGAACAGATTTGATATAAAAAGAGGAGAGCAAGATATCGTAGAAAAATAAAAAATATGAATAAAAAAAAGATGTCCGCCAGAGGCGGATCCGCCTTTGGCGGAAAAAAAGGAAAATTTATTGCAATTTATGGGATCAATGGTATTGGCAAAACAACCCAAGTTGAAATGCTGGTTGAATATTTAAAAAAGAAAGGCAAAAAAGCGTCACGGCTAAAATATCCGGTCTATGATTTGGAACCGGAAGGCCCTTTTATTTACAAATATCTGCGCAATCCTCAGTTTAGAAAAAAGAATGAACTTTCCACACATGAACTGCAAAAAAAATACGCGGACAACAGAAAAAGATATGAAAAAACATTAATCAGCCGGCTCAAAAAAGGAGAGTGGATTGTGGCGGAAGACTATATCGGGACGGGTATTGCCTGGGGACTGACTTGGGGTGGCGAACTTTATTATTTGGAAAAAATAAATGCAAAATTACTCAAAGAAGACATGTCCATTCTGATGGACGGGCAAAGATTTTTAACGGCCGTGGAAAAGGATCATCGCAATGAAATGGAAGGTGAAAGAATTACAATTTGCAAAAATTTTCACAAACTTCTTTCTGAAAAATATGGCTGGGCGGAAGTAAACGCAAATCAGACAATAAAAAAAGTTCAGACGGAAATAGTGGAAAAAGTTGAAATATTATTATAAAAAATATGGACTTTAAAGAATATCAGGAAAAATCAAGAAAAACCGCGCTCTATCCAAATATTGGAAATAATTTTGTTTATCCGACATTGGGACTTGCTGGCGAGGCGGGGGAAGTTGCAGAAAAAATAAAAAAAGTAATTCGCGACAAAGAAGGAATTATTGATGATGCAACACGGGAGGAAATAAAAAAAGAATTAGGCGATGTGCTATGGTATCTTTCCCAAATCGCAAGCGAACTTAATTTATCTTTTGATGAAGTTGCTGAGTTTAATATTGAA
Organism: Patescibacteria group bacterium; assembly: GCA_022709565.1. Lineage (GTDB taxonomy): Bacteria > Patescibacteriota > Minisyncoccia > Moranbacterales > GWC2-37-73 > JAKLIP01. The sequence continues at coordinate 6,087 of JAKLIO010000012.1, forward strand.
AAATTAGCCAGTAGAATGGAAAGAGGGAAATTGCATGGCAACGGAGACAATAGGTAAAATTAGAATTAAGAATTATGATTTAAGATTTAAGAATTTTATTCATAAATCGTGATTCATAAATCGAAAATCAAAATATGAAGTATATCCCAACAATCGGCATGGAAATCCATGTAGAGCTCAAAACGGACTCCAAGATGTTTTGCAGTTGCAAAAACGCTTTGGGACACGAAAAAGAACCAAACATTCACATCTGTCCGGTTTGCACCAGCCAGCCGGGAACTTTGCCGGTTCCCAATGAACAGGCAATCAGATTTGTGCAACTAGCCGGATTAGCGCTAAATTGCGAGTTGAATCTTAAATCGAAATTTGACCGCAAAAATTATTTCTATCCGGATCTGCCAAAAGGCTATCAGATTTCGCAATACGATCAACCTCTCTGCGGCAAAGGCCATTTGAATATTGGCGGGCCCGCCTCGACTCGCGAAGACGATCGCTCGTCGACGCGAGGCGGGAAAGAAATCGGCATAACACGCATCCATTTGGAAGAAGACACGGGAAAGTTAATTCACCCCGTAAAATCCGACAAGTCGGATAACGGGGCAAGCCCCAAAGAAACAAAGTATACACTAGTTGACTACAATCGGGCGGGAGTTCCACTTATGGAAATGGTGACTGAACCGGACATTGAAAATGGCGAACAGGCGCGCATTTTTTGCACAAAATTCCAGCAAATTTGCCGCTATCTGAACATTTCGGATGCTGATATGGAAAAAGGCAATATGCGCTGTGAAGTTAATTTATCTTTGCATAAAGAAGGCGAAGACAAACTAAGCGGAACGAAAGTTGAAGTTAAAAACATCAATTCATTCAAATTTGTTGAGAAAGCCATCAATTATGAAATAGAAAGACAGACTGAGGTCTTGGAAAAGGGAGAAAAAATTATTCAGGAAACACGCGGTTGGGACAGCGTGAAAAATGTGACTGTTTCCCAGCGCAAAAAAGAATCGGCACATGACTACCGCTATTTTCCGGAACCTGATATTCCGCCAATGGAATTCACTCAACAGTACGTGGAAAAATTGAAAATGGACTTGCCGGAACTTCCCGATGATAAAGAAAAAAGATTTGCCAGCGAGTATGGACTAAATGAAAAAGACGTTCAAATTTTAACAGCCCAAAGCGATTTAGCGGAATATTTTGAACAGGTTGTCTGTGAGATAAAAGAAAAAATAACTTCACACGAAGTTGAATCTCCAGAGGACAAGGTCACCAAGCTGGCCGTCAATTATATTATATCCGAGCTCAGAAAAAACTTAATGGAAAATAATCACGAAGTCAGAGATTTGAAAATTACGCCGGAAAATTACGCTGAATTTATCGGGATTGTAGCCGATGGCAAAATAAATTCCAGCGCTGCGCAGACAGTTCTTAAAGAAATGTATCACACCGGCGGCGATCCGTCGCAAATTATCGAAGAAAAAAATTTAGGACAGATGGAAGATTTTTCTGAAATCGAAGCGGCTGTTGAGAAAGTAATTGACAATAATGAAAAATCAGTGCAGGATTATAAGTCTGGCAAGCAAAATGCCCTGCAATTTTTGATGGGCCAGGTCATGAAGGAAACCGGAGGCAAGGCTCACCCGATGAAGGTGATTGAAATATTGAAGAAAAAATTAGGCTAAACAATCGCTGTTTGGATCATCAAAAATATGGAGGGAAGGCGAAATGAAAGAAAAGGTTATTGGTTATGATGTCAGCATTGACGAAAAAAATAGAATAGTAGTTCCTTCTTCAATAAGAAGAGATCTGAATATTAAAAACAAAAAAACAAAAATTTTCTTGCAATTTTGCGGTAAACAGCTCAATGTTTCTTTAGAGAGGCCAAAAAAGGGATATTTTGTTCCAACAAAAATTGATTCTCAATGGAGATTGTTTATTCCAAATGCCAAAAAATTTTTTAAGAAGTCAGTTTCAGTTTCTGAATTTAATGGAGGTTTTAGCATTTTTCCCAAGCGGTAGAATATTTTTAAGGGGCAGAAGATTCATTTCTGCTCCTTTTCATTTTATAAAGTTTTTCACAGCGCTTTCAATTTCTGAATAATCTTTTAGCCACAAAATTCTTTTGTCTCTCTTGAACCACGTCATTTGGCGTTTGGCGTAGTGGATGATGTCAAAGTATAATTTATTCATCATATCATCAAGGGATATTTTTTTCTGCAGATATCTGGCGATCCAACGGTATTCCAGGCCGAAATATTCCAAGCGTTCCCAAGAGACGCCGTTTTCATGGAGATTTTGCACTTCGGAAGTCATCCCGATGCTAAAACGTTGGCCTAAACGTTTTTTTATTTTTTCATCCAAAATTTCTTTTTCTATTTCTATACCAATTTCTAAAAATTCATATTTAGATGACTGATGACTGATTACTGATGACTGAGGTGGCACTTTCCCCAATGTTTTGCAGATTTCAATGGCACGGATCAGGCGCACTTTATTTTTTGCGTCAATATTCTCAGCTCGTTCCGTATCAAGTTTTTTCAGCATTGCGAAAAGTTCTTCCGCGGACTTGTTACTTAACATGTTACGTAACACCTTGTCGGGTTTTACCTCTGGAAGCTGTACGTTATCGACAATGGATTGGATCCAAAAACCGGTTCCGCCGCAAATGATGGGAATTTTTCCGCGTTTTAAAATGTCTTTGATTTTTTTCTCAGCCAATTTTTTGAAATGCGAAATATTAAATTCTTCATTTGGATCAGCAACATCAAGCATGTGGTGAACAGCCATTTTCTGTTCTGCTGATGTAACCTTGCCGGTCCCGATATCCATTCCGCGATAAACTTGCCGGCTGTCAGCCGAAATAATCTCAGCTCCATTCCAGCCAGAGGCTGGTCCGCCTATGGCGGAAATTTTTTGGGCTAGTTTAATGGCCACATCAGATTTCCCTGAGGCTGTTGGACCTAAGATTACGATAATTTTATTCATATCATTTTTCTTAAAAATTTTTCTCTCCTCTTTTTTTCTTCTTGATCAATCGGATCGCCGAGGCAATAGGCAGCTGTGCCGGGACGGGGAGAATATTTGTTTACAAAAGCTTCATTATATTTTACTTTTTGAAAAACTTTTACTGATTCCTGAAAATCCTTTTCTGTTTCCCCTGGAAAGCCGACTATTACGTCGGTAGTAAAACTTGCGCCAAGAATTATTTTTCGGGCTTTTTTTATCAAATCCAGATAATGTTTTTGAGTATACGGCCGGTTCATGGCTTTTAGGATCTTGTTGCTCCCGGACTGGATAGGCAAATGAATTTCACGGGAAATATTTTTATTTTTGGCGATAACCTCCATCAATTCTTGGGAAAAATCCTTAGGATGCGAGGTGAGAAATTTGAAAATTATCTGTGGAAATTTTTTAGCCAGAAAATCTAATAATTTTGGAAAATTATTTTTCTTGTCGCAGTAGGAATTCACATTTTGTCCCAGCAAAACTATTTCTTTATATTTCTTATTGGCCAATTTTTCTATTTCTGAAACTATATCCTTTTTTGATCTGGAAACTTCGCGTCCGCGGGCATAGGGAACAATGCAGTATGAGCAAAAATTATTACAGCCGGTCATGATCGGCACAAGAGCTTGAAATTGGTTAGAATGCTTGGGTTTAATTGATAAATAATTTATATATTTTTTGTTTAAACAAGTATCTTGTATTTGGTATTTAGTATTTAGTATTTTCGAATTTATACAAGATAACATATACAACATACTAGATACATTCTGAGGGAAATCTTTGATTTCCGTGAACAAATCAACCTTATTTTTTAATCTTTGCCGCACATCCTTTCTGTTAGCCAAACAGCCGGTGAGAACAATTTTTTTTTCTTTATAATTTTTCTTAAGGACATGAATCATGCTATAGGCGCGGTTTTCGGCTGTTTGTTTGACTCCGCAGGTGTTGAAAACAACCAAGTCCGCAGCGGCTGTTTTGTCAGCCAACACAAAACCTTGCTTCTCCAAAAAAGAAGCAATCCGTTCGCTGTCCGAGGTATTCATAGCGCAACCAAAGGTTTTAATATAATAAAAGGCTGTAGGGTACATAGGACATTAGCGGTAAGACAGGTTAAAAGTCTTTAGAAATAAGTCATGAAAATTTATCCCAAGTTTGTTTTAGTTTATACATCTGTTTTCCTGTAATTTCATATTCATCAATAAGTTTTTGTGTAGACTTTGGATTTATATATTCGTGATAAATATCCCTAACGTGACACAAACTAACAATCGTTTCATTATTTTCTGATATAGCATCAAATAAATATTTTTGGAAACCTTTCTTTTGCGTTCTTTTGCCAAATCCTTCAGCAATTAATCGCGGGATTGCTTTAGATGATCTACGAAGCTGGTCTACTAAATCAAACTTTTCTTCTTTGGGCATTTTTACAATAACCTTAGTGCATACAATAATAGACAGCTTATATGATCGCTGATATACATCTAGATCTGTATAACTTTTTATTTTTGTGTTATTTTCCATATACCTAAACATAATAACTCGACCTACTGCCAATGCCTTTTGTTCCCTAAGACTTTTCCACTATTTCTTTCTCAACCTTTTCAATAAATTCATAAACAGAAAGGGTTTGTTGTTCCTTAACTGCTCGTGTGCGAACATTCACACTTTTTTCGTTCATTTCGCGCTCACCGACAACCAAAATGTAGGGAACTTTTTGTTTTTCTGTTTCGGAAATTCTTTTGCCCAATGATTCGCCTTTGTCATTGGTTTCGACGCGAATATTTTTTTCCAATAACTTGTTTTCAACTTCTTTGGCATACTGCGAAAACTTTTCCGAAACAGGAATAATTGTCACCTGTACAGGCGAAAGCCAAAGCGGAAAAGCGCCGGCAAAATGTTCAATAAGAAGAACCATGAATCTTTCGTAAGATCCCAAAATTGCTCTATGAACCATCACGGGAGAAATTTTTTCTCCCTTTTCATTTATATAATACAGCTTGAATTTTTTAGCAGTGGCGAAATCGAGCTGAACAGTTGGAATTTGAATTTCTCTGCCAGTAGCATCTTTGAACATAAAGTCCAGTTTTGGTCCGTAAAGGGCAGCCTCTCCCTCTTGTTTTTCAGCAGAAAGATTCATTTCATCAGAAACTTCTTGAAGCATTTTTTCACAGGTATCCCAATCTTTTTGATCACCTATATATTTTTCCGGGTGGTCATAATCTCTGACGGATAAGCATACTCGGTGGTTTCCCCAAAGTCCCAAAGCGCTGTAGAAATCTTTTATAATTTTCACCATATTAACCACTTCATCCTTTACTTGGTCAACTCTGCAGAAGGAGTGTCCGTCTTCAACTGTAATTGCGTAAACTCTTGATAATCCTCCAACCTCCCCAGTTTTTTCAGCCCGATATTGTTTATCTGATTCCATATATCTTATGGGTAAATCCCTGTAAGATCTTGTCTTTGAAGCATAAATTTGAGTGTGATGCGGACATTGCACGGGTTTTAATACAAAATCATGTTTCTTTTCTGAAGTGACATGAAACAATTCGTCGCCAAATTTTTTCGCGTGTCCGGATATTTCAAAAAGCTCAATTTTTGCCAGCGAAGGGGCAGATACCTTTTCAAAACCGTATTTTCGGCAGATACTTTCTACTGCTTTTTTTAATTCATCAATAATAATAGTTCCCTTAGGAGTAAACAAAGGTAGCCCCGGACCGACTAAATCGGAAAAACAAAATAGATCCAATTCTTTACCTAATTTGCGATGATCACGTTTAATGGCTTCTTCCTGCCCAATTTTATATTCTTTGAGTTCTTTTTTCTGGGCAAAAACTACGCCGTAGATTCTTTGCAGCTGTTCTCTTTTTTCATCGCTTTTCCAATAAGCGCCGGAAATTTTGGTGAGGGCGAAAGCTTCCGGGTTTATTTCTCCGGTTGAATCAATGTGCGGTCCGCTGCAAAGATCCACAAAACTGTCGGATTTATAAACTGAAACATTTTTTTCTCCCTTAGCTTCCAAATCGGCAATAAGCTCAACCTTATATTTTTGCCCCAATTTTTCGAAATGTTCGCGGGCATTTTTTATGGAAATTTCCTGTTTTTCAAAAGGATAATTGGCTTTGATAATTTCTTTCATTTTTTCTTCGAGGAGCGGCAAATCTTCAGGAATCAAAGTGCGGGGCAGTTCAAAATCGTAATAAAATCCGTTTTCAATTGCCGGACCGATGCCGAACTTGGCTTCCGGAAACATTTCCAAAACCGCCGCGGCCAGAACATGGGCGGTTGAATGCCTTAGCAATTCTAAGTTATTGGTGGATTTTTTTGTTGACATATGTTTTATAATTTTTAAAAAATAAAATACCCAAAAAATAAACGATTTCGAGGCCCGATACAAGATCGGACGGTTCCACTCGAATTCCCTTATTATTTGGGCACTTTTGCGCTTATTCGTAAGCTGCTTAAACGGAGGTTTTCTTGCCACGTGATTGCGTAAGCAATTTTACGTGGTTATGTGGGTTGGTAATCCACAACCTCATTTTTACCCCGTTAAATTTCTCCGAAGGAGAATTTATTTAATTGGGTGAATTGTATTTAAAGGATAATATATTTTTTAACAAATGGCAAGGAAAATGGCATTAGGATGCTTTCTCAAATTTACAATCCTTGTTCGAGCATTTGATTTTTCCTTTAGCGGCGAAAGCCAATGGTTGTCCGCAATCAGGGCAGAGTTCGCCGGTCGGCTTGTTCCACATCACAAAATCACAGTCGGGATATTTATTGCAGCCGTAGAACATTTTGCCTTTCTTGGATTTTCTGGCGACCACATCACCCTTGCCGCATTTCGGACATTTAAGTCCAGTCTTTTGCTCAATTCTCATAATGTTTTTGCATTCTGGATATTTTGAGCAGCCGAGGAAGGCGCCAAAGCGTCCGCGTTTGACCACCATCGGTGCGCCGCATTTGTCGCAGATGATGCCGGAATTTTCTGCGTCTTCTTTTTTCTCTTCATCGGTTTTCTCGGTATATTTGCAAGTTGGATAGTTGGAGCAGGCGATGAACTTTCCAAAGCGTCCAAATTTCATAACCAAATCGCCGCCGCACTCCGGACATTTTTTGCCTACTTTTTCTACAAAGTCTTCTTTTTTTACTGTCTCGGTTTTTTTCTCCAGCAGTTTATGAAATGGTCCGTAAAATTCACGGATGACCGGCACCCATTTCTTTTCTCCTTCAGCAATCTCATCGAAACTTTTTTCAATAGTCGCGGTAAAGTTAATATCAACAATATCCGGAAAATTTTCCGCAATAATATCGTTGACCGGAAAACCTATTTCCAGAGGATACAATCTTTTTTCTTCATTTTTGTCGACATATTTTCTTTCAATAATGGTGGAAATTGTCGGAGCATAGGTGGAAGGTCGGCCGATTCCATATTCTTCCAGCACTTTGACCAGAGTCGCTTCATTGTAGCGGGGCGGAGCGGAAGTGAATTTTTGAGTTGGCAAAACATCCGTAGCATCCAAAACGTCGCCTTTTTCTAATTTTGGCAAAAACGATTCGGCTTGCGCGGCTCGGCCTTCGTAAACTTTCAAAAATCCGTCAAAAATTATGGTCGAACCGGTCGCTTTTAATAAATATTTACCCGCCTCGACTCGCGAAGACGACCGCTCGTCGACGCGAGGCGGGTTTTTTCCAGCATTGGCTTCAATGTCAGCGCGAACGGAATTCAGTTTGGCGCTTTGCATTTGGCAGGCCACAGTGCGGTTCCAAATCAAACGATACAATTTATATTGAGTCGGTTCCAAAATCGGCATAAGTTCATCCGGCAATTTTTCTAGATCGGTTGGGCGGATTGCTTCATGAGCTTCCTGCGCGGATTTTGATTTTGTTTTATAATATCTCGGACTTTCGAGAGAATATTCTTTGCCGAATTTTTTATCGATAACTTTTTTCGCGCTCATCAAAGATTCCAAAGACAGGTTCATGCTGTCGGTACGCATGTAGGTGATGTAGCCTTCTTCATAAAGTCTCTGCGCGGTCATCATGGTTTGTTTGGCAGAAAGACCTAGATTGCTGATGGCGGCCTGTTGCAGAGTTGATGTCGTGAAAGGAGCGGAAGGATTGCGCAGAGTTTCTTTTTCTTCGACGCTGGCAACTGCATATTTGGCGCCTCGCAATTCCTCAACAATTTTGTTAGCTGTTTTTTTATCATTAATGATGCTTTTCTTGGTTTTGTAATCGCCGGCAAAAAGTTTCAGTGTGATTGCTTGTTCAATTTTTTTGCCATTTTGTTCAATCAGGTTTCCCAGAAATTCTTCTTTGGAATCCTTTTTCTTTAACTTGGCATCGATAGTCCAAAATTCTTCGGCGGAAAATTTTTGAATCTCGCGTTCGCGTTCCACGATAAATCTAAGCGCCACTGATTGCACGCGTCCGGCACTAAGTCCGCGGCGGATTTTTTTCCAAAGGAAAGGGGAGAGTTCATAGCCGACCAAACGATCCAGCACGCGGCGCGCTTGTTGCGCGTCAACCAAATTCAGATCAATAGTTCTTGGATTTTCCAAAGCTTTTTCAATGGCAGTCTTGGTAATTTCATGAAAAACTATTCGGGAATATTTTTTCTTGCTGGCTTTTTTATCCAAACTTAGCGCTTCCACCAAGTGCCAAGAAATCGCTTCTCCTTCACGGTCTTCGTCGGATGCGAGAATAACTTCGTCAGCTTTCTCGGTATATTTTTTGAGTTCCTCAACTTTCACGCGAGCTTTGTCCGGAATTTCATAATGCGGAGCAAAATCTTTTTCAATGTCCACGCCCATGCCGTTTTTCGGCAAATCGCGCACATGGCCAAAAGAAGATTTCACGGTGAAATTCTTGCCTAAAAATTTTTTAATTGTCTTGGCTTTGGTAGGGGATTCGACGATGACTAGTTTCATAATTTTCAATTTTCAATTCTCAATTTTCAAACAATTTTCAATTTTTTAATTTTCAATGCTTAAAAACATCTAGTCATTGAATCATTGGAAATTGTTTAGAAATTAGAAATTATTAATTAGAAATTTTTATATATTGCTGTCCTCCAACATTCTTCACCAACCCTTTTATTTCCAAAAGAGACAGTGTTCCGGAAATGGTCGCTGTTTCAAGTTTAGTCAGTTTGGTTATTCTGTCAATGTAGGTGCCTTCGTGGGATAGTACACTAAGAATGTTTTTTTCTTCTTCTGAGAGTTCCAAATTGGCCGTTTCGACTTTCGCCTGCGGAGCTTCACTGATTTTCAATTCTTCCAAAATATCAGCGCTGCAGGCGGCCAACTTGGCGCCGGCTTTAATAAGTTTATGCGTGCCGATCGACTGCGGAGAAAAGACCGGACCCGGCACGGCAAACACTTCGCGGTTATAATCCAAAGCCAGATTGGCGGTGATAAGGCTACCGCTTTTTTCGGCCGCTTCCACAACGAGCGTGCCCAAACTCATGCCGGCCATAATCCTGTTGCGAGCGGGAAAGGTCCAAGTGGCTGCGGTTGTTTGAATAGGAAACTCACTGATGAGCAATCCGCCGTTTTCCAAAATTTCTTGAGCTAGTTGAAAATTGCTGCGAGGCGAAATGCTTTCACTGTCTAAACTATTGCCAAGCACTGCAATCGTTTTGCCTTTGGCGTCGAGGGCGCCCAAGTGAGCCATCGCATCAATACCGAAAGCCAAACCGCTGACAACGCAAATTCCATTTTTGGCCAAATCTCTAGCAAAAGTTCTGGCCACGCGGCTGCCATATTCGGTTAATTTTCTGGAACCAACAACCGCTACCAAGGGCATATTCAAACAATCCAAATTTCCTTTCATATATAATAGATAGGGACTGTCAGGAATTTGCTTTAAAAGAATAGGGTATTGCCCATCTTGAATTGTCACAACAGTGATGTTTTCTTTTTCAATTTTAGTCCATGCTTCGTCGGGATTTATGTTGGGTCTTTGATCTACGATTTTTTGCGCAACTGATTCGCCGATGCCGGATTTTGTAAGTTCCGCTTGCGAAGCGGCCCAAACTTTTTCCGCCGTGCCAAAAAAATTCATAAGCTGTTTCAGCTTCTTGCAACCCAGCCCGTCAATTTTATTCAAAGCGTTTAAATATCTCATTACAATAGTATAAAGTATCAAGTATTATGTATAACGTATAAAATTCAAAATACAAATTAATTCTACTATATCAATATTTTTAACTAATGACAAAAAAGTCCAGCCATGGCGGGACTTTTAAAATATAAAAAGAAAATTTATAAAGACTTTTTTACTTCTTCTAAAACGTCCGCTAAAACTTTTTTTATAATTTCCAAATCTTCATCTGAAAATTTTTGCAAAACAAAATCCTCAGCCGGAAGATTTGTTTCAACTCCAACTCCAATGCGGATGCGTTTGAAATTTTGCGTGCCGAGATTATCAATAATATTTTGCACGCCGTTGTGGCCGGCGGAAGACGAATCAGTGGCGAGGCGATATTCTCCGAGCGCGATATCTTTGTCATCATGAATGACCAAAATGTCATCCGGTGAAAGTTTATAAAAATCCAAAATACTTCTGACGGCCTCGCCAGAAAGATTCATAAAAGTTTGAGGCTTCACTAATAGTATTTCGTATCTAGTATCTCGTATTTCGTATAATCCCTTGGATAATTCTGAATTAAATTTGTTATTAAATTCAAAAATAGGAAAGTTCCATTCTGTTTTTAATTTATCCAAAAATTCAAACCCGACATTGTGCCGCGTATTTTTATATTTTTCTCCCGGATTACCGAGACCGATTATTAGTTTCATAACATTTTATTTGCAAGTTATTTTTTATTAATAATTTTCTACTTTGTGATACAAATAATATTTTTAATGACAAATTACCAATGACAAATTTCAAATTAAATCCTAAATCCAAATGACAAATTTTTGGTATTTGAGCTTTGACATTGACTGGTCATTTGAAATTAGTCATTTGTCATTAACTCCTGATTGTCTTCTGCATTCTGCAAATCTTGCATGCTGTCTTCTTCGTATTTATAAACATCAATGAGATCCTTGCCGATTGTTATTACTATATCATAATCAGACGAATCCGCTATTTCTGGTGCTTGAGTGGAAAGCGAGGCGGGGATTTTTTTGATAAGTTCATCTAGCGTGAAAAGTTTTGCTCCACTAGAATTATCAAGAGCAGTTGTTTTTTCGGAAATATTGGAAGCTGGGGAATAAACAATGCGCGCATCTTTTATTCCCAATTTATCTTTAATCAGCGATTGGATTTTATAAGTTAGCTGGCTGTCTCCGCTTTGGTTTATTATGCCAACCTTGGCTTCTTCAGCAGCAATAGCTTCCTGGCGTTTCTTTATTTTATTGAGATCAAAAATATTTTCCGACAGATCTTGGATTTCGCTGTAATTTCCGACGCGCGGAACCAGAATAAACATCATAGCATTGGCTGTCGGCACGTGCGAAACTTTCAGCAAGCTGTCTTTTTTCCAGGCATCAACAACCACATTGGTAATATTTTGCATATCCACTTCCTGGCTAAGATTTATGAAATCATCAATTTCTTCAAATGATATGTCCGTCCGGACACTGTTGCCGAGAGTGGTCAGAAGATCATTCAGGGTCATTACATTCAGAAAAGTTTTAGCGGAAAAAATTTTATTCTTAACGGCCTGAATGACTTGCTGCTGGCGTTTGGCTCTCCCGAAATCGCCTTCAGGATCATTATGCCTTTCGCGGACATATTTCAAAGCTGTCTCACCATCGAGAGTATGAAAACCCTTGGCCAGAGAAAAAGTTTCGTAGCTGTAATTCGGTCCGGGATAGCGCGGATCATAAATGTCGCGCTCATTAGTGATATTGATGCCGCCAATATCATTGATGACTTTTTTGAAGCCTTCAAAATCCAGCACCAAATAATAATTGATTTCTTCGTCTAGGATTTCCGACACAGCCGATTTAATAAGATTAATTCCGTCATCCTGCTTCAGGCCGATCGGATACAAGGTATTTATTTTTGCGTATGACTCAGAATCGGGCCCGCCTCGCGTCGACGTAGCGTCTTCGCGAGTCGAGGCGGGAATTCTGGCGTAGAAATCTCTGGGTAAAGACAAAAGCGCAACTTTTTTGTTTTTTGTGTCAATGCTCATAACCATGATCGTGTCAGTCAGGTTGCCGCCCGGTTTTTTTTCTCCGGCCGCGCCCAGAAGAAGAATATTAATCCTTTCTGCCTGCTCGCCGCGCAGCGGTTGTTTTTCGTCTGGAATTATCGGGGATATGATTGTGCGGGTATAGCTGGTCAAACTTATCGGTTTGGTCGTAGATTCCGACACTAAACTTATTTTTTTGAATGTGCCGTAAGTTTTGCAAAAAAAGAAAACCGCGTATGACAATATAACTGCGGCCGCAATAACTATCAGGATAAAAATAATTTTTTTTATCAACCGGCCTTGCTGAAATTTTTTTTCGTACTTTTCCGCAAATTCATTATCGTCTTGTTCGCTATCTTCCGCGGAAACAAAAAGTTCCTCTCCGTAGGGAGTATAGGGATCGGATAATTTTTTCTGAAATGGCGCTTCGGCTTCGCGGGGTTTTTCAGCAACCCTTCTTTTTATGCTATCCATCCTTATATAATAACCCCAAAAAGGCTAAAATGTCAAAAAAAGGCTTTTTTAAGCTTAAATCTCACTATTGCATACAGGAAAAATGCGTGGTAATATTAAACACGAACATCATAAAAATATGGAAGAAAAAATAAGCGAAAACAAAGAAAATAAGCCCGATTTTGAAAAAGAAAGCTATTATGGCATTGGTGGTTTTTTATGGGAAGTTATCAAGGTTTTTTTGTGGGCGATAGTAATTATCGTGCCGATAAGGATGTTTCTTTTTCAGCCTTTTTTTGTGCAGGGAGCCAGCATGGAGCCCAATTTCAAGGACGGTGATTATTTGATTATTAATGAATTCGGATACAAACAAACGGATATAAATATTGCCGGCAAACATTTTTTTTCATTCAATTCTTTTAAGGATCTTCAGCGGCTGGATACTATAGTATTTCGCTATCCTAAAAATCCAAAACAATTTTTCATAAAACGCATAGTTGGTCTTCCGGGAGAAAAAGTTAAAATTGAAAATGGCAAAGTTAAAATTTATAACGAGCAAAATCCGGACGGGCTCGTTCTCGATGAAAGCGAATATCTTGCGAAAAATGTAATTACCAGCGGGAGTTTGGATATAAATTTAGGGGAAAATCAGTATTTCGTTCTCGGCGATAACCGAAGCGCAAGCTATGATTCTCGCGGTTGGGGAGTGCTTCCGCAAGAAGATATTATCGGAAAGGTTTTTGTGAGGGCCTGGCCTTTTTCAGCAGCGGGGGTTTTTTAGAAAATTTTTAATTTTTATTTTTTAATTTTATAAATAGCTCATGTTTTTAATTTTTTGAATATTGAAAATTATTTAAAAATTATAAAATTCTATAAAGTTATGGCTAAAGGTAAAAAAATTTCCAAAAAGAAATCTGTAAAAAAAACCAACAAAAAATTAGCCGTGAAGAAAAAAACAAAAGTTATAAACAAGGCTAATAAGGAAAAATACAAAGAACCGCAAGAGGAAATTCTTTTGCAGCCGCCGCGAGGAATGCGCGATCTGCTTCCGTCTGATCAGCCATATTGGAACCAAATCAGACGGGTTATCACCCGCATAGCCCTGGAATACGGCTTTGGCAGAATTGATACTCCGGTTTTGGAATACGCCAATCTTTTTATCCGTTCAATCGGAGAAGGAACAGATATTGTCGACAAAGAGATGTATATTTTCAACACTAAGGGCGGAGATCGCGTTTCTCTCCGGCCGGAACTTACGGCTGGCATCGGACGAGCCTACATCCAACACGGAATGAATGTGCTGGCCAAACCAGTGAAGCTTTTTTCTACTGGTCCGGTCTACAGATATGATCGTCCGCAGGAAGGCAGATATCGCGAACATTTCCAGGCTAATTTTGATGTTTTTGGCGAGCAGGATCCAATTTTGGACGCGCAGCTTATCCAAATGGCTCACCGCGTGGTGACCAGTCTCGGAGTTAAAAATATCCAGTTCCAGGTTAACTCAATAGGCTGTCCAAAATGCCGCAAAAGCTATCAGGAACTTTTAGTTGCGTATTTTGAATCAAAAAAACAAAAGCTCTGTCAGAACTGCAAGAAGCGATTAGAATCTAATCCAATGCGAATTTTGGACTGCAAAGAAGATAAATGCATTCAGGTGGCAGCGACGGCGCCGCAATCAGTTGATCGTCTTTGCCCGGAATGCCACACGCACTTCAAGCACATTTTGGAATATTTGGATGAATTAAATTTACCATACGCAATCAATCCGCATCTGGTGAGAGGCCTTAGCTATTACACAAAAACCGTTTTTGAAATTTGGTCCAATGATGAAGAAGGGAAGAAATATTCACTGGGCGGCGGCGGACGTTATGACTATCTGATTGAACAGCTGGGAGGAGAACATACTCCTGCCATCGGTTTCGGACTGGGAATGGACAGATTGGTCGCGGAAATGAAAAGAGTGCACGCCAAAATGTATATCGAACCCAAGCCTCGCGTGTTTTTAGCGCAGCTGGGAGACTTGGCCAAGAAAAAAAGTTTAAATATTTTTGCTGAACTGCAAAAAAACGGAATTTTGACGGCGGAAAGTTTCGGACGCGGCAGCCTCAAATCACAACTCAGAGTTGCTGATCGCATCGGTGTAGAAATCACTCTAATTGTCGGACAAAAAGAAGCACTTGATGAAACCGTGATTATCAAAGACATGGTCAGCGGCACGCAGGAAACAGTGACAAGCGAGAAGCTTATCAATGCAGTCAAAAAAATCCTGAAAAATAATGTAGTGGTGTCGCACGAAGGAGGAGAATAATGACAAATGACAAATTTCCAATGTCAAATCAATGTCAAAGCTCAAATTTCAAATAAATAATTAACAATTGTATTTTTTGTCATTTGGATTTAGGATTTGATTTGTCATTAGTTATTGGGAATTTGACATTGTCTGGCCTTGTTGACTTATTTGAAATTATCCGTATAATATGGTAGGTTATAAATATATCAGTATTTAGTATTTTG
>JAKLIO010000013.1 GCA_022709565.1 Patescibacteria group bacterium
TCTAGATTAATTGGATAACAAGCCAAGAATCTTACCTAGATTTGACATGCATCGTGTCTTCTATGAAAGTAGAATATTTTGTAGCAATACAAAAGCTTTGCACAGGTGCTGCATGGTCGTCGTCAGCTCGTGTCGTAAGATGTTCCGTTAAGTCGGGAAACGAGCGCAACCCCTGTCGTGTGTTTTATATGTCACACGATACTGCCCAGACTTCTGAGCGTTTGCTTTGCAAACACTCATAATTCAAAGTGCAAAAATCAAAATGTAAAATTTTAGAATTCACTTCGTTCATGATTTTTTAAAAAGTCGTTGCGAAGCAACTCAATAATTTTTAATTTTGAACTTTTAATTTTGAACTTATGAGCGAGCGAAGCGAAGCGAATGGAAGTCTGGGAGGAAGGAGGGGATGACGTCAGATCAGCATGGCCCTTTGACACCTTGGGCAACACACGTGGTACAATGGCCGGTACAGAGGGTTGCCAAGTCGCGAGACGGAGCCAATCCCAAAAAACCGGTCCCAGTTCGGATAGGAGTCTGCAACTCGACTCCTTGAAGCCGGATTTACTAGTAATCGGGGATCAGAACGCCCCGGTGAATACGTTCTCGGATCTTGTACTCACAATAAAAGCGCCGAGCAGTTTTTTATTCAAAAGAGTTAAAATCTCTTCCTCTGATTCGTCATCAGAGCGTAGTTGAAAGGTAGTCGCGTTTCGCGAGGAACGCGGTGAAGGACCTGGAAACAAAATGCAGTCCAACAAACCCCGATGAATCGGGGCAGTCGCATTGACCTTTGAATCGGTGGTGAGCAAAGGGAAAATGTCTACCTGTCGGCAGACAGGCATCAGATGACTGGTTGGAATGTGTGGAATGGAATAATAAATGACCTCGGGAGATCTGGTGCTGTTATGATTTTATGTTATAATAAGATCATATAATGAAACTTACGCAGCGTCAGAAGTCAGCTGAGTTATAGTACCCTGTCACTTACGAGTGATGGGAGAAGGACTCACTCATTGCATATGGAAAAGATAAACCAAAATTATGTTGTTGGTCTTGCCGACGGAGAGGGAAGTTTTACAGTTTATGTAAAAAATCCTGATTCTAAAAAGCAAGTCAAGCGCAGAACAAAAGTTGAACCAAGATTTTTTCTGAAACTCATCGAGAAAGATAAAAAAATTCTCTATGAACTCAAAAAATTTTTTGGGTGCGGTGCGGTGTACTTTCAAAAAGACACACGCGCCAATCATCAAAATTGTTATCGCTATGAAGTAACCAATAGACATGATTTGGAAAAAATTATCATTCCGTTTTTCAAAAGGAATTCTTTGAGATTACGCTCAAAGAACGGTGACTTTGAAATTTTTTGCCGGATTTTTGAAATGATTATAAAAAATAAGCATTTCACTGATTCGGGGCTTCGAAGAATATTCAAGCTTAAACAAAAAATGCATTGAGCTCGTCGTGTGCGGGAAATCCGCAGGCACGATGGGAATATCAATTCATAGTTTTATGAAGATAATCGCCCGTCACACCAAGAGAGTCGGTAACACCCAAAGGCCCCGTGTTAAAACGGGGACAACGGTGGGATCGATGATAAGGGTGAAGTCGTAACAAGGCATCCGTAGCGGAAGCTGTGGATGGATCACCTCCTTTCTAGGGAGTTAAGGTGAAGCTCTGAATTTATTCAGAGATAATCTATTGGTCTTTACCTGTCCCGATTTATCGGGGTAGGTTCAATTGAATTCGGATAACACAACTTGAGGACTAGCCACAATAGCTTACGATTAGCCATTTTTTGGCATCTCGTATCTTTTGTAGATCAAAGAAACTGTAATTATTATTGCAGTTTTTTTGTTTATGAAAAATGAAAAAATGGATCATAAAAATGACCCAAAATAAATCCCTAGATTCAAGTACATCCTAGGGAGTTATACCTAAAAAAAGAAACCGCTTTGATTTTATTTGCTACATTGTATAAACAGGTTTAGCCTCTGTTTTTTGTCTATGGTATAATAAACAAATGAAAAACGAAAAAGTAAAAGGCTATTTTAATAAAGGAATTGAAGAGATTTTTCAGGAACTAAATACTGGAGAACACGGACTGGCAAAAAGCGAGATAGAAAATCGTCTTTTGAATTATGGTCCTAATAAACTTCCGGAAGTTAAAGCTGACAATTTGGTGGTTGTATTTTTTCGCCAATTCCAAAGCCCTCTCATTTTTGTTCTCCTTGTTGCTACAGCCATTGTTTTTTTGACTGGAGAAAACACAGATGGTTTTGTCATTTTGTCCGTTCTTATTTTCAATGCCATAGTGGGAACCATCCAAGAAGGGAGAGCCCAGAACATTTTTGCGGCTCTCAAAAATTTAATCAAAACAAATGCTTCTGTGATTCGTGATAGTGAAGAAGATATTATTTTAGATGAAGAATTAGTGCCTGGGGATATAATTATTCTGCGTGAAGGAGAAAAGGTTCCTGCTGATGCCAGAATTTTCTATTCTGAATCACTTCAGGTCGATGAGTCCGCTCTTACGGGAGAGTCTAATCCAAAATTCAAGCTGGCAAATTCCATGAAAGAATCAGTTGTCACGATTTCTGACCAGATAAATATGATTTTCAAAGGAACAAATGTTGTTTCTGGAAACGGAAAAGCAATTGTCGTGGCAACAGGCATGGAGACGGTTATTGGAGGTATTGCTAAAAAAATATCTGCCATTGATGAAGAATTGCCATTGAAAAAGGATATACGCTATCTTTCTCGTTTCATAATTGCTATTGTTTTTGCTATAGGATTAGTCTTATTTGGAATTGGAATCTTCTATGGGCATCCTTTAAAAGAAGTGTTTTCGACCATCGTGGCTATTTCAGTTTCCATAATTCCAGAAGGATTGCCAATTGTGGTGACCTTAGTGCTGGCGACAGGTGTCTGGCGGATGGGCAAACGCAATGTGCTAGTAAAAAGACTTCAGGCAGTGGAGGCCTTGGGGCAAACAGATGTGATCGCAGTGGACAAAACAGGCACAGTGACTAAAAATGAGCTGGTGGTTAAGGAAATACATATTGATGAAAAACTTTTTTTAGTACGTGGAATTGGTTACGAGCCAAAAGGCGAAATCGAACTGGAAGGAGAAGATATCGATCCTCTTAATCATCCGGAACTGCTTTTGGCTGGAAAGATTGGTGCTTTGTGCAGCGGGGCTCACCTAGCTCTTGATAAAAGTCTCGAGACTTGGAAAATATCCGGTGATCCAACCGAGGGGGCAACATTGGTAATGGCGGAAAAGATTGGCTATAGCAAAACTGATTTAGAAAAAGAATTTATAAAGATTGAAGAAAAACCTTTCGATTACAAATTAAAATATCACGCAACGCTATATGCCGAGAAAGAAAAAAATTTTTTGATTACTGTTGGCGCGCCAGAGGAGCTGTTGGATATTTCCGAAAAAGTTTGGAGTCATTCAGGGGCTCATATTCTCACTGATGAAAAAAGGGGGAAATTAAAAAATATTTTCATAAAAATGTCCGAAAAGGGATTGCGAGTGGTGGCCTTAGGAATGAAGAATATGGAAAAAAATGATAGAATTCCTGAAAAATTATCCAAACTTGAATTTGTCGGATTTTTAGGCATCGAAGATTCTTCTAGGTTTGAAGTAAGAGAAGCAGTAAAAAAAGTAGAATCAGCGGGTATACGATTGGTTATGATAACTGGCGACCATAAAATTACCGCCAAGGCTATTGCCAAGGAAGTCGGAATTTTTCGAAGGGGGGATGTTATTCTTGAGGGCAAGGAGGTTGAAAAGATGAATGAGCAGGAATTGGTGGAGCACCTAGAAAAAGTAAGTGTTTTTTCCAGAGTGACGCCTATGCATAAGTTAAAAATAATCAATGCATATAAATTGGCAGGTAAAACGGTGGCTATGACTGGAGATGGAGTGAATGATGCTTTATCTCTGACTTCGGCTGACGTGGGAGTAGCGATGGGTAAAATCGGGACAGAAGTAGCCAAGGAGGCAGCAGATATAATTTTACTGGATGATAATTTCGGAAGCATTGTTTCTGGAGTGGAAGAAGGAAAAAATATCTACAAAACCATTAAGCGAGTTATTTTATATTTGTTTTCCACCAGTCTTGGAGAAGTATTAACCATTATTGGAGCGATTCTGCTTGGATTTCCTCTGCCTATCTTAGCAGCTCAAATTTTGTGGCTTAATCTGGTGACGGACGGATTTCTGGATGTGGCTTTGGCGATGGAATCGAAAGGGGATAATCTCTTGGGTAAAAAATCAGTAAAGAACAAAGCAGGTTTTGTGGATAAATTGATGGTTCTGCGGATGTTCACGATGGCATTGCCGATGGCAATCGGAACGCTTTATCTCTTTAGCCAAAATTATGAGGCGGATTTGCAAAAGGCGTGGACAATATCGCTCACGACTCTGGCGGTCTTCCAGTGGTTCAATGCCTGGAATTGTCGCAGTCATATCAAATCAATTTTTATCTCCAATCCTTTTTCCAATAAATTTTTATTGGGAGCCACAGGTATCATAATCGGACTTCAAATTTTAGCAGTGTATAATCCATTTTTCCAAAAAGTGTTGCGAACTGTTCCTTTAAGCGGAAAAGATTGGGTCATTATTTTTAGTGTGGCATTTTCAATTATTGCAATTGAAGAATTAAGAAAGCTGGTAAGAAACAAATTGTTTGTCTAAATTATAAATAAAAATTGTCCTAAATACTGGAAATTTTTGGCATTTTGTGATAAACTATAAAAAGTGAGGAAAAAATGAAGTTGGGCGGTTTTAGCGCTAACTTTTTCAGGTGGGCGTTACTTTTTATCCAGTATGCACTTTTGCCCACAAATTAATCATTATTTAGCATATATGGGTATTATATTATTCTTCATTTTAATAATATTAGCTTCGACTTTTATTCCCCAATACGTCCTTATTTTAGTAGTCCTAAACCTTTTGTTAGGTCTTTTTTTGTCTTTTTTTCAAATTGTCATTGCATTACTTCCTAATTTCAAGCCAAAACGTAAGCAAATGAAATCACAGCCGTTTGTTTCCATTCTAGTTCCTGCTTATAATGAACCGCCAACAATTCTGATGCAGACGTTAGATACATTGTCTCATCTAAGATATAAAAACTTTGAAGTTTTAATTATAGACAATAATACTAGGGACGTTTCTGTTTGGAAGCCCGTGGAAGTTTTTGCTAAAAAAATGGATGAAAAATTCCGCTTTTTCCATATTGACCATCTTTCGGGGTTTAAGGCGGGAGCACTAAATTATCTTTTAGAACGACTGGATTCAAGGTCTGAATATACTGTGGTTATTGATGCAGACTATATAGTCAGACCTGACTTTCTCTCTATTGCTCTACCGTATTTTTCTGATGAAAAAATAGCTCTTGTGCAGTTTCCTCAATATTACCGTAACTGCAACAAAGAGAATCAACCGATTGCCGATGAATACCACCATTTTTTTGGCATCTATATGAATATGGCAAATCATTTGGATTGCGTCCCTTCCACTGGTACAGTCAGTGTTTATAAATCAAAAGTTTTGAAAATTTTGGAAGGATTCAGGGGAGAAGCTTTGACGGAAGATGCTGATTTAGGACTGCGAATTTACAGAGAAGGCTATAGGGGCATCTATATTAACCGTCCAATCGGTTATGGATTGATGCCGTATGACCTTGAATCATACAAGCATCAAAAATGGCGATGGGCTTTTGGTAACGCTCAATCACTCAAAACATTATTTTTAATGTTCGGAAAAATACCATTTAAGTCTTGGTTTGGATTCTTGCTTCATTTGACCGCTTGGAATCACCTGAACTTCCTACCCTTTGCTGTTATTACTGCTTATGTCATCATACTCCTACCCTTTACTCCGTTAAATGAACAGCATCGATATCTTCTTGATACAGCTTCCATTTCTTTGCTTATAACTTTGGTAGCCAAGTGGATTCTTTTTTGGATTTCACTAAAAAATCAAAAACAATCGTTCAGACGTTCTTGGCGAGCCTTTCTTATTCATATGGGAATGACTTTAGTTTATTCAGAGGCTTGGCTAGCATTTCTCTTTCAGGCTAAATCGGTTTTTGAAAGAACCAATAAATTTATCCTACTAAAAATGCCAAGTCTTATTAAAAATACCTACAAAGAACTTATTTTAGGGATATGGTTTCTGATTGGAATTGCAGAGGCAATTTATGTGGGTGGAAGAATCACGACCAAGATAACATTTTTTGTTTCATCTATGGTTCTGTTTTGCATTTTTTACGTGTATTGGAAAATTTCTCCGACCAAGGATTATTCTAAAAAGTTGCTTGCTATAACAGAAAAAAAATACAAATCATATCTTATTGAAAATGAAGTGATAAAAAATAAAGCATAAATATAAAATTGTATGAAAATAGCATTACTTGCACCACTTTGGAAAAAAGTTCCACCTGGAAAATATGGTGGTTCTGAGTTAGTGGTTGCTAATCTTGCCAAGGGATTGACCGAATTGGGACATGAGGTTACTACTTTTGCCTGTGGCGGTTCGAAAGTCCAAGGTAACCTTATCCCAGTTATTTCCCAACCAATGCACGAATTGGCTGGAGGGTTTAACTGGAGTGGAATTCAACCATATGAATTTTTGTCATATTTTGAATTGGGTAAGCGTATAAAAGATTTTGACATAGTTCATAATCATATGGGATTTCATCCAATCGCATTAGCTCCGTTTTTATCCATTCCGATGGTAACTACGCTTCACAGCAGTTTGACGCCTGATTTTATTTATTTGGCGGATGCATTTAAAGAATATCCTTTTGTATCAATTAGCGATGCTCAACGCTTTTTATCGTCAAATCTCAATTATGTGGCGACTGTGTATCACGGAATTGATGTTAAATCTTTTCAGCCTAATTTTAAAATACTAAAGGACAATCATTTTGTTTTTCTTGGAACTCTCTCAAAAAATAAAGGAATTGATATTGCAGTACAGTCTGCAAATAAACTAGGTGCAAGGCTGACAATCGCTGGGGAAATTAGAGAAGAAGACAAATCATTTTTAGAAAAAGAAGTTTTACCATATGTAGATGGTGAACGTATTAAGTTCATTGGAGAAATCGGTCACACAGAAAAAGTAAAATTGCTTTCCAGTGCATCTGCATTGTTATTTCCATCTCGCTGGAATGAAGCTTTTGGATTGGTTATGGTTGAAGCTTTGGCTTGCGGAACCCCAGTTATTGCCCTAAAGAATGGAGCAGTGGCGGAAGTTTTGAAGGACGGAAAAACAGGATTTATAATTAAAGACGAATTGTTATTTAGCGAGGCAATGAAAAAAGTGGGAGAAATATCCAGAGAAGTTTGTCGGACTGAAGCTGAGGATAATTTTGATATTTCTGTAATGGCAAAAAATTATGAAAAAGTATATAGCTCGTTAATTAAAAATCAGTCGATTTAACTTTTAGAACAACGTACAAGAAAATTTTTCGGCTGAGAAAATGGCAAAAGATTATATTGAAGCTTATAAAAAAGTTATAAAAAAATAAATGAATAAAAATAAATTCAAACTTATTGCTGTTATATTGCTATTTGTTATGGTCGGGTGTTTTTTTGTTTTAAATAAAAAAGTTAAAATAATAAATCCCAATAGAGTAAATAGTTTTGAAGCATGTGTTGATGCTGGATATCCTGTTCAGGAAAGTTTTCCAAGGCAATGTACAACGCCAAGCGGAAAAAACTTTGTTGAAGATATTGGCAATGAATTTAGAAAATGGGATGTGATTAAAATAGCTAGCCCTCGGCCTAATCAAGAAATTCAAAGTCCGTTAACAATTGAAGGTTCAGCAAAAGGGGCTTGGTTTTTTGAAGCTCAATTTCCAATTAAATTGCTGGATGGTAATAAAAAAGTTATTGCTACCTCAGAAGCTTATGCTCAAGGGGATTGGATGACTGAAGATTTTGTTTCTTTTAATGCTGTTATTGAATTTGAAAAACCTAAAACGAAAAAAGGAACACTCATATTGGGAAAAGACAATCCTTCTGGACTTGCACAAAATAATGATGAATTAATAGTTCCTGTATCTTTTGCTGACGACCCATTTGAAATATTTGATATATTATGATTAAAAATAAATCCATTTTAGTTTTTGCTATACTTGCCGTATTGCTTTCAGTAGCTTTTGGTTTTGGTGTGTATGGATATTTTAATAATGATAAAGGGGAGGAAGTAATAAAAGAAAATATTGAGGTTGAAATTATCAATGGAGAAAGTAACCCTGTTGAAGAAAGTATTGAAGAAGAAATTGAAGAAGAAGTTATTGAAAGCGATGCGGAACAGATTGAAATAACTCAACAGGATGAAGCAGAACCAACAGAAATAACAGAAGAGACAGAAAAAATTGTCGAAACCATACCTGTAATTCCAGTGATTCTTCCATCTCCAACAATCAAAAGAAATAATCCAGATGAATTAAGAATAGGATTTATTACTGATTTACACGTCATGAGCTATTTTGATGGGGCTGGAAACAGAGTTTTGAAACCAGAATTTGTCAGTAAGATAAATTATTTTATTGAAAGAATGAACAATAAATTTGTGCCTAATTTTATTATTTCTAATGGCGATACCATTGAAGGTACGAAAGTCAGTTCGAATAATGGAATGGCGGATCTTTCGTTGGTAAAAAGACTTTTTGACAAAACTACTTTGAAAAAATACTGGGTGGTGGGAAATCACGACTTGCGTTCAGTAAATAAGGAACAGTTTATGCAATCGTTAGAAATTGATTACATAAGCAAGGCTTTTGTAGTAGGAAAGTACAAGATAATAATATTGGACAGTAATTTTACAAGTGAAGATAAGGATGCTGTCCCTGGAAGGGGATATATCAGGGGACATATATCGGAAAAACAAATCAAATTTCTTGAAAAAGAACTTAAAAATACAGATAAAAGAACAATAGTATTTTTGCATCATCCTCCGCTTTGGAGCGTTGGCGGAAAATCTAATTTTGAATTTCCAGACAATGCCAAGAGATTACAAGAAATTTTTTCGCAAAATAAAACTTTTGCTGTTTTTGCAGGACATATTGAAGACTTATTTTTACAGGAAATAGACGGAGTAAAATACTTTGTTTCTCCTGGGATTGTGAAAAACGAGAAATATCAGGGGGCGTTTTCCGAAATAACCATCAAAAAGGGTAAAATGATTATCGAGATGAATTACCTGAAAAATGACGGAAATTACCGCACAGTACGCATAAATGAAGATTAAGCAATATTTTTCAGGTTTGTAGTATTTTGAGGGAGTTACAAAGTAAAATTTACACTCTCAATAAAGCAAATCTTAGCTAAAATTCCATTATCTCCCACGAATCACCTCCTTTCTAGGGAGTTAAGGTGAAGCTCTGAATTTATTCAGAGATAATCTATTGGTCTTTACCTGTCCCGATTTATCGGGGTAGGTTCAATTGAATTCGGATAACACAACTTGAGGACTAGCCACAATAGCTTACGATTATTGGCTTTTTAAAGCCGTTATTATCGTCTTGTATTGTGATAAGAAGCACCAAACCAATTTGGTGTTTTTTGTTTTTTCAAGATTAAAAATGATGCGAATTTAGCGGAACAAAATGTTTTATGCAGACAAAAAAACATCCCTAGACTCAAGTGCTTTCCAGGGAGTTACACCTAAAAATGAGAAACCCCTATGTTTCAATTCCGTGATAACTTTGTTCCAATAGTTGAGCGAGTAGCCCCTTAAAATACAACTTTTTTCATATCTAAATTTAAAATCCAAAAACTCTTACCAGCCAATATTGACAATAATATCAATATGTTATATTATTCGTTGTCAGATTTTGGATAGTAGTTTTAACAATAAAATAAAGATTGGAGGGCATAAAATGATAACCTTATTTGATTATCAACAGAAAGCTCTCAATCTTTTGATTGAAGCTTTCAGAACAAAAATTGTAGCACTAGTTGTCATGGCCACTGGTCTTGGTAAAACTATAGTAGCTGCATTTTGGGCAAAAAGTGAGCTTAAGAAGAAACGCAGGGGATTATTCCTTTGTCACGAGAATGGCATTCTAGAACAAGCCATGGGTGAATTCAGAAAAGTCATTGGGAATACAGCGGTGTTTGCTCCTTTCTTTGGAGTAGATAAAGACAAGGATTTTAATGCCGATAAGGCAGATATGGTCTTTGCTTCTTTCCAAAGTTATGCTGATTGGAAAATTGTATTTCCCGAAGATTGGTTTGATTTTATTATCGTTGACGAATCTCACCATGGACAAGCCCCAACTTTTAAGGAAGTAATCCAGTATTTCAAACCAAAAAAACTTCTCGGTATCACTGCCACTCCTGATCGGATGGATTTAAAAGATATCCGAGAGATATTTGGCGAAGAAGTAGTGAATTACACTTTAGAAGAAGCTATTGCTAAGGGCTGGTTGACGCAGGTTGAATACCACATTCTTAATGATAACCTAAGCCATTGGAAGCTGAAAAAGATTATCAAGGGTATTTTGGAAGAAGGTCAGCGTGTTTCAGTCAAGCAGATTAACGAAAGTATTTTCATTAAGAAACGAGACGAAGAAATTGCTCGGACAATTCAGGCGTATGCCGGTTCAAGCAAAAAGGCGATTATATTCTGCGAAAAAATCGAACATGCGGAAAACTTTCAATCGCATCTTCCCGGTTCACTGACTTATCACTCAAAAGTGAAAGGTGGAGGAAAAGAAAACAGAAGAAGACTCAATGCTTTTCGTGGAGGCTCGCTACAATATATTCTGGCGGTCGACAAATTTAATGAAGGTATTGATGTGCCTGATGCAGAGTTGATTGTGTTTTTACGTTGCACCGATTCCAAAACGATTTTCTATCAGCAGCTTGGCCGAGGCCTCAGAAAAATTTTCAGCAAAGAAAAAGTCATTGTTCTTGACTTCGTGGCCAATTGTCAAAGAGTGGCAGTAATCGAGGAAATGGCACACAGGATCAAGGAGTTTGCCGGAAATAATTTCATTCTCAACAAAGATGTGCTTCGTGTCAGTGGTGATAATTTTGATTTCATTTTCAACGACAAGGTATTGGATATTCTAAAAGTGATCCAGGCGATCAAAAAGAAACTTATTTCTGAAATTCCTGATCTTCTTTTGGAATATTCACCCAAAAACGAATTACCGCCTGAACGAGTAATAGCTGGAACCAATAAAAAACTTTGGTGGAAATGTAGCAAAGAGAATTGCGGGCATGAGTGGCAGGCAGCAGGAAATCATCGTGTTTTCGGAACAGGCTGTCCGGCTTGTTTAGGAATGATAGCAACAAGTAAAAACAATCTTGCGGCAACTCATCCTGAACTTGCCAAGGAATACATGACTCCACCCAAAAACTTATTGCCAGCAGATAAGATTATTGCTGGAACCAATAAAAAACTTTGGTGGAAATGTAGCAAAGAAGATTGCGGGCACGAGTGGCAAGCAGTTGGCGGTAGTCGTGCACACAATGGCAATGGTTGCCCTGCATGCGCTGGTCAGGCAGCAACAAGTAAAAACAATCTTGCAGCAACTCATCCTGAACTTGTCAAGGAATACATGCCTCCACCCAAAAACTTATTGCCAGCAGATAAGATCATTGCAGGTACCGGTAGAAAACTTTGGTGGAAATGTAGCAAAGAGAATTGCGGGCATGAGTGGCAAGCAACAGGATCCCATCGTGTTATTGAAAGAACAGGTTGTCCTGCGTGTGCTAATTTAACGATAACAAGCAAAAACAATCTTGCGGCAACTCATCCTGAACTTGCCAAGGAATACATGCCTCCACCCAAAAATTTATTGCCATCAGATAAAGTTGTTGCAGGTACCGGTAGAAAACTTTGGTGGAAATGTTTAAAGTGTGATCATGAATGGCAAGCGACTGGTGATGAAAGATCCAGAAATAATAGAGGATGCCCAACTTGTTCTGACAGAAGAAAAAAAATAGGGAAGAAGTAAAAGTAGTGCCGCTGGGATTCAACATGGTCTCAGCGGTTTTTTTATTAAAACATTATGATATTGAAAGGGTTGGAAGAATTCTTTTAAGGAGCTGATGGAAAAATAGGAGAATGTATTTTTGCTTTTTTCTTTAAGATGCAGTAGAATGCATATGTAAAATTCTTAAAGTGTTTCTACTAAATTAGCATTTTTAAAATCTTGTTTGGTGCCTTATTTACTGGCTAAAGTCCGTGCGTTGTCCGTTCCTAAACACCTCCTTTCTAGGGAGAAATTGATGGAATTCTAGAGCATTACACATCAAAGGTATTTTGTGTCAAAACTTAATATCGTGTAGTGTGGATTTCATCCGCTGGTCGACTCCAGTTTACTGGAGAACAGCAATGCCTAGCAGAGCTATATAATCTGTAGTGTCTTTTGTACAAGGACACAGATAGACTTCTTTAGGACTAATCGCAATAGAATGTGATTTTGCTTTTTGCAGAAACGCCTTAAGTGGCGTTTTTTGCGTTTTTTCGTTCTGTTCTGACTAATTACTGCAAAAGGTTGTTTTTTGAATAATAAATTGCTTTTTTTCTATTTTTTGATACAATTAAAGCAGATTTATATATTATATTATGATAAAAATTTTTAGCAGAATTATCATTTTTCCACTGATTTCTTAAATCGGCTGTTTAGATTTTCATCAAATTTAACAGCCGACATAGAGTCGGTTTTTAATTATATAAACAAAATATATGAACAAGCAGATATATATCACAAAAAATGACAATGAAAGACTAATGGAATTGCTTAAAGAAAAAAGACCTCATGACACCTATGACGAAGCATTACTCCAAGAATTAGAAAGAGGGATAATTGTTGATTCCAAAAAAATTCCTGCTGACGTGATAACCATGAATTCCCAAGTTAAATTTACAGAAATCGAATCAAATTCCAGCTTAATTTACTGGCTGGTTTTTCCGCAAGATGCTGATATCAGTAAAAACAAAATTTCCGTACTCTCGCCAATCGGTTGTGGCCTGCTGGGCTATAAAGTCAATGATATTATCCCCGTAAAGACGCCTGACGGAGAAAAGATGGTAAGAGTCGAAAAAATTATTCACCAACCAGAAGCAGAGGGGAACTATGATTTATAATACTTTTGTAATTTTTTTGATTTATTTTTTAAACGTAAAACGTAGATTAATTTAAAATTATTCAGGAACCAAACAAAATGCTTGTCTTTTTCGGACTCATCACGGCATTGTTTCTTGTAATCAAGAGTGCTGAATATGCCATGCAGTATTCCACAAAGATTGCTACTAACTTAAAAATCCCTAAGTATGTGGTGGGATTTTTGATCGTTTCCGTCATTTCCGCATTGCCAGAAACTTTCATCGGAATAGATTCTGCTTTGCAAGGTACGCCTTCATTCGGTTTAGGAACTCTTCTTGGCGCCAATGTTGCTGACTTAACAATTATTTTTGCAATTCCAATTTTTCTTTGTTCACGTTGTTTAATGGTAAAAAGCAAAATACTTAAACATGGAAAATTGTATATTTTTATGATTGCCTTACCAGTGGTATTTGGTTTTAATGGATACTATTCGAGATGGGAGGGTATAATTTTAATTTTGGCTGGTTTTTATTTTTATTATTTGCTATTTTGGAGAAACAGAGAATCAATCATTAAAAGTGACGGATATTTTTCCTGGAAATATTTTTCTTTTCTGCTTTTGAGTATGATGGCTCTGCTTGTGAGTGCTAATTTTACCGTTAAATTTGGGGTTTCCTTGGCTGAAAATTTTAATGTTCATCCGATTATTATCGGTATGTTTTTTGTCGGACTGGGAACCACTTTACCAGAGCTACTTTTTTCCATCAAGGCTGTTAAGCGAAATCATGATGAGTTGGCTATTGGGGATATAATGGGAATGGTTATAACAGACTCGACTATTGTCATTGGCATATTGGCCTTGATTTCTCCTTTTGCTTTTAATCCAAAAATTATTTATATAACTGGAGGTTTTATGGTTGTGGCTTCGGTTATTCTTTTATATTTTATGCGGACAGGAAAAACATTGAACAAAAAAGAGGCAATAATTCTTGTTTTCTTTTACTTACTATTCGTTTTTGTTGAATTATTCGCCAATAGTTTTTTTGATATATAATTTATTTTTCCAAGTATTCCTATTTAACAAGAAACTTTTTTTGGGGCTTTGCGTTGACTTGCTAGGAAATGAGTTATTTCAAGGGGATTTTTGGAGAATTCTTAATTCGTCGCTCCGCTCAGTTGTGGTATAATAAAGATATAAAAATTAACCATAAAAATATGAATCCAATAGAAGAACTAACCAAGGAGCACGGACCGGTAAAACTGATGCTCAGGATTTTGGAAAAAGCTAGCGACCAGCTTGAGGCAGGACAGGAAATGAACGTGTCAGATTTGGAAAACGCTGTTGCTTTTATCCGTGAGTTTGCCGACAAATGCCATCACGGGAAAGAAGAACGCCTGCTTTTTCCAGCAATGGAGGAAAACAATATTGCCGAAGAAATGGCTATTATAGATGCTTTGATTGAAGAGCATAAGATTGGACGGAATTTTGTTAAAAACATGTCTGAAGCGATCGCTGAAAAAGATTCTTCTAAATTCATTAAAAATGCCAGGGGATATATTGCTTTGCTGAATCCGCATATTGATAAGGAAAATCAGAAGCTATTTCCAATGGCGGGCAAATCTCTTTCGGAAGAAAAACAAAAAGAATTAGAACTTGGATTTGAGGATATTGAAAAGAATGTTATTGGGGAAGGTCGCCACGAAGAACTTCATGCTATTATTCATAAACTAAAAGATAAATATTTATAAGCCAAGACTAAAATCATCTATTGCACCTGCCTTATGGTAGACAGGGTGTTTGAGTTTTCGTAATGTAAGTTTAATTTTAAAAAATGAAAAAATCAAAAATTGCAGGCTTTGTATTCTTGGGTTGGAAGGGTGTATGATAAAAGTATTGAAATCCTGAGTGGTGTGGGGTCGACATGCCAAAATAATTATCTAATTTTCAAAAAACTATGAAAAAAACATTAATTTATACTTTATCAGTCGCATTTGTTTTCGTGGTTACTGCGAGCATTACATTTGCAGCAGGTGGATTTGACCAATTCGGCTATAATTACAAGGCAATGATTTTTAATGGTTCAGTAGACGGAATTGATAAAGTTTTGGATGGAAGAGTTTGGGGAGACCCAACTTATGCCAACGATCATTTAGTAATGAAATGGTCAAAAGCTTGGAATGATGCCAAATTTAATGGACAACCCTGGACTTGTGATGCTTGGGAAAATAATGAATGGAATGGAAAAGGGGAAGGGGGATCAGGAGAAGTTTGGCATTATAAAATTGTATGGGTAGGAACTGAATTAGAAGATAGTTCTTGTTGGCGAGAAGGCGGATATCCTATCTGGGGGCAGTTTGAGGTTATACTTGACCAAGGAACATCAGAAGGCGTACACGAATGGATTGCTCATGCAATTTCATCGGGATACGGAATGGCTAAATAAAAGATTGTTTAATATTGTCAAAAAAGCACCCCAAATAAGGGTGCTTTTTGCGTTGACTCAATGCTTCACTATTAAATAAAACCAAAATATGATATATTTTAGATAACAAAAATTAACAAAAATAAAATGAAAAAGATATTTTTTATTTTTCCCATTATAATTATTTGTGTTTTTGTATTATCGGGATGTGGTGGCAAAAAAGAGATGGATCAAACTGCTTCTCAGAATAACGGTGCTAAGCAGGCCGATTCTGCAAAAAATATTCCGCCTCAAAAAGCAGAAGTAAAACAGGAGCGTAAGTTTGTAGCTTTAGGTTCCAGCCTTTCCAAGGCGACCAACTATGCTTTGGACAAAAAGGGGGATTGGGAAAATGCGAGTTTTTCCACTGGAGCGGAAATAAACAGCGTATACGAATATTTGATTTCAAAAGGAGAAAACCTAACTCCAAAAAATCTAGCTTCTTCAGGAGCGAACACTAAAGAAATATTGGAAAAACAAGCAGTGAACGTGCCAAGCTTCAGTCCTAAATATATAACCCTTGACCCAGGAGCGGATATATTATCCGGATCAGAAGCTGATTTTCGTTCAAATCTGGATAAAATATTCGCAAAAATACAAGGGGAAGACACAAAAATAATGATTATGACATATCCTGATTTTATCAAAATGCGGACAGCCCCTTATTCGTCTTGTAAGGAAGACAAATTCGTATATGGGGTGAAAAATTTAGCCCAAGTAAAAATTCAATCTTTTAACAATGCCATCAAGGAAATTGCAGATAAATATAACGCAACAGTTGTTGACTTATATCCAATTCTGGGTTCGGAAGATATAAGTGAATTAGATTGCTTGCATCCGAACGCTAATGGAATAAACAAAATAGCCCAGGAATTTATTAAAAATTTATAACTAAAAAAATATGAAAAAATATGTTGCCACAGTTCTTTTGGTTTTTGCTTTTGGAATTGTTTTACCAAAAATGACGTATGCTGCTAGTGATTTTCTATCACCGACGTCGTCTTTTTATTTTGTTCAATCATGGAAAGAATCTCTCAAACTATTTTTTTCTTTTTCCAAGGAAAGCAAATTAAATTATTTGGATGAGTTAAATAATAAAAGAATAAGCGAATTGTATAGTTATGGAAAAAACAATGCTCAAATAGCAGAAATGTTGGCGAATAAATATGCCAATAATTATAAAAAAATAGAAACCCTGGCTTTGGAAGTTCAAGATAAAAGTCAGATAGCGGAAAAAATTGAAAATAACAGTCTGGCTCAACAGGAAAACCTAGCCAGAGTTTATGAGCAAGTCCCCGAACAAGCCAAATCAGCCATATTTAATGCCCAAGTTAATTCATCAAAAAATGTTTCAGCAGTTCTGGAAAAAGTAAATCCTGAAAAAGTAGCGGATTATAATCAAAAAGTTCAGCAGATCCAAAAAATTCAAATGGTAGGGAAGATTGAAAAGGCAGAAAAAGAATCGGGCAATGCCGGCGGAAATCCGGAAGGCAGAGGACCTAAACCGCTGAATGCCATAAAAGGAGGAAACGAACTTAATGAAATAAATGATGCAAATGAGACTGGAGACTCGCAAGGCGGAGTACCGCAAATGCAACAGGCTCCGATGCAATCCCCTGCCTCTCAACAGTAATTAGAACAAAAAATGAAACAAAAAAACAGCTTCTTTGGGAAGCTGTTTTTTCTAATATTTAGTTACTGAGTTATTTTTATGGCAGCCGTATAAATCAATTCGTTGTTGAAATAAACATTGAGGTCATAGTCTCCATTGGCTCCCATTGGAGCACTCAGTCCCATTCCGCCACCTCTCTCGTCAATTTTCATTCTGCTGCTAGCCATTGACAGCACGGTTTCTCCAGTGGTCAAATCGACAAGATCATAATACACTTCTCCTTCTTTTGTGCCGGCTTTGCCAATCATATCAATTTCTATGGCATCAGTGGTTGCGTTGAATTCGGTAGTTGGAACAGGAATATTATTAGGTCCCGGAGGCATTCCCATTTTCATTTTGCCGACAGTTATCTTGCTGAAATATTTTGAATATGAAGGAGGATTTGAGCAAACTGATTTTATGCAATAAAGGCCGGTATTGCAATCTTTATATGTAGCGCAAACCGAACTGACTTTACCAGAAGAACATTTGCCACTTATGCATTTTAGCCCCGTTTCACAATTTGCTTCGGCAGTGCAGGCTCCTCCTTCCGCGCTCAAAACCACTTTCTTTTCTTGAGCTGGACTACTGGTGGGAATCGTTGTGCTGGTTTTCGTTCCGCAACCGGACAAAAGCAATACCGCGAAAGATGCTACTCCTAAAATAATATATTTTTTCATAATTCACCCGCCTTTCTATTTTTATTGTTAGTTTTGGATATTTTTATTATAGTTTATTTTGAATATAACACAATAAGGCAATGGGAATGTCCAGCAAGGATTGTAAACTGTAATTGCATAAATTTGGGCGTCAGCAGATTGATGGTATGGCTAAAGTATGGACAATTAAACAACTTGCCAGACAATGAAATGCGTGTTATTATTACGCAAGATTTAATATTTATAATAATAGTCAGAGGTTTATAGTGGCTTAAAGACTTTAAGAACTTTATAAACTTTATGAACTTGTAACTAAAAAATATGTCAGTACCAAAACAACGGCACACAAAGCAAAGACGAGATGCGAAGCGTGATCGTTTCAAAATTAAAACCGTAAAAACAGTGACTTGTCCGAAATGCGGAAAACAAAAAATTCAGCACAAGGCTTGTCCTCATTGCGGATATTACAAAGGCAAAGAAGTAGTGAACACGCTTAAGAAAAAAGTCGGGAAAAAGAAAAAATAAGAAATACCTGTGGTATTTCTTGAAATTCCGTCGCTCGCATCAAATGAAAACAAGTTTTCACTTGATGGCTCGCTAGGAATTATAAAAATAACAGACAAACATGGCAAATCGACATCTCCAACGATCAATTGCAATGCAAGCCCTCTTCGAGTGGGATTTTCAAGGTAAAAACAAAGATCATATTGATGAAATTATTGATCGAAATGTCAAAGAGTTTGCGCCAGGTATGGAAGAGCATGATTTTGTAGCTGCTTTAGTTAAGGGTACGATTAAAAATTTGCCAACTATTGATACTTTGATTGAAAAATGCGCGCCGGAGTGGCCATTGGACCAAGTGACCGTGATTGACCGCAATGTGCTTAGGCTTGGAATTTACGAACTTATGCACGGCAATTATGACGAAGTTCCCCCTAAAGTTGCTATCAATGAAGCCATTGAATTAGCCAAAACTTTCGGCGGCGAAAGCAGCGCTCGTTTTGTCAACGGAGTGCTCGGCACAATCTACCGTGAAATGGGTGAACCGATGAAAGATGATACATCGAAGAAACATAAGGACAATGGTGATTCTTCGGATAAATCGGATAAAAAAGAAAGTTCTGTTAAAAATAATTAGTTATTTAAATTTCCAATTTCTAATTTATAATTTCTAAACAATTTCAAATGATTCAATGACTAAATGTTTCAAACATTGAAAAATTAAAAATTGATTGAAAATTGAAAATTGAAAATTGAAAATTCTTGGAAAAATGATCGATTCTTTAGCCAAAAATATTGGCATAAAATTTAATAACATCGGGCTGCTTCAGCAGGCCGTGACTCATCGTTCCTATTTGAATGAAAACAGAAAATACGAACTTGATCACAATGAGCGTCTGGAATTTTTGGGCGACGCGGTTTTGGAACTTATCATCACAGAACATCTTTACAATAATTATTCCAATCCCGAAGGCGAGCTGACCAGTTGGCGCAGCGCTTTGGTTAATGGCGAGATGCTTGCCAAAGTCGCGCAGGAAATCGGAGTG
>JAKLIO010000014.1 GCA_022709565.1 Patescibacteria group bacterium
AAGCTATCTATAAAGTAAAAATCCGCAAAGAAATTGACAAGCTGAAAAAAATCGGCAAATTTGACGAAGAAGCTTTGAAAAGAATTAAACTTAAACTAAACGCCTAAGAGCATGAGTTTAAAAGAAAAAATAACAGCAGATCTTAAAGATGCTATGAAGTCGGGTGATGCCAAAAAAAGGGACACCCTGCGTCTTTTAGATAGCGCCATAAAAAATACCGAAATCGAGAAGAAAAAAAGAGAAACAGGACTGAGCGATGAAGAAATCATTGAAGTAGTGGCGCGTTCAATTAAACAGAGGAAAGACAGTGTTGCTCAATATGAAGCGGGCGGCCGTCCAGAACTGGCTGAAAATGAAAAAGCGGAGATTGAAATTTTGTCAGTCTACATGCCGGAGCAGATGAGCGAAGAAAAAATTCGGGAAGCTGTCAAAGAAATTATTGCCGCGACTGGCATGACATCAAAAGCTGACATGGGCAAAGTCATGGGGCAGGCTATGGGCAAGCTGAAGGGTCAGGCGGATGGCAATGTGGTGAAAAAAATCGTGGAAGAAGAATTGCAATAATATAGCTACACAAACTTTAAAAAACACCCTGCTCACGCGGGTTGTTTTTTGTATTTGCATTTCTAAAACTTTTTTGGTATTATGAATAACCTCATTCGGTAAATATCGGATAAAAAGTAGTTTAAAATAATAAATAACAATAGATATGCTTTTGAAAGGAGTGTGTTGCTATGAAGAGAAAACCCAATTTGATTAAGCCTCATAAACCACGGAAAGAGTATCCTCCTAGAAAGATTCAATTTGGCGGGATTTATATCGGAATTAAAAACGAAGGGGATGCGAACACAAACGAAATTTTGTACAGAGCTCTTACGGATGCAAGTTTATCCACAGAACATGAACGCAAAGAATACAAAGGTAAACCCGTTAACGTATGGAAGGTATCTTCATCCTTCGTGAAAATGTTGTATAAAAAGCAGCATGATTTTAATCTCCTGTTTGTTGTTTATGAGGAGATAAACTTCACGCTTCAGCTTTTTAAATTTTTAGATCCGATTGTACGGAAAAAAGCTAAAAATGAATGTGACAATGTAGTAAAGGAATTAAGAAAAATAAAAAGCTTTGTTCAAGAAAATCCTAATTGAAAAATATCAGAATTGAGTATAGACAGGGGCGCGCCAAACGGCGACGCCCCTTAAAATTGCCCAAAGCTGGATTTCGGCGTAAAATTTAGATATCGTTTGTATTAAATCATGCCTGCCCGCCTCTGGAGGGCTACGTAATAAAAAAA
Source organism: Patescibacteria group bacterium (assembly GCA_022709565.1). Taxonomy (GTDB): domain Bacteria; phylum Patescibacteriota; class Minisyncoccia; order Moranbacterales; family GWC2-37-73; genus JAKLIP01. The sequence goes on from JAKLIO010000014.1 coordinate 1,295, forward strand.
TTAAAAAACTATATGAAAACATTAGTCGTGTTTTATTCCCGTACAGGGACCACAAAAAAAGTAGCACTGGAAATCGCTAATAAACTAGGGGCAGAAATTGAGGAAATCAAAGACACAGTTAATCGCAGCGGCGTTAAAGGCTATCTTGTTTCCGGACGGGATGCCATGAAAAAACGGCTGACAACCTTGGAATTGACCACTAAAAATCCGGCGGATTTTGATTTGGTGATTATCGGCACCCCGATTTGGGGCTGGAATATGTCAGTGCCAGTGCGGACATACATAACGGAAAAGAAAAACAATTTTAAAAAAGTGGCTTTTTTCTGCACGATGGGCGGAACGGGGGACGACAAAACTTTCGCAGAAATGGAACAAATTGTCGGCCAAAAACCAGCGGCCACGCTGGCACTTCTGACCAGAGATGTTGCAAAAAATGATTTCGCCGAAAAACTGGAAAAATTTACGGATGCACTATCGGCCTAAAGCGAATTAAAAATAGAAGCTTCTATAGAGGCCTCTAAAATGATTGTCGGATTGCATTTAATATAATCCAGGAATTACGCATTTGTTTTTCTGCTTCACTGCTCGGCGCTGTAAATCTTTCTGTAATTTATCGAAACGGCAGCCTAGTCAAATATTTTCAACTTAACGCTTGGCTAGCGCCTGCGAAAAGTTCCGCAAAAAAACAAACGCGTAATCCCTGTAATCTATATATGAAAATTGATCTGGAAATAAATAATACAACGAACAGTCCGATCGAAAGCGGATTTTTTGAGATGATGGCTGAAAAGACCTTTGCTGAATTAAAATATGATTTTTTAAAAGATAAAAAAGTGGGAATCAGCCTGGCTTTGGTTTCGCCGGATGAAATAAAAAAACTCAACAAAGAATATCGGCAACAGGACAGCGTGACTGATATTTTGTCTTTTCCGGAGCACGCAAGCATTGAAGAATTGAAAAAAGCTGTCCTTAAAAACTCGGAAGAGGAATTGTTTTTGGGAGAGCTTATTTTGTGTTATAATGATATCAATGAATATGCTAAAAAGGAGGGATTAAATTTGGAAAAAGAATTGGCCAAGGTTTTTTCTCACGGAATTTTGCATCTTTTGGGATTTTCGCATGGAGATGAGATGTTTGCCTTGCAAGATGTTGTTGCGGGCAGAGTATCCAAATTTTAAATATTAAAAATAAATTCACCCTGTTAAATAATCTTAAATTTTAATAAAAATTTAAGATTAAGATTTGCGCTAAGATAGCTGAAAACAAAGTGAATAAAAATAAAAATTAATCTAGAAATAAGTTGCATCTCCAATTGGGGTTCAAATCTTATTTAATAGGGAAAATGAAAGTGGAACAAGAATTAGAAAAAGAAACCGGACGTTTTAAGCGAAGTTTGCACCATGCTTTAGATGGCATCAAATATGCGCTTCTCCATGAAAGGAATTTTCGTATCGAAATACTGGTTGCGTTTTTGGTAATCTTTCTAATCTTTTTTTTCAAAGTGAAAAACTGGGAAGCGATCTTGCTGATTTTGATGATAATGTGGGTTCTTATTTTTGAACTTGTAAACACGGTTTTGGAAAGGGTTGTCGATATTTTGAAACCAAGAATCCATCCGTACGCGCGTCTCATCAAAGATCTGATGGCTGCAGCCGTTCTCATCACTTCCGTTGTTTCTGTGATTGTGGGAATAATAATTTTCTATCCATACGTTCGGGAGCTGGCTCTGCTGATATGTTTCTACTAAGCGATAAATCAGCCCTTTTGCAAGAGAAGGTAAAATTGTATATAATAAATTGAAAGCAAAAAAATATAAACAAAGATAAAATTATCAAGACGGCATACAATAAATGCTTGATTTGGGATTATGTCAAAAAACAACAAAGATATAATTGTAGGAATAGACGTCGGCTCATCAAATGTGCGCACAATAATCGCACAGCAGCTTCGTGAAGAACAGCAGCCGCGTATTATTGGAATTAGCTCCGTGCCTTCTTTCGGGATTAGGCGCGGGGTGATTATTGACGTGGAAGACGTGACAAAATCAATCAGCGAATCTTTAGAGTTGGCCGAACGAATGGCAGGCGTAAGCGTTAAAAATGCCGTGCTGAATATCGGAGGCTGTGATATTGAATTTCAAAATTCAAAAGGCGTCATAGCGGTCGGACGCGCGGACGGAGAAGTGACGGAAGATGACATTAATCGGGTTATCACGGAGGCGCAGGCCGTGCCGTTGCCCATGAATAAAGAAATTGTTCATGTTATTGTGCGCAAATACAGGCTTGATGACAAAGATAACATAAAAGATCCGCTGGACATGAAAGGCGTGCGCCTGGAAGCGGAAACCCTTCTTATTGAAAGCGCCAATACGAATATTAAAAATATAAGCAAATGTTTATATCAGACCAATATTGAAATAGATGATTTAGTTTTAGAACCCTTGGCGGCAGCCAAATCCACTTTAAGCAAAAAGCAAAAGGAATTGGGCGTGGTCTTGATAAATATTGGCGGAGGCACAACTTCACTGGCTGTTTATGAAGAAGGCGACCTGGTTCATACGGCAATTCTTCCGGTGGGTGCTGGACATGTTACAAATGATATTGCTATCGGCCTTCGAACCTCAGTCGAGGTGGCAGAAAAAATAAAACTGGAATATGGCAGCGCGCTTTCCAAGGAGGTAGATAAAAAAGAGGGCATTGATCTTTCTCAAATAGATTCACAGGAAGAAGGAATAGTGTCGCGTCATCATGTTGCGGAAATTATAGAAGCCAGACTTGAAGAAATATTTTCATTGGTCAGGAAAGAGCTCAAAGAAATCGGCAAAGATCAATTGCTTCCATCCGGAGCGGTTTTGGTTGGAGGCGGAGCGAAACTGGTGCATCTTCCGGAGCTGGCCAAAGAAATTTTAGGACTGCCGGTTCAGATCGGTTTTCCACTGGGACTTGGAGGAGTTATGGATAAAGTGGACGATCCATCTTTTGCGACGGTGGCAGGCCTTGTTTTATGGGAGCAAGAAAAATATGTTTCACAAAAAGACGGGTTCATGGGATTTAAATCATTTAATTCCTTGGCGCGTCCGGCCGGAGATACAGTAAGTAAAATGGGCAGTTGGCTGAAAAAATTCTTACCATAGCATAATGTTGCTTAGCTAAAGCCTGAATTAATCCTGTTGACATATAAGCTTAAGGTGTGATAGATTGAGTTACTGGAGAAGTAATGTTTTTAAGCAAAGTCTACTGTTTGGGTAGGAATTTGCAAAACCAAACCCTTCTTCACTAAAATTTGCAGAAGGGTAAAACAAAAAAATAAAAACAAAAGGGTGCAATTTCGGAATAAACTAATTTATATATCTGATCATTGTTTGCAAAACATTGATCATTGAAAAAATATGGCAGAAATAAAGCCCGAGATAGAAACATTTGCTAGAATCAAAGTCGTAGGCGTTGGAGGTTCCGGAAATAACGCGATCAGCCGCATGATCGACTCTAAAATAAAAGGAGTTGAATTTGTTGCGATCAATACTGATGCTCAAGCCTTGCATCATTCCAAAGCATCGGAAAAAGTGCATATTGGAAAAAATCTCACCAAAGGTTTAGGTGCCGGAATGAATCCGGAAATTGGCAGACAAGCTGCGGAAGAAAACAGAGATGAAATTCAAGAAGTGCTCAAGGGTGCCGATATGGTTTTTGTAACTTGCGGTCTCGGCGGAGGCACAGGCACAGGAGCTGCTCCAGTTGTAGCGGAAACTGCTAAAGAACTTGGCGCATTGACAGTAGCTGTTGTCACCAGACCATTTGCTTTTGAAGGAGCCCAAAGAAGAATGCTTGGCGAAGAGGGATTGCAAAATCTAAAAGATAGAGTTGATACTTTGATCACTATTCCAAACGATAAGCTTCTTTCAATTATCGATCGAAAAACAACCCTTATAAATGCCTTTCGCATCGTTGATGATGTTCTAAGACAAGGCGTGCAGGGTATTTCCGATCTTATTACTAAGCCGGGAATTGTTAATGTTGACTTTGCCGATGTTCGGGCGATTATGCAGGATTCCGGCAGTGCTCTGATGGGAATTGGCGTGGCTAGCGGAGACAACCGAGCTTCTGAAGCAGCCCGCACCGCTATCAACAGCCCACTTCTGGAACTTTCTATTGACGGAGCTAAAGGTGTGCTTTTCAATATTTCAGGTTCAAGCGATTTGGGAATGTTGGAAATAAACGAAGCTGCTAATATTATCACGGAAAGCATCGATCCAAACGCCAAGGTTATTTTCGGAGCGGTAGTGGATGATCAAATCAAGAAAGGCGAAATCGTGGTGACAGTAGTCGCAACCGGATTTGATGCCGAAAGAGCTTCAACAGAAGGCTCTATCATAAACCGATTAGTCGCGAACAAAGCTGCCGAATTGAATAAAAAACAGAAAGAAGAAACCAAGAAAGATGAGATTGAAGACAGAGTGACTTTTCCGACTAAGAAAATTTTTGAACCGAAAATGATTATCGAGGAAAAAATTCAACCTAGAGCTATAAATCCAATTTCCAACAGCAGGGATGATGAAAAAGAAGATGAATTGGAAATCCCGGCTTTCATAAGAAGAAAGATGGAAAAATAATCGCATCAACATATATCTACAAAAAATACCCCAATTTATCGGGGTATTTTTTTATCGGCTGGAATTTTATTGGAGTTAGGCAGTAGTAATGTTTAGGTGTATAATATAAATATGATTTCAATAGAATTTCTAAGACAATTTCGTGTTGGACCGTTTGCTATTTTTGATTTCGTAGTGAGCTACGGAGGGCTGCTTTTGTTGTCGCCGATCATCATAAAAATTCTGCAAAAAGTTCACGTCCAAATGACGTGGGTCAATATTATGTGGCTGGTCTTGCCACTATCAATTATTGCGCATGTTCTTTCGGGCCATCACACTCCGTTAACTAAGATGTTTTTGAATCCTTCAGACTATTACTTTTTGAAAATATTGATAGTATTTATGGTTTATATGGGTTTTCGGAAAGTCATTTGGTAGTGCGTGAGATAAATTTTTTAAAAAGATGAAAGGGGAATCATCAAAAGGGGATGATTCTTTTTGTTTATAATAATATATCTCTATTTGCAGCGTGTTCATTGGATGCAAATTTGAGCTGCCCGCAGCGTGGTCGCCAAAGGCGACTTTACGCTGTGGATAACTCTGGAAAAGCCCTAAAAATGGACTCTTGGCAAATATTTGACTTGTGGTATAATAGAGCTTACATACACAAGATATAGTGGTTTTAGCAGAAAAAGTGAAAGTTGTGAATATTAAAATTGTAATATTGTCAAGTGGTTTTAGTAATCAGTAATCAGTAATCAGTAACTAGTTACCAGTTACGAGTTACTAATGACTAGTGATATGATTTGCCCATTTTGCGGACACAACGAAACAAAAGTTGTTGATTCGCGTGATACTAATGATGGAAAAGCCATCCGTCGGCGCAGGGAGTGCGAAAAATGCCAAGCGCGTTTTAGCACCTATGAAGAGATGGAAATTATGAAACTGGCTGTGATTAAGCGCGATGGCAGCCGGCAGGACTATGATCGCCAAAAGATTGAAATTGGAATCCGCAAAGCTTTGGAAAAGAGACCGGTCAGTGAAGAAAAAATCGGCAAAGTGATCGGAGACATAGAATATGAAATTCAGTCGAAAGAATCCAATGAAATAACCAGCAAAGATATTGGCAAGATAGTTCTGGACAAGATAAAGGAAATTGATGATGTGGGGTATCTCCGGTTTGCCAGCGTTTACAAGTCATTCAAAAGTGCGGACAGTTTTCGAAAAGAAGTAGAGAAAATGTCTGTCCAAGACGGATCTGCCTAGAGCGAAGAATCAAATAATTAACAAATTATAATTTCTGGGGGATAAATAATTAAATTAAAGAAAAAGGGGCCAATCAAAAAGGATATGAAAAAACAAAAAAAATCAAAAAAATCGACAGTAGCCGTAGCAAAACCAAAAAAACCGAAAGTAAAGAATTTGATCAGAAAAATCGTGAAACGCAGCGGAACCGTTGTTTCTTTTGACAAAAAGAAAATAATAATTGCCATAACCAAAGCTTTTGCGGCTACGGGAGAAGGAAGTGCCAAAGATGCCAGAAAAGTTACCGAAAAAGTTTTGCAGCTTTTAAATAAAAATTATAAAAAAGGAGAAACTCCCAGTGTAGAACAGGTTCAGGATGTGATTGAGAGAGTTTTGATGGTTCTTGATTTTGAAGAAACTGCCAAAGCCTACATTTTGTACCGCGAACAACATAGAAAAATTCGTGAAACCGAAGAATCTTTGGATGAAGCCGTAAGCTTGGTGGATAAATATATTCAGGAAATAGACTGGAAAGTCAAAGAAAATGCCAACATGGCTTATTCTCTGCAGGGTCTCAATAATTACGTTGCTTCCATTGTTAGCAGCAAATATTGGATGAATCGGGTTTACACCAAAGAAATTCGGGAGGCTCATGAAGGCGGAGATTTTCATATTCATGATCTGCAGCTTATTGCCGCGTATTGTTGCGGTTGGGACTTGCAGGACCTGATTCGCCGCGGATTTACTGGCGTTGTGGGCAAAGTTTCTTGCAAGCCAGCCAAACACTTAGGATCAATTCTTGGGCAGATGGTTAATTTCATCTATACGCTTCAGGGCGAAGTGGCCGGGGCGCAGGCTTTTTCTAATTTTGATACGCTGCTGGCTCCCTTCGTACGCCATGATAAACTGTCATATGCTCAAGTCAAACAGGAAATTCAATCTTTTGTTTTTAATATGAATGTTTCTACGCGTGTGGGTTTTCAAACTCCTTTTTCAAATATAACGATGGATATAACGCCGCCAAAAACACTTGCAAAGGAGGCCGCTGTTATCGGGGGAATTCCGCAAAAAGAAACATACGCTGATTTTCAAGAAGAGATGAATATGATCAATCGGGCCTTTGCCGAGGTTATGACCGAGGGAGACGCTAACGGAAGAATTTTTACTTTTCCAATTCCTACTTATAATATTGCCAAAAATTTCGATTGGAATGACAACAGATTTGACGCAATTTGGGAAATGACCGCTAAATATGGCATTCCGTATTTTGCAAATTTCGTAAACTCGGATATGGATCCGGATGATGCGCGTTCAATGTGCTGTCGGCTCAGATTAGACAATCGGGAACTCCACAAACGCGGCGGCGGTCTTTTTGGCGCTAACCCGCTGACAGGTTCGGTCGGGGTGGTCACTATTAATATGCCGAGACTTGGATTTATTTCCAAAAACAAACAGGAATTTTTCAAGAAGCTGGATGGCCTGATGGATTTGGCTAAAACGAGCCTGGAAACCAAAAGGAAATTGGTTGAAGGACTTACTGAGCAGGGACTTTATCCATACACTAAATTTTATCTGGATGCTATCAAAATGCGTCGCGGAGAATATTGGGCTAATCATTTTTCAACGATTGGATTGGTTGGCATGAATGAAGCGCTTATGAATCTGATTGGAAAAGACGTCTCAACCGCAGAAGGCCAAAAATTGGCTGAAGAAATTTTGGTGCACATGCGCGAAAGAATTACCGGCTATCAAGAAGAAACCGGCAACTTGTACAATTTGGAAGCTACTCCGGCTGAAGGCACAGCCTATCGTTTGGCCAGAATGGATAAGATGAAATATCCCAAGATTATTTTTGCCAATGATAACGCGGTCAAAGTTGAAAATGCCGAACCATATTATACCAACTCTTCGCAGCTTCCGGTTTATTTCACCGAGGATATTTTCGAAGCCCTGGACCTTCAGGAAAAGTTGCAGACAAAATATACGGGCGGTACGGTTTTGCATGGATTTTTAGGGGAGAGAATCTGGGATATAAATATGGTGAAGAATCTGGTCAGGAAAATTGCGGAAAATTATGCCTTGCCGTATTTCACTCTTTCACCAACATTCAGCATCTGCCCGGTGCACGGCTATTTAGCCGGAGAACAGCCTATCTGTCCGAAATGCGTGATTGAACAAAAAACAGAAATATATTCCAGAGTGGTGGGCTATATCCGTCCGGTCCAGCAATGGAACAAAGGCAAGCAAGAAGAATTCAAGGACCGAAAAACTTTCGCGGTTGCTGCTCCTGCAGGTGCCGGCAAAAAGAAAAAATAATCAAATTTAGATAATTAAAAAAACAAAAACAAAAATATGGAAAAATTAATATGCCATGATTGTGGCAAAGCTATCCAAAATGACGAAGAATATATGCCCTATAAAGTTGGCAGTGAGATATATATTAAATGCAAAGCTTGTCATCAAACCGATCCGGTTCTTAGAAATTTCAGAAAGACGGAAGTTTATTCCAGGGTGGTGGGCTATATCCGTCCGATCCAACAATGGAATAAGGGCAAGCGGGCTGAATTTGCTGATAGAAAAGAATTTATAGTCAATCAGCCAGCCTGTTGCTAAAAAAAGTTAAAAGAAAAAGATAGGGGCAATAATCTTTTAAGGGTTATTGCCCTGAATTTTCAAAAAATATGAGAATTGGTGGCTACCAAAAATTAACCCTAATTGATTATCCGGGAGTTATTGCTACGACGGTTTTTACGGTTGGTTGCAGTTTTCGCTGTCCGTTCTGTCATAATCCGGAATTAGTTCTTCGTTCGCAATTTATGGTTAATGGAAAGCAAGAGGAAGAATTTTTTGCGCACTTGGCCAAACGGCAAGGAAAACTGGAAGGTGTCTGCATAACCGGCGGAGAGCCGACAATTCAGCCGGATATTATTGAATTTATAAAAAAAGTGAAAGCAATGGGTTTTTTAGTAAAGCTGGACACAAATGGCACGCGTCCGGATGTGCTCAAAAAACTTCTGGATCAGAAACTCTTGGATTTTGTAGCGATGGATATCAAGAATCAACTGAAAAATTATGACAAAACAACAGGGGTAAAAGGTCCCGCCTCGACTCGCGGAAACGACCGCTCGTCGACGCGAGGCGGGGATAAAAAAAGGATAAAATTGAGTGTTGGTTTAATCATGAATTCTGAACTACCCTATGAATTCAGGACGACAGTTGTGCCGGGAATACATGAGGAAAAAGATTTTTTGGAAATCGCGAAATGGCTCAAGGGTGCAGAAACATATTATTTGCAGGAATATAGGGAGAAAATAATTTTGGATCCGAAATTAAAAAAGAAAACCAAAGGCAAAACTTTGGACCTTAAAAAAATCAAAAAATCCATCGAAAATAATTTTAAAAAAGTAGACATCAGATATAATAATTAGACAGTATGAGAATTTATATTAAAGTAACTCCGCGTGCATCAAAAAACGAAGTTACGAAAATATCCGAAGGGGAATACAAGGTTAAACTCACGGCGCCGCCGGTTGACGGTCAAGCCAATAAAGCCCTATTGGAAATTTTAGCCAAACACTTTAATGTTGCCAAAAGTAATATTAATATTGTCGGGGGAAAAACTGCCAAAACAAAAATAGTGGACATCGGATAGGGGAATACATGAAAAATATTTGATATAATAGACGCATGAGTAAATCACGCGTCTTTTTTATTATTTTGGTCGCTTTTATCACTGGAGTTTTTGCCCGCTCTTTTTTTGAGCTGGGCAATAACTTGTATTTTTTTCTTCTGATTTTTTCACTGATATTTCTGGCGGTTTTTTATAAAAATAAAAAAATTATTGTCGCATTTTCTTTTTTGCTATTTTTTATTTTCGGAGCCTGGCTGACCGGTTCTAAAATAGAAGAAACTCGGAATTTGCCATATGCCGGCAGAGCAATCCAGGCAAAAGCGGTGGTGCAAAAAGCTTCCGGGGTAACTTTCGGACAGAATATAATAGTAAGAGATGATCAAAAGAAGAACATTCTTGTGCAGGTTCCAAAATATCCGGAACATAATTATGGCGATTTATTGGATATTAATTGTATCTTGAAACCCATAGAAAATAGAGATGCGGATTTTGACTACAAAATGTACATGGCTAAAGACGGAGTGCTATATCAGTGCGACAAAGAAGAAATAAAATTAGTGGCTAAAAACAAAGGCAATTTTTGGCTGGACAAGATTTTTCATGTCCGAAATTTATTGCAAGAAAATATCCGTAAAGTTATTCCTGAGCCGGAAGGCGCTTTGGCCAGTGGCATCTTGTTCGGTGGCAGCAATGAACTTTCCAAAGAAATTCAGAATGAATTTTCCCAAACCGGCATGACGCATATCGTGGCAGTTTCCGGCTATAACGTGACGATCATTGCGGAATATTTGATTATTATCGGCATTTGGATAGGACTTTGGCGGAAGAAAGCGGTTTGGTTTGCGATTGTCGGTGTAGTTTTGTTTGTGATTATGATTGGACTTCCGTCATCTGCAGTGCGGGCGGGCGTGATGGGAACGCTTTTGCTCTGGGCGATGAAAAATGGACGCTTGGCCAACAGTGAAAACGCGATAATTTTCGCAGCGGCAGCTATGCTATTTTTTAATCCGCTGCTCCTTCGCTGGGACATCGGATTTCAGCTTTCATTTTTGGCAACACTGGGAATCGTTTTTTCTTCGCCAATTTGGGAAAAAAGTTTCGTAAAAAAGAACAAGGCGCTGGGAATTTCAGAGATAATCGCCTTGTCGCTCAGCGCCCAGATTTTCGTTCTTCCAATTATTGCCTATAATTTTCATATAGTTTCCTTGATTTCACTTCTGGCTAATGTGCTTATTTTGCCGGTCGTTCCTCTCTCTATGCTTTTGGTCTTTTTGGCAGCGCTTAGCGGATTTGTTTTTGCGCCGCTTTCAATGGTTCTGGCTTGGCTGGCTTTTGTGCCGCTAACTTATGAAATAAAAATTATTCATACTTTGGCGCAGTTTCCGTGGGCCAGCATTGAAATGAAAAAATTCGGTGTTTGGTGGATTATAATATACTATAGTATCTTAGCGGGAGGAATATGTTTGTTGGGGAAAAAGAATTTCAAATTTCAAATGACAAATTACAAATCAAATCCTAAATCCAAATGACAAAATTTTTGATATTTGAGCTTTGACATTGATTTTACATTTGTCATTGTTAATTGGTCATTATTATTTTATGTCTAATCGAAAACTAATCTATCCTATTCTGATTTTACTTTTAATTCTAGCTGCTATTATTTTCAGTATAGTCTTTTTTGTGCGTAAGGATTATCTCAATATCTATTTTCTCAATGTCGGGCAAGGTGATTCAATTTTAGTTTCCCAAGGATCAAATCAGTTGCTGATTGACGGCGGCAAAGACGGCAAATTGATGTTGCAGAAACTGGGAAAATACATTCCATTTTGGGATCGCAAAATTGAAATAGTTGTGTCCACGCATCCGGATCAGGATCATATTGGCGGGCTAATTGATGTTTTTAGG
>JAKLIO010000015.1 GCA_022709565.1 Patescibacteria group bacterium
AGATGTCGTTTGGGATAAAATGACCTTAATGTGGATCATTGGCAACACTCTTTGGGACTGGACTTTTGTATATCTGAATTTTGTGAGTGTATCTGCCATCCATATCGCTGTTCTTGGAGCCCCATTAGTCATAGCTTTTATCAATAAGGGCAGATGGCTTCAGGTAAGAACCCTTACATTGGGTACATATTTGTTTTCCTATTTCTTTTTAGCGGCTAAATTATATTCACACGTTGAAAGCTATTTTTGGAAAAATGAGACTTTTGAGTATGCCATTGCCACTGCCAGCTTTATTTTTATGCTTATATACGTCATAACTTTTCTTAGATCTTCTGGTATGCAACAAAAGGGCATATAAGGGCCAGTAAATATAATTTAATCCGGCTGCTACTATATTTTAGTGTTTTATTGAAATTCTCCTTGTAGGAGAATTTTTTGTATTTTTGGGTGCTTACAGGACAGAGTGCTTTGCTTTGATATGGTGCTTGCAGCGTGGTCGCCTTTGGCGACTTTACGCTGTGGATAACTTTTATTCCGAAAAAGCCAATTATATGGCATAATTAATTAAACGATTTTATCCGATTTTATCCGATATTTGCTTTAATAAAAACAAAAATGAAAAACAAATATTTATCAATGGCGGAAGCTGCAAAAATATGCCCTTACGAGCAAGATTATTTAAGTTTGCTGGCCAGAAGAGGGGATCTTAGGGCTGAAAAAAATGGCCGCAACTGGTACACCAAAGTTGAGTGGCTGAACGAATATCTGGAAAAAAAGAAGCCGAATGCGGTTATTGAAGAAAAAGAAAAACATGAACATGGAGAAGAGGCGAAAATAAACAAAAAGGAAAAAAGCCTTTTTCGGCTTATTTGGGTTTGGCTGGCAATTACCACAGCAGTTGTGCTGGTGGTATTTTTTATTTTTGGAAAATTTTCAAGCCGCATGAATGCCATTGAAAAACAATCGGGTCAATTTGTACCTGAAGAAATTTTGAAAGTGCCCGACGAACAAGGAAATTTTGATGTGTATAGTAAAGGCACAATGAAAATTGGAAAAGAAGAAGTAAGCAAATAAGTTTGCGACTTAGTATTTTTAAATTTCTCTCACTTATTTTCCCTTCGGAGCACATTCACTCACTCCAGCGTGCTCGTTCATTCCAATTTTGTCCTCGCTCTTTACGCCTCATCGGCGTAAAACCATGCCCGCTCAGACAAAATAGCCTCCTCAGGGAAAATAAGTTTGGAAATTACAAAAAAGTACAAACAATGAAAAAAGAAAATAAAATAAAATTTATATCCTTACTAACTATTTCTGTACTGTTTTTTGGTGTGCAAAATTCTCAAGCGGCGATAAATAGCCAAATAAATTATCAGGGGAAACTGACTGACGCTTTGGGTGTGGCTAAAGCGGATGGAAATTATGATATGATTCTGACGATTTATGATGCGGCTTCAGGCGGGAATTGCGTGTGGACGGCGCGCGGAACATGCGGCACTCCGACTGCGCGAAGCGTGGCGCTTTTGAATGGAATTTTTTCCATCATGTTGGGCGACACGGGGGCTGGTGACACTGCCTTGACTGGTTTGGATTTTAATTCGCCATATTATCTTGGCGTGACAGTTGGAGCGGATGCTGAGATGACAGACAGAAAACCAATCGGAGCATCGGCCTATTCTTTTAACTCCAGCCTGCTGAATGGTCTTAGTAGTAAGGCATCAGGCGCTGACGCGCATATTCTGGCAACCGATTCTTCCGGAAATGCAACAATTTCCGGCAGTACATATTTCAATGGAACGACCTATTATGTCAATTCTTCCGGTACCGGAAATTTGAATGGTTTGACCTTGGCGGGGGATTTGGCAGTCAACGGCAACGACATTACATCAACCGGAGCGTTGACCGTGACTCCGGCCGCAGGTTCGAATTTTAGCGTGGCGCTTTCTACGACCGGCGATTTTGTAGTAAACACAAATCAGTTTTATGTAGACACTTCTGTTGGCAAGATTGGTATTGGAAATGCCTCGCCAAGCGTGGCACTTCATATTGGAACAACCGCGCCAACCAATCTGGGCGCAACAGCTGACAGTTTGATGGTTTCCGGCGGATTGGAAGTGGCGGGATCTGCCTATTTGGGTCCGATGGAATTTCCGACAGATTCCGGCGCGATATCCTGGATTGATTTGCCGGTTTCTGCTTCAGCGGCAGCTAATGCTGCGGAAAGTTACACAGCCCGGGTTGGAGGCACAAACATTTTGACTGTCTATGGCCAGGCTCTTGGTTCAGGAGGTGGCGGAATTGTCAGTGGCAGCGGAAGAATTGGCATTGGAACAACAACGCCATCCGCGCTTTTGCACTTGGCAACAGCAACCACTGCCTTGGGATTATCAGTTTTTGAGCAAGCCAGCGCCGATACTGATTCTTTTGATTTAATTTTAAGAAAAACCAGAGGGACAATTGCTTCTCCGACGGTAATCACTGCGGGCGATGAATTGGGGAATCTTAAGTTTAGCGGTTATTCCGGAGTGGGTGGTTACGTGACTAGCGCCTCAATAAAAGCTATTTCTGAGGGAACGGTTGCAACAACGAGAGTGCCAGGATCTTTGGTATTTTCAACTGGAACTGATGCTGCGCCGACCGTTCTAACTGAAAGGATGAGAATAAATAGTGCTGGCAATGTTGGAATTGGAGATACAAGTCCAGCTGCTCTTTTTACGGTTGGCAGTGGAGATCTTTTTCAAGTCAACTCTTCCGGCCAAATCGCGGCAGTTGCAGGCTATACGCAAGGAAGCGGAAATTTTTCAATTTCCGGCTCAGGAACATTTGGAACAGGAACGGGAGCAATTACACTTAACGGTGATACAACAATAGCCGCTGGAAAAAGCCTTGCGATGGCTCTTGGTACGGGAAAATTTTTACAAATTTATTCAGGAACTGAAACAGCCGCAACAATATCTGCCAGCTCACTGACTAGTGGGAATATTCTTTCTTTGACTTCCAGTTCTACTGCCGCAGCCGCAGGCAACACCGGTCTTAACATTGCTATTTCCGGCGCTAACGCAACAAGCGGAATTACGCGCTACGGTTTGCAATCAGCCGTGACTGCCACCAACGCAACTTCGGGAACAAATGTGGCTGGATATTTTTCCGCATCGGGAGCGACAACTGCGAATTACGGGCTCATTGTGGCTAGTGGCAATGTCGGAATCGGAGTTGCTGCGCCAACTTATAAATTTATGGTTGATTGGAATGGCGATGGAACCAATAGCGCGTATGTTGACAATTCAAACGCGTGGACAAATGGCAGCGCTGACTATGCTGAATATTTTTATACCAAAGATGCAGATTTAAAAGCGGGAGAAGCTGTGTGTGTGGATACGGAAAATGACAATGCGGTCAAACGTTGTCAGCGTTCGGGAGATAACGATATTATTGGCATCATTTCTACAAGTCCTTCGGTTCTGGGAAACGCGCCGGTAGGAAGAGATAAGGATCCAAACTATGTTAAAACTGCCATGCTGGGTCAGATTCCAGGAAAAGTATCAACCACTGAAAACGGAGAGATTAAAGTTGGAGATAATATGACTGCATCAGCAATTCCCGGTTATATGCGCAAAGCTAATGCCGGCGAATCAACCGTGGGTGTGGCTTTGGAAAATTTTGATGGCACGAAAGGTACAATTCAGATCTTGATTTCCAGAAGAAATCAAAGTTTAACAGTGGAAAAAGTGGAGCAAGCCGTTTCAGAAAATATTGCCAACATGAATATTAAAGATGAAGTTGATAATATCATGGCTGAAGCCAAAGAAAATCTGGATATGCAGATAGACAGTACCGGTCAAAGCCTGAAACAAATCCAAGACAGTTTTATTGAGCAAGACTCGGCCGTAGCGTCTATTCAAGAAATGCAAATTAAAATTCAAAAGCAGATGGATTTGATTGCGGAGCAGGCCGAAATCGCTGCTGATTTTATTGATAGTCTTAAGGTTAGCGGTATTGTCTACAGAGATGCTTTGGGAAATTTGAATCTGCTTGATGGCAAGATTTCAGCTAAAGATATTGAAGTTTCAAACAGCATCAAGGCCAAAGATATTGAAGCGGAAAATAATTTGAAAGGAAAAAATATAGAACTCAGCCAGGATGTTTCCGGAACCGGAAAAATCAAAGGCGGGGAATTGAAATCCGAACCAATTTCGACCAAAGAAGCGGGAGAAGGAGTTAAAATCTATATAACCCCCAAAAACTCGACAGAAGGCAAGATGTTGTATTACGATGAACAGGATATAAAAGAGGGGGAAAGCTTTGTCGTTAAAATAGACTCTCCGGCCTTGGAAGAAGACAAAGACATAGAATTTAACTGGCTGATTATTAAATGAAGTTAAAAGCTTTGAAGTTTGCTAAAAAATGAAATTTTTAGAAAAATACAGTCGGGGAATATTTTTCAAAAATTTCATTTTTTAGCAAACTGAAGTCATGAAAAAGATTTTTCAAAAATTTTCAAAAATTCAAAAAGTTGCAATCATCATTGCAATAGTTTTGGTTGTGGTTTTCGGCTTTTTTGAAATGACTAAAAGCAAAGAAAATAAAATTTGGACATTAAACAATGCTTTGGAAAAATTAGAAGAAATTTATAAATTGGAAAGAATAAAAAATTTGGGTGTTTCAAAAGTGGATACCGATGCTGATGCCAATTTCATTCTGAAGCATTTCAAAGATTTTAAGAGTTCTGATGATTTGAAAAATATTACCAGAGAAGATCTGAAAAAAATAAAAATAAGGGAAGCCAAGGTGGCAGACCTGCCGGCCATAATTAACATTCACAATAAGGGACTCAAAAAAGGAATATGGTGCGACTTGCCCTACAAAACCAGCGCCTGGGCGGCTATCAAAGAATATCAGGAACTAAAAAAGAAATACGGAAAAGAAAATATTTACATCAGGGTTGCGGAAATTGACGGAAAAATCGTGGCGGTCATGTCAGGCGCCGAATATCAAGGAAAAGCAATCAATTTGATTACTTTTGTTAATGTGGACATTCCTCAAAAATTATGGTCGGAAACAGTGATAAAAATTGCTGTAAACTTTTTTGAATTAGCCCGCAGTTTGAATCTGGACATCGTGGAAGCCAGAATTGCCAAAGGAGTTTGGCTGGAAGGCTTTATGCGCGATGTCATCAAAGCGGAAAGTCTGCCGGATGGCGTTTGGCATATAGATAGGGACTATAACCTAAGCCGAACTTGGACCGAAGAAGATTATAATTATGACAATGATGCCGTGAAAATCAGAGAAGAAAAAAATGCCAAAGGAGAAAATCTAAATTTAAATGACCAGTCGGTGAATGAAGAAAACGGAAAAATTATCAGCCGAACAGAAATTTCGGACACATTTAAGAAAAAAGACGGCTCGCGGGAAATGCTGATTTATCCTTCGCCCGCGAACATCAAGATTGACGGGAAGTGGGTAAAAATTGATGACTATCTGAAACAGCCGGAAGAAATTTCGGAAGATAAACTGGAAAGCGGAAAACAATATCAAATGAAGCCTTTTGATGTCTACGTGGGAGCGGATGCTGATAATAAAAATATCATCAAATACAACAATGACGGCAATCAGATAAGTTTTTCTTTAGAAAGCCTGGCCTATAAGGATCAAAATAAAAGCTTTGTTTTAGCCAACGCGGAAGTTGGAAACTTTGAATATTCCTATAAATCCGGAATGTTTAAAGATATTTTTAACAGTGTGGACCTGAAATATCATTCAACCAGAAATGGAATCAAGGAAGAATTGTTTTTCAATAGTCCGGAAATTTTAAAAAGTATTGCCGATCCGGATTACTTTGGCGGAAAAATTATCTTAAAAACTAAAATTAATGTTTCCGATGGCATTATTCCGGAATTGCAAAATAACCAAATATTTTTTAAAAAAGACGGCCAAAATATTTTTTCTACTTCCCAGCCATATATTTATGATCAAGAAAAAAGAACATATCAGGTTGAGAGCGAGCTAAAAAAAGAAGGAGGCGTTTATTATCTGGAAATTGCCCTTGATTATGGCTGGATGACCAGTGATGAAAAAGCCTATCCTTTGGTTTTGGATCCGGATCTGAATATTAATCCGTCGGCAGACGTGTGCTTATGTATAGACAGCACTTGTAGCACTACTGAGGCAGATGTTAATAATAACAATATAGGCAGGGCTTTTATTAAATTTGATATTTCCAGCATTCCCGATGGAATGACTCTGCAAAGTGCCAGTCTTATTCTCGCTCACTCTACAAATAATGCCAGAGCGATAAATGCCAGGAGATTTGTTGATCAAACATGGACTGAAAGCAGCGCTTTGGCAACTTTTACCGGCGGCAGTTTTGGCAGTGTTCTTTCCACAGTTACTTCCGGGGCAGGCGCTACGGAAACCTGGAATGTGCTGGGAAGCGCCAGCGATGGACTGATTAAAGAATACAATGACGGAAGCACTTATTATTCCATCTATCTGGATAATGGTTTGACATATACTCCTGCTTATGTGAAAAACACAACGCCGCTGATCTTGTATTTGTTTTATAATAAAGATGCAACTCCGGCGACAGTCAGCGATTCTTATGATAGCCGCGAGGGGACCACGCAGCCCATCCTAAAAGTTACTTATATAGCTCCTGCTTGCGGGGATGGTTCTTGCAATGGCACAGAAACTCATGCGACTTGTCCAATAGATTGTTCCGAGGCCTCTTCTTCTAATAATCCCAATACCACCATTTTTGATTATGTCAGTCATCCAGTGGGAGCAAAATCAATTCTGAATACGCCTAGTCTGGGGAAAGTTCAATTTCGCAAACAATAATCTTTGAATCGGTGATCTGCAATAAAAAAACAAAAGCAGTATGGATCTAATAAGCGGGAATTTTCAATTTGGTTCAAAAAACCATAGCAAGACTGCGCCAATAAAAATGGCGCATGACGATTTGGGCTGGGCACGCGGGGTAGATTTTAAAAATTCGCAAAAATCCAGCTTAGCTGAAAAATTTTTTGATTTTTTGATATCTTTTTCGATAGTCATGATTTTTCTGGACATAGTCTTTTTTTATACCGAGCTTACGTTTCAGGGCATTGCTTTTGAAAAACAAGTCGGTTTTCTTTTTTGGGTCCTGCTTGCGCTAATTGCTTGGGCAGCGAAGAGTGTTGCCTCTGGAGAAATGAAAATCCGCCGCACGCCGCTGGATATTCCCATTGCAATTTTTTGGCTGGCTTGTTTTCTCTCCACGATTTTTTCCGTTGATAAATTCCAAAGTCTTTGGGGTTTTTCGGGAAATCCAACGCATGGACTCATGAACATTACCGCCAGCATTGTTTTGTATTACATCATCATGAGCAATTTTAGCGTTAGTCGCTTGCGTTGGGGGCTTGGAACATTTATTTTTTCGGGACTGCTGATAATTACCAAAGAAATTTTGGAAATAAACAAAATTTTAGATCCGCAAAACATCAGTTTTTTTGCAGGCCCTCGCTTAACAAGTTATCTTACAACTGATTCGATTGGTTCAGCCACAGGAGTTTCTATTTTCATCAGCATTTTCGTCATTGTTATTGTGGCTGTGTTTATTAAAGTTAAATCGAGCGAAATAGGAAAAGCTAAAAAATTTTTGCTGGAATTTTTCTTTCTTTTAATGATTATCGCAAGCCTGTATCTTTTGCTGGCGTTATATCAATTTGTGCCCTGGTTGGGCATTGCGATTGGATTAGGGTTTTTTCTGATATATATCTTTTCGCGCTCAATTTCAATAAAAAAGGGCTTGCCCTGGCTTCCAATTTTAGTGTGCGTGTCAATTTTAGCAATTATGCTGCTTGGCAATGCTGTTATTTCTAATTTTAAAATTGTTAAAACTCAGCTTCCGGCGGAAATAGGTCTGAATCATCAAATATCCTGGGAGATCGCCAAAAAAGCTCTGGCTGAAAATTTTTTTATGGGCAGCGGTCCGGCGACGTATGGCTATAACTTTTCTTTGCATAAGCCGCAAGATTTCAATCTGAATGCTTTGTATAATTTAAGATTCAATGAGGGGTCGGGAATACTTTGGGAGATGCTTCCGACACTGGGGATTTTGGGAACATTAGCCTATATTTTGCTTGTGGTTTCTTTTATAAGCATAGGGCTATATCTTTTAAACAGAAAAAACAATAGAAATAAAATATATTCCCTGGGGCTTATGTCGGCAGTAATAGTAATTTTTGTTGATTCATTCTTCGTGCGGTTAGATGTCTCAATAACAATTCTGGGTATTTTGTTGGCAATTTTTGCGCTGGGAGCAGCGCTTATGGAAAATGATGCGGAAGAAAAGTTTTTGAAATTTTCTCTTAAAACTTCTCAAAAACATGCTTTGATTTCAGCTCTTGTGTTCCTAGCAGTCAGTGCGGGATCAATTTTTCTTTGTGTGTTTCTGGTAAAAATATATGTGGCTGATATATTTGCCGGTATTGCCGAAGGACAAAGCAATGTTTCCAGAGAAACTTCAATAAAGATTGTTGAGAAAGCCATTGCTTTAAATAGTAATGAAGGAAAATATTATGTGTTTGAAGGGCGGCAATATATGGAACTTGCAAACAGTGAATTTCTCAAGGGGAAAAACGCGGATAAAAATTTATTTGGAAAATATTTGGATAGCGCTATTGTTTTTACTGCAAAAGGCAAAGAATTGATGCCAAAAAACATTTCGGCAGTTGAAGCATTTGCCCTGGCTATGGAAAACAGAACAATATATTCTTCGCAATTTTTTCAGCAGACAATCGATGCCTATAATGAAGCGCTTGCGCTCGAACCGCATAACGCAACATATTTTCTGAAAATCGGAAAAATGCAGGCTATGCAGGCAGCTTTGGAAAAAGATGAAAATGGCCGAAAAGCGCTGATAGGCAAAGCGAAAGATTGGTTTCAAAAAGCAGCTGATGAAAAAAATAATTTAGCCGAAGCCCAATTTCAACTGGGATCAATGCAACAAATTTTAGGAGAAAAAGATGGTGCCATTTTGTCGCTGCAAAAAGCAATTATGCTGGACAATACCAATGCGGATTATTTTCTAATGCTCGCCAATGCCTATCAATCACGCGGAGCTGATGGCGATTATGAAAATGCGGAAAATATATATAAGAATGTTATTTCCGCGCGGGGCAATGATATTAATATATATTTAGGTCTTGGCTTATTATATGAAAAGACAAAACGTTTTAGCGAGGCGGCTGCGCAATACGAAACTGCTCTGAAACTATTGCCCGACGGAAAGAGTGAGGCTAGGAATAAAATTCAAAAAATGATTGACAATGCCAAAAACGGAATTGAAAATACCGTTAAAAATATTAACGAGACTGTTACGCAAAATTAGCAGGCAGAACATTTTTCAATAGGGGAAAGCGCGGCTTTACAAGAGGCTAAGCAAAAGATATGATAAGATTAGAGAACTGATAATAAAAGTGATGAATGAGGGCGAATTTGTTAAACTATTAGAAAAATAATCTGAATAAAAATAACAAATGACCAATTTCAAATGACCAATCAATATCAAAGCTCAAATACCAAAAATTTGTCATTTGGATTTAGGGTTTGATTTGAAATTTGTCATTGGAAATTTGAAATTAAAATTATGTTATCACGCGAAGAAATTTTGAATATTGCGACTCTGGCCCGGGTAGGCCTAGATGAAAAAGATATAGAAAAATATCAACATGATTTGTCTGAGATTTTGGATTATTTCAAAAAGCTCGACGAAGTTGATGTTTCCGGCGTGGAACCGATTGGTCACATTACCGGCATGCAAAATGTTTTCCGCTCGGACAGAAAAGAAGATTTTGGGCCATTAGGCAAAGAGGCGATCGCTAAAAATTTTCCGGAAGAAAAAGAGGGATATATAAAAGTGAAATCAGTACTATAATTTTCAATGATCAATGATCAATTTACAGTAAATTTTCAATGAAATAATTTTCAAACCAATTGGAATTTGAAAATTGAAAATTCAATGAAAATTGTAAATTGAAAATTGTAAATTTTTTAGATGATTAGGGAACTTCACGAAAAACTTGTTAAACGCGAAATAACTTCTGTTAAACTAACGCAGGATTATTTCGATGCGATTGAAAAAAAAGATTCGGAAATTCTGGCCTATTTGACTTTGACGAAAGAGCTGGCCATGGAACAGGCGAAATTTGTGGATGAAAAAATTAATAAAGGAGAAAAAATCGGACTCTTGGAGGGGATTCCGGGTGCGATCAAAGATTGTATTTGTGTCGATGGAATCAGGACGACAGCAGCATCAAAAATTTTAGATGACTATGTTGCGCCGTATGATGCAACAGTCATAAAAAAACTTAAAGGCGCAGGGGCGGTAATTTTAGGCAAGACAAATCTGGATGAATTTGCCATGGGATCTTCCACGGAAAACAGCGCCTATCAAATTACAAAAAATCCGATTGACACCGCGCGCGTGCCGGGCGGATCTTCCGGCGGCTCAATTGCAGCCGTGGCGGCTGATGAAGCAGTCTGGGCTTTGGGCAGCGATACGGGAGGTTCAATCCGTTTGCCGGCGGCCTACTGCGGAATTGTGGGACTGAAACCGACTTACGGACGCGTTTCCCGAAACGGCCTGATTGCTATGGCATCCAGTTTTGATCAAATAAGCCCGACAGCAAAAACGGTGGAAGATGTGGCGATTGTCCTCAGTGCGATTGCCGGCGAAGACAAAAAAGATGCGACATCCGCGCAAAGCGCTGACAAAAAATATGAAGATTATTTGACTGGCGATATTAAAGGAAAAATTATTGGAATTCCAAAAGAATATATGACCGGGCTTGCGGGTGAAGTTAAAGAAATTTTTGAAAAATCGGTAGAAAAATTCAAAACGCTCGGCGCGAAAGTTGAGGAAATCAGTCTGCCACATGTGGAATATGCTTTGGCGACCTATTATGTTATTGTTACTTCAGAAGTAAGTTCCAATCTGGCGCGCTTTGATGGAATAAAATATGGTCTCAGAGTTGATGACAAACATGATTCGAATGTTGCCGAGAACGGATTGCCAAAAACGCTGCTGGAGACATATTTAGATACGCGGAAGACTGGATTAGGTAGTGAAGTTAAAAGAAGAATTATGTTGGGAACATACGCGCTTAGTGCTGGATATTATGATGCCTATTATCTCAAGGCGCAGAAAGTGCGGGCACTGATTCGCAGGGATCTGGAGCAGGCATTTTCCAAAGTTGATTTTATTTATTCGCCGACAGCCCCAGAAACGGCTTTCAAAATCGGAGAACGATCCAGCGATCCTCTAAAAATGTATTTGGCTGACATCTATACCATCACTGCCAATCTGGCTGGCGTGCCAGCAATCTCATTTCCGATAGGAAAAATCGAAAAAATGCCAATCGGCGGACAACTAATGGGAAAGTGGTTTGATGAAGAAGGAATCCTTAACGCAGCATATACATACGAAATTAATTAAATTGAATTTTTAAGAATATTTTTCAATTTTAATTTTGTTGGTAATTTCAAAATCCCAATGTCAAATTTCCAATCAATGTCAAAGCTCAAAATCCAAAATAATTAATTTTTTGTCATTTGGATTTTAGATTTGATTTGTCATTTGTCATTTGAAATTTGAGATTAAAAAATCCATGGAATACTCTTTTCAAAATTTTATTGTTTCTTTGCCGGAGATTTTCGCTAATTTTTACAATTCCCAGTTTATGTTTTTTGTAAAAATTATTTTAGGAATATATTTGGCAGTGATATTGATTGATATCGTTTTATTGCTGATTTTGAAAGGAATGCCGAGTCAAATTAGAGTCGGTCTTCGCGGAATGGACGTGCCGCTAGTTTCAAAAAATAAGATGCAAAAGCGCTGGGATAAGGTGAAGAGCCGTTTGGATAGCGGTAATGTTTCACAATATAAGGTGGCCATTATTGAAGCGGATGCCATTGCGGATGAAATTTTAGGCGGTATTGGGTATAAGGGCGCCAATATGGCCGAAAAGTTAGAGCGGGTTGAGCCGGCGCATATTGATGATCATTTGGAAGCGCTCAAGGGAGCGCATCAGATCAGAAACAGAATCGTACACGAAGAAAATTTTGAAATTGATGAAAGGCTGGCCGTGGCTGTGGTTGGAGTTTATGAGAATTTTCTGAGATATTTGGAATACCTGAAATAGATTTTCTTTATATAATATAAACATAAAAAACAACCTATTTAAAAAAGGTTGTTTTTTATTGTGCGGGGCCGACCGGACTCGGACCGGCGGCCTTCTCCGTGACAGGGAGA
>JAKLIO010000016.1 GCA_022709565.1 Patescibacteria group bacterium
AGAAAAACAATCACCGTTATCACTTTAACTTTCATTCTTCCTCCTTTTTATTCAAAATTTTCCAGCCTTGTAGAGTATCATTTATTTTATTTATCGTCAAGAGAAGTCACAAAAAACAGCCTCTCGCGAAGCTGCTTTTTTTATTGAAATTTTTGGAAATAAAAAAAGCCTACGACCTGAATTCAGGCTTTCGGCTTTTTTGAATTTTCTAAATTTTATTTAGACTTTGAAAGATGAGGAAGCTCCGGCTTCCATAGCAGCCAATAATGCTTTTGTAACATTATTATCGTCTGTATAAAAGACAATAGCAGTAGAAACACCTGCGCTGCCGACTACTTCAATTACGGCTTTTTTCACGTTTTTGTCAATATAACCGTGAAAAAGCATGAAAAAACACTATATTTTCACGGTTTTGACACCAATTATCCTTTACTGACCTCTGCCCATCGCGCAATAATCGCGCAAAGAATCGCGCAAAGAAATTATTTTTTCCTGTCTTTCGGCTTATTTATTACTCTTTTTGAATTTAAATAATTACCGTTATCCACGATCTTTTTCTTTTTCACAATTTTGCCCTCAACATCAACAAATTTGAAATTATTCATTAAAAACCATTCCAGTGGATCAAGTAATTTTTTACAAAGCGGACACATATAATCGACATTGCCTACCTGAATCGCATTCTTATAGTTATGTTTACAAGTTTTATTCCTTGGTATATTCATTATTTCAGCAATAACAGGATTATTCCAATCATGCGGTCTTTGTCTTTTGGGTTGCTTTCCGCGACAAGCAGCGTCAGTGCGGTCAAAGCTTCCGGCGTAATTTTTCTCATGTCTAAAATCCTGGCTTTTTTCAAAAACCACACAAAAGCAAAAGCGCCGCTTCTTTTGTTGCCATCCACAAATGGATGATTCTTGACCATAAAGTATAGGAGATGGGCAGCCTTATCCTCGAGAGTTGGGTATAATTCTTTTTTGCCGAATGTCTGGAAAACATTTCCCACAATTCCAGCCACGCTTTCTTTTGTCCTTTCAATTCCAAACAGATCCCCGGCTTCTTTTTTGGCAATAAGCTCTGCCCTGAAACTAAGCAGGGTTTTCGAAATTTCATTAGCTGTTATTTTGATTTGTTTTTTGGTCGCTCCTTTCTTAGGCAAAGATTCTTTGTCATAGGCTTCCAGAGAAAACCACGTTGAAGCAAACGCTTTCATAAGTTCCAGAGCATCTCCCGCTCCGACTTGGCCGCCGGATGGCAAAAGTTTTTTGACATCCTCAACCGCTTTCAAAAAAGCATCATAATTTTTTCCTATTTGCTTTCGATTGATTGTGTAACCCTGAATAATGTGCTGACGTAAAGTTTTGGTCGCCCATTTTCTGAATTCCGTTGCCCTTTTTGAATTAACTCTGTAACCAACAGAAATGATGGCGTCTAAATTATAGTACTCTATAACACGTTCAACCTTGCGCTTACCCTCTATTTGAACTGTTGCATTTTTTGCAACAGTTGAAAATACGTCTAATTCTTTTTCTTTATAAATATTTTTTAAATGACGAGAAATTACAGATTTATCGCGTTCAAAAACATCGGCAATTTGATCAAGACTTGCCCAAATTGTCTCACGCTTAAAATCGCCCTTTAGTTCTATGGCGCCCGATTTGCCTTGATAGATAATGACTTCCTTTTTCATTTTTTTGATTTTAAAATTATTATAGTGATATTATACCACTGTTTTAATTATTTGACCATTAAAAGCTGTGCATAACTCCTGCTTTTTTATATTAATTCCGCCCCTCCCTTTCAAGCCAAAAGAAAACAGGCTTGGCGACACAATTGTCACCAAGCCTGCGGCCGGTTGTTACTGAAGATCCACGAGTTTTTCTATTTTATCCTTGAAATATGCGAGAGCTTTCCCATAAATAGGCAGATCGCTCTTGTTCTCGAACATCTCGAGCCATTTTTCAGGATATTCAAACTGAGAAAGTTTCTGCAACGCGATTTTTTCTTCCGGGCTATCGTCTTTGGTTAGTTGATAGACGTGAAGAAGCTCTTCGATACCTTCAGCTTTTTCCAACATTTTTCCCACAACAACATTCAGAGCAAACTCTGCTTCTTTGTTTTTGCCTGATAGGCAATCCAGATGCACTCTCTGGTAAATGCGATACCAGTTTTCAAAAGTAAACTTGTCTGTTTCCTCCTGGGGAAGTTTGCCTTCAAACATCACATATGCATTTGATAAACCGACTTTTTTAACAACCTTTTCAAAAGAAACTCTTTTCTCCATTTTACGATACCTCCATATGCAAGATTATTGCCCTAAAAAACAATGAAGATTTTTATTCGCTTTTCGCACCTCCTGGTATAGATTTATTGCTTTAAAGAACAATAAAGAATAATATATCTTCTGTGATTATTGTCAAGGCATAAAAAAACAGCCTCTTGCGAAGCTGCTTTTTTGAAGTTCTTGGAAATCTATTTCAATACGCCGCCCCATTCAACTGCTGTAAATCCTAGGCGCTTGGGAGTTTCAATGTTAAATTCTCGAACATTCATTGGGTTGTCTAATCCTTTATAGTCCATAAGAACGCGGATTGTCGTATCCGGCTTAGGATTTACATCCAGAGGAGCCAGCTTATCAATAGTAGCCCGATCAACAAACGTTATGAAATAGTAGGGTTTGTTCGTCTCAAGCATTTTAGGAATCCAAAATTCTTTGAAGTCATTGATTTCTTTTTGAATCAAGCCTGATTGGGCTAGCTTTTCATTGAAAAAGCTGTCCAGATTTTCTTTTGCGGTTACAAAACCTCTCTGTGGCATTGTGTATATATCTTTGCCGGATCCTTCCCAAAAAAGATAAGGGTATGTTTTGTTGTCGGCAAGATTGCGAATGTTGCTCTCGGGATCCGCCACAACATTCCAGCCGCCATTATAGGCAGGCTCAGAAACCGTCATGCCGGCAGTTGGGGTTACCTTGACTGAAACATTTTGAGTTTGCTCCGGATAGAGATAGATAACCGGCTTGCCACAACCACCTCCCGACGGGATCACTTCTTTATTTTTGACGCGTATCCATCTGCCAAATGAATCTTTCCAAAAAAACATCGGGTGAAGATCCAGAAAATCCTCATAGGACATGCCGGCATTAAACTTTTTACCTTCAAATTCAGGTCCATTGCCCTTGGCTAATTTTAAATCGGCTGCGTAGTAGTCTGTCAGCATTTTGTGATTTTTATCGGCCAGTTTATAGACAACGTCTCCATTACCGGCTTTGCCGGCTTCCACAAAATCAGCCTCAGTTAAATCAGTGACTACATCAGCATACCCACTGGAACCACAACCGCTTTCAGCTTCGTACACGTAAGCTGATTTATTTTGTGTTCCATCATTCCAGGTTATGCTGGGAACATCTCCTCCTAAATCTATCTCAGCGGAATATACCTTGAATGTTCCGTCTGAAGCCTTGATATAAAAACCATTTTGCATATAAATGCTTCCTTTATTTTCTTCTGTTTTTTTATTCAAATCTGTCATGTATACATTGCCGTACATTGGATCTGAAAATGAAAATTTCAGTAAACTTGTGTCAAAAAATCCTCCATTCCAATACTTATCAGTTACTTTTCCGTCTTCATAAACTCCAGCAAAAGGATAGTCCACTTCTTTAGTAATCAATTGTCCGCTGGCTCCGCTGATAATCCCCGGATAATCTAATGAGGATATTTTTAGTTCATATGTATAATTTTGATATGGAAATGTTTTTTGATTCAGCCTTCCATCTTCTGATGCTAATTTAAAATCGGCATATATATCACTGCTGGAATATTCTTTCAGGAGAGCAAGCTCCTGTTCACCATCCTTTTGCACAAAGCGATATATGCCATGATAATAAGTTGCGGAGGGTTCCACAATGGCTAACAAGATTCTGCTTCCCGCGTATGTGCCATTTTTTACTTTTCCCGTTTCCCATATTTTGTAAGCGGGAGTATTGTCTCCTTTGAAAAGCTTGATATTTGCGACTTCTTTCGGCTGAGAGTGCCAGCTGACATTATCATCTGCATAATTTTTTGGAACCTGGCTGCTAGGCACAGCTGTTTGCGCGAGTTCCTGGGTTTCTGCAATTTGAACTTGTTGCTGAGTCGTTTGCTGTGGTTGATTCGTTGGTTGTCCTGTCGGAGTTTGGGTTTTTTTAGCAAACAGATAGCCGATAACACCGGCGGTTATGGCCACAATTGCAACAATGATTACAATCAGAACCATATTGTGCTTTTTAGGTTCTTGCGGTTCTAAAACCGGTTGTGGTTCCAAAACAGGCTGGCTTGTAGAAAAATTTTCTTCGCTCATTTTTTTGCCTCGTTAAATCTTGCTAGAAACAAAATTTAACTAAGATATTTTTTATTTTTTAGCTAAATCAAACTTGTTGATATTATACCATAAAAATTGGCATAAAAAAACAGCCTCTTGCGAAGCTGTTTTTTATAAAAAGTATTCTGAATTTTCTAATAAGCTAAGAAGCTGAAGCCTAAAAAGCTGTTTTTATTATTTCTTCGCAATGATCGTTTCCGCCACATTCTTCGGCACTTCGTTGTAGTGACTAAATTCCATCACGTAGCTGGCTCGTCCTTGCGTCATGCTTCTCATCTGGGTGGCATAGCCGAACATATTGGCCAGCGGCACTTCTGATTCAATTTCCTTGACGCGCGCATTGCCTTCTCCGCGATCATTAATTTCTTTGATTATACCACGACGTGAATTGATATCGCCCACAACATCGCCCATGAATTGTTCAGGAGTCGTGACCACCACTTTCATGATCGGTTCGAGTAAAACAGGATCGGCTCTTTTCACCGCTTCTTGCACAGCTAAAGATCCGGCAATTTTGAAAGCCGCTTCGGATGAGTCAACATCATGGAAAGATCCATCATAGAGAGTCACTTTCACATCCACCATCGGATAGCCGGCGACTACGCCGTTTTCCAAAGCTTCTCTGGCACCCACATTAACCGGTTTAATATATTCCTGCGGAATAACTCCGCCTTTGATTTCGTCAACAAATTCATAGCCTTTGCCTTTTTCTTCCTGCGGTTCAACTTTGAGCCAGCAATGTCCGTATTGTCCGCGTCCGCCTGATTGACGGATATATTTTCCTTCAGCCTGAGCTTTCGTCTTAATCGTTTCGCGATAAGCCACTTGCGGCTGGCCGATGTTGGCTTCCACATTGAATTCGCGTTTCATGCGATCAATAATAATATCCAAATGCAGTTCGCCCATTCCGGAGATGATTGTCTGTCCGCTTTCTTCATCAGTTCGCAGGCGCAGGGTTGGATCTTCTCCCGCCAGTTTGCGAAGAGCAACTCCCATTTTTTCCTGATCAGCTTTTGTTTTCGGTTCCACGGCAATGTCAATAACCGGTTCGGGAAAAACAATATTTTCAAGTTGAATTTGATTTGTTTCATCGCAAAGAGTGTCTCCGGTTGTCGTGCTTTTGAGTCCGACCAACGCGCCAATTCCACCAGCGGAAATTTCTTGGATTTCTTCTCGGTGATTAGCATGCATCTGCAAAATGCGTCCGATTCTTTCCCTTTCGCCGTTTGTAGCGTTGACCACATAGGAACCGGCTTTTAATGTTCCGGAATAAACCCGGAAAAATGTCAGCTGTCCCACAAAAGGATCAGTGGCAACCTTGAAGGCTAGCGCTGAAAACGGTTCATTGTTATCAGCTTTTCTTTCGACTTCTTCTCCATTTGCAGGATTAATTCCTTTGACCGGAGGAATATCAATCGGTGATGGCAGATATTCAGTTACGGCGTCCAAAACTAATTGCACTCCTTTATTTCGAAGAGCTGTGCCCGTCATGACTGGCACAATTTTCACAGCAATCACTGCTTTTCTAAGAGCCACTTTCAATTCATCGATAGAAATTTCTTCGCCATTCAAATATTTTTCTGTGAGAGCGTCATCGGTTTCGGAAATTTTCTCAACCATTTTCTCGCGCATCTCTTTAGCCTTGTCTAAAAGTTCGGCTGGCACTTCGCTTTCTACGACTTTCTCGCCCATAGCTCCCTCGAAAGAATAGGCTTTCATTTTGATAAGATCCACAACTCCGGAAAATTCATTGCGTTCCCCGATTGGAATTTGAATTGCCACAGCGTTCGGAGTCAAACGATTCCAAATTGAACTCAAAACAAAATTGAAATCCGCGCCTTCCTTGTCGATTTTATTTACAAAACACATGCGAGGCACGTGATATTTGTCAGCTTGCCGCCAGACTGTTTCCGATTGCGGTTCCACTCCTTCTTTGCCGTCAAAAATAACCACAGCGCCATCCAGCACGCGGAGAGATCTTTCAACTTCAACCGTAAAATCCACATGTCCTGGAGTGTCGATGATGTTGATTTGGTGTTCTTTCCAAAAACAAGTTGTCGCGGCGCTGGTGATGGTGATTCCGCGTTCTTGTTCCTGTTCCATCCAGTCCATAGTCGCTTCACCTTCGTGCACTTCCCCGATCTTGTGAGTGATTCCGGTGTAAAACAAAATACGCTCAGTGGTGGTTGTTTTGCCGCCATCAATGTGAGCGATAATGCCGATATTACGTAATTTTGAAATGTCTGTGGCCATAGTTAATCAATTTCTAATTTCTAATTTCTAATTTCTAAACAATTTCTAATTTCAAAATTTTAAAATTGAAACATTGAAAATTGATTGAAAATTGAAAACTGAAAATTGAAAATTACTTTTACTTTTTGAATTATTAAAATAAGTACAAAAACTTTCCCATATAGCACAAGAAAGCTTTTATATATTTAAGATTACGCAAAGTGTGCGAATGCTTTGTTGGCTTCTGCCATTCGGTGCACATCGTCTCGTTTCTTGATTGAACTTCCGGTTTTGTTTGAAGCATCAATAAGTTCGTCAGCCATTTTTTCTGCCATTTTCTTGCCTTTGCGGCTGCGAATAGCAACCAAAATCCAACGGATTGCCAAAGTTTGCCTTCTTTCTCCGCTGACCTGAATCGGAACTTGATAGTTTGCTCCTCCGACTCTTTTTGATTTGAGTTCCAAAAGAGGTGAAACATTTTTGATAGCTTGTTCAAAAACATTGAGTCCCCCTTTTTTGGTTCTTTCATGAATGATGTCAAAGCAATCATAGATAATTTTTTCCGCCACGCTGCGCTTGCCATTTTTCATGACATTGCCAATAAGCCTTCCAACCAACATGTTTCCATATCTTGAGTCAGCTTTCCATTGTTTTTTATATATTCTTTTTCTTCGTGCCATAATATATTTTTAATTCAAAGTTTAAATCTCAAAATGCAAAGTTATTGTGTTGCTTCGTAACGTTATTTTATAAAAATCATGAGCGAAGCGAATTCTTTAATTTTCCATTTTGATTTTTGATTTTTACATTTATTATTATTCTGCTTTTGCTTTCGGTTTCTTGGTTCCGTATTTGCTGCGGCTTCTGTTTCGTTTGTCTGTGCCGGCGCTGTCCAAAACTCCGCGCACTACGTGGTAGCGCACACCGGAAAGATCTTTCACGCGTCCTCCGCGAATCATCACGATTGAGTGTTCCTGCAAATTATGTCCGATGCCTGGGATATAGGCGGTAACTTCCATTCCGTTGGTCAGGCGAACACGGGCAATTTTTCGAAGAGCCGAGTTAGGTTTTTTTGGAGTTGTCGTTCCGACTTTGGTGCACACTCCGCGTTTGAAAGGGTTGGTCGTATTTTTAGGACGATTTTTGAGCGTGTTAAAAGTCATCATCATAGCAGGTGACTTCGTTTTCTTTTTGGTAGATTTCCGATTCTTTTTCACTAACTGATTTATTGTTGGCATATTACTCGCTTCTTATAATAATTATTTTCTTATAACAAACAACCAACCGTGCAACTCTCACGGATTTTTAATAAAAACGGCTATTTGAATAGCAAAATCATAATAAACGATATTTGAAAATGTGTCAAACCCCGCAGCCAGCTTTTAGCTTCTAGCTGTCAGCTTTCTGGTCCCCTATGGGTCTTACAAGGCTAACCTGAAGAAAATGTTCAGCATGAAGTTCAGGAAAATTCCGAGTGGAGTTGAAAAAATCATAATGAAAAGCAGCAGAAAGATGAATCCGTATTGTTCCATAGCAATCATTTTCTCCGTGCTGATCGGCAAAAATGTGAAAAGCACTTTTGATCCGTCCAGCGGCGGGAACGGAATAAGATTAAAAAAGGCCAGAAGCACATTCCAAAAAATCACAATCATAAGCAGAGCAAAAAATATGGAACCGAGTGAACTTGAAACCGCCTCAGAAACTTGTTGCCATGAATTTCCCGCAACACCGATAATAATCGCGCTTTTAACTGCGCCCGAAATGGGAATAATTTTTGCAATAACCGCGGCCAAAATTGCAATAAGAATATTGGAACCCGGACCACCGAGCGCAACCAAGAGCGGCCCCCATTTTTGATTTTTGAGATTATACGGATTATATGGAACCGGTTTGGCCCAACCAAAAGCAAAACCTGTTGTCAAAATCATGGCAATTGGCACAATAATCGAACCCCAGATGTCTATATGGCTGATCGGATTAAAATTAAGCCGGCCGGAATATTTAGCCGTCGGATCGCCAAGCCAAAGCGCCACAAAACCATGCGCCACCTCATGAATGATGATGGTGTAAACGAGGATTGCGATATAAAAACCGATAAGGATGATTGAATTTAGGTCCATATAAAATAATTCAAAATGTAAAATTCAAAGTTCAAAATTATGGAGTCGCTATGCGACAATTTTTTGATAAATATGAGCAAAGCGAATTACTAAACTTTTAACTTTTCACTTTTAACTTTTAACTGCCTACTCTTGCCAAAACCTGATAAGCATGATACAATAAAATCTGTAATAAATCAATGTCTTATAAATATATGAGTCGAACATGTAGCGTGTGCGGTCGTGGAACAACTTCAGGCAATTCCCGCAGCCATTCAAACATTGCTTCCAAAAGAAAATTTTCCATTAACCTGCAGAGCAAGAAAGTCAAAGGCAAGAAAGTCAAAGTTTGCTCTAAATGCCTGAAAACGGAAAATAAATAATTGCATTCCTTGAAAAAATCCCCTGCTAAATCAGCGGGGATTTTTTGTTTTCATAAAAGGCTTGAAAGAATTTTTACTTCCGCTGGATCATCCCCACGACAAAAATCAAATATAGCCCGGCCAAACCTACTAAATCATAAACTATTCTGGAGATAACCGACATGCTGCTGAAAATTGCAGCCACCAGATCAAAACTAAACAGCCCCACCAGCCCCCAGTTGATGGCACCAACGATAACAAGCACCAAGGCAACCCAGTCAAGTATTGTTAATTGTTTCATAAAAACCACCTCCATCTAGATTAAATATCTATATGAAATTACTACAATGGAGCGGATTATTTATGACAATTTTGGTTTATATATCAGCAAGATTAAAACAAACGGCCGGGAGAATTTTCAAATACCATTTTGCGATAGACATCCCGCGTGGTTGCGACATCGCGCTGGCAATATTCGCAGATTTCTTTGTCTTTGCCTTTTTTGTGAAATTCAGCCACCTGCGATCCGTCAATGCCGTCTTTCGGCGATGGGATTCCGAGCGCCAGCGCCAGATATTCCAAACCTACCCCGCTATTAGCCCATTTCATCCATTCTTTCATGGTGTCAAAAATCGGATAGTTCCGATATCTAGCAAAACTGATTTCGTAGGCCGGTTTCACTCCCAAAATAATTGAACGCTGATAGATAAATCTCAAATCAAAATCCATCACGTTGTGCCCTACAAAAAGCAGGCCGTAGTCCGGATATTGCTGATTGCGCGGCGCAATGCTGAGCGCCTGAACCAGATCCCAAAATTGTTCGAGCGTTTTTTTCTCATTGTTTTCGTTATAAAAATGCTGAACCGGATCATCGTCAACCGCATAACCGATGCAAAGTATCTGTCCAAAAGCGCCGTCAAAACTGGTCTTGGACAAAAATTCATCAAATTTTTCCTGATCAAATTCATCGTGCTTTTTGTCGAAAAGCATTTTTAAAGTTTTTTGATCCTTCTCTGCCGCCGGCAATGTTTCAATGTCGAGAAATAATTTGTGCATTTCAGTAGTAGAAATTCGAATGAGCTTTGCTCAAAAAATTTCTTATCTAATTAATAAATATCATATTTGCCTCATAGAATTATTCACTTGGGCAGATAAATATTCCGTTAGAACTAATTATTTTTAAGACAACGCACCGAAGAACCCATCGTCTTAGAGTATTGTAATCTATTGTCGACCGTAAAATCGCTTTTCAGGATGGCGTAAAAATTGCCAATATCACTAAACTCATCGCTGGACAAAAAGAATCCATCTGAGTCGCGGAGGGAAAAACGGGGAAAGCCGTTGCTGTTGTAGTAGCCGGCTAAAATTCTGCCAAAGGCTGATGGGACAGTACCTAAGTTAGCCAAAGTTTGCCATTCTGATCTGCGCGGAATGTGCCAGCCCCTGGGGCAAATTCCTTGCAATTCTGCCGGGGTCGGGTTTGGATTTGAACCTTGACAAACTGTTGTATTACATGCCGCTGGAAGATTCATGGCTGTAGCCCAGTCATATATTCCGCCATAAGTCATAGTTATACCGTTTACCGTTTTTGTTTCGTTGCAATTAGTATCTCGGTGTAACAACCCATCATCATAACAAATTCTTGGGTTTGTAGTAGGATTTCCATTCGGATCTTTGGTAGTTCTTAAATTTTCTGCAAACCAACATTGAGTGCCGATTAGAACAGTAGGATATGTATCACCATTATAGTTACAGTCTTCGCTGCAAATTGGGCAAGGTCCAGCAATTGACACCTGCACAGCTCTCACTGTGTCTTTGTATTCTCCAACTGATTTTATACTCTGTATCTGATTTATATTTGTATTATTGCAATCAGTTATCTGAGCGGTTCCTTCTTCATCAGAAAAAAAGGAAAGTTCGTATTCCCCAGCACCTGCATCTTGAAATTTATAATTTCCACAAGTAAATATACTTGATATGTGATCGCCTTCTTCTTGTAGTGATATTTTTTTGTTTATTTTCTTAATTGCCAACTGCACCCCGCTGTCGGCAGTTTGGTAGGCCTGGACCGATGAGTCTGTGGAAACAGCCCCTTTCTTTTCTATAACCGTGACAGCCGAGATTGAGGTAGCAATAACAATCATGACCGAAACGACTATGAGAGAATAGGCTAGGATTGAACCCTGCTTCATCAGCAGACGCGTTTTGATTTTTTGCATGATAGTTTATTTTTTGTTTGGTTTTTATGAGACTATTATAGCAAAAAAATTGGAAAAGTGAAAATACCAAAAGCATTAGAGAACTTTTAATTGTTTGATTATTTTTTCGTATTCCGGAATGGTCTGAGACACCAAGTTCCAGAAACGCTTGGAATGATTGAACTCTTTAAGATGGCAAAGTTCGTGCACAATGATATAGTCGGCATGCCGCTGCGGCAAGAGCATAATTTTGTAGTTGAAATTCAGATTGCTTTTGGAACTACAACTGCCCCAACGGGTTTTTTGATTGCGAATGGCCACGCTTTTATATTCAAATCCGTAAAATTCGCTGTATTTTTCCAGACGCCTG
>JAKLIO010000017.1 GCA_022709565.1 Patescibacteria group bacterium
AATATTAATATCTTCCAATGCTGAAAAATCTCCGGGATATATTTTTGAAACATTTTCAAAACGAATCATATTGAATTAGCTTTTAGGTTTTAGCTTATAGCTTATAGAAAAAACCTCACGATTAAATTATACCATAAATTAATTTTTACAACTAGCTTGCCAGCGCAAATAACTTTCCATAAACTCATGCAGTTCCCCATCCAAAACATTTTCCGGATCGCTGGATTCATATTTTGTCCGATGATCTTTGACCATTTTATATGGATGCAAAACATATGACCTGATCTGATTGCCCCATTCCGCGCTTTTATACTCCCCTCTGAGTTTCATTTTTTCTTCCTGCTGTTTTTCCAAAAATTCCTTATGAATTCTGGCTTTTAATACGCGCATGGCTTGCTCTTTGTTTTGCATCTGACTGCGTTCGCTTTGGCAGGTTGCTACAATTCCAGTCGGAATATGAGTAATCCGCACCGCGCTGTCTGTCGTGTTGACATGTTGTCCGCCGGCACCGGAAGACCGATAGGTATCAATAACCAAATCTTGCGGATTTATTTTTACCTCGGATATTTCCTCAATCACCGGCAAAATTTCCACCAAAGAAAAAGATGTCTGGCGCAAATTGTCAGCATTAAAAGGAGAGAGGCGCACCAGCCGATGCACGCCAGATTCGCTTTGCAGATAGCCGTAGGCATAGGCGCCTGAAATTTCAACCGTGGCGCTTTTTATGCCCGCTTCGGAGCCTTGTGATTTTTCAACAACTTTGGTTTTGAATCCGTTTTTTTCCGCGAAGCGCAAATACATTCGAAGCAGCATCTCCGACCAATCCTGCGCGTCCACTCCGCCAGCCCCGCTGCGAATTGCCAAAATCACGTCATTTTTGTCATATATTCCGCCAAGGAGCGATTTGAATTCAAGCGCATCAAAATCTTTTTGCAATTTTTCCGCTTGCTTTTCCAATTGTTCCCGCTCTTCTTTGCTCCCAGATTCAAAAAGACCAGCCAGCTCTATGAGTTCCTGATTTTTCTTTTCTATATTTTCAAAGTTTTCTATTTCGTTTTTCAGAAATTCCGCTTCTTTCGAAATCGCTGCCGCTTTTTGCGTGTCATTCCAAAAATTGTTTTCCGTCATTTTGTCTTCCAATTCGGCAAGTTTTTGTTTTTTTTGTTCAACGTCAAAGATAGTCCCGCAACTGCGGGATTTTATTTTTTATCAAGATAAGTTTTTCTAAAATTTCTTTCATATGAGAGACTCTAATTTACTAATAAACACTCTAATGTCTCGAATTAAACTTAGAATTAACAACTCTTTTAGGTTTTAAATATGTAGATCTAAAATTTACAATCATGCCCAATTTAAAATTTGAAACATCTAAGTATCTTATCATCTGATAATAATCCTCTTTAGTAATAAATTTTTTATTTTTAAAATCAACAATTATTTTTTCTTCTATAATAAAATCTGGGATATTACCTTTTGAATCAATTTCTATAAAAATTTTTCTTAAATCTTTTTCCCTTTGAAATTTAATTTTATTTTTTATCAAATATTTTTCAAATAAATCACAATACTGTTTCTCTAGCTTAAATCTTCCTAGCTCATTATGCGTTTTAAACAACAGACCGCTAATTTCATAAGATAATTCGGGATAATATAAATTATCTATTTTTCTTTTTATTAGAGTCATTAGCGTGATAAATTCGAGTATTAGAGTCGCTGTTTAACCCAACACCAGCAGAGCATACATAATAGCAACTCCCCCTAAAATACACAACAGCTGTCCGAATGAATGAGAAACTTTTGTTGATTTATGAAGTTCGGGAATAATATCAGCGCTGGCAACATAAATGAATCCTCCGGCAGCAAACGGAATCAAATAGTGCGTTGTGTTTTCAATATTATTGCCTATAACCAGCACTAAAATAGCGCCAAAAATTGCCACAATTCCGGCCAAAAAATTATAGAGAAGCGCTTTTTGTTTGGAAAATCCGCCATAGAGCATCGACGCAAAATCTCCGATTTCATGAGGAATTTCATGGCACACAACTGCCATCGTCGTCGCAATTCCAATGGGAATGCTAACCAAAAAGCTGGCTGCGATAATCATGCCATCAATAAAATTATGCATGGCATCTCCAAACATTATGACATAGGAAAATGTCGGGTTGTGTTCATCGCAATCAATATCATGACAATGATGCCAATGAATGAATTTTTCCAAAACAAAAAACGCCAGGATACCACCCATGAGTGAAAAAGCAACGCTAATATCGCCACTACTTTTATACGACTCAGGAATCAAATGCAAAAAAGCGTCGCCCAAAAGCGTGCCGGCCGCAAACGCCACCGCCCAAATCAGAAATTTTTTGATTTTTTCTTCGCCAAACGGAAAAGCAATCAACCCAAAAAGCGAGAGACTGCTTACTATTAAAACGCTAATAATTGTGTACGACCAAACCGTCATAAAATTTTAAATTATAAATTTTAAGTTTTAAATTAAAGTTACAAATTAATTACTAATATACTAATCAATGTATAAAAGATGAATAAAAAAATTAAAGCGCATCAGCATCCCGCTTTATTACAAAAACAAGGAATTTTTTCATCTATACATTTTTTCTCGCATTCCTTCATTTCTTTATACTCATTATAATCAAGATATTTCATATATAAAAATAAAACTGCAAACAATAAAACAATTATTAACAAAACCATGTTCAATTTTCCCCTGTATATTTTTTTTCTTATAACGCTTTTTATTACAACTATAACCAAAAAAATAATCAGAACAGCAATCAAAAAGTAGGATGCTAAATTATAAAAAATAACAGTAGCGCAAGCAAAAGCAATATTGGGAATAATTAAAAATAATACAAGCAGAAATATTAAATTTTTTTTACTCATTTTAATAAAAGTTAAGACTTTTTAATATCAATTTAAATAATTTTTTATTAAATCAATGTGATCCATCTCTGCTTGATTGAGCGCCGTGAAAAGAATTTTTATGTGCTTTTCGGTTGATGTTTTGGCAAATTCACTGTATAAACTTGAAGCGTGATTTTCAAGCTCAATTGTTTTCTGAAAATTTTCAGCGTCAGCGTCGCTGCAAAGTTCACTGCCGGCTGGCAGCATTTCAATCCCTAAAAGTTTTGTGCAAATAATGGCATGCTCGAGCTCAATCTTCGCCAATCTTTTGTACATTTTGCTAATTTCATAGGTCGCCGCTTTTCCGGCCATGCAGGTGTAGATAGCATTAGCCTGCATTTCCAGTTCCAAAGTTTCATGAAGATTTTTTTTAGAAATATCGCTCAAATTTTCTTTCACGTTCACAACAGGATTAGCCTCTTTTCCTTCTTTAATAAAAGCTGACCGCGCTCCGCAAAAAGGACAGCTAGCTGGCTTGTCTTCTCCCAGATACGCATCCCCGCAAATTTCACAAATAAAAGTTTTCATGATTTTCTTTACGAATTATCCCGCCATAGCGGGACCCCGCCTAGGCGGTGGCGAATTAAATACAAATATACGAATATACCAAACATTTTTATAATGAGCCACCTGCCAGAATCGAACCCCGGAAGCAGAAACTTCGTTTCGCTACGGGGCAAGCTGACTTTAGTCTGAGCCGATGGCCGGAATCGGACCGGCGACCTATACGTTACGAGTGTATTGCTCTACCAGCTGAGCTACATCGGCATAGCTCATATTTTAGCCTATTTGAGCCCTTTTTGCAAGCATTACAAATAGTATTATGTATTTTGTATAAAGTATTTGGTATTTTTGCATTCATACTAAATGCAAGATACGAGATACTAGATACTAGATACTAGATACCAGATACTTTTTTCTGAAGCTTTTCCCAGTTCTCGTCTATCTGTTGCTGTATTTGCAAAATAATATTTTTGTTACGACTAGTGAAAAGATGCTTGAAGCGTCCTTGGGTTTTTAGAAATTCTTCAATTGGTTTTTTATTGGAAGGCGTATAATTTATAGTATATTTTCCATCTTCGATTTCATAAAGCGGCCAGAAATTGGTTTCGGTTGCCAACTTTCCAACTTTGACATAATCCGAAGTTGGAAAACGCCAAAGACTGGTGCAGGGCTGGAGCACTAGAAGAAATGATGGGCCCGGAGTTTCCAGCGCTTTTTTGGCCTTGCGTTTCAAGTCATCCAGATAGGCGACATTGGCTTGCGCCAAATATTTTATGCCATGCGCTTTGACGATTTCCATCAAATCTTTTCTTTGCTTGTCTTTGCCAAAAGACTGCGTGCCGGCCGGCTGCGTTTCCGTGTTGGCGCCATAGGGCGTGGCTCCCGATCTTTGGCAACCAGTGTTCATATAGCCTTCATTATCATAACAAACATAGAGAAAATCGTGTCCGCGTTCCAGCGCGCCGGAAAGAGCCTGCAGGCCAATGTCATATGTTCCCCCATCACCGCCAAATGCGACAATCTTGGCTGGTTTTTTACCCTGAGCTTGTCGAAGGGTTTTATTTTTCAGCAAGGCTTTCTGCGCCGCATCAATTCCCGCGGCAGTGGCGGCCGCATTACCAAAAGCGCTGTGAATATACGGCACTTTCCAGGATGTGTTGGGATAAATCGTGGTCGTCACTTCCAAACAACCGGTGGCGTTGGAAACAATCACGGGTTCATCAGTCGCGCCAAGAACCGTGCGCACAATTGCCGGAATTCCGCACCCCGCGCAAGTTGCATGCCCCGGAGCTAATTTTTTAGTTAAATTCTTATTCATATACAGATTAATTTGAAAAATTAAAAAGGCGCAGCGCAAGAAAGGATCGATGCCATATACGATGCTGCATATGCCATACATCCATATAAAATCAATAGTAATATAGCAATATAAAAATATAAAATATTTTTTCTCTGTTTATTTTTGAAAATTGTAAAAAAAATTATTAGTGCTAATGGCAAAATTAATATTAAAGGAAAAATAAAGATAATATAAAATTCTAAACTTCCTATCGGATAATTAAATCCCCCGCTACAGGCGAAAACTTTTTTTGCAAAACCAAACAACAAAATTGAGGCTAATGAAATTTTATAAATTTTTTTCATATAAATTATTTTAAATATTTAACCTTATTGGATATTTCCCCTTCTTCCAAATCATCAAAAACTTTTTCAATATCTTTTTGCAAAGTGTCGCGACCGCCCAGCCCATAGATATAGCTGGCAATTTCGTGTTTGTGACTGCCGGCGTGTTGCATGCTTGAAACTATATCCTGATAGAGAGGCGGATAAGCGCCGAAAGAAATCGCTCTGTCCAAAACTGCAATTTTTTTGATATGCGCAAGTTCCCTGCCGACTTCTTTGTATGGAAACGGCCGATACAAATTTATTTTCAAAAGTCCGACTTTTTTGCCTTTAGCTCGGAGATTGTCTACGACTACTTTAGCGGTTTCCGAAGTTGCTCCCATGATCACAATGGCCGAGTCCGCATCATCCAATTTATACTCTTCAAAAAGTCCGTGCCTTCTGCCGGATATTTTTTTATATTCCGCGCAGATTTTTTTGTATTCGCTTTTGGCTTTTTGCATCGCTCCCTCCTGATCGATTTTGAATTCAAAATATGAATTTTGGAGAGCCACCGGACCGAAAGAAACAGGATTCTTAAAATCTAAAAGGGACTGCTCGGCTTTCCTTTTTCCCACAAAATTTTTAATATCTTTATCATCGCAAATTTCTATCCTTTCCGTTGTGTGCGAAGTGTGAAATCCATCCATAATCGGCATAACCGGCAAATCAACCGTTTCTGCCAATTTTGCGGCAATTATGACATCATCATAGGCTTCCTGCACATTTTCAGAAAAAATCTGAATCCAGCCCAAATCCCGCACAGCCATCACATCGCCATGTTCTCCGTGAATATTGATTGGCGCGCTAATCGCTCTGGAACTCACGCACATAACAATTGGGAGTCGTAGACCGCTAGCCACCGGTAAAAGTTCCGCCATATACAAAAGGCCCTGTGAACTTGTCGCGGTCACAGCCCTGGCTCCTGCCGCAGAGGCTCCGATTGTCGCGCTCATGGCGCTGTGCTCTGATTCAACATGGACAATTTCTGTGGCAACCTTGCCATCGGCTTTCATTTTGGCATATGTTTCGATGATTGTTGTTTGCGGAGTGATCGGATAGACCGCCATCACATCAGCCTGAATCTGCCGCAGCGCCTCCGCCATCGCATAACCACCGTTCATGGCTTTTATATTTGATTTGTTTTTTTCTGGTTTGTTTTTCATTATCTTAAAATGATATAAATTGAGTTTATCAAATTTTCAATTTTAAATTTTTAATTTTAAATCAATTTCTAATTTCTAAATTTTTAATTTTAAAATTCATTCTAAATTCAAAATTCATAATTCAAAATTCCAAAGTTATTTCCGCATGGAAATGGCTTTAACCGGGCAGACTGCGGCGCAGACTCCGCAACCTTTGCAATATTCCTGATCAATTTCGGCC
Organism: Patescibacteria group bacterium; assembly: GCA_022709565.1. Taxonomy (GTDB): domain Bacteria; phylum Patescibacteriota; class Minisyncoccia; order Moranbacterales; family GWC2-37-73; genus JAKLIP01. The sequence continues at coordinate 6,475 of JAKLIO010000017.1, forward strand.
AGTTTTTTCTTATTGCCATCCGCTCTTTCGATAAGTTCAATGACCGCTTCCGGACAAGGATTTACGCAGGTGCCGCAACCAATACACTTAGAAGCATCAACTTCCGGTTTCATAAACTTCCAATCCCCCGTCTTGGGAGCATTATCTTTATTGTGCTTTATTATACCGCCTCGCTCCATAATTTTTCTGTTAAAACTTTATTCGCTTAAACAAAATCTTTAATAAATTTTCAATTTTTTATTTTTTAGGTTTTAGTCATTTATTTGATATTTGTCATTTGAGCTTTGAGATTATACTCTATATCTCATCATATCCGGCCTGCATGGCTTGGATTGTTTTTTCCGTCAGTTCTTTTCCGATTTTCGGCGTGAAGACTTCTCTGAAAATACGCATGGCATTTTCCAGTTTAATAATTTCAGTCACTTTTATCAGTTGTCCCATCAGAACCATATTCGGATTTGAATTGCCGGCAATTCTAAGGGCGATGTCATTGCCATCAATCGTGTGAATCTTCCCCTCAAAATGCGGGATTTTTTTACGGATTTCTTCGGGAGTTCTTTTTGAATTTACAATCAGTGATTCATGGCGATCCAAATTTTTGACCACATCCTGGCAGTCTATGACTGTTTCGTCCAACACCACCACTGCATCCGGATCAATAATCGGCTCCTGTGTGCGAATCGGTTCTTCAGAAACGCGTAGGAACATTTTGGTCGGTGCTCCTGATCTTTCCGGCCCAAAAAACGGGAAAGCTTTGACATATTTCCCTTCCAAAACAGCCGCGTGCGCGATCAGCTCAGAAGCCGTCTTGGCACCCTGTCCGCCGCGCGCAAAAAAAATAATTTCAAAAGTTTCTTTGTTGAATTTCATACTGTTTTTTAAAACCTTAAGAAACCTGCAGCAATATTTTTGAATCTTACTGCGGGATTCATTACTAATCAGTATAGCATATTCAACAGAATAAATACATGCATAAAAAAACAAGGCCTTACGCCTTGTTTTTTAGAAAACGAAATATTTTTGCAACTACTTTGCCAGCTGTTCATCGATAACTTTTTTGACATCGTCATATTTGATTGCCCCACTTTGGAAGTCATTTCCAACAAATATGGTGGCTGTTTCACTGATGCCAAAATCCTGCCCTTCTTTCAGGGATTGATTGACTTTGTCCTGATATTTTTTGTCCTTTAGGCACTTGCTGAAGTCCGCATAATTTAAACCAAGAGAAGAAGCATAGCCATTGAAAATATTGCTTGGGTCTTTAACTTTTGACCAAGCTGCCTGCGATCCATATAATTTTTCGGCAAAAGGCACGAATTTTCCTTGCTCGTTGGCACATTCACTTGCTAAGGCGGCGCTTAGGGCCTGTGTAGAAGTTGAAGCAAAATAGTTTTTGAAAATCAACTGAGCTTTACCGTCATAATCCTTAAGCATAGGCGCGATGACATTTTTGTAAGTTTGTGCATCGGTTGGGTTGGAAAAATCAGAAAATTCCACAACTTTTATTTTAGCTTCATTTGAACCGATCTTTATATCATTGTCATTTATAGTCGGAGTTGCAATGTATTTTCCAATCGGAAATCCGGCTTCCGCGCTTTTGATCGCGTATTTGTCGCCCTGTTTGTCCAGAAAAGGCTGCGCATTGGCGAAAATAGGTGATTTTTCAAATTCTTTTGAGAAAATAAAGGCTGGAATAGTTTTAACTGAGAATTGAGCTACCAGTTTTTTGCCTTGCTCCGAAGTTGCGTCAACTTTCTTCGTCAACATCGTTGGAATTGCCTGCTTAAGTCCCAGAAGAACTTCGTCAGGAGAACAAGCTTCCCCGCAAGCTTCATCATTGATAACTTCTACAGTTACGATTGGGTCTGAAAAAGCCACCCAGGTCTTGCCGTTTGATGCAAAAACATCCGTCTTGTCCAAAGCGCGCTGGGAAAAGCCGCCGCCTTTGACTAATTGGATGACATCAACAAACAGGCTTCCTACAAACAATCCCGCCAAGAGAATTACGGCGGAAATCAAGTTTTTAATTTTTTTGTCTTTTTCTTTTGCAACATTTTCAGGAGAATTTTCATCTTCCGCGTCAGGCTGCTTCGCTGTAATCAGAGATTCTATTCTGGCTTTCTCTTCTTCAATTAAAATTTCTTCAGTCTTTTTTTCATTTGTCATAAGATTAATTTTATTAATTTATTATTGTTGAGTTTGAGCTCCGGCTGATTGTTGCATATCTTGCGCGGTTGTTGCTTTTTGTTCCAAAACTTTTTTTATTTCTTCAAGGTTATATCCATTTTGGCCATTAGCTATTTTATAATCATTAAAACCTATGGTTATTCTCTTCACAGCCTCGGTTTTTATGGTAATGCCTAGTAAAATTCCCAGAATTAAGAATAGCGCCAGTTCAAAAACAACTTCGCGTTTTTTCTTTTTTTCAATATCTTCCGGACTTTCTACTGGTTCCAAAACCGGTTCTGTAATATTTTTTTCCGGTTCTTCGTTTTTTGTTTCTGCATCCGCTCCGGAAAAAACGGATTTTAAAAATTTATTCTGCTTCAAGTTCTCTAATGCATTTTTCAACATTAGTTTTGCTTTTTTTAGTTTCTCATCCATGCCCTCTTTTAGCTTGTCGCTCATGCTGAAAAACTTTTTCAGTTTGTCATCCAGGCTAAAAAATTTTTTTATTTCCAACATCGCTTTTTAGAATTTTCCCTGTCCGCCAACACGACAACTGCGGGCATAGGCTTATTTTAAGGGTTAAATTGTATTTTTAAACTAGCACATTAGCAAAAAACCCACAACTTGCGGGGTTTTTCGAATTATTGTCTAATATTGCTAGCAAATTTTCAATTTTCAATTCACAATTTTCAATGAATTTTCAATTTTTCAATTTTCAAAATGCTTCAAAATTCGGATTTAAAAATTCATTCGAAATTCAAAATTCGAAATCCATCATTCTTTCCTTAAAGCTTCCATTGGTGACAATTTAGACGCTTTCCAGGCCGGATAATAGCCGAATATTATGCCTGTTGCCATGGAAAAACCAACTCCCAGCAGAACGGAATTAAGCGTCAATGAAAGCTGCAAATTAAAACCCAGCAGAGAAAAAATATACGAAAAGGACA
>JAKLIO010000018.1 GCA_022709565.1 Patescibacteria group bacterium
CTTATATGACTAAAATTTGAATCCATAGTTTCCGGTGCTTCTAGCGAAGTGGTAACACCTCTTCCCATCCCGAACAGAGCAGTTAAGCACTTCAGCGCCGATGGTACCTCCATGAGGGAGAGTAGGCCAGTGCCGGGAACCATGGATTCAAATGACTTAAAAATATCCCGCTTAGGCGGGATTTTTTTGTTAGAAAATTTTATAAGGCTTGCCCCGCACTAATTGGGCACTTTTATAAAACAAATTTAATCACACGCATATAAAAATTTTTTATGCAAAACAATATAAACCCTGTTTTTTGCGCCTTTGGCGCAGTGCCAATTTAGTGCGGGGCTTGTTTTTTTGTGCTAAAAAATATAAGATAAAGGTACATATTTAATAAAAAATCAAAAATTTTTATGGAAAACAGAACAAATCTCAAAAGAATGATAGTTATTATTGTCTACCTGATTATTTTTAGCACTATTGCTTTGGTAATATATCTTATAAAATCGCCCGATCCAAGCTGTTCTGATGGCAAACAAAATCAAGCAGAAAAAGGAATTGACTGCGGAGGCCCATGCTCTCCCTGTAGTGTCATTTCTGAAGCAAAAGATTTGATTGTGCAAGAAACGGTTTTTTTATCGGAAGAAAACAATCTGCATGATGTTGTTGCCAAAATTGATAATCCCAATGATGTCATCGGTGCGGAATTTTTTAATTATACATTTACTTTAAAAGATGGAAATGGGACTGTTATCGCAACCAGTGAAGGAAGCAGCTTTATACTTCCAGCCGACAATAAATATATAGCGAAAATCGGAATAAAAACTTCAGACGGATCGATTCCGGCAAGTGTTGAATTTTCAGTCAGCAATGTCCAGTGGAGCCTTCTTAAAGACACTGCTAAGCCGCAAATAGGAGTTTATGGTAAAAAATTTGAAAATGATCCCGCAGGAATCGGAAGCAGAGTGGAGGGCATATTGCGTAATGAAAGCATTTATGATTTAAAAAAAATAGAAGTCGTTATTGTGCTTAGAAATGAAAATAATAGGGTGGTTGGCATTAATACAACACAAAGAGATTCTATCCGCGCCAAGGAGCAGCAGAGTTTTCAGATTACTTGGCCGACTTCGATATTGGACAATGTCCAAAAAATTGAAGTAGATCCGCAAATAAATGTTTTTGATTCCAAAAATCTTTTCATTTAAAGGTAAATAAATATTTAAAAACGATAAACAAAAAGTAGCATCCATTATTTTTTGCATGTTACTTTTTATTTTTTAAGTGCCGGCTTTTAACGATATGTTCAGCAAAATGCTTAAAAATGACTGGGTACTTTTATTCTCCACTCTGTTGCTTATGGCGATAGGTTTAGTGGTACTTTATAGTATCTCCGTGGCAATGCCTCAGGATGGAGGCTTGAGCATATTTTGGCGGCAAATTATTTTCGCAGCAGTAGGCATAGCGGCAATGATTTTTTTTTCTCTCACCAATTATCAGATTTTTAAATTAAGAAGCTCTTTGATATATTTTGCAACTCTGGCAGCATTAGTGTTGGTTCTTGTTTTCGGAACCACTATAAGGGGAACATCAGGATGGATTGATTTTGGCTTTTTTAATGTCCAGTTAGTTGAGGTAGCAAAACTTTCCATGATTATTTTTCTGGCCAGTTTTATTTCACAGAAAAAGATGGAATTAGGAGAAACAGGCCGATTGGTTGCTTCTATAATTCTCTGTGGAATAATGATAATCCTTGTTGTTAAACAGCCTGACTTTGGAAGCGCTATGGTGCTGGTCGGAATTTGGCTCGGCATGACAATCATTTCCGGCGTCAGTGCCAAAAAAATGGCCATCATTGCTTTGGCTGGAGTTATCATAGCAGTTTTAGGGTGGTTCCAATTGCGGCCATATCAAAAAGATCGTATTTTCAGCCTGGTAAAATTCGGAGTCGTTGACCCGCAGGGCAGCGGCTATAATGTCATTCAATCAATTATAGCCGTCGGCTCCGGCGGTTTTTCGGGAAAAGGTATTGGTCATGGATCGCAATCGCAACTCAATTTTTTGCCGGAAAAGCACACGGATTTTATTTTTGCCTCTATCGCTGAAGAACTGGGACTTCTCGGCTCTTTCTTTGTCATCGGACTTTATGGGATAATATTTTATCGTATCCGGAAGATTGCTCTTAGCGCTCCCGATAATTTCGGTTATTTGATTGTGGTTGGAATTATGTGCATGTTGCTGGTTCAGATTTTGGAAAACATAGGCATGAACATTGGCATTATGCCGGTAGCCGGAATTCCTTTGCCTCTTTTAAGTTATGGCGGAAGCTCTCTGGTTGTAGTTTTGGCTAGCATTGGAATTTTGAACAATATATATTCAAAAAAGGAAACAATCATTCAACAGGAATAATTTTAATGATTAATGGGCATTATGCTCTTAACCGTACAAGTACTTGGAACGCAGACATTTTTGGCTTAAAAGAGGGCTAATGCTGATCATATATAATTATTAATTGCAAAAATTGATTTTTTTAGTATAATAAAAGAGTAATTCAGTAATAATTAAAAAACATTATGAAACAAAAAACAAAGCTGGCGTATCTGTTTGTTATTGTTTTGTCGGTGATGTTTGGCTGTGTGTCGTTAGCGGCAGTTGCCAAAAGCGATAATGCCAATAAAAACGACAAAACAGAAAAATCAGTCAAATCACAAGAAAAGAGCAAAACGGTAAATCTTAAAAACTTTGAAAAAGCAGATCAGACCAAGAGTACAACTAACGCTAAAATTCATAAAGAAAAAACAGGCAAGGTAGTGGAGGTTTTGGAACAGGTTGCTGCTCAAGAAGAAACTGCCGGCAATACTGAAGTTAGCGAGCAAGTAGGACAAGTAGCAGAAACTCAGGATCAGGCTCAAGAAGAGACTGTAGCCGCTATTGAAGAAGTGGAAAAAAGAGGAAAGGTTAAAACATTTTTAGTCGGAACTGACTACAAAAATTTAGGCCAGCTCAGGAGCAGTTTGGTTCATAATCGCAATGAAATAAGACAATTGACCAAGTCATTGACTCAAACTCAAACTCCGGAAAATCAGGCTCTTATTGAAGCGCAGTTAGCGACTTTGATGCAGGAAAGGGAACGTATCAAAACTGTCATCACTACCAACGAAAGTGGCTTCAGTCTTTTTGGTTGGGTTTCCAGATTCTTGTTTAATTATGAGCAAACTCCAATCAATGAAACAGAAGAAGCCGAGCTAACCGATGAAGTGGAAACTGCGATTGACGAAGCTGCAACTCCCGACGCAACAACTCCAGCTGCGGAAACTCCTGCAACCACAACGCCAACCACAGAAACAACAACTCCGGCTACAACAACTCCAGTAACCACTGATTCCGCAAGTCCAGCTGCAGAAAACACCGGCGCGGAATTATAAGAACAAATATTTTTCTTTAGTAAAAAATAGAGGCTTCTATAGAAGCCTCTATTTTGTATAAGATAAATTTTCTAATTTTAATTATTTCAGCAGATCGTCATATTTTCTTTTGAGCTCCTGGAATTTTTCCATTTCTGCTCCTGCCAAGGGATTGCCCTTGGGCAGTTTGAGCGACATGGGATTGACCGGACTCCCGTTGAGTTTCATGCCATAGTCCAAATGCGGACCTGTTGACCAGCCGGTTGATCCGACATAACCGACCACTTGTCCTTGCGAAACCGCAGCGCCTGATTTTATGCCTTTGCCATAAGCGCTAAGATGTCCGTAGTGAGTGGTAAATCCGTTGTCATGTTTGATTCGCACCATATTGCCCCAGCCACCTTCCCAGCCGGCGCTAGTCACTGTTCCGTTGGCAGTCGTCACGACTGGCGTTCCGGAAGGCGCGGCATAGTCGATTTGATAGTGGGCAGAAATTGTTCTAGTGATGGGATTACGTCTGGCGCCGGTATAGCCGGAGCTGATTCTGCGATAACTGAGTGGTGCTCGCAAAAATTGGCGCATCAGTTCATGTCCCTCGGCGTCATAGTGGCCGAATTCTCCATTGGAATAAAAAGAATAGGCGAAATATTCCTGACCTACGTTTACAAATTTAGCAGCAATAATTTTTCCATTGGGCGCCGGTTTTCCATTCAGAGTTCTTTTTTCATAAATCACTTTCATTTTGTCACCGGATTGGATCTCAGTGTTAAAATCTACGTCAAAAGAAAAGACATCGGCAGCTTCTAAAATAGAGGCTTCCGAAAGTCCGGCATCAATCGCGTCCTTATAAAGAAACTCATCAATCTCGATACTCAGCGTTTCTTCCTTAACCGCATATGGAATATTTTCTTTTTTCACCTTGAAATTTTCTCCATCTGCTTCCGCCACAATCATATTTTCACTATCCGGATAATATCTGATCTTTTCAATTTTTTCTCCATTCTCGCAAAACACAAAATCCAAATTTTGCCCTATTTTTATATTGGTAAAATCATAAACATCCTTGGCGGCATCTAAAAGGGTAGCTGTGCCATTGGCGTCCAATTTCCCATATTTGGCAAAAACTTCCGCCGGAATGTCGCCCTCGCAGATTGTGTGGCTAACAACATTTTCATTAGGTTCCGGCAAAGATTCCGCCTGAATTTCCGCAGATTGGTTGTTGATTGATGTTGGCGAAGTTTTTTCTGATTTATGCCGCCAAGCAAAAAAACCGCCGGCAATCAAAATCACCAGTAAAGCCAAAATCCATATTTTCGAGCGTTTCGGCTTGTCCGAATTTGTTCTTATTTTGATGTCTGCTGAAAAGTTGCTCATAGAAATAATTACCTTATCCATTATGGCACCTCTTCGCCTAGATGACAATCGGTGGAAATGGCGCTTGTCCTAGCTGAGATAAGCGTTGATTATATAAAAAGACTGTCCCATCTAGGCGGGACAGTTTTTTGTTTGGCTTTATTTATTGCAGCCACATTCGCATTCAGGACCGCAGGTGCATTTTTTCTCTGGACATCCGCAATCACATCCACAGCTACAAGTTTCTTTTCTGTCTTTTTCCATATATTTAATTTATTTAATAAATTATTTTTTAAAATGGCCTAATAGTTTTTTTCGCGACGTAAAACTATTAGATGTTCGACCTTTGGCCCCTGATTTCAACGCGGGGCTACCATTTTCAATTGATTGTCGCCTCATATGTCTTGAATATTTCCGCCGAGGCTATTTTTTCCGGAGATGTTGCATTTGCATCGTATTTTATTTTGAAAATGTCAGGAGTATCAAATTCCACGGATTGGACTCCGCTATCTTTTTTAATCTCATCGATTATCAAAGGGGCGTGACCGGTGCAGGGAATTTTGACTTGCAATAATGCGCTGGCGGAAGTTGCTCCCTGCACGGCCGCAGTTTCTTGGTTCATGTTGGCTAGAGCCGGGAAGAACACAAAAAACATGAGCAGGTTGGCCAAGATGGTGGCAGAATAGACGGTGGCTATATATTTCCATTGTCTTTTCAAGCCCGAAGCGCAAAAACATTGGCTTCTTTCCAAATAGATTGCCGAAGACAGAGTGGCCAGAAATATTGAAACGATAACCAGCAGAAAGAATAAATTCGGAATGAGCAAAAACTTTTTCATAAATCCGCTGATAGTCACTGCGCCGATGATCGAAAACAGAGCAAAAGCAATGCAGAAAGAATGGGGCAGGAGACCGAAGAGGATGCCAGACAAAATCCCTCTATTTTTTCTATTTATTTCTGAGGCGCAGCAAGATTTTTCTTGTTGTTCCATATTTTTGTTTACTTGTTATATAAATTGGTTACTTTTAGAATTTCTTCCGTCATTTGTTTTTTTCTTTTTTCATTTTTGGAAGCCATGGCAGATCTGAAACAAGTGTTCAGGTGATTTTCCATCAAAGCTTCGTGGGCAGAGCGGAGCAGTCCGATGACAGCCAGGTTCTGTTGCATCACGTCGATGCAATAGCAGTCTTTTTCCACCATCTCGCTGATTTTGGAAAGCAAACTGGAGGCTTTCTTGAAACCGATACGTATTTTTTTCTTCTTATCTTCTTTAATCATAATTTTCTGATTATTTTTTAATTAGCATACCTAGGGGGTAGGTATGACTTTATCCTAACAGATCCTGAAAAGATGTCAAGATCCTCGCCGGTTTTGCCTTTTGTCCCAGTGGGGCGTAGAATAAAATAGAGGCCTCTATAGAAGCTTCTAATGCCAAGCATTTGCAGGCGTTTTATTTTTGTCTTGTTTTCAGACAGTTATTGACTTTTAGAGTTAATTTCTATATTATAAACAATCAGGACGTCAGTAACTTAACATGATTAATAGTATTGAAGATAAAACAATAAAATTCAGGAGGGAATCGGTATGCCGAAAAAGAAAGAAATCGAAAGGCGGTTTTTGATTGGCAGTTTTCTTATGTGTACGAATATTTCCTACAACATAGCCCAAGACAGGTTTAGGAAGGTGGATATTTGTCAGGGTTACATTCCTGATAAAAGAGGTACACGTCTGCGATTTGAAGTTGAGGGTAAAATGGAGCGATGTTTTCGCGCATGGAAAAATGGAAAGGGTGCTGAGCGTGAAGAAGATGAAGTAGAAATATCCAGGAGATATCTCATTCGCAAATGGAAAGAAGTGGAATGGAGCCTTGAAAAAACACGATATTTTATCAAACTCCAAAATGTCAAACAAACATTTGAACTTAACCATTTTGAATATCTTATCAACGGCGTTCGGCAGAACTTTTGGTTGATTGAAGTCCCATTTGAATCGATCGAAGAGTGCCAGGCTTTTATTCCACCGGATTTGTTTGGCGATGAGGTTACAGACGACGAGCGATATAACAGTCATAATCTTGCTCATCATGGTTTTCCCAAGGAGGATGTATGAAATATACAGAGATTGACGGAAAAAGGATTCCCATCTTCGGACTGGAGGATGGAATTGAATATGCAAAAGAATTTGCGCAGTGCCATCTGGAACAGTATAAGCATTTTATGCTTTTGGCTGGCGCCAAATCTTCTTCCGGCAAAGGGCAAATCGAAAAAGGATTGAGAGATTTTTTCCATGACGATTTGCTCTGGCTGTGTCTGGATGACTATTATTTCGGCGAACCCTGGATGTCAGAAAATCAAAAAACATGGCCGGATCTCAATTGGGATGATCCGCGCGCGGTGGAACTTGATCTGGCCGCTCAGCACGTGATGCAACTGAAAAAAAATGTTGAAATCATGAAACCATGTTACAAGAAAGAAACTGCCAGGCGGGATAAGGAGCCCGAAAAAATAGATCCGCGGAAAGTTTTGTATGTCGAAGGGAATTACTCGTTTGCCAATGAAAATTTGCGCAATCAGGCTGACTTGAAGATTTTTATCAAGTCATCAAAACATTCCCGCCTTGTCAGGAGACTTTTGCGAGATCAACTGTTGGGCATGAGCCCGTCACAGACATTTCAATATGTTTTGGATGTTGTTGAACCCATGGCTGATAAATATATAGAGCCGACAATGAAATGTGCTGATATCATCATTGAAAATGAATTGATTCCTGAAATCGAATGTGACAGAGCCGGGCTATTTCAGCAGCAGCTGAAATTTCGAAAACATTTCGATCCCGAGCAAATGCGCAGGAAAGGCGCGGAGTATATTATTTCCGGAAAACAAACAGACCGTTATTATAGCGCCTCGGATCAAAACATTTCGAATACGAATCAAATAGTGCGGATTCGGGATGAAAGCGCAAATTCCTTGTTTACAATCAAGGGTCCAAGGCGGGAAGTTGATCGCGCGAAATTTGAATTTCCGATTTCGCATGATGTGGCTCAGCGCTTCCCTGAATTTTATGGGAAAGAAATTTTCAAGATTCAAAAAAATCGCACCTTGTACTATTTGAGAGGCGCGCTTGTGGCTGTTGATTCGAATGTTGAACGTATAAAAAACGGCCGATATGAGAATCTTGGAAATTTTGTTGAAGTTCGCATTGCACACATCGGCAGCATGGGCAGGGAAAGAATTGAAACGGCGGTTAGCTGTTTGGGTTTATCCATGTCAGATGCAACTGCTGAATCGTATGTAAACATGTAGTTTTTCAAACTTAAAAAGTTTTTTTGTAGGCCTTCTGTCTTTCTTTTGACAGAGGGCCTTTATTTTTACCTTGTTTTTTGTCCCAACGGGCGTAGAATAAAATAGAGGCCTCTATGGAAGCTTCTAAAAATATATGGAAAAAGAAATCAAAATTGAAGACTTGGGCTGGGATGAATTTTTTGCAGCCAATCAAGAGAAACTTGGATTGGATAGTTTTGAAGTTGCAAGGATTATCGCCCAGCATAAAGGTGCGTACAAGATAAAAAATGCCGGCGGAGAATATCTGGCCAAAGTGACCGGCAAGCAAATGTTTTCTGCCGAGTCGCGGGAAGACTTTCCGGCAGTCGGCGATTGGGTGGTCATCACCGAAGCTGACAAAGAG
>JAKLIO010000019.1 GCA_022709565.1 Patescibacteria group bacterium
AACATAAACGCCTGTCATAGCAGCCACAATGATAACGCCCATCACAATAAACAAGAAGCTGGGCGTCTGCCAAACTTTAATTCCCAAATCATCAGCCTGCTTTTTCAGATTAAACTCGTTGATGATTTTTTGTTTAAGTGATCCCATTTTTTTGGGACGTTTTAGCTGTTTCATATTTTTAATTATACCACATAAAATAAAAAGTGGCGACAAGTATTTTGCAAAATTTAAAAAACAAAAACCGCCGACTTGAATCTGCAGTTTTTATTTTGCATTTGTATTTTCTAAGAAGCTAATAAGCTAACGCCTAAGAAGCTATTTTTTAGACCTTAAATTCCACCACCCCGTAAAATTCGCTTCGCTCATCACGGGGCAAGCCTCCTCCCTGTCAAATATTAAACTTTAAATTCAATAACGTCGCCGTCTTTAACAATATATTCCTTGCCGACAGTTTTTATTACCCCCAATTCCTTCGCTTTGCCCCAGGAACCGATTTCCAAAAGCTTGTCCCACATAATCACATCTGCTCGGATGAATTTTTCCTGAAAATCTGTGTGAATGGCAGCGCCCGCTTCCGGCGCTGTGGCGCCTTTTTTGATTGTCCAAGCCCGTGATTCGTCTTTGCCGGTTGTCAAAAATGTCATGAGTCCCAAAAGATCGTAAGCTACCACAACAAGGTCATTTATGTGTGAAACAAGGCCTAATTCCGCCTTTTCTGTCTCATTCATATCAATCAATTCTTCTTCAATCTTAATGTCCAGCTTGATATTTTTCCTATTTTCCAGCTCGTCAGCCAATTTTTGGCTAATATCGGCCATATTATAGACAAAAAGAAAGGGTTTCATGGTCAAAAGCGACATTTCGCGGATAATAATCTTTTCATTTTCATAGGCAGCCGACGAATTCAGCATTTCCATGATATTTTCCGTCTCATTAGCCAATTTTCCCTTTTCTAGAGCATTTTTCACTTTTCTGACGATTTCTAGCTGCTTGTCAGCCCCCTTTTTATTGCCACGCACTTCTTTCTCAACTCGAGCTTCCGTCTTGGTTACGGTTTCCAGATCGGCCAAAATAAGTTCGGTATTTATGACTTCAATATCGCCAATTGGGTCAATTTTGTTGTTAACATGGGTTATTTTCTCATTTTCAAAAACTCGCACCACTTGGGCAATGGCGTCAACTTCCCTTATATTAGCCAAAAACTTGTTGCCCAGACCTTCGCCCTCAGAGGCACCCTTGACAATGCCGGCAATATCCACAAATTCAACCACGGCCGGAACGATTTTAGCCGAATCCGACATTTTTGCTAATTTTTCCAAACGCTCATCCGGCACTTTCACCACGCCAACATTCGGCTCAATTGTGCAAAACGGATAGTTGCTAATATCCACCGGATTTTTAGTCAGTGCTTTAAAAAGTGTTGATTTTCCCACATTCGGAAGTCCGACAATTCCTATCTTTAATGACATATGATTATAATTTATATCTCGTATTTAGTATTTAGTATTTAGTATTTAGTATTTAGTATTTAGTATTTAGTATTTAGTATTTAGTATTTAGTATTTCGTATAATACAATAACTATTTCATTAAAGCCAGTTTTCTTCGAAGAGACTATTTTGTCCGAGCGGGCTTGGTTTTTCGTCAACAAGACGAAAAGAGCGAGGACAAAATCAGAATGAGCGAATCGCTGGAATGAGCGAATGTGCTCTGAGAAGAAAACTGGCTTTAATCGAATAATTTTTCTAAATTTTCTTTATCTCCCCCTTCTTTCTTTTTTCATAAGTTGTGTGGCAGATTTTGTGCTTGTTTTTCTTGTCATTTAAGAATTCTGCGTACAAAATATCAATTCCCGGATTGCCATGCGAAGTGCGCACCTTTCTTTTTTCATCAGTTGAATATAATCCCGCGGCTCGGGCTTTTCTGATTTCGTCATCAATCGGAATCGGTTGTCCGCCGCCGCCAATGCAGCCGCCCGGACAAGCCATGATTTCCACGTAGGCATATTTGGTCGGATCAGCTTTGATTTCTTCCAAAATTTTCTTGGCATTTTCCATGCCGCTAACCGCCACAACTTTCAATGTTTTGCCGCCAATCGTCACTTCGGCCATTTTTGTTCGCTTAAATTCATGCAACGGCTTGAATTCCAAGTTTTCCAATTCTTGACCGGTCAGTTTTTGATAGACTGTTCGGAGAGCCGCTTCCAAAACGCCGCCGCCTGCGCCGAAAATCTCTCCGGCTCCGGAAGGATTGGCTAAAATATCTTTGTCAGATTCGTCAGGTTCTATTTTATTCAAATCCACATTCAATTCTTTAAGCAGTTTGGCCAGTTCTCTGACAGTTAAAACATAATCAATAGGTCTTTTGCCATCCACGAAAAGCTCTTCCCTTTCTATTTCAAATTTTTTGGCCGTGCATGGCATAATAGAAACACTGACAATATCTCTCAGATCAAGATTTTCTTTTTCCACCCAATAAGTTTTGATCAAGCCTCCCAATATTATCTGCGGCGAACGGACAGTGGTTAAATATTTGAGCAACTCCGGTTCATAAAATTCAGCATATTTCACCCAAGCCGGACAGCAGGAAGAAATCATGGTCGTGTTGTCGCCTTTGGCTATTTTTTCCAAAAGTTCTGCAGCTTCCTCAATGATTGTCACGTCTGCGGCAAAACTTGTGTCAAAAATTTTGTAGGCTCCCACTTTTTTTAGAGCCGCAAAAATTTTGTCTGTCACATTGGTGCCCAAAGGCATTCCGAATTCTTCGCCTAGACTGGTTCTGACTGACGGCGCGAATTGAAAAACAACTTTTTTCGTTTTATCTTTGAGCAATTTTTTGACTTCGCTGTAACTTTCAATTTCCGAAAGTGCGCCGACCGGACAATGCATAATGCACTGGCCGCAATAGATGCAATCGATATTTTTTTCTTCCGAAGGAAACATTTCAAAAGTTTCTCCGGCTTGTTTTAGGGTTATAAATCCGCCCTTGGTTTGTTTGGAACACATGTCGGAACAATTCTGGCAATTGATGCATTTGCTTTGATCCAAAAATATCGAGGGTCCAAATTGAAATTTCGGAAGTTTCTTCTTGCGATCAATATGAATGTTTCCGCAGGCCGCATATTTTTCGGCATATTCATGCAGTTTGCATTTTTCAACCCGGCCGCAATGCTCGCAGTTGTCTTCATGCTGGGAAAACAAAAGAGCCAAATTTATTTTGAGAGCTTTTTGGGTAGTTGGCGTGTCAGTATAAATTTTCATTCCCGGTTTGGCCAAAAGCGCGCAAGAAGCTCTGAGATTTTTGTCGCCTTCTACTTCAACCATGCAGAGCCGGCAGCTTTCATGCGGCTCCAAATCCGAGTGATGACAAAGCGAAGGAATATGAATTTTTTCTCTTCGGGCAATATCTAAAATCCTTTCGCCTTCATTGGCATCAATTTCTTTGTCGTTAATATGTATTTTAAAACTGTTCATATTGAATTATTTTTTTAATACTTTTTCAATTAATGTTCTGTATGGAATGGCCATGCCTTTTCCCAATGGGCAAAAAGAGGTTTTTTCCAAAACAAAAAACATTTTTTCCAATTTATCAAAATCGAGTTTATTTTTTTTCGTCATTTCTAAAATTCTGATTGAACTTTCACGGCAAGGCGTGCATTTATCACAGTTTTCTTTGGAATAAAACTCAGCCCAGCGCTGCATAAGTTTGAGCGCGTCAGTTTTTTGGCGGTTGAAAACTATGATTGAGGTTGCGCCTTTTTTCGGTTCATCCAATTCTTCCGGAAGATAAATTGTGCCGGCCGCTCCGCCGCCATATTGCACGAAAAAATCAAAGGCTGGCCAGTTGCCTGTTTCTTCCAATATTTTTTTGATCGGATAGTTTTCCGGAAACTCAAACGTCCCCTTGTTTTTCACGTCGCCTTCGATTGAAAAGAAAGCTTTACCCGCGTAAAGATCGTTTTTGATTTCGTAAATTCTATAATAAGTTTCGATGTTATTGACCAATGTCGGCAAATTGTATAGTCCTGCCTCGGCCGGATAGGGCGGTTTCGGACGCGGTTCAACCCGCTGGCCTTCAATGTGATTCAAAAGGCCTGTTTCCTCGCCAGCCAAATAACCAGCGGTTTTTCTGAAATAGGAAATCGGAAAACCCTCGCTGAATTTTTCCAGATTTTTTTTGTATTTATCGAAATATTTATGGTTCAAATAGATGATGGCTTCCGAATTGGCAAAAGTTTCCAAAGCTATTTTGATGCCTTCAATGAATTCTTGGGGATGGTTTTTGAGAATATATTCGTCCTTGAAAATTTCCGGCTCGCCCTCGGAACCGTTGGCAATGACGTATATTTTTTTGCCTTGTCCCTCTTGTTTCTTGACCGCTTCCCATTTCATCCAGGTTGGAAAACCCGCTCCGCCCCGGCCCAAAAGATTCGCCTCCTTTATTTTTGTGATAATGTCTTTAGCCATATTTTTTTTGTTTAGCAGTATTCTTATTATACACAAAGGCCTGTTTATCGCCAAGTCTGCTCCATTCTTTCCTTTTATTTAGAATTGTGCTATTAATAATTGACGTATTTTAAATAGAATCCGTATGTTTATTTTTTAAGTAACTCGTCGAAGGCGTCTTGAATTATGAGAGTTTAGTAAGAATATTATTGAATTACTAAGACGTTTTTAAAACAAAAAAACTTAAGCGCCGGAGTAGTGCATTAAAAAATAAACATACGGATTCTGTAAACAACATCTCATGATTCAAAATCACATTTTAATTCATTACGGTGAAATCGCGCTCAAGGGTAAAAACAGGAATTATTTTGAGTCGCGGCTGATCCAAAATATCAAAAGCCAGCTGGAAACTTTCACTCCGGATAGTTTTAATAGTGTTTCTAAAATATCCGGTGGCATTTTGGTTGAGCTTAATAAAAAACCTGCCCGCAATGCTACGCATAGCGTTGCAGGCGGGGGAGCCAAAAATAGTGCTCAAATCAAAGACGCACTGATGCACACTTTTGGCATTACTAACTTTTCTTTTGCCGTTAGCGTCAAACAAGATATTAAAGCTCTCCAGAAAGTTTGCTGGGATTTAATAAGCCAAGAAAAATTCAAAACATTTTGCGTGCGAACTCAGCGCTCAAACAAACAGTTTAAATTCACCTCGCAGCAAGTCAACGAAGAAGTTGGCGGATATATTTATAAAAAATTAAATAGAAAAAAATCAGTTAGCCTCAAAAACCCGGACTGCGAATGTTTTATTTATATCATCAATAAATCAGCTTTTGTTTCTACCCAAAAATTTCAAGGACTTGGCGGACTGCCTGTTGGCACCGGCGGCAAAGCTATGGTTATGATGTCCGGCGGATTTGATTCGCCAATTGCGGCTTGGCAACTTTTAAAACGCGGGGTTTCCGTTCGTTTCGCTCATTTTCATTCCATGCCCTACACTTCCAAAGCTTCGATTGAAAAAGTTTCAGAACTTATCAGGGTTTTGCAAAAATTCGGCGCAACCGGAACTTTATATTCCATTCCCTTTGCTGATTTGCAGAAAGAAATCATGATGAAAACTCCCGCGCCGCTCCGTGTCATTCTCTATCGCCGCTTTATGATCCGCATCGCCGAAAGTTTGGCCAAAAAAGAAAAATGTTTAGCCTTAGTCACCGGCGACAGCCTTGGCCAAGTCGCTTCGCAGACTATAGAAAATATTTTGGCTGTGAATGAAGCCGCCACCTTGCCCGTTTTCCGTCCGCTCATCGGTTTGGACAAAGAAGAAATCATGCAAATTGCCAGAAAGATCGGAACTTATGATATTTCCAAACTGCCCCATGACGATTGTTGCACCCGCCTGATGCCGAAAAGTCCGGAAACCCGCGCCAAACTCCCCGCTGTTCTCGCAGCCGAAAAAAATCTCGATATTGAAAAATTAATCCGGGAAACTTTAGCCAAAACCGAAAAACTTGTTATCAAATAAAAAACCATCCCGCTAAGGATGGTTTTTGTATATTTGATATTTGGCTGAACACTGGATTTTGAATATTGTTCGATGTCTTTTACCATCTTCTGAATTCTTCCGCTTCGAAATGCATCTCGTCCATTTCATGGCCAATGATTTTTATTCTATCGCCGACACGCATCAAAAAAGGTTTCATATTCGGTCTTTCAATGCTCCATTCCCTACCATGACAATCCCTGATAATAATTCTCTCCGGAGTTTCCAGCGGCGGGGGCATAATTTCCCCGCCAAGCAAACCTTCTTTCGGCTGGCACCAGATTTTCCGCTTGTTAATGTTCATCATTCCGTAAAAAGGAACTCTGGCATCCAAAGCATGGTCTATTTTTTTGCCAACACCGGAATAAAAAAGCAGGCCGCCTAAAAACAAACTGCCCAGAATGCTTATGGACACGATCAAATAGACGCTGTGGCGATACCAGCCTTTGATGTGCACGAAATCATAATAGGCAATCCAAGCAAAAAAAATGAGACAGACAATCCAGAGATAGGGCAAAGACAATAAAATATATTGGCCGAAAGTTTTGTGCATGCGCAGATAGATGTCCCAATCATGGTTGGTTAAAACATCCAGAATGACTGCGAAGGAAAGAGCGCCCACAAAAATTGCCGCTATGAACAGAAGCCAAAAGGCTAGATTTCTAACCGCAAAAAACCAGCGCGGCTTGGGGTGAATATTTTTTTCTTTGATGTCTTTAATGATTTTATCGCTGATTTCTGTCATAATGGATATTGAAAAAATTAAATTATCTATTTAAATTTATATTTCAGCCTTTTTCAGTTTTTTGTTTCGCCTCGACTTTCTCTTTGAATTGTTTTTTTGCCCGATTAATGAGCGTTGCTACCGTGCCCATCGGCTTTTCTAAAATATCGGAAATTTCTTTGTAATCTTTTTCTTCCAAAAATTTCAAGACCAGCGCTTCGCGATATTTTTCATCCAATTCATCCAAAACATCCCTGACTTCGGCGGCATCATGTCTTTTTTCCATACTTTTGGCAATATCTTCTTCGCTAGCCAAAATATTCAGCAGTTGCGAGTCGCCTTCATAGGTCATGGTTTTCGGCCGCGCCGTGACTTTGCGAAAATGGCTAATAACTTTATTGTGCGCAATGCGATAGATCCAGGAAGAAAATTTCAGGTCCTGATCAAAATCATTCAGGTTTTTGTATGCACTTAAAAAAACATCTTGCAAAATGTCTTCCGCGTCTTCTTTTGTTCCCGAAAGAATACGCATAATGTACCGCAAAAGTTTTTTCTCATAACGCTCAACCAGCAA
>JAKLIO010000002.1 GCA_022709565.1 Patescibacteria group bacterium
AACAATATTTTCATTGAATTCCCGCCTATCTTCATGGCTGTTTCGATTGAATCGGCAATTCTTTCCGTATCCGGATTTTTTTTGTCTAGCACAATGCGATCGATGACCATTTCAATGTCTCCATCGGTTTTTTCATTTTCCAACAGCAAAGCTTCAGCTACTGTGATTATTTTTTCGTTCAAGCGAACCCGCGCGTAACCCATTTGCTGGATATGTTTCAAAAGTTCCTTGCCGGTCGCGCTGTCTTTTGGTTTTGCCAAAATGGCAATTTGGGTGTGATGAGAAAAAGTCATAATCTCATCCAAAATTTCCCGGCTGGAACGTTTTTGCATTGATGCTCCGCAACTGGGACAGTGCAAAACTCCAATCTTTGCGAAAAGAATTCGCAGGTAATCATAAACTTCCGTCAGCGTTCCAACTGTGGAACGCGGGGATCTGGACACGCTTTTTTGATCAATGGAAATTGGCGGACTCAAGTTTTCAATCTTATCCACGTCGGGTTTGACCGATGGATCCAAAAAATTGCGGGCATAGGAAGAAAGGCCTTCCATATATCGGCGATTACCTTCGGCATAAATCGTATCGAAAGCCAAAGAAGATTTCCCTGATCCGGAAAGGCCGGTCACAACAACAAATTTGTTGCGGGGAATATTAACGTCTATGTTTTTGAGATTATTAACTCGCGCGCCCTTAATGATGATATCGCTGTTTTTGTTTATAGGAGAAGATTTTTTAGAAGCCATATTTATTAAAAAGTATTACATATTATGTAGCATGTATACTGTATCTGAGAAAAGTAAGATATTCTGCATTCTTGTATTTATACTTGATATATTCTACATGATACCTGATACATGAAACTTGTATTTGCTAATGAAACATGGTATCAGAAAAATCGGGAAATGTAAACCCCCGTACCTGTGCATTGGTACGGGGTTGAAAATTCGGCTATTTTCTAGCTAAATTAGCTTTCATTTAGAAGCTTCTTTAGAGGCCTCTATAGAAGCTTCTATTTTTATTGTAAAATCTGCTTTTTATTAAAGAAATAAAGATAAAAAGCATAGATAAAAATACCTACTTTGAGGATATTCAAGGGAAACCAGACGTCGGACCGGCATTGATCAAGGAAATACCAGGCCAAAATTGCCGTGGTGGTCAAAACAAGACCTGCCCGCCACCTAAGCCTGTTTGTATTTTTAAAGCCGTAGGCCAGATTGAAAACCAAAAGGACCGCGTAGGCAATCATGAGAAATACCCAAACCCCTTTTGATAAATTAGGACAACGTTGAGAACCGCCGGGTGTCCGGCGAGAAACAGAAGCCGCTCCATCATCAATGCGCGGACCGTCAATATCTGAAATTTTAGAAATATCCGCATCAAGGACAATTGCTGAATAATCAGACTGTCCGGCCTGTTCTTGCAAATTCTTGGCAAAAGCCACCGGCGGAAAAAACAGCGTGAAAAGTAAAAACAGCACGAACAAAAAAGCAGGCTTTATTTTTCTTAAGCTTATTAATATTTTTCGGAATGATTCTTTTTTCTGCATAAATATTGTGTATCTTGAGATTATCTCTTTATTTCGGCTATTGTCAAATAATTAAATTTTAAAAAAATTGTCATTTTCTTTGCCTAGATTTATACAAAATTGACTGTTCAAAATTTCTGCCAGTTTTTATTTTATAAAACATGCAAGTGAATATAAAAAGAGCCCGAAGGGGATAATGTTTCCCCCTCGGACCACAAGAAAGGTCTTCTCAATTCCTTCCTCTTTCAGCAGAATATTTTTTATTTCCCCTTTTTTAAAGGGCTCCGCTGACATTATTTCACCTCCTTTCAAAGAGTTTTTATTCTACATTTTCACTCACTGCCAGGCGCATCTTCCACCATAACAGTTATTTTTACTTTTCTGTTTTCGGGTTTTTTATTAGTGTCAAAAAACTTCATGCGAAGCATGCCTGTCGGTTTTCCGTCATCATCTTCTTCGAAAGCCAGCAGGTTCATCATTTTTTCGGCAAGATCTTTATTTTCGTGATGCTTACTGAAAAGAATTTTCGAAATCTCCCCCTTGCTTTCACTGTTTGCCATAATTCAAGCCTCCTTTATTTATAACTGGCCCTACGTGTAAAAGTTTTGAATTTTTAGGAGCTTTCTCCTCGGCTATTTTCTCTGCAAAACTTGCCGGAGCATCGTCAGGAACCTCAAAAATCAATGAATTAATTTGATCTGGTGCTCCATTCTCGTCCTTGCCTATGTAAAAAGCCTGCTTTTCCATTTTTAAAGAGCCCCCTTTCTTATTTTTCTATTGACTACTATTTTTATACTATTTTTGCCGCTTTGTCAATATGAAATCTTTTCGACCCAATTTGCGATGATAACCAATTGCAAACCGATGCGCTTCGTCCATAATCCGCTTTATTAAATTTTTATCATTGAAAACTTCCTTAACCTCATTTCTTGGATCATAAATCTTAAATCTTAAATCTAATTTATTGCGTTCCCTCCCTTTCGCCACTGCTCCAATATTAACTGCTAAACCTAATTCTTCGTGTAAAAGTTTTTCTGCCATATTTAGATGCCCTACTCCGCCGTCTAAAAGAATTAGGTCGGGCATAGTCCAATTGTTTCCAAATCTTCTAGCAAGCACTTCTCGCATCATACCAACATCATCACTGCCCGAAATAGTTTTGATTTTAAATTTACGGTATTCTTTTTTGTTTGGCTCCCCGCCTTCGAAAACCACCATCGAACCAACCGCATTCGTACCGGAGATATTGGAAATATCATAGGCCTCAATTCTCGTATTTTGTATCTCGTATTTTGTATTTAGTATTTTAGGTTCAAAATCTTTCGAAATCAATGCGATATCATGAATGTGATTTAGTGCAAAAACTTTATTTCTCAAATCCGCGGCTTTTTCAAATTCATGCTTTTTGGCCAACGCCTGCATTTCCTTTTCAAGTTTTTTTACTAAGCTTTTCTTTTTTCCTTCCAAAATCATTCTGATGCCGTGGATATTTTTTTGATAATCTTTCTCCGAAATCGCGCCGGCATATGGTCCGGGACAAAGCCCTATCTGAAAATCCAGACAGCCCTTTTCCGTTTCTTGCCTATTTGAATGAAAAGGAAAAATTTTACGGATTATTTTCAGCGCAATTTCCATTTGCTTTTTGGAAGTATAGGGACCAAAAACAGCTTTTAGGTTACCCGCCTCGCGTCGATGAGCGGTCATCTCCGCGAGTCGAGGCGGGTAGCTTTTAGCTTTTAGATTTTTAAAATCAAGATCTGTTGCCCGAAGGATTGTTATCCTCGGGAATTTTTCTTTCGTAACGACAAAGTATGAAAATGACTTATCGTCTTTAAGATCAATATTATATTTCGGCTGATGTTTTTTGATCAGATTGCTTTCCAATATCAAAGCTTCCAAAACCGAATCGGTCTGGAAAAATTTTATGTCTGCCACTTTGGGCATCATAGCTTCAATATGGTTTCTGGTTTCCGTGCCGCGAAAATATGAAGCTACCCGATTTCTGAGATTGGTCGCTTTGCCGATATACAATATTTTTCCGGCTTCATCCCTGAAAATATAGACTCCAGGCGCTGTTGGCAATTTATTCAGTTTTTCCTTAATTTTTGACATTTCCATATAAACATGCTACATTTTTACTTTAGAAATTACAAGTTCACAAGTTATTTAAAAATAAAATTGGAGGAAGAATTATGATCATCACGTTACCGCCTTTTTCGCAAAGAGGCACGAATGTAGTAATGAGGATAAAATTAATGATTGAGTTGGCAAATTTTTTTAAGGAACTAACAACTCAAATCGAATTTTCTGACAAGTTTTCCGATATTATTTTGTTCCATATTACTGGCAATGACAATGAAATAGACATCTGGAATTTTGTTAAGAAGAAGAAAAATTTAATTGAAAAAAAATTAAACGGCCAGCCAGCGAAGGTTATTGCCGGCAAAAAAAGAATGATATTAAACCACCAGCAGGAGGAATACAATGGTAGCAGAAAGGAAAATACCAACACATCCTTATATAAGACCGTGTGTTGAGAACGGAAATGGAGAAGTTTTTGATTATTTATCCAAAGTTTTTGGTCGGCATAATTTGTATTATTGCAAATCGACTGCAAGCGAAAATTGCATGTTTATTTGCCCTAATAAAAATCTGCCATTTACAGTTACTGAGCCTCTCGAATTTTTTCTTGATTATGAAGGAGAAAAAAGAGATTTGCTGATGCCCGGAGATTATCGTATTGTTCAGCACGTAGCTGAAACAAATTTCCATTTACTCATTCTGGAAAAATTTCAGGGTGAAAAATCATTGAGTGTTCTGGCGTGCTTGGCTGGTTGGAGAAATGGTTTTATGGTCGACTGGCGCGGAATTCAGCCAATCAAAAAATCCTAAACATAGGATGCATAATTTTCATGCATTTAGCGCAGCGTTTATCTAAACGCGCTGCGCTTTTTTTATTTTCAAATTATTCAAAAAATCCTTGGATACAATTTGAGACGACCGCATTTAAGTGTATCCACGAAGAATTAACTGCTGAATTTTTGTATATAATACATCCTACTTTCTGCCTAATACATCTTTTAGATATTTCGCTGTGTAGCTTTCTTTATGATATTTGATAATTTCTTCCGGCGGACCGGTCACAATGATGCGGCCGCCATTGTCTCCGCCTTCCGGGCCCATGTCAATGATCCAATCGGCGGTTTTAATCACATCCATATTGTGCTCAATCACGACCACCGTGTTGCCTGCGTCTACCAACCTATTCAGAACGTTCAATAATTTTTTAATATCGTCAAAATGCAGTCCAGTGGTCGGCTCGTCCAGAATATACAGCGTGTTACCGGTCGCCAATCTGGAAAGCTCGCTGGCCAGTTTTATTCTTTGCGCTTCTCCGCCGGACAGCGTGGTTGCGCTTTGTCCAAGTTCAATATAGCCCAAACCGACTTCTTCCAGCACTGCCAAAGGACCGTGAATTTTTGGAAAAGCTTCAAAAAATTTCACGCCTTCAGAAACAGTCATTTTTAAAACATCATAAATATTTTTGCCTTTATATTTGACTTGCAAGGTTTCACTGTTATATCTTTTTCCATTGCAAACATCGCAGGGCAGATAGACATCCGGCATAAATTGCATTTCAATTTTCAAAAATCCCTCCCCGTTGCAATTGTCGCAGCGTCCGCCAGGAATATTGAAAGAAAATCTGCCGGGACCATAGCCGCGCAGCTTGGCGTCTTTGGTCTGAGCAAACAATTCACGAATCGAAGTAAAAAATCCTGTGTAAGTTGCCGGATTTGAGCGCGGTGTGCGCCCGATCGGCGATTGGTCAATCATAATTACCTTATCAATATTTTCAATCCCGACAATTTCTTTATGCCGGCCTGGCGCATCCAAACTGCGGTGCAATTTGTTAGCCAGCGCTTTGTATAATGTTTCTTCAACCAGTGTTGATTTGCCGCTACCGGAAACTCCGGTCACACAGATAAAAACTTTGAGCGGAAATTCGGCCACAATATTTTTCAGATTATGTTCGCCCGCGCCGCGCACCACGATTCTTTTTTTCTTATTGGCATCGCGCCGAAACTTGGGAATTTCGATTTCCATTTCGCCGCGCAAATATTTTCCGGTTAAAGATTTTGGATTATTGATCACTTCGGTAGGCAATCCTTGCGCCACGATTTCTCCGCCATGTTTGCCCGCTCCCGGTCCGATGTCCACCAGCCAATCCGCGCTGCGCATCATTTCTTCGTCATGTTCAATGACGATTAAGGTGTTGCCGATTTTTTGCAATTGGCGCAGCGCTTCCATAAGTTTTGAATTATCACGCGCGTGCAAGCCTATTGAAGGTTCGTCTAAAATATATAGGACGCCTACCAGCTGCGAACCGATCTGCGAAGCCAGGCGGATCCGCTGCGATTCTCCGCCGGACAATGAATAGGCAGCGCGTTGCAATGTCAAATATTCTAAGCCGACATTATTGAGAAATTTTAAGCGCGCCACAATTTCTTTGAGAATCCGGCCGGCAATCATTTCCTCGCGCTGCGTCAATTGCAGTTTTTCAAAAAAATTCAAACATTCGCGAACACTCAGCGTCGAAGCTTCGTAAATATTTTTCCCGCCGACCGTCACCAATAGCGCTTCTTTTTTGTATCTTGTTCCTTTGCAAGTCGAGCACGGCTTTTGCGACATATATTTTTCAATGCCTTCGCGCACCGCATCTGATTCTGTTTTGAAATATCTTTCCTGCAAAAAACCGACCACACCCTGCCAAGTCATATAAAATTTCCAATTGGTGCCGGTTTTGGTTTTGACGATGATGGGAATCTCCTCCCCGCCTCGCGTCGACGAGCGGTCGTTTCCGCGAGTCGAGACGGGCGCCTCATCTTCAGTTGCCATACTTTCATGCTCAGCTGTTCCATAGAGCAGCAAATCCATTTTCTTTTTTGACAAATCTCTAAGGCGCATATTGTCAGGAATATTAAAATATCTGGCTGCAGACAAAATCACGCCGCCATAATAATTATTTTTCTTGAAATTCCAAGGCGCCAAGCCGCCTTCCGCCAGAGTCTTATTATTGTCCGGCATGACTCTTTCAATATCTATTTCTTTTTTGAATCCCAATCCTTCACAGCCGCTGCAAGCACCAAACGGAGAATTAAAGGAAAATAAACGCGGTTCCAAATCGGGAAATTCAATATCGTGTATGGAACAAGACAATTTCTGATTAAAAATTTGAACCCCCTCTTTGCTTCTCCCCCTTTTCAAGGGGGAGATTGAGTGGGGGTCTTTCAGACTCACTATTTTCACTAGTCCCTCCGACATCTTCAGTGCTTTTTCCACGCCTTCAAAAATTCGGCTTAAATTTTCATCGCTAATCTTTACTCTGTCGATTACCAAATCAATGCTATGTTTTTTGTAGCGTTCCAATTTAACGTCCTTAAAATCTTCCAATCTGCATAATTTACCGTCCACAATCGCTTCGGAGAATCCGCGCTTCCACATATCATCCAAGAGCGCCAGATATTCCCCTTTTCTTTCGCGCACAATCGGTGAAAGAATTTCGATCTGAACACTGCGCGAAGCGCTTTCGTTTTTCCCTCTCTCCCCTTTAGGGAGAGAGTCGGTGAGAGGGTGATTAATTTCCAAAATCCGACTTACAATTTCATCTGTTGAAAGCTTGGAAATTTCCCGGCCGCAAACGGGACAATGCGGAATTCCGATCTTAGCATACAAAAGACGCAAATAGTCATGAATTTCCGTCACGGTTCCGACGGTTGAACGCGGATTGTGCGACGCCGCTTTTTGATCAATTGAAATTGCTGGCGAAAGTCCTTCAATATAATCAACATCCGGCTTATCCATCTGCCCTAAGAATTGCCGCGCATAGCTCGACAAACTCTCCAAATATCTCCGTTGCCCCTCGGCAAAAATGGTATCAAAAGCCAGCGTAGATTTTCCTGATCCGGAAATTCCCGTAAAAACAATAAACTTATTGCGCGGCAGAATTAAATCGACATTTTTTAGGTTATGCTCCCTTGCGCCTTTTATGATAATTTCATCAGACATATTTTTTAATTGCTTGCCCCGAAAGTATTCTTTTTATATATTTGTACATTTGTAAAAGATTTGTATTTTTGTAGGGATGCCAAAAACTTCCCCAAAAAGGGTACTTCATATACTACTACGTTCTATTCTTTTTTAGATTTCCCACGAAGGAAATCTAATTTATAATACAGGAAATTCTATAAAAAGCAATAAAAAAAGACCTAGCACTTGCGCCAAGTCTTTTTGTTCTAATTCTAAGAATTTTTAATTTCCGCAATTAGCTTCTGCTGAGGCTCCAGTTGTCGTTCCTTCCCCAAATCCCGGTGCTGGGGCAGTTGTAGAAAGAGTCTGCGAGCATTCTTTGGGCTGAGTATTAAATCCGGAGCAAACCAATTTAAGCAAGCTGGCTGAATCTCTTGCCGCGCCAACTTTTGTGCCATTGATAACCAGGCTTGGTGATCCTTGCACGCCGTATTTTAATACAGCTTCTTTGTCCACATCAAATGGTGGGTATGTTCCATTGCTCCATTTGCTTTTGTCAGCCAAGTTGGCTTTAACACTAAATTGTTTATCGGTCGCGGAAACACAGATGTTTACTTGCGCAACATTAACTCCGGCGGTTTTCATGCAAGCCGACTCGGTGCCCTCGCCTTTTTTCAGGAAACATTCCAGATAAGCATTAAGCTTGGTTGGTTGAGTTTTCTGAATGCAATAATCGCGCAAATTCTCATTCACTTCTTTTTCTCCATGCATCGCATAATCAACAAACTTCAGATTGAATTTTATTTTGTTGCCCAAAAGTTTAACTACCGGCAAAATGCCTTTTTCAATCTGCGTTCCGTATGGGCAGTAACTCATAACAAACAAATCAACTTCGGGGATGTCCATTTTCTGTTCCGGCTCTGTTTTTTCAGTCACGGCGGGCTGTTTTGCTTCTTCTTTTTTAGCATCCAGCTCGATAACCTGTTGGGTAAGCCTTTTACCATCGCGAGTCACATAAAAAGGAACTTTCTGCGGAGAACCCGCTCCCTCTGCGCTGATTTCCAAATTCACCTTGTAGAGAACTCCTTCTTTCGTGACCTCCTTTATTTCAGCTTTCACGCCAGCTGGAGCATTTTCTTTGATAAAATTTTGGACTTTTTCTTTAATAACGTCTTGTCCGACATCCACTTTTTCTGTCCAATACTTTTTTAGCGCTAGTCCTCCCACAATCACAACAACTAAAATTATTGCCGCCACAATCATCTTTTTATTCTTGCTCCAAACTGCGCAGCATTTTTCACCGCACTGACAATTCTTCCCGCACATTTTTTTCAGCGCTGCAACCGGAGAAACTTTTTCTTCAGTTTGCGCTTCTTTCACTTCCTCTGCTTTTTCTTCTATTGGTTTGTTTTCATTTTCCATAAAATTAATTTTTCCCTTATTTTCTTCTCCTGACCAAGGAGAAGGTGGTCTGTAATCAGACCGGATGAGGTTAATAAAAAATTACAAATTAAAAAGCTTTTTCAGCCTTTGTCTATTATATTATATACTCCAAAAACACGCAAGGAAGCTTGTACTTTTGCTTTTTCAGTAAAATTAATTTCCACTTTCTTCTTCTGCAAAATTCAAAATTATGTTTTGAGGTGGCTAGCGAGTGCGACGGCACGAGCTCGGAGCATTTTTTCAGTAGAAAAAATGCGTGCACCGAAAAACATAATTTTGAATTATTTTTTAAAAAAAGAAAAACACAAAATTTATAGTGTGCCGGAGAATGCAAAATACTAGATACTAAAATACTACTTTATCTGCAATTTCCTAAGCTGCGAAATTTCATCGCGAATAATTGCGGCGCGTTCAAATTGAAGCGCGCGCGAAGCGTCTTTCATCTCCCTTTCCTTTTGTTTGATGTATCCGGCAATATCCTCTAGCGACTCCAATCTAGTGAAGTCCGGTGCCGGCATCGGATTAATTTCATGATCCACAATGGATTTAATATTTTTCTTGATGGTTGTCGGTGTTATGCGATGTTTTTGATTATACTGCGCCTGTATTTTCCGCCTCCTGTTTGTTTCATCGATTGCGCGCCGCATCGAACCGGTTATGCTGTCGGCATACAAAATCACGCGCCCGCTTACATTTCTGGCCGCCCGTCCGATTGTTTGAATAAGTGAAGTTTCGCTGCGGAGAAATCCTTCTTTGTCTGCGTCCAAAACAGCCACCAAGGAAACTTCCGGCAGGTCCAAACCTTCGCGCAAAAGATTGACGCCCACCAAAACATCGAACTGCCCGCGCCGAAGTCCTTCCAAAATGCGGATGCGATCCAAAGTTTCCACGTCCGAATGCACATATTCGCATTTTATTTTGTGCTCTTTCAAAAAATCCGACAGGTCTTCCGCCATTTTTTTTGTCAGTGTCGTGATCAAAACCCTCCCGCCTGCAACGCTATGCTGCATTTCATTAGTACTTTCTTTTGTTTGTTTCTTAGAGCCAACAACTTCATTATTTTTATTCAGAAGCGTAGCATTGCGGGCAGGTTCCTTTCTTTCAATAACTTTTTCTATTTCACTTAAAACATCTTTTACTTGCCCCTTGGCTGACTTAACAACCAGCTCCGGATCCAGCAATCCCGTTGGACGAATGATTTGCTCCACGATATTGTATTTCGTATCTCGTATTTTGTATTTCGTATTTTTTGGTTTATTTATAATTTGCGATTTATAATTTGTTTGTTGTTTGTTGTTTGTATCTTGTGATTTGTCGTATTCATACGGTCCTGGCGTCGCCGAAGTAAAAATCAGCTGCTGAATGTGCTTTTCAAATTCCGCAAATTTGAGCGGGCGATTGTCAAACGCGCTCGGCAATCTGAATCCATTCTCTACCAATGATTCTTTACGCGCTCGGTCACCATTGTACATCGCATTTAATTGCGGCACAGTCACGTGAGACTCATCAATCACCAACAAAAAATCTCTTCCCCCGCTTCGCGTCGAGGAGCGGTCGTTTCCGCGAGTCGAGGCGAGAAAATAATCCATGAGAGTATAGGGCATTTCGCCGCTTTTCCGTTCGGTCAAATAGCGGGAATAGTTTTCAATCCCGTTGCAATAGCCGATTTCGCGCATCATTTCCAGATCCTGCTTCGTCCGACGCCCTAACCTTTCCGCTTCCAGCAATTTATTTTTCTTTTTTAACTCGGCGACCCTTTCTCGCAGCTCTTTCTCTATCTTATCCAACGCTTCTTGCATGACCGGCTCCGGCACCACGAAATGCTTGGCCGGATAGATCAAAGTTTTTTCGAGATTGCCCAGATTTTCACCTGTCAAAAAATCATATTCCTGAATGCGATCTACCTTTCCATTTTTCATTTCGATGCGCGTCACCACTTCCCGCCCGGTCGGCATTATTTCAAAAGTGTCACCAGTCACCCGGAATTTCCCCCGACTCAACAGATCGCTTCTTTGAAATTGCAATTCAAGAAGTTCTTTCATTTTTTCTTCTCGTTTGAATTCATCGCCCAATGCAATTTCAAAACTGATATCGCGGTAATATTCCGGCGAACCCAAACCGTAGATACAGGAAACTGACGCTACAATAATAACATCGCTGCGCGAAAGCAAGGCTGAAGTGGCCGCATGGCGTAGCCGATCAATTTCATCATTAATTTGTGCTTCCTTCTCTATATATGTATCCGATGCGGCCAAGTAGGCTTCCGGCTGATAGTAATCGTAATAGGAAACAAAATATTCCACGGCATTCTTGGGAAAAAAGGTTCTCAGTTCCTGAACCAATTGCGCTGCTAAAGTTTTGTTGGGTGCGATAACGAGCGTGGGTTTTTGCACTTTTTGAATTACGTTGGCAATCGTGAATGTTTTGCCGGATCCGGTCACACCCAAAAGCGTCTGAAATTTTTGCCCCCTTTTTATGCCTTCAACCAACTTCTCAATCGCCTGTGGTTGATCCCCTGCCGGTTTGAATTTACTGCTTAATTTAAATTTCATTGCTATACTTTATAGAATTAGGTTGGCTTGCCCCGCACCGAGCTTAGCTCTGGTGCTGGGGTCGCCACTTGGCTTAAATTTTGAGTTTAGTTCAAATTTCATAATTCGTATTTTGTATTTAGTATTCATACGAGATACCAAAGACTAGATACTATATGTTACAATTCTATCTTAAATTTGTCCATTAATACAACTAAAAACTAATACCTATTGACATAATTTATAAAGTTTTATATACTGCTCTCAACGCTTAGCCTCTAATGAGGCACAAAAATGTGGGCACCACAATGCTCACGGCTGGCGGCAGTCATCAGATTTTGAGGCTATAGAAAAGAGTAGCGGACAATAATCCAATACTATTTTTCCAAACATGAGCTCAAAGAGAAGGACGGCCACGACAACCCTTGGTATGGCAGTGACAATGTTTAGGCATTGTTCACTGCCATAACCTCTCCTCTTGCAACGCTCAAGAGGTTTTTTATTTTTAAGCTTGCCCCGCACCAATTTGGCACTTTTTATTATTTTCAGCCAATTTAATAAATTTATTTTATGTTTAAAATAATTTGATATAAAAATTCAATATTTCTTTTTGCGCCTATGGCGTAGTGTCAATTTGGTGCGGGGTTGCCAAATTCCAAATTGCCTGCTATACTCTTTATACAACTTAGAAAGTCCTACTCCAACTCGCCTTTTTAGCTTAATAAAGGGATAAGTTGGTAAGCTTCCACTAGAAGAAGGGATTTTCTTGATTAGTGGAATTTTTTATTGTTCAACTAATGAGTTCACGAGTTCACGAGTTTGAAAAAACGCGTTAGCCCGTTAACCCATTAATAAATAATAATACGTATATGCAATACGAACTGTTCTATCTCGTAGGTGAACGCCAGGAAGCCAATCTGGAAGCGATCAAGGAAAATGTGAAATCTATTCTGGTTTCGCACCAGGCCAAATTGCTTGAACCGGAACTTTCTGAAAAAAGAAAGCTTTCCTATGAAATCAAGCACCAGAAAAAAGGAGTCTATGTGACTCGCCGTTTTGAATTGCCGGAAGTCGATGAAGTTGCCGACAAAAAAGAATCCTTTTTTGAGGAAATGACCAAAAAATTAAACTTAACCAATGAAGTTCTCCGATTTATGATTGTTAAGACTGATGATTTGCCCGAATTGGATTCGAAGGAAAAAAGAAAAGCGCGTGAAATGGCAGCTCAAAACCAATCTTCGCAAAGAACACAGCGCTCAGCTGAAAAACAACCAGCCTATCGCCAGCCAAAAAGACAGGAACCGCCAAAACAAAAACAAGATAACCAGCCGATAACAAAAGAGGAAACAAAAGATATCGATAAGCAACTTGATAAATTGTTAGATATATAAACTTGCAAATATTCGCGAATAAGACATTCGAATTAATTCGTTTGCATATTCGCAACTATTCGCACAAAATCTTATGAATCTAAACAAAGTTCAACTCATTGGCCGCTTGACCCGCGACCCCGAAGTCAGAACAACTCCTTCCGGCCAGACTGTGGCTACTGTCAGCTTGGCCACCAACCGAACTTGGAATGACAAAAGCGGTCAAAAGCAGGAAAAATCTGAATTCCACAACATCGTTGCCTGGGGACGCCTGGCTGAAATCATCGGACAGTATATGTCCAAAGGACAAGAAGCTTATTTCGAAGGCCGAATGGAAACGCGTTCATATACCGGCAAGGATGGCATTGAAAGAAGAACAACGGAAGTGGTCGCTGAAAATATGCAGATGGGTTCCCGTCCGCAAGGATCCGGAAATTACAATCGCCCTGCCGCATCCGCCGCCACCGGAGCTGTAGCCGGCGGAGCAGCCGTAACCGCCAATCAAAATGCTCCAATTGCCGAAGAAATTCCAACCATCAATCTTGATGATGAAAAAGAGGAAGTAAAAATTGAGGATGTGCCGTTTTAAAAATTATTTAAAATAATTTTTAAAACAAGTTCATAAAGTAAAAAGTGGAAAGTTCATAAAAAGAATGCCACTCCGAACTTTATAAACTTTATAACTTTATAAACTTTATAACTAATATAACTATGGAAAGAAAGCAATGTTATTTTTGTGAACAGAAAATGGATAAAATAGACTATAAAGATGCCTATCTTATTCGCCGTTTCATGAACTCGCAAGGAAAAATCTATCCGCCAAAACGCCATGGCATCTGCACCAAACACCAGCGGACTCTGGCTCAGGCAATCAAACGCGCTCGCGTGATGGCACTTGCACCGTTTGTAGTTAAATAATAAGCGCGATACGAACTATACAAATTACATGCGAATAATACGAATTTCGTAGCATTCGTATAAATTCGTAGATTAGTATCGATTTTAAATCATGTTAGGAATAACAGAAATTAAATGTGGAAAAAATATTCTTTGGGAAAATGCTCCCTATGTCGTTTTAAATGCGGAACATTCCAAAACCGGCCGTGCTGGAGCAGTGCTCAGAACCAAACTTAAAAATCTTCTAACCGGAAATGTTTTGGAAAAAACATTCAACGGATCAGACAAGGTTGATGAAGCTGACATGTCGAAAACCAAAGCGCAGTATCTCTATCCCGAACATGACGGTTTCGTTTTTATGGACACGAATTCTTATGACCAGTTTTCCCTGTCAAAAGATGTCATTGGAGAAGCCAACCTTTTCTTGCTGGAAGGCACCGAAGTCACTGTTTTGAACTTCAACGACACGCCTGTCAACATTGAACTGCCGATCAAAGTTACTTTGACTGTAGTGGAAGCTCCGCCAGGAATTAAAGGCGACACGGCCGGCACAGGCGGCAAGGTTGTGATTATGGAAACCGGTCTTAAAGTCTCTGCTCCTCTCTTCATCAATGAGGGAGACAAACTTATCATCAATACCGAAAAAGGAGAATACGTATCCCGCGCCTAAGCTAGCTTTTAGTTAATGATAATTTTTAAAACCGCCAAAAGGCGGTTTTAAAAATATAAAAAAGTTTTTTATACTAACAGCTATCAGCTAAAAGCTACTAGTAAAACTATTTAGAATAGTCCCAGTTGCCCGAAAAATGTGAAGACCATTAAGGGAACCAGCGCCAATAGTATGGCAAGATTAAATTCCTCAACTTTCTCATCTTCCTGCGCTCTTTTGGCGCAATGGGCACATTTTTTTTGTTTTGTTTCCATGGTTTTTTATTTAATAAATTTATTAATAAAATAAATAAAAACGGGGCTTTCGACACCCGTTTTTACCTTATAGATTCATTATACACCATTCGAAGGCAAAAGTCAAATGCCGGGATATTATTAGACTGTTTGAATTTTAGCTTTCGCTGAAATTTCCTTGAAAATTTTATCCGCCACTTTCGGATTTTCCTTGAGAAAAGCTTTGGCGGCTTCTCTGCCGGCTCCCAACTTCTCTTCTCCAAATGAAAGTGCATTACCTGATTTTTTGACAACTTCATATTTAACACCCGTATCCAGAAGATCGCCAGGAAGAGAAATGCCTTCATTATACATAATATCAAATTCGGCTGTTTTGAACGGAGCCGCTACTTTGTTTTTAACAATTTTTACTTTTGTCCTGTTGCCCACTATTTCTTCGCCCTTTTTAATCTGCGCGCTTCTTCTGACTTCTATGCGCACTGAGGAATAAAATTTCAAAGCCTGCCCTCCGGTTGTCGTTTCCGGATTGCCGAACATCACCCCGATTTTCATGCGGATCTGATTAATGAAAATGACAGTCGCATTAGACCGCGCAATGATAGCCGTTAGTTTCCGAAGAGCCTGCGACATGAGCCGAGCTTGACGGCCCACATGCTGATCGCCCATCTCGCCTTCTATTTCCGCTCTAGGCACCAAAGCAGCCACTGAATCCACGACAATCATATCCACTACTCCGCTACGCACCAGCGTTTCCACAATATCCAAAGCCTGCTCGCCGGTATCCGGTTGCGACACTAAAAGATCTTTAATATTCACGCCGATCTTTTTGGCATATTCCGGATCAAGCGCATGCTCCGCATCCACAAAAGCCGCAGTGCCGCCCAATTTTTGCGAATTAGCAATGATATGCAAAGTCAGGGTTGTCTTGCCTGAAGATTCCGGTCCATAAACCTCAATAATTCTGCCTCTTGGCACGCCGCCATTGCCAATGGCAATGTCCAGAGAAATAGAACCGGTCGGAATTGATTCTACATCCACGTGCCGCACGTCGCCCAGCTTCATTATCATGCCCTCGCCAAATTTTTCCTGAATATCTTCAACCAGCTTGTCGACTTCTTTTTTTTCTGCGTTCCTTACTTTTTCAACCAGCTCCTTGGGAGCTTTCTTAGTCTTATTAATCATATTTTTTTATTTACTTTTTTTATTTTTTATATTAATTACTCTTTGCTAGTTACTAGTTACTGATTACTGGTTACTTTCCCATTCGCATTATATTGCACATCTCTCACTACTCCCGGATCACTGCTGACTAATCCCATATCTTTGCCATTTATTTTCACAAACGTTTCATTGCCTTTGCCGGAAGTTATGCTTATGACTTCTTTGGCTTCAAAATTTTGGACCGATTGTGGCAGGAGCACTCCGCTGTATACTAAATTATCATCTGCTTTAACTGATAGCCAAGTCGGATTAGGATTGACATAAACTTGAGCAGATATTGCCGTGGCATTTTCAGTCTTGTCTGCAACTGTTGCCTGATCTGGGATATTCATATCCCCGCCTGTTTGTTCAGAAGCATCTTGGAAATTAGCATTGACTGTTATGGACTGCGTCGTTTCCTTGTCGAATTTGCTTTTGACCCTGACTGTTATTGTGTTTGACCCCTGTTTCAAGCCAACATCTTCGCCGAATTCTCCATTTTCACTGACCATCACCGGCTGATCATTAATGAAAACAAGCGCGTCTTTTTCGGCAATGCCGACCACATGGGAAGAGTTGCCTTCAATTGTTTCTCCTGCCATTGGCTTCATTATTGACAAACGTGGTTTGGAAATAAAATTATTGACTTCAATATAGAGATATAAGAAGCTGCCCAGAATCAGAATTGCCAAACCGCTGGCAATAATCACCTTTGGAGTAACTACGAAACTGGAAAATTTTATGGGCGTTCCGGGATTGTCAGTATCAACAATTTTTTTAATGTTTTTTTGAATGCCTTTTTCTCTTTCATATTGTTTAATCAGCATTTTTTCGTTTAGCCCCATGAACACAGCGTAGCTGCGAAGAAAACCCCTGACATAAACATCCGCCGGCAGTTTCATGTATTCCCCTTGCTCGATATATTCGAGATACTTGGCCTGGATTTTGGTGCTTTTGGAAATTTCCGCCAAACTCAACCGGCGTTCATCGCGGATTTTTTTCATCCGTTCGCCCAAAGTCAGTGAATCAATTTTTTTGGTAGTGAATCGAACCATACAGAAGTTACAAGTTTATAAAGTAAAAAGTTACAAAGTAAAATTTGTGTTTTTGTTTTTATGTTTTAAGCCCAACTTTATGAACCTTAAAAACTTGATAAACTTTTGACTTGCGCTTCTGGCGCATTACATCTGCCATTTATCACGGACAACCTGATCTTCTATCGGACTTTCATAGGCTGGATCATTTTCTCCGGCAATCAGGACTTCACGCGGCTTGGCGCCATCCGATGGGCCAATCACTCCGCGATCCTCTAGAATATCTATTAATCTGGCTGCTCGTGAATATCCAATCCGCATGCGTCTTTGAAGCAGTGAAGAAGAAGCTTTGCCGGCTTGCAATATTATTTCCTTGGCTTCTTCATAACGCTCGTCTTCCATATCATTATTGTTTTCCGGAATTGAAGCAAAATCAATTTTTCCGCCGGGCGTATAGGTTGTGGTGACTTCTCCGTTTTTATGTCCCAGAGATTTTTTGTCTTCCGCGACAATATCATCACTTAAATCATCTTCTATTTTTTCAAATTTTTGATCCTTAATGAATTTGACGACGCGCTTTATTTCTTCTTCGGAAACAAAAGCTCCCTGCACGCGTTTGAGGTCAACAGCTTCAGCCGCTGAATAGAGCATGTCGCCATTACCCAGCAATTTTTCAGCTCCGCTGGCATCCAAGATCGTGCGCGAATCCATCAGCGCCGGAACCCGGAAAGCAATGCGAGTCGGAATGTTGGATTTGATAAGTCCCGTTATAACGGTCACTGTCGGTTTCTGCGTGCTGAGTATCAGATGAATGCCAACTGCGCGGGACATTTGCGCTAAGCGAATGACAGCGCCTTCAACTTCTTTGCCATGCGAAGCCATGAGATCGGCCAATTCGTCAACCACAATAACAATATATGGAATTTTTTGCACTGTTTCTTCTATAATTTCCCCGGAATTTTCATTCAAACGCTGGAATGTTTCACCGCTCTTAGCTTTCGCATTAAAAGAAGCGATATCTTTAGACCCAACTTCCTGAAGCAATTTGTATCGGCGTTCCATTTCACCGATTGCCCATTTCAGAGCGCTCAGCACTTTTCCGTTGTCCACTACCACGTCAGCCAAAAGATGCGGAATACCGTTGTACGGAGTCAGTTCAACCCTCTTAGGATCAACCAAGATGAGCTTCAAATCCTCCGGAGAATTCTGATAAAGCATAGAAAGTAGAATTGTGTTTATGCAAACGCTCTTTCCACTGCCAGTCGATCCGGCAATCAAGAGGTGCGGCATTTTTTTGAGATCGCTACAAATATAATTTCCATTTACATCTTTTCCTAATGCTAACAAAAGATTTGATTTGCGATTTTCAAATTCCAAAGAGCGCAAAAGTTCCGGCAACCTGATTATGGCAGTTTTCTTGTTTGGAACTTCTATGCCAACCAAAGATTTGCCTGGAATCGGAGCTTCGATTCTTACTTGTCTGGCTGCGAGCCGAAGAGCCAAGTCGCTGCTAAGGTTCGTTATTCGACTAAGCTTCACACCAACCGCTGGACGAAAACTATACTGGGTAACTGTCGGTCCGGTCACTATTTCTCCGAGTTCTACTTCAATGCCGAAATTGCGCAAAGTATCCTGAATAATTTTGGCGTTCTTGTCGACATCTCCAGCTTGAGCCTTTTCAACAGTATCGTCCAGCAAATCAACCGGCGGCAATTCCCAAGCGACATGTTGCCCGGGCGCATCGTCTTCCTTTTTGTTTTTTGGCGTCCAAGCGGCTGCTTTTTTGAGAATAGATTTCATGCGGCTTTCCTTTTCATCTTCTTCGCCTTCATTAGGATCTTGCACAAATTCTGTTTTCGGATCTTCTTTGTCTTCCCCCTCTTCCTCTTGCTCCTTATTTTTCATTTCTTCATCAGTTGCTCCTTCTTCACTTTCAGATTCATCTTCATTTTCATCGATTTTTTTGCGGATGAATTTTTCAATTAACATTGCTAATGAAAAATTAAAAGCAAAGATAATTCCAATCAGGAACAAAGCCACAAAAATGATTGCGCCGCCTACTGTACCGGCGAGTTTCAGAAAAAGATACGCAAAAGCATAGCCCAAAAATCCTCCGCCCCCGCCAATTTTAGCCACAGCTAACATTTCGTTGGGCTCGTAGGAAAGAATATGAATGAAACTTAAAACGCTGATAAAAGCTATTGTTATCCCCAAAATTTTAGAGATATAGAAAAGCGTCTCTTTGCGGAAAAGCAAAATTATACCGGCAATAACTAAGATTAGAGGAGAAGCATATTTGCCAACGCCAAACAGCATGCCGGCAGTTGAATTCAAAAAATCTCCCAAAATTCCGGCTTCAACAATTTTAGCTTCAGACAAAAAACCAAGCACAAAAAGAATCGCTAAAGCGAAAAGGAAAATGGCCGCTGCGCTGCGCTTTGCGTCACCGTGGATGATCGGCTTTGACTCAGATTCTTCAGCTTTCTCTTGATTCTTTTTTCTTCTTCCCATAGCCAAATTTTAGAAAATGGTTAATAGTTCTGTTTAACTTATTTTAACACATATTTTCTCTACTCCAAAGCCCTTGCATTAGGCAGTAAAAATCGCCGTCCGACTCTGGTTAAGAGAGTTATTTTTTAAGGAACATTTTTTCATTCTTAATATATTTTCGAGAATCAATTTCTGCGTCTCTTCAATATCCAGAATTTTACGGCGATAGTCTTCCTTAATCCTGTAGCTCTTGATGTGCATAACCGCTTCGCTTATCCGCGGATTTTCCAGCGCTTTTATTTCTTTGCTCATCATTTTATAGAGTTCATTCATGCGCCATTCGCAGATCCAAACGGAAGCCACGCCCACACAAAAAGCGGCAACTATCAATAATGCAATGTAAATAAAAGTGGTTATGATTATCATAAATTATTTTTTTATTTTTAGAGGCTTATAAATTTCACCGGCAGGACGCGACGAAAAATTCCCGCGATAAAAATAACATCGGCTTCCGACAAATAGATCGGGTGATGCGCGTCATTGGTAGAATGCGGGAAAAGTCCAATCACGCCTTTGCCCATATTTTTATAACGCTTGATAGTGGCCATACCATTAATAACCGCCACCACAACTTTTCCCTCCAAATCAGCTTGCCCTTCAACTTTTTCAAAAATCGCATAATCTCCGTCATTGATTCCGTCTTTATTCATCGAGTCTCCGAGCGCTTTGACCGCAAACATTTTTTCCGGTTGCGTTTTGCCAAACAGACTTTTGGAAAGTTGGAGAAAGTCATCCGCCGGATTGTCTTCGGCATACGCCAGCGCTTCTCCGCAAGAAGCCAGACCGTAGAGCGGAATGGAAAAAACATTTTGCGCGTCGCCGTAATTTTCATTTTCTACCAGGTATATTTTTTTATTCTCATCACGCGTGATTAGATCTTTCTTTTCCAGCGCTTCGATCACTTGCATGACTGATTTCATGCTGTCGCTGCCACCCTTGGAAACCAAGTATTTATGCAAGCGATAGCTGGTTGGCTTCTCGCCGTTTTGCATTGTGATTTCCCGAATGTATTCGAGAATGTTTTTTTGTTTAGCAGTTAGTTTTTGTTCCATATTTTTTTATTTTAAATTATTATAGTGTTATTTTATCACTACTTCAATATCACTGCAATACCACCCTGTGGATAACTTTATGTTTCAGCTCTCCAAAAAACCGACAAATCTGAAAGACTCAAAAAATGGCTTTCTAGAGACAAAAAAATGCCGGATTCCAAGTTGAAGGAAACCGGCTATAACTTTTTTCCATAAACTAGTGTTTAAATGAAAAAAATGCAAGGCTCTCATCTACTATACTGCTACTTTCTTGCACGAAAATCTCAAGCATTCTTTGAGCATGTCTGCCCATAAGATACTTGTATGCGTTGAAATTACTTCTTTCGTCTAATTTTAATCCCCTTTGTAGAATTTTTCCGCCCTGTTTGTAGATCTCCCAAACCTGCAAATCATCGACTGCAATGATTCGGCTTTCTACATCTTCCGACTCTTGTTTGTAAGAAAATTTACTAATTGTGACATTGGGAACTCCCATTTCTTCTAGAAAATCAGTCTCTTTTTTGCTGACCCTGTCCAGCGTCTTAAAAAATGCAAACATGCGGAGCCTCCTTTCCGAGTCAAATTGACTCTGATTATGAATATTTGAATGTTAAAAAAACTATTGCTATCTACTTAATTATTACCGCTGAAATCGCCGGCTATTTCAAAATAAAAAAAGCGATTATTTTTAAAAACCGCTCTTTTATGCAAGATCTGGAAATGAATTAAAAAAACTAAAGGCCAGTCTGCTCTTTGAGCGACCGGCCTTGCGTGCGATTTTCACTTAATTTTGTTTTTTTTCGAACTACGCTGAT
This sequence comes from Patescibacteria group bacterium, assembly GCA_022709565.1. Classification (GTDB taxonomy): domain Bacteria; phylum Patescibacteriota; class Minisyncoccia; order Moranbacterales; family GWC2-37-73; genus JAKLIP01. The sequence continues at coordinate 21,327 of JAKLIO010000002.1, forward strand.
GTCTCCTGTGAGCCCTTTCTTTGAATTCAAGTTTTTTTAAACTTTCAGAAAAAGCCGACGACCTTTTAAGGTCAAAAAAATCCATTATCCTTTCCACAAACATACTTCAGCCCCTCCCCTTCCTCTTTGTTTAATTTAATGAAAAATTGATATTAAGATCTATATTACACCTAAACCAAAAATATGCAAGCACGGGTGATTATTCACTTTTCCGAAAGGCTGTTTTGTAGGTCTTGACATTTTTGGTTCTTTCAATTATCATTGATAATTGCATGAATAGCTGTTTAAAAACTACAAGGAGAGGGAGGATTATTATGAAGATTAGAAGTCTTGTTTTTTTTGTTTGCATTATTTGTTCTTTTTTAGTGGGAACAGCTTTTGCCCAAGATGTTCCGGAAGGTTTTGTCACGTACAAAGTCAAGCGGGGAGATTCTTTGGGTAAAATCGCTCCAGATGATCATCATGAATTAATAATGAAGATCAACAAATTTGACAGGCGACATCTACCGATCGGGAAAGAAATATTAATTCCAGTAGATTTCGAAAAGGCTAGTGAATTCACGCCGGTTCCGACATATTGCGAAGAAACAAGCGATAGTGAACGATCCGTGCATGTTTTTCTGGGCACCCAATACTTTGGTGCCTATGAAAAAGGCCAACTGGTTTTCTGGGGACCGATTTCATCTGGCAAAGGAAGAAAAGGAACTCGCCCCGGAAACTTTAAAGCAGCAAAGAAAGAACCCTTGCATCTGTCTAAACTCTATGGGAGAGCTCCGATGCCGTTTTCGGTAAATTTGTCCAGAACTCATTATTTCCTCCACCAGGGGGATTTGCCGGGCTATCCTGCTTCTCATGGTTGCACCCGCCTGCTGCGCGAGGATGCTAAAAAAATATATGACTGGATCAAAATAAATGATCCGGTCATAATCAGTCGCAATAACTAGATAGAATGACGCCGCATGAGCTCAACAAGCTCGTGCGGCGTTTTCTTTTTTCTGTAAAAACAGCCTCTTCTTTATTTTCTCGCCACGGATTTGGGGAAATAAAAAAACCACCCCGATACTATTCTATCTGCTGGGTGGTTATTAACTAATAGGGCGAACAATTTTCTACCAACGCATCGCGAGGACTTGTTCGATGACAATCTTATATTGTATTCTGTCTTCATAGTTTAATATTTTTTTCTCTCTTGAATAAATAAACTCTTCTTCTTGTCTTAGCATCCAACTGATCAAAGGTGCTTTGTTCGACAAGAAATATGTTTCATTTAAGAAAGATAAAAAAACATCAATCTCTTCATTTAAAAAATTTTCTTCCCGTAACACCTTTATCCAGCCCCCCATATCGTCGTCGGGAATTTTAATTACCATTATAATTCTCCCCCTAGAATCGAATTTTGTTGTTATTATTAAGGTAAACCAAAAAAATAACAATAAACTATTATTGACAATTTAAATCCGAAAAACATCTTGCTTGTTTACTCTGAACCCCAGAAAATTGTATTTTTCTGCTACCGATTCTAAGGCATCAAGCGCTGCAGCACACTCTGGAAATTTTTCCCTGGCTTCCTCGCAAAGATACAATTTGCACGATAGAGATTTTGTTGCGCATCCAGTTTTCAGTAGATGACAACAACCGCCGCAACAATCCCACTGCATTCCCGTAAAACACTTTCCCTTTTTGAAAACGCAAGGTTTATATTTAGAAAGCACCCTGCGAGCTGCGCTGTAGAGCACGTCGTACAATTTAGATTTTATATTAAATTCCGTCTTCGACATTTTCTTCTCTCTCATTTGTGCGCCTGTTTTAAATTCAGATAATGCCTTTGAAAGATTGACATTTTTACCATGTGGCATGATTCTTTCCCCCTTTATATATGAATTTGTAAAATAACCGATTTTAAATATTACTTCATTGTTGATCAAAAGTCAAGTCAGCCAAATCCCGCCGCGGATTTGGGGAATAAAAAAACCGCTGAGACCATGTTGAGTCTCAGCGGCGCTAATTCTACTTGTCTGTTTTTCTATTTTTAAAAAATTCATTGAGTCTTTCAAAGAAACTATATTCGTCGCAATCATAAAATGAGTTTGGAAAAGGTGGCAACATCGGATCAACCTTCCTAGCAACACAGTAATAGCTCTTCCAGCTGTATGCATTGGCTTTTAAGGCTGCCTCTAAACATTCTTGTTCCGTAGCGTAATATTTTTTTCTCCTTTCTGCTGCTTTGTTCTTTCTAATTTCTTTTGTTTTTTCTTCCGCTTTACAGATACATTCTGGACAAATAACTTTTTCATCTAGTATTGTAAAAAGATATTCTTCATAATCCCTCTTACATTTAGAACAATTCCATAAGAATTTATCCAGAAAATTTTTTGTTACTGTAACTTCTTTTAATGGTATTGGGTTGCTAGCAGAGTATTTTGCAGCCAGTGTAGTATTTGCATTTACCAAATATTCTGAAGGTTTTGGTACCTTGCCAGCGCAAGCAGGACATCCTGTTTTTTGAATCAGGCGACTTTGACCTTGTGCCCACCATTCATGGGAACATTTTGAACATTTCCAAAGATACTTCCTATGTGATCCTGCAGCTGCCTGCTCTGGTGGTAAAATATTTTCATTAGAATATTCCGCCAGAAGATTAGGAAAATCAGCCACAAAACGACACTCAATTCTTTTTATAATTTCTAGTATATCAATTTGATCGTCGCTAAAACAAAAGTCGAACGCTGAACCACTAACATGAAGCGATTCTTTGTTTAGAATAAAATTATTTCCGGCAAATTCTTTCACTCGATGAGCCATTTCTTTAACCATAGCTAATCTTTCACAATTAGCCACGAAATCAAGAACAATAACTTTTTCTTTGCCGAAAATTTTTCGGAGACCCCTACCTAGTTGCTGAAAGAAAATCGTTTTGGAATCAGTACACCGCAAGAATACAATCAATTCTGCATCTGGAACATCAATGCCTTCATTAAATTTATTAACTGCCAGAATATATTGCAGTGATCCTTCGCGAAAAGCATCCAGCCTTTTCCGATTTTCTTTTCTTCCACCTTTCACTTTGGAGTGATAAGTTAGCGAACCCGGAAGATGTGACTGGAAGTTTTCTGCATGTTCAATTTTTTCACAGAATATAATCGCTTTTTTGCTTGAACTGGCATACTCCTGAATCGTTCGAGCAATTTCTTCGTCACGTTTCTCGATGAAGATGCTTTCATTAATCTGCTTTACTGAAACACACTGGCCTTCTTCCAGTATACCCCTAATAATTTTCTTAAGCTTCCAGTGGTTCAAATTATCATTGAGAATACGATATTCAACCTGTGTCAGCCAACCCTTAGCAATCGCCTCTTCCAATGGATAATTTACAACTTCTTTTCCGAATATTTCTCTAATGTCTTTCATATCCTCCCGATTAGGGGTGGCCGTGATACCGAGAAGTTTTTTTGGTTTGAAATACTGAATCACTTCTTTGAAAGTTGGAGCTTGACCGTGGTGCGATTCATCGACAATGATAAAATCAAATTCATCTTCGAAAAAAGCATTCTTCCAATTAGCATAGGTTTGGAATGAAGCAAAGACTATATCTGATTTATCGGCGTCAAAATCTTTATCATTTCCAAAAAAGGAACACAATTTAGCCTTATCGCCCATGACCTTTCTAAACTCTTCCGTGGCTTGTTCCAGAATGCCATTATCATGGCAGAGAAACAATCCTTTACGTTTTTTCTTAAGTTCACTCTTCGCCCAAAATGCAGCTACGATGGTTTTGCCAAGGCCAGTGGCCATAACAACTAATGCTTTATTCTTTGTTTCGAAAGCTTTCATTATTAAATTGAGAGCTTCCCCTTGATAACCAAATAAATCAGATGCTGTGATCATTTTATATCCTCCAATTCATATTTTATTGTTAAAATTGCTATCCAAAATCTGACAGATGATAATAGCACAAAGATAGCATAGCGTCAATGCCTAATATCGGCTCGAAATAAAGAACTTTCACCCAATCTCCAGCCGTGGATTTATGGGAATAAAAAAACCATCCTTTTGGAAGCTGCTTTTGTAGCGCGCTATTTTCTTGGTTCTATAAAAATTTCTTTTTCAACTACTGCCGGCAAAAACTTTTCCATCGATTTCCTGATTTCTTTCATTCTCTTTGCATAATCTTCTCCCGGATTCATCAGATTGATTCCTTTATCTTTCATTTCACATAGTAATGAGACAAGATATTGGACTTCATCTGTTTCAAAATTATCCCTCAAATAGGAAGCTTCCTTGATAAAAGATACTATTTCCTCTTTGGACATCTGCTCAAATTTTTCTCCAAATATTTTTCTTTCCTCATTAAAGGCTAGCATTTTTTCTCTGTCTTCATCTTTCATTTTCTTTAGCTTTATTTTCCCTCTCATTTCATTCGGCAAGTGTTTTTTTAGAAATTCTTCAACTGGGATAATTCCCAAGGCTACCTGAAAATGGAGCTTTCCCTCTTCCCTAAATCTTTTCATCTGTTCTTTGCCAATCTGTCCATCCTTGTCCATTAGTTGCCACCAAGTCGAAAAATGATCAAGCGAATCAGTTTTTTCCACAATTTTAAATCCAATCCTATCGGCAATTTTTTGGTGATCCAAAATCCATGATCGCCCAATAACAAATTGGGTTTCCGGATATTTTTCTACAATATCTTGAGCCAACTTTTCAAAAGATTCTCTCAGTTTCATATGACCGACTCCGCCTTCTTGACGATAAGCTTCACCAAAATGAATTTCAATATATGGTTCCATAATTCCTATCCCAAATTTTTCAAAATCCTGATTACCCTTATCCAGATTGTATTTTATCATCCCCGCCCTGTTGGATTTTTCAGATGAATGATCCATATTGATCGGACCAAGTGCATCAACTTTCTTCGCTGTCAAATTTGAAATTTCTTCTTCCCAATTGTCCGCTTTTTGTTCATGAATATTTTTTATTTCTTCAGAAAGCAAAGCCCAGAATTCTTCAAGATCTTTTTTCTTATCAGGATATCGTGCTTCATATTCTCTTTTAACATTATCCTTCCCGATGGGAGTGTATTTTTCAAGAATATCTAAAAAATCGCACTCGCCATTTTTTTCTTTCTCTTCCAAAAATTTGCTGTCCGCAAAAGAAAGCTGAATGATTTGCAGTCTTTTTCTTAATTCTTTCGCATGCTGATCAATGCTTTCAGCCTCAATTGGCCTCGCGTGTTCCGGATTAAACATAAAAAATAATATATTAGATATATCTTTAGTATAACACAATTCCCGCACACAAAAACCAGCCCCGGAAAGAGCTGGTAAAACAATTTTTATTGCAAACTTTCAATTTCTCTTTTTATATTATTTCGTGCCTTAACTTCAGATTTTTTAAACATTTCTTCAGTAAAATATATTCTATCCTTTTTGAGAAAATTTTCCATAACCTCTTTTCTTCTTTCCTTATAAACATCATCTGGAACCCAAGCGTATTCTCGACGTATGGCTTTAGTATATGAATCATATTTATCATTGTCTTCAGACAAAATGGCCAAATCACCATCAAGAAAAATTGAGCAATCATTGTCACCGTCAATATTTTCGTGCTTCCATGTTGCCCTTATTAACTTTTCAACTTTTACAATAATATCTTTTTGAATTCCTAATTCTTCAAGTTTTTTTCTAGCAAAAATTGCGCTTTGCTCTTCATTATCTTTAGCCTGCGTATCATATATAACATCGTGAAACCAAGTTGCTAAACATACCGCATCAAAATTCTCGATTTCATCTTTTTTTCCTTCAATAAATTTTAAAAGTTTTTCAACATGTTTTCTGTTGTGATAAAATCTTTTTTCAGAATCATACATCCTGACGATTTTATTGAATATTTCTTCGCCTTTCTTTGGATCTACGCCAAAATTTTCAATCGCAGATTTCCATTCTTTCTCTGCTTCAAATTCTTTCTCTATTCTCATTAATGTTGATTCTTTTATTTCTGCCATAAAGATGTTTTTTTAATTTATTCTACCCCCATTATACCAACCCCCGCACACAAAAACCAGCCGCAGATTTGGGAAATAAAAATATAAGACAACAAGGCTTGCATTTTACTTGCCAAGAAGAATGTCGCTGTAGGAATTTTTTATTTTTGTATATTTCTCAAGTTCTAACATCTTATAAACTTCCGCATATTCAGTTTGAAACTTTTCAAGCTTTCCCTTTACAACAGTTTCCAATTCTAAAAAAGATCCGGCTTTTTTAACTTTATCTAAATGAATCCGCGTATTTTTCAAAATCCATATTTCCCTTTCTTTTTCCACGATCACTTTTTCTCCGAAAGCTTGGCTCAAAAAAAGTTTTGTTTCTTTTAATTTCTTTTTATCAATCTTCAAAACATTATACTCTGACACCTTGTTTTCTTCGTGGTTTGGTCGAATATAAAATATAATCTCGGATTTATTCTCATTTATCTCGCGTAATTTTAGCCGTCCGTTCTTGCAATTATAATATGTGTCTACTTGATGAAATATTCCCCCGCGCTTAGCACCGTTGGATTTCAAAATGGAAACAATTTTCTTAAAATTTCCAATTTTCACCTTAACTTCAATGTTTTTCATATATTTTTATTTATACCTTGTCTACATTATACCAACCCCTCCCCACAAAAACCAGCTTCTCGCCCAATCTCCCGCTGCGGATTTGGGGAAAAACAACCATACTTTCCCCAATAATTTAAAAAAGGCTTATATAAAAGCAAAAAACACCCTGCCTGGGTGCTTTTTGCCTTCCATACCCTGTACCAAATCCTCTTTTAGCGGATTGGTACAGGGCAAGCCGCTCAAGTATTAGTATATTTGTATTTCCTAAGAAGCTAATAAGCTAAAGCCTGATAAGCTACTTCTTGAACTCTCGGTATCCTGTTCCAGCTGGGATCAGGCGGCCGATGATCACGTTTTCTTTAAGGCCTCTGAGACGATCATCTTTTCCGGTCACGGCGGCGTTAATCAAAACGCGGGCTGTTTCCTGGAAGGATGCGGCTGACAGGAACGATTCAGTTGAAAGAGCAACCTTGGTAATTCCCATAATCAGCTGCTCGCCAGTGGCTGGATCTTTCTTAGCTTTATGCGCGTCATCATTTTCTTCACGGAATTGATCCTTTTCAACAATGTCGCCCGGCAGAAGATCTGTGTCGCCGGCTTCCAAAACTTTGATGCGGCTCAGCATTTGGCGAATGATAACTTCAACATGTTTGTCATTGATGCCTTCGCCCTGCGCTGCGTAAATTTCCTGAATCTCGTTGATGATATATCTTTGGATTGCTTCTTGTCCCATGGTGGCATAAAGCTTCTTAAGATCAATATGTCCTTCGTTCAGCTGGGTGCCTTTGCCAATAAGCTGTCCTTTAGCAACAACAATGGTTGATTCGCTTGGAACTTGATATTCCACCATGTCTTTACCAGTGGTTTCAACTTTGATTGTAGTTGTTTTTTTATTCTCATTGACGATTTCCATAACCTTTCCGTCAACTTCAGAAATGACTGCTTCGCCTTTCGGTGGGCGAGCTTCAAAAATTTCTTCCACACGCGGCAGACCTTGGGTGATGTCTGTTCCCGCGACACCTCCAGTATGGAAGGTACGCATCGTCAGCTGTGTTCCCGGTTCACCGATAGCTTGCGCAGCCACAATTCCGACTGCTTGACCAATATTGACCAAGTTGCTGCGACCAAGGTCAGCGCCATAACAAGCGCGACAGATTCCTCTTTGGCTTTTGCAAGTGATGACATTTCTGATTTTAACTTGTTTTACGCCCGCTTTGTCGACAGCTTGTCCGTCTTCCTTGGAAGCTAATGTGCCTTTTTTAACAATGACTTTTTTGGTCTTCGGATCAACAACATCTTCAACCAGGACGCGGCCTTCAACTCTGGCTGCAAAACTTAGTCCGATTCTTTCTGAATCTTCTTTGTAGATAAATCCCCCTTCAGTATCGCCGCAATCTTCTTCGCGAACAATAATGTCTTGAGCCACGTCAACGAGGCGGCGAGTCAGATATCCGGCAGTCGCGGTTCGAAGAGCGGTGTCAGCCATACCTTTTCTGGCTCCGTGAGTTGAAATGAAATATTCCAAAACATTGAAACCCTCTTTGAATGAGCTTTTTACTGGCAGTTCAATCGTTTCTCCAGTTGGTCCGGCCACGAGTCCTTTCATACCTTCCATCTGCACCACCACTGATTCTGAACCTCTGGCTTTGGAGTGCACCATAGTATAAACGCTGCCTTCATGATCCAAGGAACTTTTCACGGCATCCGCAATAATGTTTTTTGTGCGATTCCAAATATCAATCACGCGGTTCTTTCTTTCTTCTTCAGTCAGGAGACCCATCAGATATTGCTGGTTGATAGTCGCAACTTCTTCTCCGGCTTTTTTCATAGCTGGTGCTTTTTCCGGCGGAACTTGCAGATCATCCATACCCCAACTGATTCCGCTGCAGCCAGCCATTTTGAATCCGAGCTGCTTGATGCGGTCGATGAACTGCGCAGTTTCTTCCTGTCCTTTTGTCATCAGAATGCGCGCTACCAGATGTTTGATTTCTTTCTGAGTAAATTCTTCATTTATAAATCTGAATTCAGGCAGCAAGATATTATTAAGCATGATGCGCCCTACCGATGTTTCCAAAATTTCTTTTCCGATCTGAACTCTTATTTTTGCGTTCACAGCCACGTAATCCAATTGATGGGCCAAAATAGCTTCTTCAGGAGTCGCGAAAATTTTCCCTTCACCTTTAACTCCGTCTTTGATGTGAGTGATATAATAAATTCCCAACACAATATCTTTTGATGGAACAACGATCGGTTCTCCGGAAGCCGGTTTCAAAAGATTTTTGGAAGAAAGCATGATGTTGGCGCTTTCTTCGCGAGCTTGATCAGTCAGCGGCACATGCACAGCCATCTGGTCTCCATCGAAGTCAGCGTTGAAGGCAGTACAAACCATAGGATGAACCTGAATAGCTTTTCCTTCGATCAGCACCGGTTGGAAAGCCTGAATAGACAAGCGGTGCAGGGTCGGAGCGCGGTTCAAAAGAACATAGTGATGTTCGATGATTTCATCCAAAATTTCATAAGCTTCTTCGGCTTCCGCGTCCACCATTCGGCCGGCAGTTCTCACATTGTGCGCGAATTCTTTTTCAATAATTTTATTAATGATAAACGGTTTGAAAAGTTCGAGCGCCATTTTCTTCGGCAGTCCCGCTTGATGCAATTTCAGCTGCGGACCAACCACGATCACGGAACGTCCGGAATAGTCAACGCGTTTTCCCAAAAGGTTTTGTCTGAATCTCCCCTGTTTGCCTTTGAGCGCGTCTGCGAGTGAGCGCAGCGGTCGTCTTTGTCCAGTGGAAGCGGCCACGGATGACTGACCTTTGCGGGCGCTGTTGTCAAACAAAGCGTCCACGGCTTCTTGCAGCATTCTTTTTTCATTTCTTGTAATAACTTCCGGCGCGCCTAAATCAATCAGTTTTTTCAAACGATTATTTCTGTTGATAATTCTGCGATACAAGTCATTGAGATCAGAAGTCGCAAAACGTCCTCCGTCCAAAGCTACCATAGGACGCAGATCCGGCGGGATAACTGGAATCGCAGTCGGTAGCATCCATTCAAGTTGCAATCCGGCTTTTTTGAAACCCTGAAAAAGTTTCATGCGTTTGAAAAGTTTTTTCTTGTCGGATGTTTCCTCGTCTTCCAATTCTTTCTTAATCTTCTTGATCATCTTATCGATATTCATTTCGGAAAGCACATCGCGCACAGCTTCAGCACCAATACCGGCTGAAAATACTTGTCCGAAACGGGAAGACAGATTGAAATATTCCAATTCTGAAAGAACCTGCATCGGTTTCAGACTTTTGATTTCATCTCTGACTGCTTTGTATTGATCGTGCAATTCTCCGAGCATTGTGTCAGCGCCACGTTCATTTTCAGTACTGCCGGATTTGATTTCTTTCTGCTTGGCTTTGTATTCCTGTTCCAATTGATTTACAACACGGTCTCTCACTTCTTCATTGACGCTTTTAATAATGTAAGCGGAAAAATAGATAACTTTTTCCAAGTCCTGCACGCCAATGCCCAAAGCTAAACCGATTTTTGACGGCACACCGCGCAGAAACCAGATATGTGAAACCGGCACAGCCAATTTGATGTGTCCCATTCTTTCGCGACGCACGATTGAACGAGTCACTTCGACTCCGCATTTGTCGCAAACGATGCCTTTATATCTGATACGTTTATATTTTCCGCAGTAACATTCCCAGTCTTTGGAAGGCCCAAAGATTTTCTCGCAGAAGAGTCCGTCTTTTTCGTACCGCTGGGTGCGATAGTTGATTGTTTCCGGTTTGGTGATTTCGCCGTGAGACCAATTCATTATGCTTTCCGGGCTGGCTAGCCTGAGTCGGACGCTATTGAAATCGCTCACTTTAGTAATATTTTCCATAAGATTTTTTATATAAGAAGTTTATTACGAAAGTTAATTAAATTTGATCAACGTCTTCCCCAGTCTTTTCGTAGGCGGGTTCATCTTCCAGACCATCGTCTTCGTTGAGTTTCGAATCAATGAGTTCGACATCTAAACATAGACCCTTGAGTTCGTTCACTAACACATGGAACGAAGCCGGGATGTTTGGACTCTTGATTTTTTCGCCCTTGATTATTGATTCATAAGCTTTAGATCGGCCGAGCACATCGTCGGATTTGATCGTCAGCATTTCTTGCAATGTATAAGCTGATCCATATCCTTCCAAAGCCCACACTTCCATTTCTCCGAATCTCTGTCCGCCGAATTGCGCTTTGCCTCCCAATGGTTGCTGAGTGATTAATGAATATGGTCCGATGGAACGCATGTGCAGTTTGTCTTCCACTAAGTGGTTCAGCTTCATGACATACATCACACCGACAGTTGTTTCATTGTCAAAATATTCGCCGGTTTTTCCATCGATAAGTCTTATCTTTCCATTTTCCGGAAGCCCAGCTTTTCTCAGTTCGCCTTTGATGTCTTCTTCCGTGATTCCATCAAGTGCCGGCGTCGCGGCTTTGTATCCAAGTTTAAGAGCAGCCCAGCCAAGATGAGTTTCCAAAATCTGTCCGATGTTCATACGGGAAACAACGCCCAATGGATTAAGAATCACATCGATCGGAGTTCCGTCCGGCAAATATGGCATATCTTCCACCGGCGCAATGCGGGAAATGACACCTTTGTTTCCATGGCGTCCGGCCAATTTGTCGCCGACTGAAACTTTGCGAAGCTGCGCGACGGAAACCTGAATTTGTTTGATGACTCCGGTTGAAAGTTTGTCGCCTTGTTCTCGAGAAAGAATTTTAATGTCAACCACTTTTCCGTGTTCACCGTGCGGCAAATAGAGTGAAGAATCTTTCACATCTTTTGATTTCTCGCCGAAGATCGCACGTAAGAGTCTTTCTTCCGGTGTCAGATCGCCTTCGCCTTTCGGTGTGATTTTTCCAATCAGAATATCACCGGAAGAAACTTCAGCACCGATGCGGATTATGCCGGTTTCGTCCAAATTCTTTAATCTTTCTTCACCAATGTTTGGAATGTCCCTAGTCACAACTTCCGGTCCAAGCTTAGTGTCGCGCACATCGATTGAAAAATCTTCAATATGAATTGAGCTGTACCAATCATCTCTCAGCAATCTTTCGGAAAGAATAATAGCGTCTTCAAAGTTGTAGCCGTCCCAAGGAATGAAAGCCACCAATGGATTTTGTCCCAGTGCCAGTTCTCCATTTTCCGTAGCAGCGCCATCAGCCAAAAGTTGCCCCTTTTTCACCACTTGTCCTTTTTCGACGCGCGGCAATTGACTCATGCTGGTGAAAGCGTTGGATTTTTGGAAGGATTGCAATCTGTATTCGCGTTTGAAATTGTCTTTTTTGGCTCCAACCGGTGCGGCTTCTTTAATAACAATGTGCGCGGCATCAACTTCAACCACTTCTCCGTCATTGACGGCGTTAACAACTTGTCCCGAATCAGAAGCGGCCTTGTCTTCAATGCCGGTTCCCACAAACGGAGCTTGCGGCACGATGCAGGGCACAGCTTGACGTTGCATGTTTGAACCCATGAGGGCGCGGTTAGCATCATCATGTTCCAAAAATGGAATAAGCGATGTCGCAATCGAGATGCATTGCTTCGCGGAAACATCGATATAATCAAGTTTGTCGGATTCAATCATTTCCGGATTGCCTTTCACACGGGCTTCCACGATGTCTTCCACAATATTGCGATTATCATCAGTCTCCACGCGCGCGTGCGTGATGATGCAACGATCTTCAACGGTCGCGTTCAAATATTCAATGTCATCGGAAATATATGGTTTGATTTTGATAGTCTTTTTTCCGGATTTGGCGATTTTCTTAGCCATTTCCTCGGTAATTTTTTCTCCAGATTTTCCAACACCGCTGATGTTTTCATTTAAAACACGATTTACCAGATTTTCAGACTTAACATCCATCTCTTTATACAGTTTGATATAGGGAGTTTCCAAAAATCCGAAATCATTGATTCTGGCATAAGAAGCCATGTGGCCTACCAAGCCGATGTTTGGACCTTCCGGAGTTTCAATCGGACAGATGCGGCCGTAGTGAGAATGATGCACATCGCGAACTTCGAATCCGGCGCGCTCGCGGGTAAGTCCTCCCGGGCCCATCGCTGACAAACGTCTTTTGTGTTCCAGCTCGGCTAATGGATTTACTTGATCCATGAATTGTGAAAGCTGGGAACTTGAGAAAAATTCTTTAATAGCGGCAGCTACCGGACGGGAATTGATAAGTTGTCCCGGCACGACAGTTTCAATATCGCAGGTACTCATTCTGTCTTTGATGTTTCTCGCCATGCGAGCCATACCGATGCGCAATTTATTTTGCACCAATTCGCCCACGCCTCTCACACGTCTGTTGCCAAGATGATCGATATCATCGGCAATCGCGTGCGGATCATTATTAAGGCGAATGATTTCTTTGATAATCAAAAGCAGATCTTCCATCAGCAAAATTCTGTTTTCTTCGTTGTCTGGTCTTTCCACGCTAAGTCTCTGGTTCAGACGATAACGGCCAACGCTGCCAAAATCATATTTATCAAAATTGAAGAACATCGAATTCACCAATTGTTTGGCATTTTCCGCTGTTGCCAAATCTCCCGGCCTGATTCTTTTATATATTTCTTTGTATCCTTCAGCCTGACTCTTGGTTATGTCTTTAGCTAAAGTTTCCGCAATAAATTTCGTTTCACCTTTATCAGAGTCTTTGAATGTCTTGAGGATTTCTTCATCCTTTTCCATGCCGAAAGCTTTGAGCAGCGAAGTTACCGGAATTTTGCGTTTGCGATCAATGCGGACATTCAAAACGCCGTCGAGTCCGGTTTCAATTTCGAGCCAGGCGCCGCGGTTAGGAATAAGTTTAGCTCCAAAAAGCTTCTTGCCTTTCTGATATTCCATAGTAAAAAACACACCACTTGATCTGATGAGTTGGCTGACAACCACGCGCTCTACTCCGTTAATAATGAAGGTTCCGCGATCAGTCATGACCGGAAAATCACCCAGATAGATTTCCTGTTCTTTGATTTCCCCGTTTTTCTTAATAACTAAACGCGCCTTAGCTCTAAGAGGCGCTTCATAGGAAATATTTTTATTCTTAGCGGTGAGCTCGTCAGTTTTGGGCTCATCCAAATAATAGTCAGTGAGCGAGAGTTCAAGATCCTTGCCGGTGAAATCATTGATCGGATTGATTTCATCGAATAATTCGCGAAGTCCTTTTTCCAAAAACCATTGATAGGCATCTTTCTGCGCTTCGATTAGGTTCGGAAGCGATACGACCAATTGTTTGTGGAAAAACTTTCTCCTGGAAAGTGAAGAAGCTGCTCCGTAAAATTCCTTCACTTTTAACACTTTGTTTTCTTTGACCATAAAAACAACTCTCACCAGTTCTCTTGGGCTTCGATAAGTATCTAAGAAGCTAAGAGCTCAGTAGCGAGTTTTAAGTTAAGGCTATTAAATTATTCGATTGTGTTTGTCATTCTCATTCCCCTATTGAGAATAGTGTCAAATAAGCTTTTTTATGGCTGACTTGACAAAAAGATTGTGCACTGTTTTCACCCAAAAACAATGCAAAAAGTAGAAGTTCTTTCCTAAATCATGTGTGTACTAATTAAATTATCACATATGCGAAAAGTTGTCAACCCCGCCCTTTTGGATATGAAAAAATACTATTTCTTTGCCAAAAGAGCGAGATCAATCCCCTCCATTCTTGATACAAGAATAGCAAAAACCGCTCTTGCGAGCGGCCTCTGATAAAAAATCGTAGAAAAATTTTTCTATTATTTCTTTTTCTTGGAAACGGCAACTATAACACCGGTAACTGCGGCACCAATGGCAGCGCCAATAGCGGCTGAAATGACAGCGGCTTTTTCAGGATTCTTTTTGACATAACTTTCAACTTTTTTAGCGGCAATGTCCATTTCCTTTTTGATCTTGACATACTCTTTGACGGCAATTTTTTTGAAATCAGCACCTTTTTCTCCGGCAATCTTAACGTTTTTCTTAATTGCTCTTTTGATTTGTTTTTTGTCCATTTTATTTATATTAAATTGATTAACTTACTCTTGAGACTTATTATTGCCCACTAAATATCCAATAAGCACCGCCAGGACTCCGACCGTAATATATCCCAGTCCCGGAACAAATTTTCCCAAAACCGAATTCAGATAGACGGATGCTCCGATCAAAAGATAGAAAAGGCCGAAAATCATCAAAAGTGCGCCGATTGTCTTGCGCTTGAGCATTTTTACCCAAGCTTGCACTTTTTGGGAAACATTGTCGCCAATACGCTCAACCATGTTGGCTACAAATCCCTGCACTAGACTTTTCCAATCATTTTTGTTTTGTGTTTTTTCCATACAATTAATACATTGTTTTTAAATTTTTATTCGCTATTTTCCCTTAAAATAAGAAAAAGACGGGCAAATCACCCATCTCTTATTCGCATATATCAATTATAGCACTTTTTGAGATAAAAATCAATAGCTACTGTTTCTTTGCATTTTGTATTTCCTAAAAGCTAGAAGCTAGCAGCTATAAGCTACCCCATGTTCCATGCTTTGGCGACAGTTTGGACAATGCGGGAAGATGTCACTCCGGAAGTTTGGCTTATTTCAGGAGTCACTTTTTTAATTTCACTTTTATCTATATTATTTTTTCTCAGCAGTTCATTGATTTTAGGCAGCAGCTGCTCACTCAAAGAATACTCGCCAAGCCACTCCGAACTATCAACGACTTTATTGCCGTTTTTTAAAGTTAATCTTATATCGTTACCATTTAAAAATATTTGTAGAATCATAATGTAAATTTCTAATTTATAATTTTTAATTTCTAAACAATTTCCAATGAACAAATTTCAAAATTCAAAAATTTAAGCATTGTTTGAAAATTAGAAATTGAAAATTGAAAATTATTTTTGGACGTTAGTCCAATTAATATTCCACGGATCTGTTTTTCTGCCTGGCGCAATGTCTTTGTGTCCTAAAATATATTTTATAGAATATCTGTTTTTAAGCGTGACGATCAAACTATTAAGTGCGCTATATTGCTCGCTGGTAAACTTTCCATCTTCAGTATTCATCATTTCAATGCCGATGGAAAACGCGTTCACACCGGTTCTGCCATCCGGAACTTTGCTCTCTCCCGCATGATAGGCGATATTTTTGTCCGCGACCAGCTGATATATTTTTCCTTCCCGATCAATCAGATAGTGCGTCGCTACTCCGTATTGTTTGTACTCATTAAGCAATCCGCTGACACTGAATGGCTCACTGCCCAAGGCATCATAAGAAGAATGCACAATAATCGTATCAATTTTTCGGCCGGAAGATTTTTCAAATCCCCAAGACACAAATCTTTCGATAATTTTCGCAGTGTTTTTTATTTCCGACTGCTCGTCGTTTGTCTCCGTATCTTCTTTTTCCTGATCACTATTCACTGCATCTTGTTCGCTGTCTGCTGCTTGTTGTTCCTTGTCTGCTGGATTTTGTATGCTGTCTACTTTCTGTTGACTGCTGTATTCTGCCTGCTGGCTGTTGTCTACTGTTTCTTGTTCATTGTTCACTGATCCCTGTTCGCTGTTAACAATACTAACGGTTTTTTTCTCAGAAAAAAAAGCACAGCCGGAAAAAACCGCCACAAACAAAACAATAAAACTAATAATAATTATTTTCTTCTTATCCATGATGTAACTATTGTAACTCACAACTTAAAATAAAGTAAATAAAAATTGAGCTTGTTTAGAAACTAAACAAGCTCGATAATTAATATTTTACCCCGTGCCTAATGTCCCATTCGGTAACATAGGGCGTAAAAGTTTTTCCCATGACTGATTTTGGCCCCAAACCCACATGCTTAGCATATATTTCAGGTAAAGGACAATCTTTTTTACATCCTACTCTTTCACTTTTAACCATTGTTACTCCCGGCATTCCACATATTAAATTCGTGCAAGGAGAACAATTTTTGGCAAAAATCTTTTTAAGGTGTTTGAACATTTTTTCGCATTTTCTGCCACATAAATTAAGGTTCGTCCCCTTAAGATATTCGCCACAATCTTTACAGGGAGCTGTATTTTGATTAATCTTCCATGGTGGCATCCCTTTTTCTGGCTTTTCCAATTTCCAGTTCTCCTTTCCGCAGCATTGCTGCAAAATTTATTTGTTTTTATAGCTTATAGCAACCTTATTATTTTGTCCAATAAAAATGGATTAGGCATTATCAAATCATTTTATAAAAATTTTAATTCTCGAGTTTTTGATTGTCAGGATTATTGAGCTGTCCTGCCCATTGCTTATACAACGGATCATTGGCGTTAGGCATGGCAATGCTCATAGCTCCAGCCACCTGCCCTTTGCTGGTTTCGGGAGCAGGAACATATTCCACCCGCTTTTCCACTTTTTTCGGATCAGCCTTGCTGGCTTTTTCTTCGGATATTTTTTTGCCATTTCTGTAATAAGTTACTTTGGCGATCATATTTGTCGAAGCGCCGGCTAGCTGAACATCTTTTTTATCATCTCCTTTATAAGTATCATAGGCTATGAATGTTTCGTTCGGCTTGCTGGCCAGCACTTGTTGCATAAAATCATTCCAGATCGGCGCCGCCACAAACACACCGTCCGCGCCGGCTTTCATCGGATGATTGTCGCTGTTGCCCGCCCAGACACCCACTGCGATTGAAGGAGTGTAACCGACCGTCCACGCGTCGCGAAATTCGGAAGTAGTTCCGGTTTTAGCTGCCACTGTTTTGCCCACACTTTCCAAAGTCAAAGGACTCCGCGCTCCGAAAATCGGCGTGCGCGCTTTGTTGTCGGAAAGAATTGAATTTATTTTCCGCGCTACCTGCACATCCAAAACTCTTTCGGGAGAAATATTTTCCTGAAACAAAACATTGCCCCGGGAATCAACCATTTTTATGATTGGCTGATATGGAACCCGCAAACCTTCATTGGCGAAAACCGAAAAAGCGCTCGCCATATCCAAGAGTTTAACTTCGCCGCCGCCAAGCACCAATGACAAGCCGTAGCGTTTGCGATCATTAAGCGTGGTTATTCCCATTTTGTGCGCCAGATCAATTGCGCTGTCTATGCCAACTAAATAAAGAGTTTTGACGGCCGGCACATTGAGCGACATTGCCAAAGTGCTGCGCATCGGCAGAAGGCCGTGAAACTTTCCGTCATAATTTCTTGGAATATACGGACGGCCTGATCCATCCGGACCGAAATTAGTGCGCGCGTCCAAAATTTTTGTTTCCGGCTGGTATCCTTTAATAAAAGCGGTAGCATAGACAAAAGGTTTGAAGGCCGAACCCGGCTGGCGCGGACTCACTGTCACGTTGACTTGCCCGTCGATCGATTCATCATAAAAATCCTTGCTGCCGACCATCGCCAAAATATTTCCATCTTTAGGATTCACCGCAACCAACGCGGCATTGGTGGCTCCGCGGGCAATATTTTTTTGCGCTCCGCGAGTAACAACATCTTCCGCGATTTTCTGCATATCATAATTGAGTGAAGTGTAAATTTTGAGTCCCTCCGTTTCAATAAATTCTTTTCCATATTCCTGTTCCAATTTTCCGAGCACAAAAAACACAAAATGCGGAGCTTCAATCGGCTGATTAAGCGGTTTAACTTTGGCAAAAGTTTTTTCATTCAAAGCCATCTGCACTTCAGTTTCGGAAGCTAGTTTCAATTCTGCAATTCTTTTCAAAATAGCTTGCTGTCTCTGGACCAGCGCCTTGGAGTTTCCTCCGTACGGCGAATAATAGGAAGGCGCCTTTGGCAACGCCGCCAAAAAAGCCGCTTCATCCAATGTCAGATCGACGGCCTTTTTTCCAAAATAAGTTTCACTGGCAGTTTCCACGCCATAAGCATTGGCGCCATAAGGAACTTCATTGAGATATTGATCCAAGATTTCATCTTTCGTGTAGTGCCGTTCGATTTTCAGAGCAAAAACGGCTTCCAAAATTTTACGATGCATGGTTCTTTCCCTGGTCAGAAAAGCGTTGCGCGCCAATTGCTGAGTTATAGTCGAACCGCCTTGCATGATTTTATTGTTTTCCAAATTCACCTTGAGCGCCCGAACGATTGCGAGCGGATCTATGCCGATATGCTGGTAAAAATTTCCGTCCTCGGCAGCAATAGTTGCGACCCTGATGGAATCAGCAATTTCTTTGTGAGAAATAATCTTTCGATTTTCTTCTCCGTGCAGTTCATAAAGAACATGCTCTCCACTGCTGTCATAAACCGTGGACGTCTCCGCAATTTTGCGGTTAGCAATCTGGCTGGCCGCCGGCGTGGCGCTGTAATATAGCCAAAGCCCGGCGCAGACTGTCAAAAAACAGATGAGTAGTCCCGCGTCGAAAAGACCCAAAAAAATTTGTTTACCATAGAAAAAAGCATTTTTAGTTTTTTTTCGGCTTCTTTTCTCCATAAAAGTTTCATAAAGCTTATGTACCAACTAATACAGCTGATTGTCCGATTTATTCGCCATTTTTGAGTCTTTTTTAAAAAAATCTTTCCTGAAATAGGAAAGATTTTTACATTCTAAACTATCTCCAAAGAGAATTTATTTTATAGCCACCAGTTCCACATCAAAAATCAAAGTTGAATTGGCCGGAATTGAACCAACAGCTCTGGCGCCATATCCCATTTCAGCCGGAATAGTTAGTGTTCTTTTTTCTCCGACTTTCGCGCCTAAAAATCCCTGTTCCCAACCTTGGATAACCATGCCCTGCCCAACCGTAAATTCAAAAGGCACGCCCCGATCCACACTGGAATCAAATTTTGTGCCATCTGTCAGCTTGCCGGTATAGTGCACGCTGATTGTGTCTCCAGTTTTAACTTGTCTTTCGCCTGTTCCTTCTTGTGTTGTTTTAATTTCCAATCCCATAGTTTTATTATTGTTAGTATTATTTATTTTTTGCGCCTGGCCGGACTGGTCTGGATTTTTCTCTGAACTTTTATCAGCTACTGTTTCACTTTTTTCCGGTTGGATGCTAATTTGATTTGTATCTACCGGAGCGCTGATGTCTTTTTGCAATAAAACAAAAACCAAGATCACGGCGGCTATTATTGCTACCAAAATAAGAATTCTTTTTTGCATTTGATTTTTTTTAAAAGTTACAAAAAACTATTTAGCCTGCGTCGGCTGACTCGCATCTCCTTCCATTCTTATCGAATGCGCCAAGATTTTTCCTTCAGCATCTCTGAATCCCCTCGCGACAACTTTGTTGCCAACGGCAAAATTATCCAGCGTTTCGTTTTTCTTGCCGATATTGGTTTCCGGAGAAATCAAAACTTTCGTTTCGGCGCCGTCGGCATTTTTGACCACTATCTTATATTTATCTATCAGCACTATTTCTCCGGTCAAAGTTTCGGTTGTTTTATTTACCGGAACAAAACACACATCGTTGTCATTTTTTAGTATTCCAAATCTTCCCAGCTTGTTTTTTTCATACATAGCTCCGGCATAAAAAAAAGCCCCCGCGACTATCAGCATTAAAATTGTAGCAATCAAATATTTTTTATTATAACCGCAAACCAAACAATCCCCTTTTTCTTCGTTTGGCATTTACCCTGTTAAATAAGATTTGAATCTCCTTGCAAAGAGCCTCAGTCTTACTGTGAAAAAAGTTAATTTTTTATAAAATGTTTTTCCCTGTGATTTAAAAAATATCCAAATCTTAATTTCAAATTTTTATAAAAATTTGAAATTATTTAACAGGGTGAATTTCATAAAAAATAATTATTAAACTCCTTAATGATTATACCCTGCTAATTTGCAAAGAGTCAATTTTGAAAAATAAAAAAGGGCCGCATCTATTCATACAATAAAAATATGATATAGATGCAACCCTCTGCGTCTTTTAATAAAGACTTACGTGAAGCTCCCATACGCCCTGAAAATCGGACGGTTTTGAGGAAGCTTCAAGTTTTTTTCCCTTAAAAATTTTTAAATCGTGGAACATCCCTTTCAAAATGACTCTTTCATTTTTCTCATCAACCAGCATTGTACTCCCCTGAGGGCTGTCGACACTGGGTCCGAACACCTTTACATCTTCGAGCGTTCCCCTGAATACATTCTCGTCTTCCGCTTTCACTTCTAATGCTACTACAGCGATAAGAAAAGAAACGAGAACAACAATTACCGATACAATAAAAATACGTTTTCCTTTATTCATTTTGATTTTCCCCCTTTGAATTTTATTTTGGCGTTAACCAAAAATACTACTCCTAAAATTAACTTTTGTCAACCCCGCACTAACTTTAGGCAAGTGCGTAGCACTAATTGCCTTCAGCAAGCCTAAAGTTAGTGCGGGGTCAATCCCCACCCAAAAACAGCCTTTTCTTGGGCTGTTTTAAAACATGAGCGAGAAACGGGCCCGCCAAAGGCGGGTAAAAATCGAACTTGTAACCTGAGCGAGTGAGGAGAATCGAACTCCCGTCTAAACCTTGGGAAGGTCTCATTCTACCATTGAACTACACTCGCTAAACTGAAGGGATGGCTGCCACTATATTTATCCTGTTGCAAGCTTGCTTTGCTTCAGGGCTATTCTCGCATAAATATATTCTATCAAACAAAAAGCCACTATTCAATTACTCGCTTGCCAAATAACTTTTTTAGCGTTAATATCTCTTAACACAAAAACCAATAAATAAATACGGGAGGATTATAATGAAAGATCTTAGTTTTTTAAAAAGTCAAATAGATCCATCAAAACCGGGGCCCTTGAATCATCTGGCTTTCCGGAGTGAAATGAGCAAGGGAAGAAAATGGCCAAAAGAAAAAGATGAAGATGGTTGGATGTTTGATCTTTTTGATCCTTTTGTCATAGATCGACATAAGATTGAATTTTCAAAAGCTTTGCGCAGACTGGACAACAAAACACAAGTTTTTTCTCTGCAAAACAACAACCACGTCCGCGATCGATTAACTCATACTACTGAAGTTGCCGGCTTGGCGGCTATAATTGCCAGGGCATTAGGATTGAATGTTGATCTATGCGTTGATCAGTCCGAAGGTCACGATGTCGGACATGTTCCATTTGGACATGTTGGGGAAATTTTTATCGCAGAAAAAACGCAAAAGGATTTTAAGCATGCTAAATATGGTGCAATCCTGCTGCAAGAAATGGAGCGCAAGGGCTTGGCCAATTTTTCTTTTGAAGTTTTGGAGGGCATATCTTTACACTCTTCCAAATTTATACCCGAAAATAAACCTCAGGAATACAAGGTAACTAAGCTATCTGACAAGATTGCCTTTGTGCTCCATGACATCAATGATGCCATTCGCATGAGAATATTATCCGAAAATATCACGGAGTTAAAATTGCTGGGGCAAAATCACCGGGAAAGACTCGGGAATTGCATAACTGCCCTGTTGTCAGAGAGCATCGGGCGCGGATTTGTTTCTTTCGAGATTTCCGACACTGCAAAATGTTTTTGGTCAATGTACGAATGGATGTATAATAATGTCTACAATAAAATTGATACAAGGCCATGGATTGCAATTTTAGAAACGACTTACGGAGTATTGACACATGAAAGCCAGAATCCAAATTCGTTTTTTTTCAAGCATGATCCCGTCATAATGCTCAGTCTAATGAACGATTTGGAATGTTCCAACCTTTATAAAAAAGTGACTACTTTTCAGGATCACCAGGATGTTCTAAAAAATCTGACAATGAATGAAATCCTGCCCTCTCTCCAGGGCCGGGAAATAAACTGGGAAAACCCCGACTTTAGTTGGGCGGAAAAGAAGTAATAAACAAAAAACGGAGAATATCCGACAAAAACCTTAAGCGAAAAGCTTAGGGTTTTTTATTTTTTATAGAACTGCCTAGTTAATGCCATGGGAACTGGATTTATACAAAAATGCTTTATTCAAGCCATATCAAATTCTTCGACAAATGTAGCCCTGCGCTATATTAGCCAATATAAGCCATTTATTTTTCCGTCCCAAAATTTGATTTTAGTGATTTTTGTCAAAAAATTGGCCGAAAAATTTCAGAAAATCGCAAAATAAAAAAAGTCCTTCGACTTTTTCGGGTAGAAATCTCCGGACAGATGCAAAACTGGGTATGAAATACTATTTTGCTTTATTTAAGCCTTTTCAAATTCTGAGGCAAATGTAGCCTTGCCTAGAAGGCCTTATTCAAGCCACGCTGCTCAAATGAATTTCTGGCTGGTTTTAGCAAAAAATGCTTTTCTCAATATATAAGCAGAAAAAGCTTTGACTAATGCCTGAAAGTGTGCTAATCTTGTAATGTTAAACTTATTTTAGAAAAATAGTCGAGCTTCGTAAAATATTCAATTTTACAAATCTAACAATTACAAAAAACTATGAATGGTTCAATAAAAAAGAAAACTGACAAAGGTTTCGGATTTATCACTTCTCCAGAATTGGAAAAGGATTTATTCTTCCACAGCAATTCTTTGGTTGACGTCACTTTTGACGAACTCCAAGAAGGAGACGCTGTTTCCTTTGATTCGGAAAATTCTCCAAAAGGAATGAATGCGATCAATGTTAAGCGAGCTTAATATATTGCCTTTTAAAAACTCCCCCGCTTCGGCGGGGGAGTTTTTGTTATCTAGAAAATTGAATTGGATAGGGCTAGAATTAGATTTGTGAAGAAATGCTTTTATTTAAGGATCATGAAATGTTTATCGTTGGAATCAGTTTAATCTAACAACCGGTATTAGCAAAATTAGAATAAGTACAAGGACAATGCTCCCCAGATGCACAGCTTTTTTTGCATTCTTTGTATTCATTAATTATCTTTTCCTCTGCCTTTTCATCCTTGTAATTATCGTATTTTAAATAACTAAATACGGCCACAGTAACCAAAAATGATATTAACAAGACCATATTTAATTTGCCTCTGTATATTTTTTTCTTCCTTATGCTTTTAATAATAACTACGATTAAAACTATTACTAAAACGGGAAGAAGAAGATAAAATTCAATGCTTATTAAAATAATTTCCTTGATGTCGATACAAGCTGTGGCAATATTAGGAACCATTAAAGCTACCAGTGCGCCTATTAAAATTTCGGATTTTATTTTTTTATGCATATTTTATTTTATCAATTTATATTTTTATTATACCACAGACAGGGGGAATCTCACGCGCTCGCTTTCGCTCGCTTTTCAAACCCCTCGGTTTGAATAATTCCGCCACGGGAAAACCTAGGTTTTCCCGACCCCTTTCCTCGTTCGATTTCTCCCACCCAAAAAATAAAAACTCTCCTTCTGGGAGAGTTTTTATTTTTTTGAGCGGGTAGGGGGAATCGAACCCCCATCTCAACCTTGGAAGGGTCGCATAAGAGCCATTATACTATACCCGCTTTTATTAAATTTGATCTAATGAACTTTCTATCCAACCCATAATTCTACGATGCAATTTTACTCCAAAATTAGAATTGCCCTTGCAAACAGCAGAAATGTGAGCAGTTCCGAACGGCAATTTTTTTCTATTTTTAGTAGCTTTATTTTTTCTCAAATCTACCTGTGTCTTTCTGAAATTTTCGACTGATAATTTTGTGACTTTACGCCAATATGATTCGCACTTTTTCACATCACAATCTGGATACACATGAATCATAACAGTTAAATTTTCATTTTTCAACCCACAGCAATCTTTAAACCATTTAATTGCCAACTTTATTATTTTCGGATCAGAGTTTATAACTCTAACAATATCATGCGTTTTGGATCCTTCGCCCATATACAATCCGAGTCCGATCATCCATAAATCTTTTTTATTTAGCACCCCTAATTCTTCTTTAGCTTCTTTTTTTATTTGAGCTATATCCTTGACTCTTTTGTTATGCTTGATTCTGCCTGATTTCAGAGGTCCAGTTTTTATTCTTTCCCAAACCTTTTCATTTGGTTCAAAAGGAACTTCCTTGAGCCACGAACTTAATGTACTTTTGCTGATTTTTATCTGCTTCAATATCA
This sequence comes from Patescibacteria group bacterium, assembly GCA_022709565.1. Taxonomy (GTDB): domain Bacteria; phylum Patescibacteriota; class Minisyncoccia; order Moranbacterales; family GWC2-37-73; genus JAKLIP01. The sequence goes on from JAKLIO010000002.1 coordinate 45,867, forward strand.
AACCATAGGAATATCCCCTTTTTCTCAAACTCATGGCCTTATTTTTTATATGCATATCCTTCATATATTCATTGTAGCATATAATATAGGTCAGTACAATTTTTCAAAAAGCTATTTTTTGACATTTTTAAACTCTCCCTATTATACCCAAAAATACTTTATTGTCCAGTCTTGAATTGCGTTTGCGCGTTTGAAAACCGTCGAAACCCAATCCCTGTTTAATCCCCGCTAAGCTATTGACAAAAATTTGATTTGGGTATATGGTACCCGGTCATGGAAAATATGACAAATCGGGTTAAAAATCCGGTTTTAATAATTTTTTAATTAACCATATGCGAAAAATCAAGTTTTTATTCCTGGCTTTGTTTCTTTTGCTGCCGTTTTCTTCTGCAGACGCCTGCAGTGTGCGCCAGCCGGCCAAATCTTATATAAACAGAATCCATAAGATTATTGGCGGCGAAAAACCGAAGCTTGTGATTGAAAGCGGAAAGGATAAAGAAATAGCCGCTTTCTATGACGGAAAGGCTATCCATATTTATAAGGGAGACTACAAAGGCAGCTGCGGCAATGAAACCCCCTACCTAAAATCGGTTATTGCTCATGAATACGCCCATCATGCTGAAAAAAAGTTTAAAAGTGTCGCAAAGCTTAAGGGTGAAAAATTAGCCTATGTTGCGGAGCATGCCATTGGAGATTCCATTTTCGGAGATGATATCGAATATGACAATGATAAGGATCTCAAGCATCCGAAAGCCTATGAAGCCATAACAAAAATGATATTCAAAAAGCAAAGTAAGAAAAATGACTTCGCCAAAAATAATACTTTATATTTCAAAAAACACCGAAGCAACAAATAATTCATAAAAGAACCGCCTCGATACTTGAGGCGGTTTTTTTATGCAAAATTTTTTCAATAAGATAGCGTAAACCGCCAAAGGTATTCTTTGCAATGCTTGGCATAATCAATACCGATTCGCCTGCCCACCACAATAGATTTCTTTGAAATTTTTTGGGCGGGCTTCTCGATGTATAAATTTCCTTTTTTTGTTATGTCTTTCCCATTCAGTTTCCGATCTATTTTCAAAACTTTGCAAAGCTTCCCTGGACCATTGGTTTTTTTATAATCAATGCCTTCTATTTTTACCGCCCTGATTAATACAGCGGCCGGAAAATCTTTTTTCTCCGTCACAATATTAAGACAATGATACATGCCATAAATCATATAGATATAGGCACGTCCCGCGACGCCAAACATAAGTTCCGTTCGCGGCGTTCTGCCTTTGGATGCATGCGAAGCTAAATCATCTTCGCCCATATAGGCTTCCGTTTCGGTGATCATGGCTTTTATTGTTCTGCTCCCGATTTTTCTGATCAAAAAACAGCCAAGCAAATCCTTGGCAACATTCAATGTATTTCGATTGTAAAAACCGCGTTTTAAAATCATATTATTTGTTTTTTATGCTCTATCGCCTCCGCATAAACCGCCAGCATTTTTTCCGCTGAGGCGGAAGCAGTATATTTTTCCCGAGCAATTCTCGATGATTCAGCCGACATTTTCTGGCGCAGCGCTGCGTCATCCAAAAGTTTTTGCACAGCTTCTATAAATTTATTTTTTTCTTCCGCAGTCAAAAATCCATTCACATTTTCCTCCACTAAACTTTCAATACCGGTCGCTTTGACTGCCACAATTGGAAGACCGGAATACATAGCTTCAGTTATGATCATACCTTGCGTTTCCGATTTGGATGCATAGACAAAAATATCGCCGGCCGCATAATAATTCTTGATTTCCTCTGCTTCGACCAAACCGACGAAAATTATTTGCTGGTCTAAATTTCTTTTTTGAGCTTCTTTTTCGAGTTCTGCCTTGAGATATCCATCGCCGACCAGCACGAATTTTGTTTTGGGATTTTTTTGCAAAACATCCGCCACCGATTCAAAAAGAAAACTGATATTTTTTTCTTCCGTCAGGCGCGAAACCAACAGCAGCACAGTTTCATCATCTTTTATTTGATATTTTTCGCGGATTTTTTTTCGGTTTGAGCCGGAAAAACATTTTTCATCAATGCCGGTTGCCACCGGAAAAATTTTATTAACCACGCCCCAGTTTTTAAGGATTGGTTCAATTGACTGCGTCGGCACAATCACACTGTCAGCCTGATTGGCATATTTGACAGCTTTTTTAATTATCCAACCAGCTGTTAATTTGGACGGTAAAAATGGCACGAAATTGGTATATTTGTCATACAGCGTATGCCAAGTAAAGATCAAAGGGATATTTTTTTTCTTAGCCCATTTCATGGCGGCTGATCCCAGGAGATTCGGATGGTGCGAATGAATAATGTCTAAATCAAGTTTTTCAATAATCCTATCCATTTTGCGTGAATATGGAATGCCCAACGGCAAACGGAATTTTATTTCAATATCCACTGAGAGATAACGAAAAACGTTTTTATTCGTATCTTGATAGTCGGAATAATTCGGAGCGAAAACAAAAACCGTGTGGCCACGTTTTTCAAATTCTTTGCGAAAAGTTTCCACCGACATCGGCACCCCATAGATATTCGGCAGATAATTATTGGTGAAAAAAGCAATACGCATACTAGAAATGACAAATTTCAAATTTCCAATGACAAATCAATTTCAAAATCCAAAGTTCAAATTTTTGACATTTAGTCATTTGGATTTGATTAGAAATTCGTCATTTGTCATTTGAAATTACAAAAAATACTTAAATAAAAAAACACCTGTTACTTAATTTCTTTCAGAAATTCTAATATGTCCGTAAAAACGTGTTCATTTTTAATATCCGAAATAAATGTATGGTAGGCTCTGTTTATATATTTCTTCTTTTTTATATCTGAGCTGATTTTTTCATATATCTTATCCATGCTTCCATGTGAAACAACATGATCCTGTTTGGATTGAATCAAAAAACAAGGCTGTTTTATTTCCGCAAATTTTTCTCTGACTGCTTTTACTAGCTTTAAGACTTCCAAAGCGCTTCTGGTGGAATATTTTTGGTAGGCAATAACGCGGGTAATTGTGGTGGTGGCGCCAAATGTCGGCGGATAGAATTTCTTGTTATATTTTTTGAACGGCAAAATTAATTTTCCCCACATTTCCAATATGCTTTCGAGTTTGATTTTGTACGGAGTTGCCATCAGCACCAATCCTTTTGTTTGCGGTCTTTGGAGTGCCAAAAGAATTGCCAAACTGGCGCCGATCGATGTCCCGCCAATGTAAACTTCCCCGCATTCTTTCTGCAGCTCGTCATAAGCTTTCAGCAAATCAGCCAGCCAGTCCTGATAGGTCACATTCTCCAAATCTTCCGGCTGAGTACCATGGCCTCTCAGCATTGGTCCGGAAACCGTGAAGCCTTCTTCACTCAGATATTTTCCCAATCTTCTCACTTCATAAGCGGTGGATGTCCAGCCATGAACCAGCAGCACCCCTTTGCCGTTATTGCCTTGGAAATAGAAAGGTTGATTAACTAAATCTTTTTCATCTTTAAAAATCAGCTCCGGATCGGCAAAAATAATGTTCTTAGCTTTATTGATAAATTTTACAATTTTTGGAGTCATTGCTTAATAACTTTAATAACCGATATGCCTTAATCTTAGTCTTTCCCCTGTTTTTTGCAAGAAAAAAACTGCCCTAATCGCAGTCTTTAAAAATGTCTTAATTTTTAATTGGAATTATTATTCTCCCGCAAAAGTTGCCTGGACTGGTATTTTTTATAAAGCGTAATGCCCATAAAAGAAGCGACAGCCACAGCAGTAATAATCCAGCCCGCCCAGCTGATATATTCTTTCATGCTTTTCCAAAGATAGCCATAGAAATAGCCCATGGCCACTAATGATCCGCTCCAAACAATTCCGCCCAAAAAAGAATATTTCAGAAATTTTTTAAAATCCATTTTCACAATTCCGGCCGCCGTGAATGTCGCCCAGCAAAGACCGACTGTTGATTTTACGGCAAAAATAGTTTTACCGCCGTGTCTTGTGAAATATTTTTCCATTCGGAGCACCAACGATTCGGTGATGCCGATATGCTTTCCGATTTTTCTCACAAAATGCATGCCGTATTTGTAGCCTATCCAATAGAGAATAACGTCTCCAAGCATATCCCCCAGAACCGAAAGCACAAAAACCCAAGGCCAAAAAAATGCGCCCATGGAAGCCAGCATGGCTGAAATCAAAGTCACTACCGGCCCTTCGAGAGTCATCAGTGGCAGCATGGCAAAGTAGCCATAATGCCGAAGGAATTCAAAGATGTGTTGTCCAGCCTGATCCATAGGCTTATTATAACGCAAAAACAACAAAAAATAAACACTCTGACTGTGAGCTTCTTCGCTTGTTTTATTTAGCAGACTAAATGCTCACCGGATGGAACCAGCTCATGAAAAAATAAAGGGATATTTTGGCTTTGCTACATAAAGAGGGCCAGAATAGGAAAAATGCTTAATATAAGCCCTTTCAAATTCTTCAACAAATGTAGCCCTATGCCATATTGCCCAATTTAAGCCATTTATTTTTCCGTCCAAAAAGTTGATTTTGGAGATTTTTGCCAAAAAATTGGCCGAAAAATTTCAGAAAATCGCAAAATAAAAAAAGTCCTTCGACTTTTTCAGGTGAAAATCTTCGGACGAGTGCAAAACTGGCCACACAATACCGTTTTGCTTTATTTAAGCCTTTTCAAATTCTTCGACAAATGTAGCCTCCTCTTTTTTGCCTAATTTAAAGCTTTTCCATATCTCGGGAAAAAGCCACTCAACTACTTCGTAAATAGCCCGCAATAGCATTTTCCGTCTTTCGCAATCTCTTCTTTATGGAAAGCACAGGGGCAGATTTTTTTCGCATCTTCTTCCTGATTTCCGCTTATCCGCCGGCAAGGGCAATATTTTTGGCCTGTTTTCTCCTCATTTCTCAATAATCCGTCCAATACCCTTTCAACAGTCTTTTTGTCCGGATTTAGCTGAAATCCGTTTTCTTTGGCGTATTCCAAATATTTTTCAATCATTTCTTCTTTTTTATCCATATATTTTTGTAATTGAGATTTTAATAGTTGGCTAAATATTTTTTTCCAGCCATTCTTTGATTTCAAGTTCAGGCTTAAATCCAGTGAAGGAATCGACCGGCTCGCCATTTTTGAAGAGCACTACCATTGGGATACGATCAACTTTAAATTTCTGGGCATTCAGCTGATTATCATCAACATTAGCTTTCAGCAAAACAATTTTTTCTTCGAATTCCTTTTCTATTTTTTCCAAAACCGGCGCCAGCATTGAGCAGGGTTCGCACCAAGTCGCGTAAAAATCAACCAAAGACAGCTTTTCTGTTTTTTGAATTTCTTTTTCAAAATTATCGTCAGTTAAAATAATAGACATATTTTTGTTCTTTATTAATTTATATTTTTATTATACATTGTATGCCAATGTATTTCCAGAAGTATTAAAAAAAGAGTCTTATAAAAAACTCGTTTTGATGCTGGTACCGCTACGGGGAAATCTCACGCACTCACTGTGTTCGCTTTTGAAACCTCTCGGTTTCAATACTTCCACCCCGGGAAAACCTAGGTTTTCCCGACCCCTTTCCTTGTTCGATTTTCCTTAGCATAAAATTAAAAAATCCCCATGCTGAGAATTTTTAATTTTTTGGTACCGCTACGGGGAATCGAACCCCGGTTTACAGGATGAAAACCTGCTGTCCTAACCACTAGACGATAGCGGCAAATTATTCTATTTTAACATTTCTTTTATTTTCTTTCTTCCAGAGGAAGATTTCCAATATTTTTCAGCTTCCCTGGCAAGTTTTATGTGAATACATTTCTCAATTATTTGCCAACTAAAATTTCCGAAGTTCTTTGTTGTTTTTACTTCTCCATGCGAATGCTCTTTTATCCTCCTTTCTAAATTATCAGAAAAACCGACGTAAGTTTTTGTTTTATTTTCATTAATCAGCAAATATACATAATAATATTGCATAACCTGCTGTCCCCGCCTCGCGTCGACGAGCGGTCGTTTCCGCGAGTCGAGGCGGGCTAACCACTAGACGATAGCGGCATTTATAAAACGCCTGAAACAATAACAGTGGAAAGCTTAACACGAAAAAAATAAATAGTCAAAGGTCTTATAAAAAAGGCTCTGCAAGCAACAAATTAGTTCAAAAATACTCCTCGGCTGGAGTATTTTTAGCGATTGTTTTTAATGCCTTGCTGTTTGGCGATTTTCAGAAGTTTTTTCTTGGCCCGATTGATCAGCGTTCCAATTGTGTTGATCGGTTTTTTCAAAATATCTCCGATTTCTTCATAGGAATATTCCTGAAAATATCTGAGTTTTAAAACTTGTTTGTACTTGGGCGGAAGCTTTGCCAGCGCTTCATCGATTTCTCTGACAATTTCCATATGTTCCCATTTTTCTTCTGGAATTTCTTCGTTAGTAGCCGTGTCCAACTTGTCTTTTGTTGTCGATATATCTTCCCAGGAAACGGTATAGCGCTTGTTCCTGCGTTTTAAAAAATTTACGGATTCATTATGCGCGATGCGATAGATCCAGGAAGAAAATTTCCGGGAAACGTCAAATTTATCCAGATTTTTATAGGTTTTGGAAAAAACATTCTGCAATATGTCTTCGGTTTCGCTCTTGTCGCCTACAAAATGAAAAATGTAAGTAAAAAGCTTTTTTGAATAACGCTCTGTGAGATTATAGTAGGCCTCTTTATTTTTCTTTTGAATTTGAATCAAAGTAATAAGCTCCGCATCGCTGAGGTCTTTGCAACAAACGTTTTTTTTAGAAGTTAGCCGGCAAGATTGGCTAGCTGGGCATTTTGCTTCCTGATTCAACAAAATACTCTTACGCTTTGAAGGTTTTTTCTTTGTGACGCCTTTCCTCACGGAAATACGTGGGGCTAGCGCCTTAGGCTGACTTTTCTTTTTCCGTACCATATGATATTATCGTTTAACGATTGCATATGAGAACAGGCCAGAAATATGCCTACAACGCTTCTTTCAAGGGGAACTATATATTATAATAATATCACACTTATGTCAAATATACTAATCCTCGCTGTGGAAACATCTTGCGATGAAACCGCTGTTTCTGTCTTGCAATTTCAAGGCAATGATTTAACCATTCTCGCCAATGAGGTTTCTTCACAGGTAAAGCTGCATGCCAAATGGGGCGGTGTTGTGCCAAATTTGGCCGCACGGGAACATGTGAAAAATATTGTGCCTATTTTTAAGCTGGCTTTAAAAAATGCCGGGGTTTCAATGCAAGATATTGATTTTATTGCGGTCACGGAAGGGCCTGGGCTTATTCCCGCTCTCATGGTTGGCAACAATTTCGCCAAAACACTGGCTTACCTTTGGGGAAAACCGCTGATTGGAATTCATCATATTGAAGGACACATCTACGCGAACTTTGTTCGCGAAATGACAAATGATAAATTTCAAATGACAAAAGCTAAGAAGCTAATGACGCTGAAAGCTAATGAAGCTATTTTTCCTGTTTTGTGTTTGGTAGTTTCCGGTGGTCATACGCAATTAGTCTTGATGAAAGACCATTTAAAATATGAAATTATCGGCCAAACATTGGATGACGCAGTCGGCGAAGCCTTTGATAAAGTGGCCAGAATTTTAGGAATCGGCTATCCCGGAGGACCAGTCGTTGCCCAAAGAGCAATGGAATTTCCAATGACCAATGACCAATTTCCAAACAAATCACAAAAATCAAATTCAAAATCTAAAGAATACGAAATACAAGATACAAGATACGAGATACAATTCCCGAGGCCTATGTTAAATAAGCAGGGATTTAATTTTTCTTTTTCCGGGCTGAAAACGGCAGTTTTGTATGAAACCAAAAAACACCCTGAATTATTAAGTGATAAAAAATATATTGCCGCTGTCTGTCATGAATTTCAGCAAGCCACAATTGATGTTTTGATTGCCAAAACCTTGAAAGCTGCGGAAAAATTCAAGCCAAAAACGATTATGCTAGCCGGTGGTGTCAGCGCCAATAAAGAATTGCGAGAACAAATGGGCGCAGCTATCTCAAAATCCATACCAAATACTAAATACTGTATACCAGATACTAGTCTGACCGGCGACAACGCCGCCATGATAGCTGCTGCTGCCGCTTTCCGCTGGCAAAAGATGAACGAATCTCAAAAGAAAAAAGCTCTGAATGGTTGGGAAAATCTCCAGCCATATGCGAATTTGAAATTAAAGTAATTTTTTCTTGAAATAATGCCCTCAAACTGATATTATAAGGATACTATGGAAAAAGAACTGCCTAAAATTTACGACCCCAAAGCAGTCGAAGATAAGATATACAAACGCTGGGAAGAAAGCGGGTTTTTTCAGCCTGAAAATTTAAAAGATACAAAAGGAGTTTATTGTGATGTTTTGCCTCCGCCAAATTCCAATGGCGAACTCCATGTCGGCCATGCCAGTGGTTATACTGTTATGGATATTTTTGGCCGCTATAACCGCATGAACAACAAGAAGACACTTCTCTTGCCTGGCAAGGATCACGCCGGCATCCAAACCCAAGTTGTGTTTGAAAAAATATTAGAGAATGAACGCGGAACTTCTCGCCACGAATTAGGCCGAGAAAAATTTTACAAAGAGTCCTACGATTTTTGCATTGATCGCGCGAACTATATGCGCTCGCAGGAAAAAAAGATTGGACTAAGTGCAGATTGGTCACGCGAAAAATTCACGCTTGATCCGGATGTTTTAAAAATAGCGTTGGAAACGTTCGTAAAAATGGAAAAGGATGGTTTGATTTACAAAGGCAAAAGAATTGTTAATTGGTGTCCTCGCTGCGCGACTGCTTTGGCTGATGTTGAACTACTTCACAAAGAAACTCCCGGAAAACTTTTCTACATAAAATATCCGCTGGAAAACAGTCCTGAATTTGTCACAGTTGCGACTACTCGTCCGGAAACAATGTTGGGCGACAGTGCTGTGGCCGTCAATCCAGAGGATGAAAGATACGAATCGCTAGTTGGAAAAAATATTATTTTGCCTCTGCAAAACAGGATTATACCAATCATAAAAGACAGGCGTGTTGATAAAATATTTGGCACCGGTGCTGTAAAAATTACACCAACCCATGATCCGCTCGACTGGCAGATCGGAAAAGATCATAATCTTGAAGAAATTCAAGTGATTGATGAAAAAGCAACCATTACTGATCTGGGTGGAGCTTATGCGGGACTTAGTGTCAGTGAAGCACGAGAACAAATTATTAAAGATTTGGAAAAACTGAACCTGCTTGAAAAAACGGAAGACATGACTCATTCTGTTACTATTTGTGAGCGCTGCAAAACAGTCATAGAACCCTTAACATCTGACCAATGGTTTATTAATGTTGATGCAGAAAAATTTTCATTAAAGAAAAAAGCTATTGCAGCGATTGAAAAAGGTGAAATTGAAATTTTTCCGGAAAACTTTAAAAAAATTCTGATAAGTTGGTTTGAAAATTTGCATGACTGGTGCATTAGCCGACAAATTTGGTGGGGACCGCAATTTCCGGTTTGGTATTGCAAAAATTGCGGCGAAGAAAAGTATATTGTTTCCTTGGAAAAACCTGCTCAATGCCCACATTGCCAAGGAACAGAACTAACCCAAGATGAAAATACTTTTGATACTTGGTTCACATCCGGACAATGGGTCCACACCACTCTAAAATCACACGGCAATGATTTTGATACATTCTACCCTTCAACAATGATGGTTACGGGTCGCGATCTCCTGTTTTTCTGGGCTTCCCGCATGATTATGATGAGCTTATATGCTACCGGCAAAGTGCCATTTGAAAATTTATTTTTTACCGGCTTAGTTCGTGACAAAGACGGACACAAATTTTCCAAATCGAGAGGCAATGGAATTGATCCATTGCTGGCGATTAATAAATTCGGGGCTGATGCTTTGCGAATGAGCTTGATTATGGATAGCGCCCCTGGACAAGATTCGAGACTTTCGGAAGAAAAAATAGAAACATTCAGAAACTTCACCAACAAACTCTGGAATATTTCACGTTATTGTTTGTCACAAGAAAATTTTAAGTTGGAAGAAAAAATAGTCAAAAAAGATATAAAAACTATCACGGATGAATGGATAGTACAGCGCGTTGATGAAACAAACCAAGAAATTAATAATCTTTTTGAAACCAAACAAATTTCCCTTGCAGCTGATACGCTTAAAGCTTTTACTTGGAATGAATTTGCTGATTGGTATGTTGAAACGAACAAGATTGAAAAAAATCAAAAAGTTCTTGGATATGTTTTAGATAAAATTTTAAAAATGTGGCATCCATTCATGCCTTTTGTAACCGAACACATTTGGACATTAGTAAATGAAAAGAATCTGCTCATGATTTCAAAATGGCCTCAGCATGAAAAATATTCGCACATAAATTCATCTTCAAAGGGACCTGAAAAATTTAAATTAATACAAGAAATTGTAACAAACATACGTGATGCAAGCTTTGCTGGCACAAACAAACCAAAAAAGGAAGTTACTATAGATATAGCGAATCAAAAACAATACGAGAATACTGAAATGGAAAAACTCTTGAAAGAGCAGGAGCACTTAATTAAAAACCTTCGTACTGGTGTCGAAACCTTAAAAATAGTTTCTACTGGAAAAATAATAAAAGACGCTATGCATAGAGTTGTTCGAGATATAAATATTTATGTTGCACCAGCAACAGGTGACTTTACTGGCGGAACTTTTCAGATAGCTGATGGTATTGTATCGCAAAAAGTAATAGACATAGTTAAGGCCGAAAAAGAAATCGCAAATGTAGAAAAATATTTGGCTGGGCTTAATGCGCGCCTTGAAAATAAGGAATTTATGAGTAAAGCATCCAAAGATTTCATATCTAAAATAGAGAAATCAAAAAGACATAATGATGCCAAGCTTGTAGAACTTAAAAAGCATCTCTCTTCACTTAAATAAACATGAAAAACGCATTTGAATCTTTTTTATGGGGAATAATTGCGGCTTTTGGCGCCTTGATTGTAGAAATCATAGTCTTTTTAGGCATTTCTGCTTACAAAAATATTGAATTTTCTTTTGATATTTTTTTTGCGGTTCCTTTATTTTTCTTGATTTCTGCCTGCATTGAGGAGTTTTTCAAATATATTATTATTTCCAAAAAGGTTGAATCTTTTTCTTTGGAAAAATCCTACATTGTAAATTCTATGTTGGTTGGTTTGGGATTTTTCGGGGTTGAATTGGGATTTATTTATATGTCCTCAAGCTTATTACCGGCTTGGAACTTATTAACAGAGATCGGAATCTTGCATATAGGTACTGCCGGACTGATTGGCTATATTGTCGCCATCAGAAATCCAGGCAAGTTTTCAACTTTTTTGTCTGCTTTTTCGATTGCCGTGATCTTCCATGCCGCCTATAACCTTTTAGCTATGAACAGGGAGTTTTTGCAGAACTACCTGGTTTTTGCCCTGCTTGGACTTTTAGTTTTGATAAATATCATAAATCTTCTGCGCATCAGCAGTAAAATAAACCAGGATTAAAGGTGACTTGCAAAAGACTAGAAATCGTCATATAATATTTATGTAAGAAAAGTATCAAATAATTCTTAACTTAGGGGAAATTAGTGGCCTTTTTGCTGCTTTTGAGCAACTTTCGGCCAGTGATCCACAATTATACTATGTTAAAGACAAAAAAATCATTTTTTGAACGCGTAACAGGCGCCACTTCAGTCAACCGACCTGGCGATCGTGAAGATTCTAGGCCTGTTTTTTCCGAAGAAGAAGAAACTGAGATGATCATGAATTCCGAACCGAGAAATATTTTTGTTGAAGATGAAGGCTATGCCGGCAATGCTGAAGGCCAGCTTACGATAGACGTCTACCAGACTGACAACGAAATTGTCATTAAGTCTACGATTGCGGGAGTAAAACCTGAAGATTTAGATGTTGCTATCAACAATGACATGGTAACAATCAAGGGGGAAAGGAAAAATGAAGAGGTGGTAAACGCTGAAAATTACTATTATCAGGAATGCTATTGGGGCGGGTTCTCGCGTTCAGTAGTTCTGCCAGTGGATATTCTTTCCGAAAAATCTGAAGCATCCCTTAAAAACGGAATTTTAACCATTCGCCTGCCTAAAGCAGATACTACCAAAATCAAGAAGATTCAGGTTAGAGGATTCTAAAAACAGCTTGTCAGGCTGCAGCTTTTCAGCTTATTAGGAAACTTCAATCGAAAGATTGAAGTTTTTTTCTCCAAGGTTGTAAGCTGCCATCAGAGTCCAATTGAGACTACAAATCAATCGGAATCCTTGTTATTGATTAAAAAATACAGTATTCTTAAAGCATGGTTAAAAACTATTTTTTATTACTTTTATTGTTGTCCGCTCTTTTGCCGTTCTCCGTATCGGCCGAAGAAGTTTTAGACAAAAAATCTACTTCCGGAGAGAAAGCTGCTCTTGTTTTAAATATTGGTCAACATACGGAAACTGTATCAGAAAGCACTTTGGCTGGGTGGACGCAACATTCTAATATTTTTACATTATCATCTTCCAAGCGATCAGAGTTTGAAAATATTTATTATTGTCCGGTAAATAATATTTTTTGCGCATTAACGCTAACTGAAATGCAGAGGCATCATATTCGGCTTTTGCCTGAAAAAAATATTAACGTTGATAAGATAAGGTTGCATGTTGATGATATTGCCCGAAATGTTAACAGGGATCCCATTGACGCAAAATTCCAAATCGAAGATGGAAAAGTAACCACGTTTTCAGAACCACAAAATGGCCTCACTCTAAATACTGAAAAGAGTGTTGAACTGATCATGTCTGCGCTTCAAACGAATCAGGAAAAATATCCTCAGACGCTCAATTTGCCTTTTGATGTAAAAGAACCGGCAATAGGTTATGAAAATGTTAATAGTCTTGGAATAAATTCGCTCATAGGAGAAGGCGTTTCCAATTTTAAAGGTTCCACCAAAAGCAGAATCCATAATGTAACTGTCGGCGCCAGCCGATTTAACGGAGTGCTTATAAAGCCCGGCGAAGAATTTTCCTTTGTGAAAAATCTTGGCGAGGTTGACGCTGAACATGGATATTTGCCGGAGCTGGTCATTAAACACGATAAAACTGAACCGGAATTTGGTGGAGGCATTTGCCAAGTTTCCACAACAGCCTTCAGAGCAGCAATTTACTCAGGCTTAAAAATTACAGCCAGACGCAATCATGCCTATCCTGTTTCTTATTATAATCCGCAAGGCATGGATTCAACCGTCTATATTCCCAACCCAGACTTGCGTTTTATTAATAATACTCCAGGGCACATCCTTATCCAGACAAGCATAGAAGGCACAATTTTAAAATTTCAATTCTATGGCACGGATGACGGCCGAAAGACAACTATTGATGGCCCCAAGGTGCTTGAAAAAAATCCGGATGGTTCAATGAAGACGACTTTTACTCAGCATGTTTTTGATAAGAACGGTGATGAAATAATTAAAGATGTTTTCAACAGCTCCTACAATTCTCCAGACAAATATCCCCATCCAGGTGAAGAAATATTTACCACTAAACCCGACGATTGGTCAAAAAAACAGTGGGAGGAATATAAAAAATCTCGCTAATAAATCGTTAAAAACAAATAAAATACTGATTTATAGGCATTTATTCTCCATTGACTAATTGGGTGTCTTTTGATATAATAGTTTAGTTGTTGAAAAATTAGCGTCGTTAGCTCAGTTGGTAGAGCAGATCCCTCTTAAGGATATGGTCGGGGGTTCAAATCCCTCACGACGCACATTTTTATCTCATAACCACAATAAATTTCAATTGAAAATTGAAATGGGAAAGGGGTCGGGAAAACGGGAGTTTTCCCGGGGTGGAAATATTAAAACCGCAAGGTTTTAAGGAGGAGCAAAGCGACGACGCCCTCATAGTTCAATGGATAGAACACCAGCCTTCTAAGCTGGTTATGTAGGTTCGATTCCTACTGAGGGTACAAAAGTGACTTATTATTGGTTTGTGGATGTTTTTCAGAAACCGGACTATTGACATGCTCTATTTTTTACATTATACTTATTGGCATATGCCTCAAGTAAACTGTAAAATATGCAAAAAAGAATTCTATGCTAAGCCCAGCTGGATAAAAAATGGGCTGGGTAAATATTGTTCTAAAGGTTGCATGCAAAAAGGATTGCTAAGGGGTGAGATGAAAAGATGCTTTATTTGCAATGCAGAGGTTTATAAATCAAGAAAAGCGTTGCT
>JAKLIO010000020.1 GCA_022709565.1 Patescibacteria group bacterium
GAAGTACCCTGAGCTTGTCGAAGGGCATGCATATGTTATGGTATGTGTATATAGCTAAAGCAAAAACTAGCAGGTATTATACAGGAATTACAACAGATGCTCAAAAAAGAATTGAAAGGCACAATAATGGAAAAGGTTCAAATATGGCAAGACAGCAAGGACCTTTCGTTTTGGTTTATAAATCCTTATCTTTTCAAAATAAATCCGAAGCTAGAAAAAGAGAAGCGCAAATTAAAGGATGGAGCAGGATAAAAAAGGAGAAGTTGATAAAAGGGGAATGGAAATAGAATCAACTTTCGCCCAGATAGTTCAGTGGCGGAACGCATCCATGGTAAGGATGATGTCGGGAGTTCGATTCTCCCTCTGGGCTCACGGGTACAAAATAATTTCATAATTTATTAATTTATTTTTTCACAAATATGGCGACAAAAACTAAGGAAAATCTGGTTAAGATGAAATGCAGTGAATGTAAAAGAATTACATACTATACTTCACGTAACAAGAAAAAGATCAAAGAAAAATTGGAAATGAACAAGTATTGCAAATTTTGCAAGAAACATACTTTGCACAAGGAAATGAAGTAACCTGTCATTTTATAGATGCTTGTTTTTTCCCATAAAAATGTTAAACTAAGATTAGAGTTTATATAACTTATTATCTTGGTTTAATTTTTATGAAAAATGATGTTTTGAAAAATAAAGCGAAAACATTAAGAAAAGAAGGGTTTTCATTTAGGGAAATAAGCGAAAGACTAAAAATATCTAAAAGTACGGCAAGTTTATGGCTAAGAGATGTCACATTATCAAAAGTTGCCAAGAAGAGAATTTGTAAATTAGGAGTTGATGGAAGAAATAAGGGCAACGATTCAGTAAAAAAAAGAATAGCAAAAGAGGATAAAAAAATATTATTTAAGGTTAAAAATAGTCTTAGCGAATGCTTATTACCGAAAAATGATCTAAAGTTTGTATGTGCGTTGCTTTATTGGTGCGAAGGAGGAAAAACCGAAAAAGCGCAATTGACTTTTATAAATTCAGATCCGAAACTTGTAAGATATTTCGTTACTATTTTTAGAAAAGCATTTGACGTTGATGAAAAAAGATTCAGAGCATTGATTCATGTTCATAAATATCATAATATTGGTCAGCAGATTGAATTTTGGTCTGAGGTTACTAACATACCAAAATCACAATTCACCAAGCCATACAGCAAGCCAAATACCGGAAAAATAACAAAAGAAAATTATCAGGGATGCGTAAGTATCAAATATTATGGACGAGAGATAAGACAAGAGATGTTGTTTTTAATCAACGAAATTTCAAAATAATAAATACGCGGGGTTAGTTAAACGGTATAACTGCGCTCTCCAAAAGCGTTATTGTGGGTTCAATTCCTACACCCCGTGCATTAACAAAAACAAGCTTCTTTTCGGAGCTTGTTTTTGTTAGTTAGCAATTAACGCCGGATAAAATAAAATTAGTGTATTTTTCGTACTAAAGAGCGTACAATGGAAGATAATATTAAGTTTAATGTAATTACACATATGAAAAAAGAAATTAAAAAGGGAAAAATTATCATTTCCAAAGACGGACCGTATTTTGTTTCCGGAAATTTACCCTTAGAAAAAGAGACAATTATTACTGATGAGGAACGTTTGCCTTGCGAATGGAAAAAAGGTAAAAAGTATCCTGAGCAGGAAACATATGCTCTTTGCCGCTGTGGAAAATCAAAAAACATGCCGTATTGCGATGGTACGCACGTGACTTGCGGCTTCAAGGGGACGGAGACAGCTGACAGAAGAAAATATTTCGAGCAAGTGGATTCAAAAACAGAGGGTCCGGAGCTTGATCTGACTGATGTGGAGAGTCTTTGTGCTAGAGCGCGTTTCTGCGAGAGAAAAGGAAGCGCGTGGAATTTGACGGAAAATTCCGATGATCCGCTGGCAAAAAAAACGGCCATCGAGCAGGCATGCAATTGTCCTTCGGGCAGACTTGTGGCTTTGGACAAGGAAACAAAAAAGGCCTATGAACCCGAATTTGAAGAATCATTAAGTCTTGTGGAAGATCCGGAAATGGGGGTCAGCGGGCCGATCTGGGTCAAAGGAAGAGTGCAGATCAAATCTTCAGATGGACACAGCTATGAAAAAAGAAACCGCGTGACGCTTTGCCGTTGCGGCCAGTCTGGAAACAAACCATTTTGCGACGGTAGCCATATAGAAAGCGGTTTTGATGACGGAGACGAAACGCTTAAATAACTTGTATTAGTAAATAGGATTATCAGTGACTTAATAAATTGAAAATATTTGCCATCTTTCTTGTATTAGTATCTGGCGCTGAATTTATAAAACTTAAAACATAAGTATGATTGTTTTTGCAGCTATCATGCCGCATCCGCCAGAGAGTATTCCGGGCCTCGGGAAGCCGGGGAGTTTTAATCTTATAAAAAAAACGCTTGATGCTTTTGAAAAACTCAGAATTGACCTTGAAAAAGCCGATCCGGAAACAATTGTCATAATTTCTCCCCATGCCTATTCTGAGGAATATACTTTTGTGATAAATTCTGCCAGCGAACTTATTGGAAATTTCAGCGAATTCGGATCAGACAAAGAGTATAAATACTCCAATGATGCTAAAATTGCTGATGAACTAAACTTTTTGTGTCTGCAAAAGGATCTGATGGCCAAACTGCATCCAGGCCCTTTGGATTATGGGGCATTGATTCCTATCTATCATTTGACTAAAAATATTAAACCAAAGGTTGTCCATCTGTCTTTTTCAAAAATGAATTATGAATTTCATTATCGCTACGGAGAAACTCTGCAAAAAATCATTGAAAGTTCCGATAAAAGAGTGGCTATCATTGCCAGCGGCAACTTGTCCCACAAATTAACGCCTAATGCGCCGGCCGGCTTTTATCCCAAGGCTGTCAAATTTGACGCGAAAGTTTTGCGTTATTTGGGCGAAAATAATTTGTCAGGCATTATGAGTTTTGACAAACATAGCACCAAATCAGCTGAATGCGGTATGCGTTCAATCATAATTTTGCTGGGCGCCTTGCACGGCAAAAACTATAAATTCGATCTCCTGAGTTACGAATATCCGCTAGGTATTGGCTATATGACAGCCAGGTTGCTTTAGCATTCTTCGCCCGCTAGTTTATTGCAGATTAAGAGATAAAATGGTAAAATTTAGTTAGGATTTATATATTTATTTTTTTACGCTTCACTGCTCGGCGCTTGCTGTTTTAGTGTTATGTGCCATCACGGCAGTATGTTGATTATTTTTTAGTATAACGATTAAAAAGCGCCTGCGTAAAGTTCCGCGCAAAAAAACAAATATATAAATCTTGCATGATAAAAATCTTTTAAAATATTATTATCTGGATATGGAACAGAAAATCGTGATGTATACCGACGGTGGATCAAGAAATAATCCCGGTCCGGCGGCAGTTGGTGTTCACATTGAAACTTTGCACAAACAATACGGCCATTATATTGGTGAAAAAACCAACAATGAGGCTGAATATGCAGCTGTGATTTTTGGTTTGCAAAAAATCAAACAACTGGTTGGCAAAGACAAGGCAAAAGAATATGAAGTTGAATGCTATCTGGACAGCGAATTTGTCACCAAACAGCTGAAGCACGAATATAAAGTCAAAGACGAGAATATCCAAAAATTATTTTTGGAAGTCTGGAATTTGATGCTGGATTTTAAAGCCGTTACTTTTAATCATATTTATCGGGAAAAAAATAAAATCGCCGATGCGCTGGTCAATGAAGCGCTGGATGCGCAGGGGAAACAAAGCTCGTTGTTATAAAAATAGCTACCCCGCACCAAATTCCGAATAAAGTTTAATTAAAATATTTAAAATTTATTTAACGGAATCGCCTGCGGCTTAAAAAGCAATTTAATATTATTTTAATTAAAGAATTGGTGCGGGGCGCTCATTTTTGTAGCTACTCGCTCCACTTATAGACAAAAATGGCGAAGGCGAAGAAATGGACAATCTGGATTTTAATAATCGCAGCAATAATCGGCGGTGTTTTTTGGTATGTAAAAAGTCGGCAGCCTAAAACAACGTATACTACCGCAGAAATCGCAAAGGGAAATCTGACTCGGACGGTTTCAGTGACCGGCAAATTGGTGGCAAAAGAACAGGCTGACCTGTCTTTCAAAATCAGCGGCCGGATTGAAGCAATGTTTGTTGATATTGGCGATAAGGTTGAAAAGGGACAAAAAATCGCCACGATCGACAAAGGCACATTGAATGAACAGCTCTATCAAGCCAAGCAGGATTTGATCGCGCAGAGAAACGCTCTTTATTCAATGAAGAGAAATAATTCTGGTTATAACTGGGCACAAAAAGACGCTCAAAGAGCTGTCATAAAAAAAGCCGAGTCCGCTGTGACAGCCGTGCGGGAACAAATTTCAGAAACCACTCTCTATTCTCCAATCAGCGGAATAGTAATCACAAAAAATGTTGATGAAGGAGAAACAACGGTGGCTAATGCCGTGACTGCCAACACCTCTGTGGTGACAATTGCCAGAGAAGGCGAATTGGAAGTGCAGGCTAATATTCCCGAATCGGATATTGTCAAAATAGCTTTGGGACAAAAAGCCAATGTGACTCTGGATGCTTTCAACGCGGAGGATATTTTTTCCGCTGAAATTGTTGAAATCGAACCTTCCGCCACGGTCATTCAAGATGTGGTTTACTATAAAGTCAAACTGAAATTTCCAGCCTATGATGAAAGATTTAAAAATGGCATGAGCGCGAACATTGATATCCACACGGCTGAAAAAGAGGGTGTGCTTATGGTTCCTGCTCGCGCGATCAAGGAAGATGGCAAGAAAAAATATGTGGAAGTTTTGAAGGCTGACGGCATTACGACGGAAAAGATTTATATTGAAACGGGATTGGAAGGCGATGAGGGAATGGTGGAAGCTAAATCCGGCCTCAAAGGCGGGGAGAAAGTTGTGACTTTTGTAGCGACGAAATAAATTCAACACTTGTCATCCTCGCGAAGGCGGGGATCCATGTTTCACTAGTTTTTTATTAAATCAAAACAGAATAAATATATTATGGATAAATTTTCTTGTATTAATTCAATTTTGTATTTTATATAATCAGTGGTGTCTGGATTCCCGCTTTCGCGGGAATGACAAAGTTTTTGTTCCGTTTGACAATAAAAAAAGCCCGCGGACTTTTGATTGCAAATTATCACAATCAATTTCCGCGAGCTAGTTGCTGGCGCGATTTTACTAATGAAGCTTTACTTCGGTAGCGATTTCTTCAATATCACAAATGGATATATAAGCAGTTCCGTTGCCATTATGAAATGTGCAAATGATATTACCATTTTCATCTACACTTTCAATTGCTAATTCATTGGTTTCGGCGCCACTTTTCGTTCTAAAACAAACTGCAATTTTTTTGTCCCGTGCTTTTTTAAGCAAATTAATCTTGAATTCGTCGGCTTTATTGTTCATCTGATCCTTCTTTCCGGCTTTATTAAGCCAATAATTATTTTTTGTAGGTACTAAATACTAATTATCTATTATACTCTAAAATTACCAAAATGTCAATACCCTTAATTAAAGTTGAGAATCTTTGCAAAACGTATGAAAACGAAGGCGTGGAAACGCCGGTTCTTCATGAAATGAATTTTGAAATCGAAAAAGGAGAATTTGTTTCAATTATGGGACCGTCGGGATCGGGCAAATCAACGTTGATGCAGATTTTGGGCATGCTCGACCGACCATCTTGCGGAACATATTTGTTTGAAGGGAAAGACATCACAAAATTTTCCGATGATGAGCTGGCCAAGATTCGCAATAAAAAAATTGGCTTTGTTTTTCAATCATTCAATCTTCTGCCGCGCACCAGTGTCTATGAAAATATCGAATTGCCGCTGCTGTACGACAGTGATCATTTGGAAAAGCATAATGATGAAAAGATTTTGCCGGCGCTCAAAGCTGTGGATATGGAGCATCGTGCGACCTATCTTTCCAATCAGCTTTCGGGGGGCGAAAAACAGCGGGTAGCCATTGCCAGAGCTTTGGTGAATGAGCCGGAAATTATTTTTGCCGATGAACCGACCGGAAACCTGGATTCAAAATCCGGATTAGCTGTCATGAAAATATTGCAGGATCTCAACAATCATGGCCATACGATTATTTTGGTGACGCATGAAACCTATACCGCCCAGCATGCCAAAAGAATATTGCAAATTAGAGACGGAAAAATCATTGCCGATGTGAAAGTTGAAAAAAGACTAATCGCGGATGGAGAAGGAGAACTGCTAAAATAATTTATAAAGTTTTAAAGTTCATAAAGTTTTTAAAGTAATCTGTGAAACTTTCTTCACCAATAAAAATTTCATATAAAAACCTGATGGCGGCGAAATTCCGCTCGTTTTTAACAATCCTCGGAATAATCATCGGAATAGCATCGGTAATTATTGTCATGGCCATCGGTGCCAGCGCGCAGCAGCTTATTATTGATCAGGTCAACGGGATGGGAACGAATCTGATTGGTATTTTACCAGGAGCTTCAGACGAAGAAGGTCCGCCGGCGTCGGTGATGGGAGTTGTGACGACAACACTCAAAACTTCAGACTTGGATGCGATAATGATCAAAAAAAATGTGCCGAATGCCATTGCGGCTTCGGGATATGTCAGCGGAATTGCGACGGCCGAATATAAAAGCACTTCTTCCCAAAGTAATTTTCAGGGAGTTTCGGCCGGTTTTATTGATGTTGAAAATAATAAGTTGCAAGCCGGAAGGTTTTTACCAATGAAGAAGATGATGGGGTTGCCCGGGTGGCCGTCATCGGGTCTAAAAAAGCCGCAGATCTCTTTGGCAGCGATGATCCGATTGGAAAGGTCTTTTCTTTGAAAGATACTAATTTTGTCG
>JAKLIO010000021.1 GCA_022709565.1 Patescibacteria group bacterium
GTGCAGAATTTTCCTGCGCGTTTCCTCACTGGTAAAAAATTCCGCGTAGACTTTTTTAACATCCGGATTTTCGTGCGCGCATTTGATCGTTTTTCTTTCATCAATATTATACAGTGATTTTGACCTTTCCGCCACAATCTTCTTATTAGTCGGCAATGACTGCCCTCCGCCGCCGACGCATCCGCCCGGACAAGCCATGACCTCCACCGCGTCATACAGTTGGGGATTTTTCTTTAGTTCTTCCAGCACTTTTCGGGCATTTTTGATGCCGCTGACCACGCATATTTTGACAACCCGCTTTCCAACATTTATTTCTTTGGTTTTAATTCCCTTTTCTCCCCTAATTTCTGAAACTGCATCTTTTGGCAAATTTTCTCCGGTCATTCTGAAATAGGCCGTGCGAAAAGCTGATTCAAAAACTCCGCCGCTGGATCCATAAATCACGCCTGCTCCGGATGGAGCCCCAAACGGATTGTCAGTTTCCCTTTCATTGATGTCCTCCAAATTTATATTGTTTTTCTTAAAAAGCCGCACTAGTTCGCGCGTAGTCAGCACCATGTCTACCGGAAAAATTCCGTCAATCTTAAGTTCTTCCCTTTTGATTTCGTATTTTTTGGCTGTGCATGGCATTATGGAAATTGCGAAAATATTTTTTGATTCAATATTATTTTGTTTTGCCCAGTGACTTTTGATAACCCCGCCCAGCATGGTTTGCGGCGAACGCGAAGTGCAAAGATTAGGAATGAATTCCGGAAATTCAAATTCCAGAAATCTGACCCAGCTTGGACAACAAGAAGACATCGCCGGCAGTTTTTCATTTTTCGCAAGTCGTTCAGCTAATTCGTCCGCTTCTTCCCAAGTGGTAAAATCCGCCCCGGCCGCCGTGTCAAAAACATAATCAAATCCCAGTTTTTTGAGTCCGGAAACCAATTGACCGGTGACAATTTCTCCGGTTTTCATGCCGAATTCCTCGCCGATGCTGGTCCTGATCGAGGGAGCAAATTGCACCACGGCAATTTTTTGCTTGTCTTTGAAAATCTTGTCCAGTTCTTCAAATTCGCCGACACCTTCAATTGCGCCGACAGGGCAATGCAAAATACACTGGCCGCAGTTTATACAATCTTTGTCCGCGTCAGCCGAACAATTGACTTTGTCGCGCCAATCCATTTCCAAAAATTTAGTCGGGCAAATTCCTATGCAGTTTTCACAACCAATGCATTTGGTCTGGTCAAAAATAATTTTGTCGACTTGAAAAACTTGATTTTTGTCATCTTTTTCCGCAATTGGTTTGGCTTCAAATTTTTTGACCAAATCCAAGAGCCGGCAATGTTGAAACCACACGCAATCATCGCATTCCAAAAGATGTTTTTTTAAAATTCTGTCCAAACTTTTTTTTCTGGCTTCAGTTATTTCTTCCGAATCTGTGATTATTTCCATCCCCTCTTTAATCGGCGTCGCGCAAGCATATTTGAGTTCATCTTCTCCAGCAATCCTGACCGCGCACATTCCGCAATGATGCTTAGTTTCAATGTCCGGATGGAAGCAAAGTGACGGAATTTCTATTTTGTTTTCCTTAGCCGCATCTAAAATAGATTTTTCCGGTTCAGCCGAAAAATCCCGCCCGTCTATTTTTATGGAAATTTTGCCCATAATTTATTTTTTTTAATTTTAAATGTTTATCCCAAGAGTAGCGGACCAAAAAAATAATAGATGCCAACAACAATAAATATTATAGCCGCCAATAGGTTAAAAAAAGTTATAAATTTAGGAGACGCGATTTTTATTTTGAGCGTCAAAGCGGCAATTAAGAATATTATTATTTCGTCCAGCATATAGAATAGCAAATAGATGCACATATAAAAGACCGACATTCCCAGTGAAATTCCGGAATCGACCAGAATACTGGAAAAAAGAACCGGCAAAAAGGCTGAACAAGGAAATTCAACCACAGTTACCACAATGGAAAAGGCAATCACGGAGCCCAGGAGTATCAGCCAGTTTTTTTTGTTTTCGAAAACTCTTTCGATTTTCGGCGACAGGCGCGACAACAAATTGTTGGAGCTGCAAATCGGGCCGCTCTTGTAGGCTTTATAAAATTCCCGCAGCAGATAGACCCCACCAACCAAAGACAGAAGACCAACCAGCATTTCAAAACTTTTAACATACGGCGCAATCAAAGAAAACAACTGATGCCATAAAAACATCAAAAGCCCATAGATAAGAGCAGTGGTCAGAATGTAGGCGCCGCCAAATAAAATAATTCTTTTGCGCGATCCCAATGCCATCACGAGCCCCAAAATGATGAGCAAGGCTCCCAGTGAACAAACATTGAATCCGTCTGTTATACCCAAAATTACTGCCAGCGCGGGCAAGGAAAATTTTGACAAGTCAACTTCGCCTAAAATCGGCAATTTTGCCAAATTATCGTTTACTTTTTTTTCTTCCTGTTTTTGTCCAAGCAAATAAGTGGAAATTTCTTCTCCAATTTGTTCGCTAAAGCCGATGTAGTATTTATCTCCGATAAAAATAGCCGGCACTAATCCTTGTTCGCTTTTCGGCACTGAATATTTTTCATAATATTCCTTGGCCCTGTCAGTGCTTTGCGCCATGTTGAAATCATGGATTTCCAATTTCAGACCCTGTTCCTTCTGAAAATCTTCAAAGAACTTTTTAGCGCTGATACAATGAGAACAAGTCGGACTGGTAAACATATAGATCGGCTCCGAACTTTTTCCCGCCTCCGCAAAAACGCTCATTGGAGAAATTAGGAACAAAAAAAAGAGACCCGAAAAGGCAACATTTCTGATAACTTTGGATATATGCATGAAATTATTCGATTATTATTATTTATTCCATCTTACCCCTTTATTCTTCAATTTTCAAGGCTGGCTGTTTAAGACCTTTTCGGCAACGCAAATTCATTTTGAAAAATTATGCTTTTCAATTATACCACGAAAAAACAGTCCCGCTGGAAAGGCGGGTTATTTATTCTAAACCGATAATTAAAAATTATATCCCTATAGATGGACTAAGAAAATTGTCGGCAATTATTATAGCGCTTATGCTAACAATTACAAAAATAACCAGAGCGGCTATCAGGCAAAGAGCAAACCAATACCATTTTAGAACAAACTTTTTTTTATGTATTGAATGGTTTAAAAAGCGCAATAATCCTATGAATAATAAACTAAAAAAAATACCAATTAATGGACCGAAATTTGCCAAGACACAAGAACCACATATAGACCGTGCCCAAAGACTTAATATAACAATCCCCATAGCCGCTAGTGAAAAAAGAGCTATAATGATTAAATCATATATTATCAGTATGTTTAATTTTTTCATATATTTATAAATTAAAAAACAAGTTTAGTAGGAACAGGTTCTCCATTATACAGCGATGTGCAGCGAGCAATGTCGGATGATCTTTGGCACAATGAAAGATCTCTTAATTCCTTGGCAAGCGTATAAATGCAACCATCAACATTGCCTTGTGAGGCCAAAAAATCAATAGTGCATAGGGACGGATCTTTTAGGTTCATTGCTACTCGTTGTCTGCATAAATATTTATAATAAGGTGAGACTATCTTTTCGCAAATCGCTTTGTCTGATAATTTTTGCTCATCAACTACATCAAAAATACACATATCTCTATCTTCCGTTTCTTCATTTTTCTCTTGATATGGTTCTTTTTTAATGTTGGAATAAGCGACTGGCCCACTCTCATATTTTTGAGGCTCGATATTCATGCATTGTTCAACTTCTCCACTAAGAGGAGCAGCAATTTGAATACACCTTGATTTAAAATCACCATTGTTTATCTTGTGACAAATTTCTGCAGATTTTCTTAATTCTGCAAAGTCTCTGTAACATGTATCCCTAAAAAATCCTGCACTTTCACATATTTCATAATTATTTTTCCCAATCGCAACGCCATATAAGCAACTTTCCTTTTTAATTTGCTGGGCTGGAGTTTTGTCATCTTCATATTTTGGAATATTTTTATCGCTTTGTGCTTCAGGCATATTATCACAAGCTGTTTCGTCCTTATTTATTATTCCATATCCGATATAACAATTTTCAAATTGTGAATTGCCTCCAGCAAAATTTCTTTGCTCGCCACAATCCTCCATGCACATGGAATACATCATATACAAAGACTTAAAATCATATGTTTCACAGATAGACTGGTCATTCTTCTTCCCAGCGTATCCGCCAACGCAGAATCCGATTCCGCCTTGAAATTCTTTACACCCACTGGAAGAACTGCTGGCCTCACCTTTTTTTGCTAAAGCAAAATTATATTTTATTGGATCTTGGCGTTTCCAGTCTTCATGTTTGCTCAAATCATAATTAGCATCAATAGGATTTCTAGATGATCTATCTTCGTATTGCTGATCAATCTTTTCTATATTTTCAACTTTTGGCGGAATGTTTTCGGTGTTGACGCTATTATCTGTTATTTTGTCTTTTTCACTCAAGAAAAATATCACACCAAAGAAAATCGCGACTAAAATAATAATTCCTAACGCAACTTCTGAAACAATTTTTTTATTCATTTTTTTGTTTATCAATTTATATTTCAATTATACCACGAAAAAACAGCCCCGCCGAGGCGGGGCTGTTTTTGAAAAGAGATAGATCCTCTCTTATTGCGAAGAATTGTTCCTGTCTTTTATTCTAAAATATATTTTCTGGCCGATTTTGTAGACAGCCCAGATAATGACCGCCCAAATAATCAGGAACGGAATTACTACTATAACAAACTGGATTAAAAAGTTTACAAACTCTTGTAGGCTTTTCACAAGTGAATTGAAAGAATCCTTGACAACTTGCCACGGCCGCCAGGAATCAATGACAGTAATGTTTGAGTCCTCGGAAAGATTTATGGAAATTGTCGACATGTCGGTTTGTGATTCAAGATATTTGATTCTCCCCTGCAACTGCTCGATGTTGCCCCTGACTCTCGCCAGCTCTGCCGTCACATCCAGAACATCTTGAATTTTCTGAGCCTGATTAAGAATTTTCACAAAAGATTGTTCTTCCGCTTGCCTATTTTTGAGTTGAGCCTGGAGATCAATATATTGTTCCGTCACATCTTGGCCGGAAGTTGATTCGCGAACAACCAGCGAAGCCACCTTTTTTATTTCCGCAAAAGCCTTGTCGAAATCAGCCACCGGAACTTTCACCTCCATTGAACCGCTTTTAACATTGTTGGCGCTTTGATAAAAACTGGAAGAAGACACTTCCCCTTTATTATTTTTGGCAATTTCAGTGATTTTTTGAGCAGCATTATTGGCACTGTCAACTTTCAACGTCAGATTTCCATTTTTTATAACTTTCTTTTCTGTCTCCGCCATATCCTGTGAAGTACCCGCGTCATAAGACGGAACAGGCAAAGATTCAATGCTTTCCTCTTTCATCATCGATCTTGAAGATAGCGGGCTGGAAAAACTCATGGGCAACGACGCTGATGGCAAGCCTGTTGAAGCCACGCCTAAAGAATTATCGCTAGAGGATGAAAGCATATTTCGAGAAGCACTCAGGAAAACTAAAACAACTACAATAAACACAAACGCGCCCAAAACAATTCCCCCGATTTTTAATATTTTATTCATTTTTTTAGTTTATATTAATATTTAAGGTCGCTTTTATTATATCACAAAAAACAGTTCCGCCTAGGCGGGACTGTTTTGGAAAAACTGATTTTTTAAGCAATGTTTGTTTTTAATTTCCTTCAATAAAAGTCAGGGCGAAACCTTTTTCGTTTCCCCGGCCGGTCCGGCCTATCCTGTGGATATAGTCATTGAACGTCTGCGGCACCGTATAGTTGATGACATGCGTGACATTTTTAATATCCAGTCCTCTGGCCGCAACATCTGTCGCCACCAGGATCTGCACGTGATTTTCTTTGAATTTCAAAAGTGCTTTTTGTCTTTGGCTCTGCCGCTTGTCTCCGTGAATCGAATCAACTTTGAATCCATCGCGGGTCAAATTTTCCGTCAGTTTTTCAACATCCCTTTTGGTTTCCGAGAAGATCAAAACTTTTTTGAGATCGCGCGTGATGAGCAAGTCTTTCAATTTATCAAATTTAGTATTCCGGCTGAACCGCACAATGTCCTGCTCGATGTTTTCAGCAGTTTCTCCGCTATAAACTCTG
>JAKLIO010000022.1 GCA_022709565.1 Patescibacteria group bacterium
ATCCAAATGATCAAATGTCAAAAATTTGGATTTTGAGTTTTGGCATTGATTTGACATTTGAAATTTGAAATTAGCCATTCATTATCTCAAAAAATTTCAATACTTTTTTATAAGCCATTAGAAACAAACTGCCTTATGTCGTTATCGCTTTACCGAAAGTACAGGCCTCAAACTTTCTCCGATGTCATCGGCCAAGGACATATCGTCCAAACACTTTCGAATTCCATCAAAAATGGTCACATTGGCCATGCTTATCTTTTCACCGGACCGCGCGGAACCGGCAAAACCACTTTGGCACGTATTTTTGCCAAAGCCGTCAATTGCTTGTCTCGCCAGAGCGTAGCGACGGCGGATGAAAAGCCTAATGGCGCTAATTTATCTCGCCAGAGCGCAGCGGCGGCGGAGCCTTGCCTCAAGTGTGAAAATTGCAAAAATATCGGCGATGGAAAATCTTTGGACATCTTTGAAATCGATGCTGCTTCAAACACCGGCGTGGATAATATTCGCGAACTCAGGGAAAATGTGAAATTCCCGCCCACACTGGCAAAATATAAAGTGTATATTATCGATGAAGTGCACATGCTTTCCACTGGCGCTTTCAATGCCCTGCTCAAAACCCTAGAAGAGCCGCCGGCTCATGTGATTTTCATTTTGGCCACCACGGAAATCCACAAAGTTCCGGAAACAATCATTTCCCGCTGCCAACGTTATGATTTTGTCCGCTTGCCCGTGGAAAATATCGTCAAAAAACTTTCTCTGATAGCCGCGAGTGAAAAAGTGAAAATTGAAAAAGACGCGCTGGAAATGATCGCCATCGCTGCCGAAGGCGGCATGCGCGATGCTGAATCTCTCCTGTCGCAAGTAATGTCACTTGAAGATAAAAACATAACCGCCAAGGAAGTTGAAGAAATTTTAGGCACAACCCAGCGTCAATCGCTGGAATCGCTAGCCGGATTTATTTTGGATAAAAAAACTTCCGAAAGCTTAGCTCTCGTGAACAAACTTTCGCAAGATGGATATGATCTGGATGTTTTTAATAAATCCTTTTTAAATTATCTCCGGCAGGCCATGCTGATCAGCGTGGACGAAAAACTGGCCAAACTTTTTTCCTATGAACTTACCCAGGAACAAATGAACTCTTTAGCGCAGCAAGCCAAAAAATATTCCGCCAAAGATTTCCTTTTTATCATTCAATGTTTCGCTGATATTCAGGGAAAAATTAAATCCTCTTTTATCCCCCAGCTGCCTTTGGAAATGGCCGTCATCAAAGCGATCGAGACCCAAAACTATGCCGGCTGGACACAGAATGACGCAGAAAAAAACAGTAAAAACGGACTTCGAAGTTCAAACAGCCCCAATTTGAGCCCATTGACTAAAACCCCTGATACAAAGGCTCCAGAAGCCCCAAAAATGGCCTCTGACACACAAATTCAGACCGAGAGCTCTACTACACCACCTGCCGAAAAAAAGCCTTCCCTAAGCGAAAATAATGAATCTAGCCTTGAGAATTCCCCCTTATCCTTGAATGATGTCAAAAAATGCTGGAACCAGTTTATAACTGAAATACGGCCGCTGAATCATAGCCTTTCAGCCATTTTGCAAAGCTGCCAGCCGGCCAGCGTCAACAAAGGAATTGTGATCATTGCCACCAAATTTCCTTTTCATAAAGATAAGCTCAATGATGATGCCATTAAATTGACAATGGAAGATATTTTTGCTAAAATCCTAGGGTTACGTTTACGAATAAAGGCTGTAACTGGCGAAGAAGCTGGCATTAAAATGCAGTCATCAGCAATCAGCAGCCAGCCATCAGAAGTGAAAGAAGAAAAACCAAGCGTAACCAGTTCCCTGCTCTCTGA
Organism: Patescibacteria group bacterium; assembly: GCA_022709565.1. Taxonomy (GTDB): domain Bacteria; phylum Patescibacteriota; class Minisyncoccia; order Moranbacterales; family GWC2-37-73; genus JAKLIP01. The sequence continues at coordinate 1,860 of JAKLIO010000022.1, forward strand.
AGCTATGGATATTATGGGGGGGACAGTAACACAATAAAATAATTGGGCTGTCGCCAAGTGGTAAGGCACCAGGTTTTGGTCCTGGCATTCCTAGGTTCGAATCCTAGCAGCCCAACTTTGAAAGTAAGCAGCCAAGCGGCCCGTCTCGCCCGAGGCTCGCTCTAGCTCGCTCAGGGCGGCCGAGGCGGATAAGGCACTAGGTTTTGGTCCTGGCATTCCTAGGTTCGAATCCTACCGCCCCAACTTTGTAAAAAATACTCTATGGAATATTTTATTTATGTTATAAAAAGTAAAATATATAAAACCAGATATATAGGAAGCACTAGCGATGTCCTGAAAAGATTAAAAGAACATAATAGTAAAAAATGTAGATATACAAGTGGAAGAACACCATGGGAATTAATTTACAAAGAAGCTTTTAAAACTAGATCCGAAGCAATGAAGCGTGAAAAGTTTTTAAAATCAGGTCAGGGAAGAAAATGGCTGGATAATGTCTTTAAATAAATTCCTAGGTTCTGCGCCAAAGGCGCACTCGCCTCTGGCGAGGAATCCCTCCTCCCCAACTTTGTACAGAATTTTTAAATAATTTAGCACTATTAACAATCAAATACGGAAAGGAGATAAAAATAATGATTTGCCAAGTATGGTACAGTCACAGTAGGTCCGCTAAAGATGAAATTCTTACCAACTTTAAGGATTTTCAGGCAGATTCAGTAGAGGAGGCAAAAAAAGAAGCTTTGTCTATTGTTCAACAATCGGCAAGACGTTGGAGAAAAAGAAGCATTCCATTTGGCTGTGGTATTTTTTTAAAAGAAAAAGAAAATGAATCTTGGACACAATCATTTTTTCTCCGAATTAGCTGCTCCACTAATAGGACTCAGCTACTTCGAACACGAAGTCCGGAATGTTGGCGCATGTATGGAGAAGATACCAGTGATTAGAAAAAGTTATTTTAACCATCATCATCCAAAAGGCTGACCGCGCCACGAGTCAGCCTTTTATTTTTAACCTAATTAAAACCACCTGCGTTGACAGGTGGTTTATTGTTCGAAAATTGGAAGCAAGATTCCAATTGGCTTATTTTTCAAGTTCTGCTTCAATCGCCAGATCAACAAGGGAGCAATTGTCTCCAGCCGGCCTTATTCTCAAATAAAAGGTGGCGGTTTTTTCTTCCAGATTGATCGCGAAAGGATTCACTTTTTGGTTGTCTTCCGCCGGATTGTCAGAAAAAACTTCTTCCCAGTTTTCTCCGTCAACTGAAAAATCTATATTAAGGCTCTGATTATAAACCGCTTCCCTGATGACTATTCTCTTGGTGGGATAAATAGTATTGAATTTATAGGTAGCATATTGATCATAGGCTAAATTATAATTTCCAAATTCATTTGATCCTTCATAATTTCCCGCGTATATGTCATAGATTTTTCTTCCAGGAAATCCCGAGAGAGCCGTGTAATCCAAATCGTCAATTTTATATCGATAGACAAATTTTCCTCCGCCAAAATCAGAAATAGTCGCTCCGCTCAGCAGTTCTTTGTCTAGAACCACATTGTGCCTAGGATAAAATGTTTTGAACCACAAGGGATAAAATTCCTGCCACACATTTGACTGTTTACTAATAAAGCCCGGCTCATCCCCTGCCTCAAGGCTGCTATTATAAAAAACCTTGAGATAATTTTTCTTGTCACTTTTCACTTTTGAATTATCCACGCCTATCCAATACTTCTTGTTAGTGTCCAATTTTGCCGTGATGGGAATTTTGATTTCATAGACAACATTGAAGCTGGCTTTCATTTCGGCAACTGCCAGTTCGAGTTTTGCCGCCCTTCTTTGAGCCTTATCTGCATCTATTTGCTGCTGGGTAAACTCCGGCGGATACCAATTGGTTGTCTCATCATTAGGAGTTCTGCCTTCAATAATATCTTTTTCATTTTGGGCAAAATCATCCCTCATTTGCTGTTCTTTTTCTTTTATTTCATCCAAAACTGATGAAGCATAGTCGGTGTAGATATATCTTTCTGCAATCGCATCATCAGAAATTACTCCTAATCTGTCATCATATTCCCGAATTTGCAACAAATAATTGCCGGCTCCTCCGGTTCCCATTTTTTGAATCTTAAGCGCCACGCCGGAAATCAATGGCTGCGATGGACTGAAGATTTGTCCCATTCTGACATTGGGCTTGGCAAAAAAATCTCCGGAATCTGCATCGCTTTCCGTTTGACTTTGATCGACGTTAAAACGCGAAGTATCTCCAAAAATTGCCCGGCCTATGTTGCCGACTTCATCAGCTGAATTTACATTGAGTTTTTCTATCATAACATTATCAATCCAGACATCAGCCTGTCTGCCATCGGTTGCGGTAAATACCAAGTCCGTTGCACTGTTTTCGGCTTGAAAATTAAATTCAACGTATTGAACAATATCACTTGCAGCCAGATTGAATTTTCCCAAATCTTGAGACTTTTCTTTTTCAACCGCATTTGCGCCGATAGTTTTTTCATCAGCAGCGGAATTCTTTGCCAGAAAACTTAATTTATAAAAGCTGCCTTCTTCTAAATTATTAATGTAGTCATTGATCTTAACTGAGGCACTGGGACTTTCGGAAAAATAAATTTTTAAACTTTGCTTTCCTTCAATTTCATCAACTTGATCAAGAACAGTTTTTGCGTTAAGCACAGAAAGCGCCACAGTTTTTCCCTCGAATCCCGAGTCTGAAACACCTGTTTCAATCGGCAGAATGATTTCTTTTTGATTTTCAGATAAAGATCCGAATTTTTTGCTTAAATTCGATCTCATCAAAAGAAACGCTCCGATAGCTATGACCACAGCAATAAGAATAATTTTCCACGGTTTTATTGATACTTTGATTGTTTCCTGTTCCATTTTTATCCTGTTAAATAAGATTTGATTCTCCCTAAAAGAGAAAATCAACTTACTATAATAAAATTATATGTTTATTCTATTCGGCTAAAATTTTAATTTTTAAATTATAATTATTGCAGAACCCATTGACTCCTGTCCTCGTCATATTCATAGATGGTGAGGTTTTGAACATCTTTATAAATGTCTTGTCCGATTTTTAACACGTTTTTATCCGGATCATCTTCGTCTTCCTGGATATAGGCTAAAGTTTCTATGGCAGGAACATCTCTGTCTGGATTCGCGATCCTAATGAGCCACAATCTGGCTTCAAAAGGAAGCTCCTCATCCTCGTCCGCCGCATCCTCTTCTTCAGGGTTCACCATTTCATATTCAACATACAGATCATTATTGTTGTAAAAATAGAATGATTGGACTTGCCATTCTCCATTGCGGCTTTTTTCCAAAGCGATGTTGTTTATATTCCCGCTTATATAATTCATAATTTTTCGCCTTTGGCTCTGAATGTCTTTGTTGGCTTCTTCGCCTACGCATTTTATTTTTTTGACATAAACATTGTTGCTATCGGGAATTTTCCAACCTTCTATGCGCGCATCTCTGTCCATAAAAAAACTAAGGGAATATTTTTCATCGGTCACAAATATTTGGGAGTTGTCGGCATTGGAAAACTCGTCTTTTTTGTCATCATATTTCAGTCTGGCGTTGCCGACAAACTTATCAAGTGTTTTGGAGTCTTCTAGATCCGGAAATTCTATCCATTCCCCGTTTTCACATTGGGAAGGAATGTTCTCCATAAAAGCATCTATGGCATCCTCTTGGATAAAAAGTTTCTCCTGATATTTATTATAGGCATAAAAACCGGCAGCAATAATTGCCACGCCAAAAAGAACCAAGAAGTGCCGCTTATATTTCAAAAAAGTTTCTTTTCCGATATTCCTCATATTTTTTATTATCAACTATTTTCATTTTAAGGTCAAACAATAAACAACCACTAGCTTAAACGCTAGTGGTTTTTATCTTGCAGGCTAACGCCTGCTAGAACATCTTGAGGTTTTC
>JAKLIO010000023.1 GCA_022709565.1 Patescibacteria group bacterium
AAAAAATTTTAAAAACATGCCGCATGGCTAATTGTTCATGCCTCATGAAACACGATTATGACAAAAATTTTAATTATTGAAGATGATTGGGTTTTGCAAAAAGCGCTGGCTGATTATCTGAGCACGGAAGGCTTTGAAACTAAAACTGCCGCGGATGGAGAAAGCGGAATAGCACTGGCCTTGGCGGAAAAACCGGATCTCATTTTGCTGGATATTGTTTTGCCGAAAAAAGATGGATTTGAAGTTTTGCGGACCATCCGAGCAGAAGAAATAACAAAAAAAATTCCTGTTGTGCTGCTCACGAACCTGGACAGCATTTCTGACGTGGAAAAAGCTTTGGAACTGGGGGCTACAACCTATCTGGTGAAAGCTGATTATAAACTCGAAGAAGTGACAGCCAAAGTAAAAGAATTATTGAATATCAAATAAAAAAAGTTCGGAAAATTTTTGAGAAAAACCCCAGTTAAATAGTATTTTACAGAGCAAAATAATTTAAAGGGGTAAGCTAAAACAAAAATGCAAATAGAAAATAAACAACTAAAAGAGTTTCTGTTGGATTCCAATTTATTGGAAGACAAGGTAATTGAAGAAAATTTTATTGAAGCGGATAAGGCCAAGAAAAAATTGGGCGATTTATTGGTGGAAAAAAAATTAATCAATGAAATAGAACTTAGAAAATTGTATTCCTACATCCTGGGAATTCCTTTTGTTAATTTGGAAAAAGAAATGATTGCTCCTGATATTCTTCAGATTATTCCGGAACCGATTGCCAAAAAATACAACATTGTATCTTTTGAAAAAGACGGAAAAAATCTTAAAGTGGCCATGAAAAATCCCGAAGATCTGCAAACTATTGATTTTATCAGGAAGAAAACCGGACTTAAAATAATTCCTTGTCTTACAAGCGAAGAAAGCATAAAAGCAGCTCTGAGACAATATGAAAAAAGTTTAAAAGCTGAATTTGGAGACATCATCAGCGCTGACTCAGAAGAAGCTTCTGTCAATGCGGAAGAAGAAAACGATTTGGAAAAAATAGCCCAAGATTTGCCTATCATTAGAATTGTGGACACCCTGATAAAACATGCAATTTTACAATCAGCCAGCGATATCCATATTGAACCGGATGAAAAAGAAGTCAGAGTCAGATATCGCATTGACGGAATCCTTCATGACGCTATGACATTGCCAAGGCAAGTAAATGATGGATTGGTAGCCCGCATCAAGGTTTTGTCTAATTTAAAACTGGATGAACACCGCCTGCCGCAAGACGGAAGATTTAAAATTGAAAAAGACGGCTACAAAATTTCTTTCCGCGTCAGCTTGCTGCCGGTTTTTGAAGGAGAAAAAATAGTTATGCGTCTTTTGGATGAAACTTCCAAGGGACTGACTTTGGAAAAGATGGGTCTGATGGGAGATGCCTTGGAAATTGTGCATCGCGGAATCAAGCGGCCGAACGGCATGATTTTGGTGACTGGTCCGACTGGAAGCGGAAAAACAACCACATTGTATACAGCGATGGATATTTTGAACACGCCGGAAGTCAATATCAGTACGGTTGAAGACCCGATAGAATATAGGATGATGCGTGTTAATCAAACGCAGATTAATCCAAAGATTAACATGACATTCGCTTCGGCGCTCCGAGCTCTTCTGCGTCAGGATCCGGACATCATTATGGTGGGTGAAATTCGTGATGGAGAAACGATGCAGATCGCAATTGAAGCGGCTATGACCGGGCATCTTGTGCTTTCCACTCTGCACACAAACAGCGCTGCCGCAACTCTGCCCCGTCTTCTAGACATGGGAGCAGAGGCTTTTCTGATTGCTTCAACTGTCAATGTTATCATCGGTCAAAGGTTGGTTCGAAAATTGTGCAATGAATGCAAGACGGCGTATACGCTCAGTGAAAAAGAGGTAAAAGCGCTTAGCGATGTTTTTGATATGGACAAAATTTTAGCTATGCTCAAAACGGCTCCGGAAATGAAAGGGTTTATTAATGAAAAAAGCACCTGGAAAAACATCAATTTTTATAAGCCGAAAGGCTGCGATCAATGTTCCAATGAAGGCTATCACGGACGCATGGGTATTTATGAAGTTCTGGAAATGAATGAAGAAATGGGCAAGCTTATAACTTCTAATGCTTCCTCGGATGTTCTTGAAGAAAAAGCGCGCGCAAATGGAATGCGAACCATGGCCGAAGATGGATTTATTAAAGCCGTACAGGGAATAACTTCAATAGAAGAGGTTATGAGAGTAACAAAAGAATAGCTTTTAGGAATTAGCTTGTTAGCTTTTTAGTAAATAATTTTTACGTCTGCGCAGGATTTTTATAAAGCTAAGAAGCTAACGCCTAATAAGCTGATTTTATATGCCTAAGTATATTTACATCGCCAAGAGTTATAAGGGCGAAACAAAAACTGATGAAGCGGTGGCTAAAGATGAAAAAAGTTTGGCGCAACAATTACGCGGGGAAGGTTTTTTGGTTACCTCAATCAGCCTGGTGGCTGAAGAAAAAGAAAAAAAGAAAGGCGGAAGTTTTCTTGACAGATTTAATTCTGTTCCGCTCAAGGAAAAAATGATTTTTGCCAAAAATTTAGGCATCATGATAGCCTCCGGATTAACTGTTTCACGCGCGCTTAGCAATCTGGCGCTGCAGACGGAAAACAAAACATTCAAGAAAATTTTGACGGATATTTTTGATGAAACTCAAAGCGGAAATTCTTTTAGTGATAGCTTGGCAAAATACCCTGATGTTTTCGGCGATTTGTTTATAAATATGGTTAGGGTTGGCGAAACGGCCGGCAATCTGGATGAAGTTTTAGGCATTATAGCGGTTCAATTGGAAAAAGAACATGAGCTTAAAAGCAAAGTGAAAGGAGCCATGGTCTATCCGGGTGTAATTTTAACAGTTATGTTTTGTATTGGAATAATTATGCTAACTTTTGTTTTGCCGAAACTGACAGCTGTTTTCAAAGACATGGGAACAGAATTGCCAGCCATGACAAAAGCTGTAATTGCTCTGAGTGATGCTTTACGCAATCATAGTTTGGTAGTAGGTATAGGCTTTGTCATCTTAATAATTTTTTTACAATATTTTTTACGGCAGGAAATTGGCAAGAAAACTTTAAGCTGGCTTTCTTTGAATTTTCCGTTATTTAGCCCATTAGTTAAGCAGACAAATTGCGCGCGTTTTGCCAGGATATACAGCTCACTTTTAAAAAGCGGAGCTGGAGCCGTTGAGGCTTTGAGAATTATTTCCCACACATTGACCAACTATTATTATCAAAAAGCTCTTTTGGGCAGTGTGGAGGATATACAGAAAGGAGTAAGTTTGAGCAAGGTATTATCTGAGAATGGAAAACTTTTCCCCGTACTTGTTTCTCAGATAGTCCAGGTTGGCGAGGAAACAGGAAAAACCGAAACAGTTCTGTTACAGCTGGCGGAATTTTATGAAGGAGAAGTTGATCAGATCACTAAAAATATGTCGGCAATAATTGAGCCTTTGCTAATGGTTGTCATTGGTGTGGCAGTTGGTTTTTTTGCTGTTGCCATGCTGATGCCAATGTATAGTATGATGGATACTGTAAAATAAAATTATAAATTTCAAATTTTCCCGCCAAGGCGGTGGCAATTTTCAGCATTTTAATAAGCATATGTATATAATTAAAAAATATCCAAATAAGCGAAAAGCATTTTCCCTCATCGAAATTTTAATCGTTGTTTTCATTATGTCTGTAGCCTTCCTGGCTTTTTATACAGTTTCAACGATTGGAACAAAATATATAATTGAATCGAAGAATAGACTGGCAGCCGTTGCTCTGGCGAATGAAAAAATGGAAATTGCCAGAAACCTTGCTTACGATAGTATAGGAACAGTAGGTGGTATGGTCGAAGGATATATTCTTCAAGATGAAAACGTGACAGCCAACGGAAGGTCTTATCACGTTAGGACCGCAGTTACTTATATTGAAGATCCTTTGGATGGATTGTTTCCGGCCGATTCAGCTTGGGAGGATTATAAAGTTGTAAAAATAACTATATCCTG
>JAKLIO010000024.1 GCA_022709565.1 Patescibacteria group bacterium
AAAAATGATCCAAAACTTCCAGCGCAACCAGGTCAAGTCTACGATGATTTTCCTGGATGGAATAAGTTTTTAGGAAGGTTAGGAAGGTTAGGCAAGCGCAGAAAAGATTTTTATGGAACTTGGCAAGAAGCTAGTGTTGCAATAATTGCGATGGGGACAATAAAAAGTGAGCGAGAATATTTTAAAAAATATAAAAATGATTCTAAGCTCCCAGCAACTCCAAGTGATTTTTACAAGGATTTTCCTGGATACAAAAAGTTTTTGGGAAATGAATAAACATTAGTGCCGCTGAGACTCAACATGGTCTCAGCGGTTTTTTTTATTAAAACATTATGCAGTAAGATCAAATCCGTCCATCATTTATTCCCGCATCTTTAATTAGAATATTTCGGCTTTTTATACTAAAATATAAATAATTGCTTCGCATCTAATTAATTTATTATTTTAAAAATATGAAAAAGAAAATACTTTCAATTAATCAATATGCATTCGAAACAAAAAACCTCGAAGGTCCAACTGAGGAATTTTTAGAGAAAACTGCACCTTTGATTGGGTATATTGTTCATAGCTTCAATACCCTTGAAGAAATGCTCAATTCATCTATTTGCGGATTGCTCTTCGATGATTATGACGGTTATGGTTTACAGGTAATTTATAAAAGAAACTATGCAGACAAAGTCGATTTGTTTAAAAGAATGTTACTGGAACAGCAGAATGTTTTCAATAAGAAAATGTCTGTTTTTGAAAAACTTGTTTCCAACTTAAGCACTGCCGGAGAACTGAGAAATCTTGTAGTTCATGCTGATTGGGAAAGCGCGCATGATGACGGCTATACTTTATGTAAGCTAAAGATAAACACAAAAGGGATTCAACATGAATATGTTCAATTTACGCCGGAATCTTTAAATAATATTTTAAAGTTAATCAATGATACGTGTGATATGTTTGATCAATATGAGGAAGAAAAAGAAGAATTATATCGATAAAATAAATAAGGGAGTGTATTTTTGCTTTTTTCTTTAAGATGCAGTAGAATGCATATGTAAAATTCTTAAAGTGTTTCTACTAAATTAGCAT
>JAKLIO010000025.1 GCA_022709565.1 Patescibacteria group bacterium
AAACAAAAGGAGCAAAAGCTCTAAATGAAGTAAAGATGCCAAATCAAAGGAAAAAATCGTTGGCTGCTTTGAACGCTTTTAGTGAAAAAACTTTTTCTGATGCCAAACAAAAAACGCCTGCATCCAAAAAAATTTCAGATCTTGAAGAACCTTATGAAGAAACTTCCGAATATATTGACGAAAAAACCGGACATATTTATGTTCAAGGAAATCCTGAGGAATTAGACAAGGACAAGCCTGCAAACATACATTGGGAAATAGCCAAAGAGAAAATGTTTTCTGCTCTATATTCAATAAAGAACGGCTTTAGGAGAAAAATTGCTTTTTATCTTAAAGAGCGCAAAAAGAAAAAAGAATTGCGCCGCATCGAAAAAGAAAAACAAGCCAAGATTGCGGCCGAAGAAAAAATCCGCCAGCAGGAAAGAAAAGCTGCTGAAGAATCTTTGCGTTTGGAAGAAGAAAAAATCAGAGCTGAACAAGAAGCTAAATTGCGCGAAGAACAGGAACAAGCAAAAAAAGCGGAAGAGTTAAAACTTCTGGAAGAACAAAGACAGAAAGAAATCGAGAATGAAAAACAGCAAGAAATACAAGAAATGCCAGAAAAGGAACAAATGATTGAAACAGAAAATCCTGAATTTTCCGAACCTGAGCAAATCGAAACACCAACGCCAGCTGAATCTGCTGACAAATTGAGTTTTAAGGAAAAACTTGAAAGAGCAATGCGACACTACCAGCAAGAGTCTACTGAAAATGTCGGAAACGAACTTTCTATTGAACCAGAATTCGAGAATGAACCAGAGACGAAAAAAATAAATTGGAAAGAAAAAATGTTGGCCGTTTTGGCAAAAACAAAAGAAAGGATGTCTGCTAGTTTTTTCCAATTTCTGGAGAAAACTAAATCAATAGTCCAAAAAATTAAACAAACAAAATCAGAAAAGGAACCAGCCCATGAAGAATGGGCAGAAATTGAAGAAGAAAAAATTTCTTTCATTCCTCATCTTAAAGAAAAATTTCTGTCATTAGATAATAAGCAAAAAGTTGGATC
>JAKLIO010000026.1 GCA_022709565.1 Patescibacteria group bacterium
GAGACAATAAGAAAAACGATTGGAGGAGCAGAAGGTCTCAGCATGGAAGATAAGCGCGTAATAAGCGGAAAAGTTTTGAAAGGAGAAAGCGCGGGATCGCGTCTTCAATATGTTAATGATGCAGTGCCAGTTGCTAAAAGCACTGCAAATGTTTGCATTGCAAAACAAAAGCCAAAAGTTAATATGCGGCAAGTCATGCAAGAAATTATGGCCAAACGGCAAAGGTCTAATGCGAATATGCATATTGGTTCAGCTAATCATTGTCCGCCCAATAATACTGGAGTTTCACAAAAAAAACCAAATACGTCATCTCATTTCGGTCATCCGGGTACTACCCCAACTACGCAAAGGTTTATGCGAACAGGCAGCAATCCAAGGATGGCTGCAATAGTAAAAACCGGCCATTAATTATTTGAAAATTTTAAAAACAATCCAGACTAAATAGGATTGTTTTTTGTTGATATTTTTCCTGATATACGGTAGGGTTAATTCATATGAACGAAATTAAATCAGTAAATTTTGTAAAAAAATTATAAATATTCAATTTTATGAAAGATGTGCCAGAATTTGAAAAGCAGCCTATAATCAGCGGTGAAGAAAAATTAATAAAGGAAAAGCCAACCGTAGAAAACACAGCAGAAACAGCAGAAAAAGCAAAAAAAGCAAAAGCGAAAGAGAAAGAAAAAGCAAAGAAAGCCAAAGCAAAAGAAAAAGCCAAAGCGAAAGAAAAAGCGAAAAAAGCTAAGAAAAAAGCATCCGGCAAAAAGAAAAAATAACTAGCCTAACCAAAAAATAGAAACCCAGTGTTTCTATTTTTTTTGCTTATTCAAACCTCCCTCAGCTCGCTTCATTCTGAACGCATCAACTCATTCGCTCATTCGCTCATTTGCTTTAAAAAAAA
>JAKLIO010000027.1 GCA_022709565.1 Patescibacteria group bacterium
CCTGAGGGGATATCTATGATAGAATGATGCCTATGCTGAAAAATATTACAAGACCATTTCAAAATGTTCTCCTTGAGCGAAAACTTTGTGTTGGCTGTACAGGACATTTAACCAAAGCAAAAAAAATTGGAAATCTCTCGGAAAATAGAATTATGGTCGAGTGTAAATGTAAAAGAAGGTATGTCTATGAGAAAGAATTAGCTGCATTTAAAAGAGCGACATTCGCTGAAGAGCAACAAATACTAAGTATGATTGCAAAAGGCCAGATAAAGTAATCTTCACAAAGCCCTTTAATTATAGTAGAATCTCTCAGTTATGCCGCTATCGTCTAGGGGTTTAGGACAACAGGTTTTCATCCTGTAAACCGGGGTTCGATTCCCCGTAGCGGTACCAATATATTAGAAATTGACAAAAACATTTCATTCTAATACACTGTACAGATATTAATATCACTATTTTATCTGCCAAATTAAATGTACGATTCTGAACAAGAAGAAGTAACTCAGACTGAAAAAATTTCAATAGTATTCGGTTCCATTGGAAAATTTATCCTGTCTTTCATAGAAACTGTTGTGGTAGCACTCGTTATCTCAGTTGTTCTCTACCTCTTTATCATCAATTGACAAAGCTTATCCATTCTAATAAACTGGACATTAGTATATTAATCAACTATTTTAAATTCCAAACCATATGTATGATTCAGAGCCAGAAGTATTAACTCAAACTGAAAAGATTTCATCAGTAATTGGGTCTGTTGGGAAATTCATTCTTTCTTTTCTTGAGACTGTTGTTGTAGCACTTGTGATATCTGTTGTCCTTTACCTCTTCATTATGACACCCCATGAAGTTGTTGGAAATTCTATGCACCCTACATAC
>JAKLIO010000028.1 GCA_022709565.1 Patescibacteria group bacterium
ACAACAACTGAGGAAAACAATCTTAAGGTAAAAGCATTATTAAGAATGCTTTTTTCATCTGCATCAGGGCGTGAAATTTCACGAGTGGTTATTGAATAGAGGCCTAGATCAGCAAAGGAACCGAAAAAAGAGAAAAAAGCCAGAACAGTTGAATAATCACCAAAACCGCTTGTGCCAAGATAGCGAGTAATAAAACCGATTGCAACTAAAGCTAGAACAGTCGAAATGATTTTTGCTGTTGCGTTGAAGACGACATTGTAAGCAATTTTACGAGCGATAGCCATAGAATTATAATAACCAATAACCAAATAACAAGAAACAAACAAATCACAAATTCAAATAATCAATGACCAAGCGTTTGGAATTTTGAAAATTGGTCATTGATAATTGTTTGTATCTTGGTGATTGTATCTTGGTTATTAAGTTCTGACGAAGAATAATAAAGTGAAATTAATATGAAAGCTAGCATTAAACAATACGCTGAGACACTATTAGACTTGACTGACAAAAAATCAGAGCAGGAAATTTCTGCTATTGTTAAAAAATTTGCTGAAATTCTCAAAAAAGACGGGCAGATCAAGAATGTGAAAAATATTATTGAAAAATTTTCTGAATTGTATAATAAAAAACATGGGATTGTGGAAGCGACAGTCGTCACACGTCAGGACGTCGAACGTCAAAACGTCGATCGAATTGAAAAATTTATTAAGGAAAAATATTCTGCAAAGGCAGTGCATATTAGAAATATTGTTGATGAAAATATTAAAGGTGGAATTGTTATAAAAGTTGGGGATGAGATTTTAGATAGCTCAATAAAGTCTCAGTTAAATAGATTAAAGAGTGTGTTAATGAAGTAA
>JAKLIO010000029.1 GCA_022709565.1 Patescibacteria group bacterium
GATATGTATATATAGCAAATTTAAATAAATTATAAGGCTGAGAAGCATCGGCGTGATTTATTACAGTCTTTTTTACAAAAGTAGGATCATTATCTCCACCCATAATCTTAACTTTTTTATTTGTAATAAGAACTGTATCTGATGCTCCCCAGGTTACAGTGGCTTCTGGAACCACAACCGTCCACCATTCATCTTCTGAAATTACAGCATCTACTGCCTCCTGAATACATCCCGCTGTTGCATCATAAGAAGTAACAGTTTTTCCATTTGAAACATAAGAACCCTCGCAAGCCGCCTTTGCATTTCCCCACACCAAAAACCCGCTGAGGAAAATTAGGGAGAAAAATATTTTTTTGAAATGTTTTTGCATTTTGTTACTGAACTAGTTACTGAACAAAATTTTCTTTGTTAAGTAACAAAATAGTCATGTAAATTTTAACTTACTGCAAGTCCTGTCGGGCTGGCGGGTGCAACAACATCACTAACTTCTGTTCTGAGCGGATGCGGATATGTGTACGGCGTGTAATACGCTGTCCATGTATTTGTTGATGAACATCTGTAAAGAGTACCCTCGATCTTGGTTGCGCCTGCTCCGGTATATCCATCGAGATTAGAACAATTCCCCTGTGATGTTGCCCAATAACCAACTCCGATGGTGCAAGTAGCCGGACGATTTGCAAGAGTTCCGCAACCAACACCAGCCGAAGCATCAGATTGCCAATCTGTCTGAGTCCATACGTCAACATTAGCCGCTGGAATTGCACCTAACGTTTTATTTATATCAATATCTATTAAACTCCCTGCCGTATTGATTCTGTTGTTGAAATAGTAAG
>JAKLIO010000003.1 GCA_022709565.1 Patescibacteria group bacterium
CACATACGTATGCCAGTACCATATAGTATGGACTCCCAGATACAGAGGCAAAGTGCTAGCCAACACTTACATTAAACAAGAACTTCAGAGAATATTCAAGTTCATTGCCAAATGGAAGGGTTTTGAAATTATCCAATGGCACATCGGAGACGAGCATATCCATCTTTACATATCCATACCACCCAAATATTCCATTGCTTACGCAATCATGGTGCTCAAATCCAAATCTGCCAACTGGCTCAAAAAGAAAACCAAGAAGTTTCCACCAGGCAATCTATGGGCGCGAGGCTACTTTGTTTCTACCATTGGGATTAATGAGCATGCAATCATAAATTACATTAAAAATCAAGACCATAAGAAAGTAACCGTAGAAAACCTCAAGATGTTCTAGCAGGCGTTAGCCTGCAAGATAAAAACCACTAGCGTTTAAGCTAGTGGTTGTTTATTTTTTATAGAGTATTTTTTATTTATAATAAGCAACGCTAGTATTTCTCCAAAGTAATAGTTTTGTAATTATTTCCGTCTTCCAGATAGCTCAAATTAACTTCAACTTGGTTTTTCCGTATATTGATTACACTGAAAGCTCCAGGATATTTTGGATTTTTGTAAATTCCAGGGATGGAAAAATATTGAACTCCATCAACTTTTTCAGAGTAAAGGTCCTCAACGTGTCCACCAAAGACGGCCAAAACAGCATATTTAGCGAAGAGCTCCCTGAGTTCAGTGGCATTGTCGAGAAGTTTAAGATCTGATTTGAAGTCAACATTGGAAAGAGGCGGATGGTGAATAAAAATGATAGTTTTTTTGTCTGTGTTTTTTAGTTCTTTTTCTAACCATTTAATTTCTTCTCTCGAAACATGGCCACGTGTGTAGCCGTTGCCTGGCGATACATTGTTATCTTTTTCGGTAAAATTACTGTCTAAAATGATTATTTTATAATTTCTTAGTTCGAATGATTTTCTAAGATAATTTATGCCCAGAGCGCTTTCCCATTGCTGTTTCGTGACAGAACGCAAATCATGATTGCCTGGAACCCAATATTTTTGTATTTTAGAAAAATTAAAAATATTTTTGACCAATTGCAGCTGCTTTATGCTTGTATTGGCCGGTATTTTTGTTCCTTCAACCACATCACCATTTATCAACATGAAGTCAGGGACAATTTCATTATTCATTTTTTTAACAAAATAGTAAATTCTGTTTGTAAACGGCTCAGCAAGCTTGTTAGCTGAAGCGCCGTTAAATACATGCAAATCAGTAATAAAACCAATAGTTAGTTCGTCAGAATTTCTTGCGATGGGAACATAGGCAGGTAGTTTGGATGACAAATCACCCGCAGCTTCATTCTTGATTGATTTTTCTTCATCTGTTTCAGCTGCCGTTGGTTCAGTATTTTCTGTCTTTGCTTCTTCTTTTATTTCTTCAATTTCTTCTTGCACTGTAAGTTTTTCTGCATCATTTTCAACAATTTCAGGCGCTTCTGCGGTCAAATTGTCTGCTGTTAGAGTATCGGTAGCGCTTTTTTGTGCAACAATAAAAGGATTTCTTGAATTGAAAAAAGCATACACGGCGATGGATGCGATCACTGCGAAAATCAAAAGAGCACCGATTATTTTCTTTTCTTTATCCATGAATCAATACATCAACACCGCGACCGGTTCCATTTTGGCCACAACATTGATTATATTATTTTCTTCCAATCCACTGATGACTTCTTCCACGTCTTTGTAATACGAACTGTCTTGCAGAACCACGCCCTTCGATTTGGCATTGTATAATTTTACGTTATTTTGCTGCATTTTTTGAAAGAGTTCTTTTTTATTGGCGGCTGCATTTTCTTGGTGGTGTTTGCGACGGCCGGTTCCATGAGGAGCGGAAAAAAATGTTGATTCATTTTTGTCATTGCCGACAGCAATGTAGGCGGACGTGCCCATGGAAGAAGGAATGAAAACCGGTTCACCGGTTTCTTTGAAAAGCAGGTGATCTTGCATACGCTCAGGCCCATTGGCGCGCACGCTACCGTTCCGGTGCACCCATACGTCTTGGCCAAAATGATTTTCTTTTTCAATAGAGATGTGTGTTGTGTCATACAGAAGATCAAGTTCGATTTGTTTGCCAAAAACTTTTTCCAGAGCGGTGTCCAGGTTGTGGGTTATAACCATTCTGTTGGCAAAGCCGAAATTGGCAGCGGCGCGATGCGCGTTCCAAAACATTCGTCCTTCCATGGAATCATCCTCATAACCGAAAAACTCATCTTTATTTTTATAAGATTCTATTTTTTTAGCCAAGCGCTGATAAACTTTTTTCATCTGGCTGCCGAAAAAAGTCGTGCCGATTTTCAAAACAATCTGCTGGCTCAGGTGTTCTTTCTTTTTTGGAGTGTACATATAGGAAGCATATTGGCCCATCAAGCCGCTGCCGGTGTGCAGCAAAAAAACATATTGACCGGTTCTGAGTCCGAATTTTTCGGCGATTTCCGGATTTTTTATTTCTGATATTTTCATGAGATCCAAAAAATGATTGCCGGCGGCACCCAAAATGCCAAGACGATAACTGCCGATTCTGATAAAAAGTTCCGGCACGGAATCCAGAATGTCGCGGTGGCTTGCTTTTTCATCGCGGAAAAAATTTCCGTTGGCAAAAGTGTTTGTGATTTCGTTTTTTGTGCGGATATTGAAATGATTTAGAAGGGGAGCAACACCCAAAGAACATATTTCCAAAGCTGTGCGATAGGGTACTTTTGTGCCGATATATTTTTTAGTAGGAATAACTTTAACCAATTCTTGAAAAAGTCGGTCGATACTTTCCGCCGTAACTTCATTGTCAAACAAGTTGGTTTTGACAAGGCGCATGCCGCAATTAGGAGCTGTGTCATTAATTTGCGGCAAAAAAGTGTTTTTCGTGGCGACCACGCTGCCAGTTGGAACCTTGCGGCCTTTTTTGGAATGGACATCGCTCATTTCCGCGACATGGTGGAAAAGACGTTCATCTTTGGCTAAATCTTCAATCTGCGACAATGTTGCGTCATTTGGCAACAGGTCATCTGAAACATGTAAAATAGCCGGCACGTTCATTTTGTCGGTTTGTAACTCCTGCTTGTTGTCTGATATTTTTTTCAGATTGTAGGACATAACATTAAAATTTATAATTTTCAGTTTACAATTTACAATCAATTTCCAATTACAAAATTTTCAAACCATAAATTGATCATTGATTCATTGTAAATTCAATGAAAATTGAGAATTGATTATTGAAAACTGCTATAGTTTTTCGTAAACCTTTTTATATTGCTTGGCGACATTTTTGATATCAAAATTTTCTTCTACGAATTTTCGCGCGTTTTTTCCGAGCAAAATTCTTTTTTCCGGATTGCGATATAAATCCAAAATGGCATCCTTTAATTTTTGCGCATCAACTTCTTCAATTCTAACAGAATTTTCTTCTTTTGCGAACTCTTCAAGGATTGGCAAATTGTAAATTATAACCGGCTTTTCACAGGCCATAGCCTCAATGACAGCCAGCGGTACATCAAATTTTCCTTGCATGTTTTTGACCGGAAAAATGCTGATATCACAAAGGTTATATATATCAGGCATTTCATATTTTCCGTCGTCATGAAAGACAACTCTTTCGAGCAGATTGTTTTTCCGGAAAATTTCCATCACTTCTTTTTTCTTGGCGGCGTCTTTTTTATTTTTTATCCTGACGGGCAGAGAAAGTTTGGCTTCGGGAATGATTTTGGAAATTTCAATGAAACTTTGCACGACCGTGTCCATAGCATCATTGCGAACGTATTCGCCGGTGAAATTGATAATAAAATCTTCTGGAGAAAACGTGTATTTCTTGAGATAATCCGGATTTTTTTCTTGGCTGCGATAAATTTCCAAATCGATGCCGGGATAGATCCTTTCAACATTACTAAAGCCCATTTGAGTCAGTTTATTTTTGGAATAATCGGAATAGGTAATTAGCCTGTCTCCAAAAAGCATGTCTCTAATTTCTTTTTCAGAGTAAAGATCTTCACGCAGCGTGGCGATGGTTTGAATCGTGCGAAAATCAGCTTTTTTATTGCAAATGAAATTTTTTATCAAAAACGAATTTTGTTTAGTCGGGGTGAAAAGAAAATGCAAAATATCAAATTCCTTTTTTAGTGTTCGGAGTTTTATTATTAGTTTGATTTTTTGCCAAAAAGAAAAAGTATTTTCAGTGTATATAGGTTTTTGAATTACATTTTGAGGCAAGTTTGGAAGAATGCCCTTGGTTAAAAGACCAATTTTAAAATCGGAAATATTTTTGGCCAAAAAAAAGGCGAAATTTTTGGAACCTTCATCCCATGGGGGAGTGATCGGGCGGGTAACAAGCAGTATACTTCTCATAATTTCTAATTTCTAATTAAGAATTTCTAATCAAATTTCAATTAAAAAATGTCTAATTATTTTTATTAGTTGAATTTATAATTGCATTAAATATTAAATTTAATTCTTTAGCTTCTTTCCAATTTGTTCGGGCTTCTTCTTTGTAGTCTTCACATGCAATTGCTATCATACGTAACCAATGTTTTGTTTCTCTAGATTCTTTTTTGCAGATCCCTATTTTGTGCTTAAAATCTTTTCTTGATTCTGCATCGTCTGCTTCACAATAATTAGCTCCAATGCTTGTTCCAGATTTGATTAATTGATTAATTATTGGAAGGGTTACTGAATTTTTTGGTAATTTATTGCAAAATTTAATAATACTTTCTCCAAATTTCGCAGTCCTTTCTTCTAAATCAAATTTTTGTTTTTCATTAGTCATTGATTAGAAATTAGTAATTCTTAATTAGAAATTTTTATATATTTCTTTCTTATTATCGCCAGCAGTAACTATTATGGTGATTTTTCTATTGGAGAGATCCAGAGTTTCTTTCGGGATAGGAACGTTTTTTGTTTCGCCTAGCGGAACAGGCAAGTCGCTTTCTATGACTACTTTTTTATCAACCAATATTTTATAGCGGAAATCGGAATTTTTACTGTGATTTTCAATCATAAAGTCCAATGAATCGCTTTTGGGATCAGCAAAATACAGTGTCCAGACATTGCTGTTGTCGAGGTTAGTATTTTTGGATTCAACGGCGGACAGAAACATGAAGCTTAGCAGCATCATTCCGAATAGGGCTAAAATAATAAATTTTTCACCTAAGTATTTCATTTTTTTGGTTATGATTTTTTATAAAATATTCCGACTTCATCAGATGCGTAAATTTGCCAGAAATTTTTGAGTCTTTGGAATTGTGAGCTGTCAATTTTTGGATTGAGCATGATAAAATTTGTCTTTGTTCCTGCAAAACATTTTTGAGCTTCTGGGCTGCTGGGAAGTGAAATCATCTGATTGGTGCATTGCTCGCGTGGTTTGGTTTCATCCTCATAGCGCTTAAAATAGCCTCGGGAAAGCGGATAACTATAACCGCGCATAAAGAACAGCTTTATCCAGGAATCCCCAGAAAGATAGTTGTGATCTTTGAGGACAATATCGCTCTCTGACAAATGATTAGATAAATATTTTGAGGCCGCATAGGTTTGAATAGATTTTTTTATACTGCTATTGGATGTGAGCGTCTGGGAATTGTCGCGTAATCCGTCCACTGCAATGAAAATCATAAATGTAAAAAATAAAAGCAAAGCAAAAAGCGGTTTCAGGTAATTTTTATTTTCTCCGGCTTTTAATAGGGCAAAGAGACGGACAAACGCGTAGGCTGCCACAATAGCAACGGGGAAAACCACATAGCTAGCAATTCTGGTGGAAGGAATATCAATGAAAAGCAAATCCGGTTTTAGTGACATTAAAACCAAAATGCCCAGCCAACCTAATAAAAACGCCTGATTGTATTTTCCGATTTTGCGCACAAAGAAAAGCAAAGTAAATCCTAAAAAGGCGAAGGCAAAACGGGCTTCTCCTGCAGTAGTTTTGAGCTGTGTCAATGTTATGCCGGCGCGGGAATCTTTGCTGGGCGTGCCAACGGCCGTATCAATAGCTGATGAATTAAGGTAAGTCGGAACGCAGATAATAAATATGAAAGCCGCGCTTAAAATTATGATTGAAATTATTGAAGGAGAAAGAAACATTTTCAGCCACTCTTTCGCTTCGAATTTTATGGTGCGAAAATTTAAAATAATAAAAAACAGCAGAGCAAATATAGTTGCGAAAATAAAGACAAAAGTGCTGAGATGATGCGTGTAGACAAGACCCAAGGTTGCGAAAATAGCCAGAGAAAGCAAATAAGCTTTCTTTTCCGAGAAGGCTTTTATGTAAAAAAGCATGGCCAATGGAATAAAAAGGTTGCCGATAGCGTTGCCAATAACGCCGCCGCTCACGAATTTTGCCTGTGGAGAAGCCAAGGCATAAAGCGGTCCAATAAGGAAAAGAGACATAATTGCAATCATATCCCGATGCTTTGTGTTTTTAAAAATTTCACGGGACAAAATGAAAATTGCTAAAATAGACATTATTTGCACCAGAAAAAGAACCAGAGACGGGAATGAGGAAATGAAATCTTTTCCGGAAATTAGAGCAATAGTAGCAAAGATCAGATGTTCTCCAATTATGAAATCGGCGATTGGCTTCGGACTTTCAATCGTATAATCACTGCCGATGTCAGCTTTTTCGTAGACAGGCAAATTTCCCGTAGCAACAATCTGCTTAGACCAGTACATATGATGTCCAAGGTCTGTTGAGGTCGGGGAAATCGTATCTTGAAAGTAGATGGTTTTAATGAAGATTGTCAGAAAAAGCAGGATCAATACCAAAACGACGGATTTTTTTGAAAGTTCATCGCGGACAATTTCTTCATTTTTTTCTTTTTTAAAATAATAAAAAACAGCACAGCAAATTCCGCAAAAAATGATTATGCCGGAAAGAATGGACAAGCGGTTAATGCCAATGCCGGATTTTCCCAAAATAATCATCAAAAAATCAACGATGATGATGCTGAGGCCAAATGAAATAGTGAAAATTTCCAAAATGGAAAAATTGTTTTTCCGGCGCGTAGATAATAGTAAAAAATAACCGGGAACGAATAGTACCAGGGCGATGGCGACATAGAACATTAATTGTGATGTTATGAATTGAAACATGAGTTATAAATAAATTTTAAATCCAAATTTCAAATGGCTAATGACAAATCAAATCTAAAATCCAAATGACAAAAATTTTATTTTGAATTTGAACTTTGACATTGATTTGACATTGGAAATTTGTTATTTGTCATTCTGAATTGTTTTTTCTATCTCGTCTAAATATAATCTTGATATATGTTTCCAACTGTAATTGTCAACGACAAATTGGCGTGTTTTTTCTCCGAAAACTTCCCTTGGGTTACCTTGGGCAAAAAGGTCGTTTATTTTTGAAATATATGCGTTTGCATTGCCGGATTCTACCAAAAAACCATTTTGTCCTTCTTTTATGGCATCTCTAAGCCCTTCCAGACTAGAAGCCAGAACTGGTAAACGACAAGCGCCGGCTTCAATGACAGAAATTCCAAACCCTTCCATATCTCCTGAGATTTTGATATTGGGCTGGACAAACAGATCGGCAGTATTAAACAGAGCATTTCTGACTGAATCGGTAACATAGCCAAGCACGTGCACGCGACTATATAAATTATTTTTTTTGATCATGCTAAAAATGTTTTGTTTGTCCGAGCCATCCCCAGCGATTATATATATGAAGTTGTTGTCCAATTTTGGCATGACATTATCAATAAACCAAGCCACGCCTTTTCTCTTTGCCAACCGTCCGGAAGTGAGCATAATTTTTTTGTCAGTTACTGATTGTTTAATAATTTTTTCCAAGTTTTCCCGAGAGCAATCAACTAAGTGTTTTTCAGTATCAACGCCGTTCGGAATGAAAACTATTTTATTTTCCGAAATTCCTTTTTCTTTGGCAATAGCTACTGTTTCGTTGCCGACGGCAATGAATTTATCTATTTTCTTTATGAAAATACCAATCCAGAGTTTCTGATAGATAAAATTTTTGTAAGTCAGATCGAGTCCGTGAGCCACAGCGACAATGGGTTTGCGGCTAAATATTTTAACAAGCCAGCCGACATTGGCCAAAAGACAACTGCCCAGAACGATCACATCATATTTTGGCGCCATTAAAACGGCCCTAGCAGCGGCATATACCAAAAAAAACGGGATTAGCCATCTTTTTTTATTGGCAATCAATTTCATTTCCGTTTGCTTGGACAGCCAGGTTGAAAGCTCGTAGTTGTGCGCTTCAACCCCGCCCACAATCGGCGGAAATGTGTGGGAAATAAACAAAATTTTCGATTTTTCCATATAAGAAGTATAGCGCAAAAGGGTATTTTTTTCAAGAAAAAAGCCGCCAGAAAAATTGGCGGCCCTATAAGCATATAAATCTATTTCTTGTATTTTTCCACTTTGAAAAGATACATTTGTTCCTCGGTTATTTTGCGGTTAGATTTAATCATATCGGCGATGAGAGCAAATATAGCCAGCTGGATTCCTAGAAAAATACTGATAGAAGAAAAAATTATGTAATTTCGGTAAGGTGTTATTTTAAAATCCTGAAAATAGTGAAATGCAAAAAATATCATGCCAATAAGTCCAAGCGAAATAAAAAATATTCCTGGCCAGCCAAAAAATTTGAGCGGGCGGACATCGCGGATGGCTTTTAGGATGATTTTAGTAGAGTTGCCAACGAATTTCCAGATTGATTTGGTGATTTTTGCCTGCCGATTGTCAAAATAGAAAATCGTGATTGGTACCCAAACCAATTTCAGATCTTTTCCAACTGCATCAATGATGGTTTCCTGCGTGTAAGTAAAATGCGTGTTGACTAGATTAAGCCTGAGCATTGTTTCTCGATTGTGCGCCCTGAATCCGCAGGTCAAATCGTTTGTTTCATGCCCCAGGAAAAAACCGATAACACCGGCAGCAAATTTATTAAGATTTTTTCTGATCCAAGGAATATTTTTAGCTTTAATTTCTCCAAACCTGTTGCCGATAACCATATCGGCCTTTCCTTTAAGGATGGGCTCTAAAAGGTTGGGTATCTCATCGGCGTCAAATTGTCCGTCAGCATCAATATTGACCATGATATCCGCGCCGTTTTCCAAAGAATTTTCAATAGCTCTTTTGAAAGAATAGGCCAAACGTCGGTTGGGCTTGTAAGAAACTATCAAATCAGCGCCAGCTTCCTTGGCTTTTTCTGCGGTTTTGTCCGTGGATCCGTCATCAATAACTTGAATAAGCACTTCATCAATGCCTGCAAATTGTCGGGGGATTTTTTTTATTGTTTCGGCTATTTTCTCTTCTTCATTATAAGCCGGAATGTTTATAATTAACTTCATATTGCTGTTATTGTTTCTTAATAATAAGTTTTGGATCTAAACAGTTGAAATCGCACTTGGCATTTTTAGTTCCTTGCTCAACTAATTCTTTCGAGCATTGATTCAATCTTTCCTGGCAGACCACCTTGCTTTCGTTGAAATAATTCATGTTAACTTCATAGCCAAAATATCGCAAGACAAAAAATCCGACCACGGCAATTCCCACAAGCCAAACAATGAATTTTAAAAGATGAAACATATGTTTAAAATGTCAAAATCTAAATGACAAATTTCCAATCAAGCTTAAATGACTAAATGTCAAATTAAGAATATCTTATCTTCCGCCGGTAGGCGGATTTATTTGTCATTAGAAATTGGTAATTTGAAATTTTATTCTAGTGTCCTATTCCTTTATACAGTATACCATGTTTTTCTATTTCTTCCTTATTGAGAGCGTTCATGCCGTCGACAAGCACTTTGATGCCGTGTTTTTTGAAGAGGGCAGGGTCAATTTCCAAAAACTCTTTGTGATTGGTGGCTAAAATCAATGCGTCTGATTTTTCCAGCAGTTCTTCTAGTGAGGTAGCAGTCGAGTGTTCTTTAGTGTGCGGATCGAAAATAAGAACATTAGCCTCATGACGTTTCAAATGATTGACTATTTTAATGACCGGCGATTCGCGAAGATCAGCAATGTTGGCTTTGTAGGAGATACCCAGAATTCCTATATTCGTTCCATTAAGCGGCA
Organism: Patescibacteria group bacterium; assembly: GCA_022709565.1. Lineage (GTDB taxonomy): Bacteria > Patescibacteriota > Minisyncoccia > Moranbacterales > GWC2-37-73 > JAKLIP01. Next base: position 10,074 of record JAKLIO010000003.1, read on the forward strand.
TTTTAACTTTATTTAAGGCATCCTGTAAGATTTCCACAGTATATTCCGGCATGGAGTTGTTGACTTTGCGGGCAATTTTCAAAAATTCATGATCAAAGCCGGAAGCCTTGGCTCTTTCAATAAGATAATATGGATCAACCGGGATGCAGTGTCCGCCAACCCCACGGCTTGGCCAGTGTGGCATAAAAGCAAAGGGTTTGGTGGAAGCACCTTTGATCACGTCAACAATATCAATATCCAATACATCAAAAGATTTTGCCAATTCATTTACGAAAGCCAGATTGATGTCGCGGAAAGAATTTTCCATAATTTTGACGGCTTCGGCTTCGCGGATCGATTTCATTGGCATAATTTGTCCGTCAATGACTTTTTCATAAAATTCTACGGCTTGCTCCAAACCTTTCTTAGTGAAAGAACCAACAACGCGGGGAATGTTGGTGACATTCCATTTCGGATCTCCTGGGTTGATTCTTTCCGGGCAATGGGCTAATTCATAATCTTTTCCGATAGTAAAACCAGCTTCATCAAACATCGGCTTGATGACTTCTTCGCAAACTCCAGGATTGATGGTGGATTCTATGATAACCAGCTGTCCTGAATTTAAATTTTTTACTATAGATTCATTGGCGACTTTTACCGGCGTGAGATCGGGATAGTAGTTTTCATCAATTGGAGTTGGAACGCACATGATGACAATGTCGCATTTCTTGATTATGGACGGATCGTCGGTAGCGGTAAGTTTTACTTTTGGCAGATTTTCTACCAAAAATTCTTCATTGATGGTTGTTTTGCCGGCGTTAATGAGGTCATTTTTCTTGGTGTCGTTTTCCAGGCCGTAAACTTCATAGCCTTTGATGGCGCATTGAACGGCGAGTGGAAGTCCGACATAACCGAGACCGATAATGCAGACTTTTTGAGATTTGTTTTCCATAAAAAATGTTATTGTTTATAGTTTACCTTTCATATAGTAAAGCATTTTGGAAGTTTATACAAGACAGCAGCTTTTCGTTTTGGCCGAAATGGGGTACAATTGAAGCATATGATTATAGGAATAAATGCGTCGTTTGTGCGCAAACAAAATACGGGGATAGGGCAGGTGACACTTAACTTTCTGCGAAAGTTAAGTGAGTTAAAAGTTCAAAGTGGAAAGTTAAAAGATGTTGAACTCTTTTTGTATCTGGAGGAAAAATTGCCGAAGGACATTAAACTGCCGAAAAATTTCAAAACAAGGGTTTTTTTGCCTAAATATAAACGCGATGACCTAATCCGGAAAATTTGGTGGGAAAATTATCTTTTGCCAAAAAAAATCAAAGAGGACAAATGTGATGTTTTTTTAAGCCTCTATCAATCGGCTACTATTATAAAAGATGCAAAGCATATCATGCTGGTTCATGATATTATTCCCAAGCTTTTTCCTAAGTATCTTAATAATCTGCGCAAAAAAATATATCAGATGCTGGTTCACAGCGCGATCAAAAAAGCAGATAAGATTATTAGTATTTCACATCGGACCGAAAAAGATTTGATTCAACACCTGAGCATTGATGCTGCCAAAATAAGCGTGGCTTATATTGACGTGGATGAAATTTATAAAAAAGAAGTTTTGGAAAAAGAAAGCCAAAGAGTGCTGAGAAAATACAAATTAAAACCCGGTTATATTCTGGCGGGCGGGGGATTGGAAGTTCGTAAAAACATCAAAGGCGTTCTTGAGGCCTATAAAATATTGCAAGAAAAATATGGCCAAGCCGGCTGGGTTCCAAAACTGGCAGTTTATGGAAAACTGATGCCAGAACTAGCTCCCCTCGTGACTGACGCGGAAAAAATCGCTAATGAATTGGGAATTAAAAAAAATGTGAAACTTTTGGATTGTGTTCCGCAAAATGATTTGCCGGTTTTATATAAAAATGCTAGCGTGTTTGTCTACCCGTCTTTTTATGAGGGTTTCGGGATGCCTGTTTTGGAAGCCATGAATCAGGGCACGCCAGTCTTAACATCCAAAACGTCATCACTCCCGGAAGTTGGCAGTGATGCGGTGCTCTACTGCGATCCGGAAAAATCGGATGATATTGCAGCGGTAATCAGGAATATTTTAAACAATAATCATATCAAAGCCGCGCTTTCCCTGAAAGGCAAAGAGAGAGCCACGCATTTTTCGTGGAATAAATTCGTGGGGAAAGTAATGAATATAATAAAAGGCTTAAGCTAATACAGAAGGTGACTGAATATTTTGAAAATTTTATAAATAATTTGCAAGGTAAAACGACCAAAATTTACCTTATTTTAGCTAATATTATTTTGGTTATTTTTGCTATTTGGTTTTCTAATATCGGTCTTTTGCCTTTTGCTAATGTTAGTGATTTTTTGGTTTTCGCCGGTTTAGGACTGCTTTTGGCCATTTATCGTCCGGGTTGGACATTTGTGCTTTTTATTGGATCGCTGGCGCTGGAAAATATTAATTTAGCTCCAAGTGTTTTTGGTTTATCTTTGCGTCCCTACCAATTTCTGGGCGCCATCACGATCATAGCTCTGATTATGCGTTTGGCAGCCAAAAGACTGCCGCTTCCGGCTGGGGAATTTTTTCCAAAATTCAAATGGTTTGACGCCTTGCCGATCATTTTTACTATTGGCGGATTTTTAAGCAGTCTCGTTTTTGGAGCAGGATTCAAACAGGCAATAGTTGCTTTGTCTTTTGTGGCTTTGTATTTTCTCACCAGAATATATATTCAATCATTCGATGATCTTAAAAGAATACTGCCGTTTTTTCTAAGCAGTGGCTTCGTAGTTGCGCTGTACGGAATTTTGCAAAACATTCTTTTCATAAGTGGCAGAAATGCTTTTGAGGCAATGCCGGGCCGTCCCAATGGAACTTTTTCAGAACCGGATTGGTTTGGCATTTTTCTGGTTTTTGTTTTGGCAATAATATTTTCTATTATTTATCATTTTAAAAATACGAAATACGAGATACGAGATACGAAATACTTTCTGCTAGTTGCTAGTTGCTGGTTACTGATTACTATAGCATTTATCGCTTTAATTTTAACTGTGAGCAGGAGTGCGTGGCTGGGAGCTGTGTTTGTGACAATCGTATTTTTAAAAATAATGCTGACTAATGCCTCTTTCGGGCTGTCGAATTGGGATTGGAAAAAATTCCTTTATTCTCTTGGGGGCATGGCAACAGTAATAATTATTAGTATTGGTAGTGTGTATATTTTTAGCTTATCCAGATTTCAGATTGGAAGTCGCGCCGCGAGCACTGGCGGACTCCAAAAAATTACGATTGCCTGCCAAAGCGAATCAGTAAAGACTGTTCCGGAAAAAATTAATAATATAGAAGAGTTGGCGGAATATGGCTGCCGGCATATAAATCTAGAAGAGATTGAGCAGGAAAAAAATGCTGGCAACATTGTGCAAGAAATTTATCGTCCGGATCCAAACATAAATATTCGAGCTGATATTTATCGGAAATCATGGGAACAAATCAAACAGCATCCGGTTTTTGGAATCGGGTGGGGGACTATCAGCCAAATCTTGGGCACTGATGAGCGCGGTGCCGGACTCAATGCCAGCAATATATTTTTGGAAACATGGCTGGGCTCCGGATTGCTTGGAATCTTATCTTTTGCTATCTTGCTGATATATATATTTATCAAAGTTGCCTTAGAGCTGTTACGAGAAAAAACGGAGGATAAAACAATTGCGCTATTTTTAATGCTTGGATTTGTCGCGATTATTGTGCCAAACCTTTTCAATTCAGGCATATTTCTGGGTTTTGTTTGGGTTTTTTTGGCAATAGCCAATGGTTTGATAAATACTAAAAATAATTGTTAACCGAAAAATTATGAACAAGAAAGGCGTTATTATTGGATTAATTGTTGCTATTTTAATTTTTTTAGGCGGTGGTTATTATATAAAAAATAGTCCTGGCAGCACGAGACTGACTTGGGATGCCAACAAAGAACCAAACATTGCCGGCTACAAAATTTATTATGGAACATCGCCCCGAACCGGCAATTGTCCAAAAGGCGGCTATGAAAATAAGGTAGATGCCGGCAATAAAACGGATTATACGATAGATGGCCTCAAAAGGAACACTAAATATTACTTTTCCATTACCAGCTATAATTCCGAAGGCAAAGAAAGTTGTTTTTCGGATGAAGTCAATAAAAAGGTAGACATTATTAATTGGAAATTCTGGAAGAAATAAACATGCAAGCGAAAAAACATGGCAAGGATTGGAATTGATATCAGGTTAATAGGCAAAAAGAGAACCGGTGACGAGGTTGTCATTTTTAATTTGGTTAAAAATATGGCCCAAATGGATGCGGATAACGAATTTGAATTGTTTACGGATATTGCGGATGAAAAAATATTAAAAGAAATTTCTGAGCAGTTAGGAATTACCGGAAAGAATAATTTTAAAATAGTTTCTTTGCCGGCAAAAAATAAATTCACCTGGAATCTATGGACATTGCCGAAATATCTTCGTCAAAATCCGGTTGATGTTTATCACACACAATATATTACGCCTTGGTTTGTTCCGAAAAAAATAAAAATCGTGACAATTGTGCACGATATTTCCTTCAATTTTTTTCCGCAATTCATAAAATTTTCCGATTTATTTTTTCTTAAAGCATTGATTCCAATAAGCCTCAAAAGATCGGATAAAATCGTGGGCGTTTCGCAGTTTACCCGTGATGAAATCATAAAATTTTATAATATCAATCCGGAAAAAGTCGACTATATTTACGACGCAGTCGGCGACGAATTTTTGAGTCCGCCGGCCGGCGAAGAAGTTTCTGAAGAAAAAATTGCGGAAGTGAGAAAAAAATATGATCTGCCGGAAAAATTTATTTTATATATGGGAACGCTGCAGCCAAGAAAAAACATTCCGCAGCTTATTGATGCTTATGCGGCAACTAAAAATAAGCTTGGTGGAATCAAATTGGTTATTTGCGGAAATCGTCAGGCCTATAATTTTGACAAGAAAATTGACGAAGCAGTCGCTAAAAATAATTTAAGCGAAGAAGTTTTTTTTCCGGGATATATAGATGAAAAAGACAAACGGCTTGTTTTTGCGGCAGCGCAGGCTTTCATCTTTCCGTCATTGTATGAAGGTTTTGGCATACCAGTTTTGGAAGCTATGAGTCAAAAGGTTCCGGTTTTAGCTTCAGACATACCCAGCTTGAAAGAAATCGCTGGTCAGGGCGCATTATATTTCGATACAACATCGGTTGCTGATTTTTCACAGAAGCTGTATGATATTTGTGTTAACAATGATCTTAGGGCGCAGCTGATCCAATCAGGCATGGCAAGAATCAACTTTTTTTCTTGGAAAAATTCAGCCCAAAAGATGCTTGCAATATATCGTAAATTATAGCATAATCATAGAGATTGTTTTTAATTAATAATAAATCAGAAATAATTATGGGAAGTTACCAACAGGATTCAAAAAGTCCTATCATACAAAAAAAGAAAAAAAGATGGCTAGTGCCATTTTTAGTTGTTGTGGCGATCATTGTGGGTATAGCAGGTTTTTTCGCTTGGAAAGCCGGCTTTACTTTGAGCAAGATTTCTACTGATGGCAAGAATGGGCTGTTTGAGACCCTAACACGTTCTCTTCCGGGAGTTGAAAATAAGGTAAAAGGCGAAGAAGAAGGCCGTATTAATATTGCGCTTTTGGGGATGCGGGGCGAAAACGTTATTGGTGGCGGAACACTGGCTGACACTATTATGGTCTTAAGTGTTATACCAAAGGAAAACAAAGTTTCGTTAGTGTCTGTGCCGAGAGATTTATGGGTAAAAAACCCGGGAACTGAAAGTTACAGTAAAATAAACGCAGTTCATGCCTATGGTGAAGAAAACGGAAAACAGCAGGGACTTTCACAAATGGAAAAAGTTTTGGAGGAAGTTCTGGGTTTGCCGATTCATTATGCTGTGAAAATTGACTTCAAGGGATTTAAAGAATTGATTGATGTGATTGGTGGTGTGCAAATCACGCTGGACAAACCTTTCGAGGAGGGCGTGCAATTTAATAAGCCCCACGTTTGTGATTCCTTTTTCACTATTCCAACGGGAGAATATGAAAATAAAACAGTAAAATATTTCAGTGAATTTTCACGTACTTATAAAACGCGAATAGTCGAGAGTTATCCTTTGTGCACAGCGCCACCTAATACATTGGAATGTGGAGGAAATTTCAAATTAGATGCCGGTACGCAAACCTTGAATGGTAATCAAGCCTTATGTTTTGCGCGTTCTCGCGAGACATCCAGTGACTTTGAAAGAGCCAAGCGTCAACAAATAATCATCCAAAAAATTCAGGAAAAAATCATAAGCATTGGAACAATGAGCGATTTTGGCAAAGTAAATGCCATGTTGGACAATCTTGGCAACAATGTAAAAACGGATTTGCAGGCTTGGGAAATGAAAAGGCTGTATGATTTGTATAAAGGTATGCAGAATATACAGGTAGTTCAGCGTGTTCTTGAAGCTTCAGAAGAAGGGTTGCTTTATTTCCCGGAAACGACTCCGGAGAAGGGTTCCATCCTATCGCCGATTGGAGATAATTATGATAAAATCCATGAAATGTTCAAAAACATCTTCACGCTTCCGGAACAATCTGATATCAATCCGAGATAAATAACTTGCTTTAACATGGAACTTTCTATTATTGTTACGAATTATAAGAATCCGGAACTTCTCAGGGTTTGTTTGGATTCAATAAAAAAAGGCATAACCGGAATTGACTCCGAGCTTATTGTAGCTGACAGTGAAACACAGGAAGACACAACCATAATGATGCGTGAAGAATATCCGGATGTTATTTTTTTTCCTTTTGAAAAAAATGTTGGTTTTCAGGCATTACTTAAAAAAGGCATTGAAAACAGCCAGGGAAAACATCTGCTTTTGCTTAATGGAGATATTATAGTCAATCCGGGTTCAATTGAAAAAATGTTGGAATATCTAAAAAGCAATGAAGATGTCGGCATGGTTGGTCCGAAACTTCTAAATTTTAACGGAACTCTCCAATATTCTTGTTCGCGCTTTTACAAGCCAAAGACAATATTGTATAGAAGAACTTTTTTAGGCAGGTTTCCATTTGCAAAAAAACATTTAGACTGGTTTTTAATGAAGGACTATGATCACGCTTCGCCTAAAGAAGTTGATTGGCTGATGGGGAGTGCGCTGATGGTTTCCCGCAAGGCTTTGGAAAAAGTTGGACCCATGGATTCCCAGTATTTTATGTATTTTGAAGATGTTGATTGGTGCCGCAGATTTTGGGAAAATGGTTATAAAGTTGTATATTATCCTCTTGCAAGCATGCATCATTATCACGGCAAGGGAAGCGCCAAAGGGGGAGTTATAAAGTCGCTTCTTTCCAGCCGATTGACATGGATCCATATTTCTAGCGGTTTCAAATATTTTAAAAAGTTTTTAGGAAAACCTCTGCCGACTCATAATTAAATTTCAAATAAACAGACTATGCAAGAAAAAGATAATGATATTCAAGAGCAATCAAACAAGGAAGATATTTTTTTTAAGAAAAAGTTTGTCCGCAATTATCTGCAGATGGTAGTTATTGTTATTTTTTGCGCGTTTTTCTTTTGGTTAGGTTTTGAAAAGGGCAAAGAAAACAAAGCAATTTCCTTGCCGGTAGTGGAATTACAAGACGCTGTTTTTGAAAACAAAGAAAAAAATGCGGACAACAGTCTGGATTTTTCTTTATTTTGGAAAACATGGGATTTGGTAAAGAGTAAATATGTTGATGCTGACAAATTGGATGCCAACACTCTGTTCTATGGAGCTATCAAGGGTATGCTGCAAGCTACCGGAGATCCGTATACCACATTTTTTACGGCTGAAGAAAACAAGAAGTTTAATGAAGATATGAGCGGTAATTTTGAAGGCATCGGCGCCGAACTTGGAGTGAAAAATGAAATTCTCACCGTGATTGCGCCACTTCAGGGAACTCCGGCGGAAAAAGCGGGCCTGCGCAGCGGAGATAAGATCGTGAAGATTAACGGAAAAATGGCAGCGGATATGACCATTGAAGAGGCTGTTGATAATATTCGCGGACCGAAAGGCACATCAGTTGTGCTGACAATTTTCAGAAATGGGGATCAAGATACGCAAGACATTACCGTGGTAAGAGAAGTGATTAACATAAAAAGCGTGACGCTGGAGCTAAAGGAAAATAATATTGCCTACATAAGCATCACTCGTTTCGGGGATGATACCGGCAGTTTGTTTTCAAGTATAATCAAAACGGTTAAAAATAGTAATGCTAACGGGATTATTTTGGATCTGCGCAATAATCCCGGAGGATATTTGGAAACGTCCATTGATGTTGCCAGCAAGTTGCTGCCTAAAGATAAAATTGTGGTTATTGAAGAAAATGGAGACAAGAGTCAGGAAAAAATGTATACTCATGGCGGGGATGTGGCCAGTGAAATTGAAACGGTTGTGCTTATCAATGAAGGAAGCGCCAGCGCTTCGGAAATTTTAGCGGGAGCCTTGAGGGATAATCGCAGCAATGTTACGCTTGTGGGTGAAAAATCATTCGGCAAGGGCTCAGTTCAGGAATTTGTCGAATTGCCTCAGGGAACAGCGGCTAAAATTACAGTGGCGCGCTGGCTGACTCCAAATGGCGTGCAAATTAATGAACAGGGGATAAAGCCTGATCAGGAAGTTGATCTAACCAATGACGACTACAATAATAATAAGGATCCGCAACTGGATACAGCAATCAAAACGCTAAAAGATAAATTAGGCATAAAATAGTAAAGGCTTGAAGGTGAGGTTTAGTTCTTTTTATTTTAATAAAGAAAGGGGATTGGGAGCATTATGATTAATGATAATAATTTGAAAAAAGATGAGTTTATCTGGAAATGCATTTCTGCTACACTTTTCCTGCTTCTTTTTTTGTTTACTGTAGCGATTATTTTTTATGATTTATTTTTTAAAAAAAATAACAGCCCTTTGAGTTGGTTTTCTTTAGCAATGATAGCCGTTGAGTTAAAAATTTTCTATTCAATTTACATCAAAGAAAAGAAAATGTTGAAAATCGGCTAGAAAAAAGAAAACACAGGAGCAAAAAGCTCAATCTCTTAATTTTTTCCAAAAATAAAGCTGCCACCCAACAGGGCCGCAGCTTCGTTTTTTATATCTATAGTCAGTATCAAACTTATTTTTGAATCAGATACCCATTCTTTTCCCATTCCGGCATGGCGCCGTTGAGAACAAAAGGGGAAACTAAGAGCATATCGTATATTTGGACGGATGATTGGAACTCCTGAAGTTCATTTATTCCGACTACAACAACTCTTTTTTCAGTAATTTCTTTGCGTCTTTTTTCCAATTCCTCAGCAGGAATATTGATAGCTCCGGGAATATGCCCTTTGGCATATTCTTCAGCGGTTCTAACATCAAGAATAAAGGTAGGCACGTTTTGTTTGAGAGCATCATTCAAATCCTTGCCTTCAACATAAGAAACCTTCATCTGATCTTCAAAAGAGTTCGGATTGCCATAATTGACAGTTACACCCACTAATTGTTTCCAGGCTTCCATGCCTCCGGCTAATACCATAAAATTTTTAAAATCTTCTTTTTCAAGCTGGGTTATGGTTTTTTTAATATTTTCATCTTCTGGATTTTCTCCGATGACGATTATTGATTTGTGCAAATCAATTTTTTGCTCCAATGGAAATTCCTCGGGAGTTATGTTGATCGCATCCGCAATGTGCTCATCGGCGTAAGTTTGAAATGGCCGGATATCCAAAAGAACAGGTTGTTCATTTTCCTCGGCTAGCAATATTTTTTTGTGCAAATCTTTGGCAGTAATCGCCTTGTATTCCAAGCCGTTGTCTTCTTTGACAATTTGGCCTTCATTTTGAGCATCATCCTCTCCAGAAAAAAGATTGCTGCGGAACAATGTGATTAAAATGACAATTAAAATCAGCAAAAATCCTATAGCTATGGCAATTTGTTCTTTTTTGTTTTTTGAAATTTCGTTTGTATTTTCCATATTTGTTTTTGATAAATTTACTTCAAAATACTGCCAATAAAATCCGGATGTCCATTTTTAAATTCTTGCACAGTCATCACGTTTTTTCCTTCCGATTGGATTTCTTTCAGAATGATAACGCCATTTCCGGCTTGGACTCCGATATCATCGGCAATTTCAAAAACTTCTCCTTCAGCGTACTTTTGCTGAGGACTTATTTTTTGCTTTTCTATGGAAATCATTTTGAGGCGAATCGTATCAGAATTACTTTTCCAGTAGCAAAAAATTCCCGGCCAAGGCGTCAGAGCGCGATAGCGATTGAAAATATCTTCGGCATCATCGGTCCAATTAATATGTCCGTCGCTGCGCTCAATCAGCTGGCAAATTGTAGCGGAAGAGTTTTCTTGCGGCTTTGGCTGAATTCCTCGCTCAATCCAAGGCGGGAGTGTTTTAATAAGCAAATTTGCGCCTACAACAGACAACTTATCTAAGAGCGTGGCATTATTATCATTCGGTTCAATATTAATGGATTCTTGGGATAAAATATCGCCGGTATCAATGCCCTTATCCATAAGCATGATAGTGATTCCGGTTTCCTTTTCTCCGTTCATAAGAGCATTTTGAATAGGAGATGGTCCGCGATATTTCGGCAGCAGGGAAGCATGCACATTAATACAGCCGAATCCGGGAATATCCAAAATTGCTTGTGGAATAATCTTTCCGTAAGCAGCGACAATAATCAGATCAGGTTTTAATTTTTTAAGCTCTGCTATCGATTCTTCGTCAAATTTTTCCGGTTGAAAAACCGGTATTTTATTTTCATTCGCCAATTTTTTTACTAAAGGTTCCGAAATTTCTTGTTTGCGTCCGATTTTTTTGTCAGGCTTGGTAAAAACTCCGGAAATAACGTAGTTTTTTTCTAGCAAAGCCTTCAATACAGACTCTGATAATTTGGAAGTCCCCATAAAAACAATAGGGATTTTTATCTGCTTTTCGTCTGTTTTTTTCATATTTTTTAACTTTTTTTAATTATTTTGTTGGCCTTCTTCACTTTTGAAACAAAAAGAATTCCATCTAAGTGATCAATCTCATGTTGAAAAGCTCTGGCTAATAGTCCTTGCGCCTTTGTTTTGGCTGGTTTTCCGTTTTCATCCGTATATCTGACCTGCACTTCACTGCAACGGGAAACAGGATAAAATTCTCCCGGAAAGCTCAGGCAGCCTTCTTCGCAAATTTCTTTTTTTCTGGACTTGGCAGTAATTTTAGGATTGATCAAGACATAGCGAGTATCTTCCAATTCAATCATGCAAAGCCGGACACTGACGCCAACTTGCGGCGCAGCTAAACCCACGCCATTTTTATTAGCATGCAAGGTTTCAATCATGTTTGCGATAAGTTCCTGAACCTCTTTGCCTAGCGGATCTTTGATTTTGGCGGCTTTTTGCGACAAAACCGGATCAGGATATTTTCTGATGGGTAGTTTCATATTTATTTTAATATTAGCATAAAAAATCGTTTTCTGTACAGTTTTTTTTATTTATTTTTTTCAATAAGTTTGAAAAAATAGCGCCATTTTTCACCGCTCTTACAAAGCTCCTTGGTATCATTCAAAGCTTTTTCCACGATTGGCTTGGCATTTTTTTTGCATACAAGAAAAATGGAGCTGCGCTTATTGTTGGGGATATTCAATTCACTTATAATTCGGAGAGCCAAATCTTGCCATTCAAAAGCCGGCGCTTTTTTGATCACCCTGTTTTTCATCAAATCCCCGAAAGATTTAAGGTTCCTTTTTTTCTCCATAATTCAATTTTAACAGCAGTTGTTGGTATTGGCAAAAATATTTTATTGACAAGAAGCATACTTCATTTTATGATAAAAATTACCAAAATTGATGAAAGGAGGTATTTGCTATGCTTTATCTAGTTGTTTATCCGTGGAGTTTGTCCAATGCATCAGTAAAATATGTATCTGTAATAACAGATTCTCCGGGAAAATTTACGGATGCTATTTTTTCTGGAAAATTCAGTAAGTCTTCAGAAGAAGAGGTCACTGAGCTGGCAAGAGCAGAAGCGCGAAAAAGGGGTATTGCCTTTGTTCGGGGATTAGATAAAGCACCTTCTAAATGAAGTGCTTTATTAAAAAACGGGTTAATAGGCATCAGCCAACCCGTTTTTAATTTGATTTTTGGCTTAAATATGATACTGTTTGATTATGCCCAGTAGTGAAAATCCAAAAATATGGCTAGCCATAATCTTAATATAATGCTGAGCATCAATACGATAAAAAATGTAAATTAAAAATTCTTTAGGGCTTTGCCCATTTGAATTTCTACTACGGGGTATGCAAAAGAAAAAAATATTTATTGAAATACCTGTTCCGGACCAGATTAAAAAAATATTGGCGCAAAAGATCACCAAGTGGTCTGACTTGCCGGTTAAGTGGGCCAAAAAAGAAAGTCTTCATATAACCGTATCTTTTGTGGGCTATGTCGATGAAAGCGTTGTACCTGATATTTGCCTTAAAGTCAAAGAAACCGCCAGCCAATTTGAATCTTTCGAAATCATCTTTAATCGCATTGAACTTGCCCCAAACACTGAAAATCCTCGCTTAATTTCTCTTTCGGGAGGTCCAATAGAAGAATTGGGCAAATTAAATGAAACAATCGAAGAAGCTCTCGGAATGCATCCTCAAAAACACAAGCAATTTGCCCCGCACATAACCTTAGGCAGAATTAGGAAATTAAAATGGGATGAAATTCCGGAAAAACCGGTTATTGAAGAAAAAATTAGAGTCACTATGACTGCCGACGCCGTTTTAGTTATGGAAAGTAAAGGCGGGGGAGCAGAGTATTCTGCTTTGGAACAATGCGAGCTCAAATAATAGCCTGTATTATGTATAAAGTATCATGTATGGAAATACTTGGAGTTAAGATTGATAACCTTTCGCGCAAAGAAGTTCTTGAAAAAGTAGAATCGTTTTTGCATGAAGATAAATTTCATCAGATTGCGACAGTTAATCCGGAGTTTATTTTAAAAGCGGAGAAAGATGAGGAATTTAAAAATATACTTAATCAGTCAGATTTAAATGTGGCAGATGGGATTGGAATTTGGTTTGCGTTTTTACGATTTGGGAAATGGCTAAAAGCCAGACTCGCTGGAGCTGATCTTGCGCAGGAAATTTTGGGAATGGCGAATGAAAAAAAACTTTCCGTATTTTTGGCAATAAACAAAAATGGATTGAGTTCCTATGAAGAAATTATAAGAGTACTTTCCCAAAAATATCCCGACATAGAATTTAGCGGAGCTAATCTAGATCCTTTGAGTTTTTCTTCATACGATATGCAAAATACCAAATACGAAATACTATTTTGCAACTTCGGCGCCCCTTATCAAGAAAAGTTTATTAATTCCGTAAAAGATGCTAAAATAAGTGTGGCCATGGGAGTTGGTGGCAGTTTTGATTTTATTACAGGTAAAGTAAAAAGAGCGCCTAAAATAATGCGCTATTTTGGCTTAGAATGGCTTTGGAGGCTGATTTTGCAGCCAAATCGGTGGAGAAGAATCTGGAATGCTGTCATTGTTTTTCCCATAAAAGTATTAATTAATAAAAAATGATAATTTTAATCGGTTTAATTTTATTAATATTAATTTCTATTGCCGTTATAAGTTTTCTTATAAAGGACAATGAGAATGAAAAAAATATGACATCAAAAACAAAACTAATCAAAACAATTTATCTGTATCTGGTAGCGGCAGTCAGTCTTATTTTTGTGGCTGTCGGTTTAGGAACGCTGCTTAATACCGGGCTTAAATATTCTGTCTTTCCGGAAGCGGAAAAGAAAAGTTATTATGAATGCAACAATCAACCGCCGGTAGCCTCGGTTATTTCCAAAGAAGGCGCGACAACGGAGCAGAAGGTTCAAATAGACGCGCTTTTGGCTGACTATCAAGCGTGGAAAGAAAGTCAATCTGGCGACAATTGTATCCGTCCAGCCAGACAAAATAAAATTATTGATGCCATAACCATGGTTATCATAGCCTTGCCAATCTGTTTATTTCACTGGATGTTGATTCGCAGAACTAAAAAAGATGAAAATGAAGAATAAGATTAATCAAATTAATCAAAAAATATGAACTTTGAAGAATTTAATGAGCCAGCAAATTTGAAAGATAAATATTCGTCGCAAGTTGATAGTGATGGCTATTTAAACATCGGCACTTTCGCTACAAGTGAGCTCAAGCGGCAGACTAAAAATGTGGCTAGCTTGCTTGATGGTGCAGAAGGAACTGAACAAGACTATCTTTTAGGTAAAGATTTGAAATATAAAGGAAATTCCGGTAATTATTCTGATATGAAAATTCATATTGATGATCTTGAAGAATTTATTAAAAGAGTAAAACAACATTATGGAGAATAAAATCAGAGTCAGATTTGCGCCGTCGCCAACGGGATATATGCATGTGGGAAATTTTCGCACGGCTCTTTATGCTTATCTTTTTGCTCAGAAAAATGGCGGTGATTTTATTTTGCGCATTGAAGATACGGATCAAGAAAGATTTATAAAAGGATCTCTTGAAAATATTTTAATAATCTTAGATTGGGCAGGAATAAAACATCTTGAGGGCCCATTTACTGAAAATATTTTCAGGCATGTAAGCCCTGTAAAATGCGAGGAGTCAAAAAAATATCCAGGAATTTTTAATGTGGGAAATTTTGGCCCATATATACAATCAGAACGCTTGGATCTATACAAAAAGTATGCCGAACAGTTGGTGGCCGACGGCAAAGCTTATCATTGTTTTTGCACGCCGGAAAGATTGGAACAGATGAGAAATGAACAAGCAGCCAAAAAACAGGCACCTATGTATGACAGATGCTGCCTAAATCTTTCCCAAGAAGAAATTGCCAAAAAAATTGAGCAGGGTGAAAAATATGTTATTCGGCAAAAAATAGACACGGACGGTTTCACAGAGTATGAAGATTTGATCCGCGGAAAAGTTAAAATAAAAAATGAGCTATTGGATGATCAGGTGCTTTTAAAATCTGACGGATATCCGACATATAATTTGGCCAATGTCATAGATGATCACTTGATGGAAATTTCCCATGTTATTCGCGGCGAAGAGTATGTTTCCAGCACGCCTAAGTATATTCAGCTCTATCAAAATTTGGGCTGGGATGTGCCTCAATTTGCGCATTTGCCGTTGCTGCTTAATCCGGACAAATCCAAGCTTTCCAAGCGCCAAGGCGATGTGGCCGTAGAAGACTATATTAACAAAGGCTACCTCAAAGAAGCGATTATAAATTTCGTGGCGCTTTTGGGCTGGAATCCGGGCGAGGGAAGCGTGCAGGAAATTTTTTCCATGGAAGAACTGATTCAAAAATTCGATCTGGCGAAAGTGCACAAAGCCGGCGCGGTTTTTGACATAAAGAAATTAGACTGGATTAACGCGCAGTATATCAAAAAAATGAGCGTGGATGAAATATATCAAAACGCATTGATATATTTAAAACAGAAAGAATTCTACAAAACCTGGGCTCAGGAGAAAGGGGCAGGGGATGAAAAGGCCAAAGAAGAATTTATTAAAAAGGTTTTAACGGTTGAAAAAGACAGGCTCGCAAAATTTTCCGAAGTCGGAGAAAATAATAAATTTTTCTTCCAGGAAATTAAATATGACAAAGAGCTGCTACGTTGGAAGAAAAATTCTGATGCAGAAACCAAGCAAGCACTGGAAACCGCAAAAAATGTTTTAGAAAAAATCAGCGATGCCGATTGGACACTGAAAAATTTGGAAGAAAAACTATTGGAGGCAGCGGGAGAAAAGCGCGGAGACTTGCTTTGGCCGCTGAGAGCAGCTCTCACTGGCGAACAAAAATCGCCGTCACCGTTTGAAGTGGCTTGGGTATTAGGAAAAAAAGAAACCTTATCTCGAATAGAACAGGCCTTAAAATTATTTTAAATGGCTGGAAAAATTCTGCCAATATGAAAATAAAAAGAAAAAATAACTTTAAATACGGAATAAACCTTTTTCTGTTAGGCGCAATGTTTTGCGCCGGCTTTTGGGTGTTTTATGTTGTCAGAGCCGAAAGCATTAGTGATATTAATGAAAGTTCTCTTTCTGAAAAAGATCAAGATAAGTTGAAGGAATTGGAACGCAAAGAGGAACTATATACCCAGATGATTGAAATAAAAAGGAAGCAGAAAGAAACACTGGAAAATCAGCTTTCTATAAATAAATTAACCATAGAAGATCTAGAGGAAAAAATTAAGGCCAATGAAAAGCAAATCGGCGATCTAAATGATCAAATAATCAAACTAAAAAAACAGATCAAGGAAAAAGAAATCATGCTTGATTCTCAAAGAAAACTGTTAGCCAATATTGTTCAGACCTATTATGAGACCAATAAGGCAGGACTTTTAACGGCTTATCTTTCGGGTGAAAATATAGCCTCCTTTATCGTAAAAAAAGACAGAATTGCGCAAACTGGCGATAGGATAAGTGAATTAGTCAGATCAATCACAGAAATAAAGAAGGACTTGGAAAGCCAAAGCAAGGAGCTTGATTCGAGAAAGGTTGATTTTGTATCTAGAAATGAGGATTTGCAAAGTAAAAATAGTGTTTTGGAAGCGAAAAAAAAACAGAATCAAAAACTGCTGAATGAAACTGCCGGTGATGAATCGCGCTATGAACAATTGCTTGCCAGAGTTCAAAATCAAAAACAAGAACTCCTAGATATTGATCAATTTTTCGCGGCTAGCGGATTAAGCGCGGCTTCATATCCAAAGCCGGATGAAAAATATTTCGCATCAACAAGCTGGTACTATACGCAATGGGACAAAAGGTGGGGCAATGATAATATCGGAAATACCAGAACCCTGATGAAAAGCTATGGCTGCGCAGTGACTGCTGTGTCAATGGTTTTTACCAAAAAAGGAGTTTCTATGACTCCGGGAAAACTTGCCAACGAGCCGATTTTTTCCGGCGATCTGATTAATTGGTATGATGCAAAAGATTGGGAAA
Organism: Patescibacteria group bacterium; assembly: GCA_022709565.1. GTDB lineage: Bacteria > Patescibacteriota > Minisyncoccia > Moranbacterales > GWC2-37-73 > JAKLIP01. Next base: position 27,099 of record JAKLIO010000003.1, read on the forward strand.
AAAATTGGCCGGTTCCAGATTCTCATGGTTATAGGCATGGAAACATTAGCTGGGCAGTTGTTGATAGTGAAATTAAAAAAGGCAATCCGGTTATTGTTTATATAAGAAAATCTAATGGCGGCGGCGGACACTATGTTGTGGTGCATAATAAGGATTCGAAAGGGAAGTATGTGGTTCATGATCCGTATTTTGGATCCAACATATTTCTGGATACGTCCAGAGCTTTAGTTGGAGCCATGGGTTCTTCGAGCAAAACATCCGTTGATCAGATGATTATATATAACTAAAATGTTTTTATATTTTTCTATTAAGGGGTTGTGCGACATTGGGCAGGTATCTATTTTTTTAAAAAAGGAAACAAAAAAGTCAGTCGTTGAATTGCTAAAACTGCTTAGCTGTTGATTTTTTTAATAATAAGAATATATTCAATAATATAAATTAAGCGCAATTGCATAAATTCAAATCTTTTTAGGTTTGAATTTTTTGTTTGAATTTTTTTCTTTTAAAAAATTTTTTAAATTTATATTTTTTTTATTTTATATTTAATTATTTTTTCAAAAAATTATCCCAAGACAAGAGCTAGAATGATTTGAGTGGTTTCGGGGATAGGTAGATGTATGCCCAGGTTGGTTCATTTTTGCCATAGGTCAAAATAGAGCGTCTTTTTTTACAAATGAAGGCTTTTGGGGATACATAGATGTATCTGGGTTTAGGCAAAAGCCGGCATAAACTTTTTCAAATTTTTTATTTACACATAAATTCAAAAACGAAACATGATTTATTAAAAAAGATAGAGCTAGCGGTTGCTACGAAAAGCGCAAGGGAGATTAGAATCGTGGATACAGATAGGATATTGAATCCAGAGTGTTTAGAAGTGCCGATGTGGTTTTAATAAGGCTGTATTTTATATACAATGTCGCAAAAGATATATTGTGCGACATTGTATATACACTTAGCCAAGGCCCTTTACTAATCTTCCCCTATAAATAAACAGTGGTAATCCTGATAACCCTCCATGATTCAGAATATTAAAATAAAGAAATGATTTGTTTGTTTATTATCTGTCTAATCCTCTTTCCTTTGTCCGCTTGATGATATTTTTTTATTTAGTATCTTTTTAAATCCTTTTAAACATATTTATTATATTTGACCATTACTATTATCCCCCATTCAACATAAAAGGACTTGAGCTATAAACTCAAATCCTTTTTAAATTCAGATAATTTGTGATTTATTTTTTCTTTTTGTATTCTTCAATGGCTTTTCTGAGTGCATCGGCGGCCAGATTGCTGCAGTGCATCTTGACGGCGGGCAGTCCGCCAAGCTCATCAGCTACCATTTTGTTGGTAATTTTCAAAGCTTCATCCAAGGTTTTGCCCTTAGCCATGTCAGTGGCCATAGAAGATGTGGCAATGGCGGCACCGCAACCCAATGTTTCAAATTTGATGTCATCTATGATTTCCTCGCCTTTTTTATTTTTGGAAACTTTGATATACATGCGCATGATGTCACCGCACTTTGGATTGCCGACCAAGCCGACTCCGTCTGGATTTTTAATCCCCCCTTGGTTATGAGGTTTTGTAAAATGCTCGATAACTTTTTTAGAATATTTTTGCATATATTTAAAATAATTCAATAATAATTTATTTAAACTCTGATAGCACATTGCCGGAAATTTTGCGAAGTCTTCCGACTATTTCCTTAAGCTTTTTGATCAGGGTGTTGATTTCTCCTTTGGTTGTATCTTTTCCTAATGTAATCCTGAGACTGCCGTGTGCTTGTTCATGCCGCAGTCCTATGGCCAACAGCACGTGTGACGGCTCCAGAGTGCTTGATGAGCAGGCACTGCCAGTTGAAGCCGCGATTCCCTCCATATCTAAAGAAAGAATCAAACCCTCTCCTTCCACATCATCAAATCTGAAATTGGCATTATTCGGCGAACGTTTATCAGCAGAACCGTTGAGATATGATTTTGGAATTTCTGCTAAAACTTTTTTAATCAAATAATCCCTTAATGATTGTATCTTTTTACTGATTACTGGTTGCTGATTACTGATTACTGAAATAGCTTCGCCAAGCCCAACTATTCCAGGCACATTGTGCGTGCCAGCGCGCATCTTATATTCCTGATCGCCGCCATCCTGGATGCGTTTGATCGGCGTGCTTTTGCGGATGTATAGAATTCCTACTCCTTTAGGTCCATAAATCTTATGTCCGGACATAGAAAGTAAATCAACTCCCAAATCATTCACGTTGCAATTAAGATAATTGACGGCCTGAGTGGCATCCGTGTGAAAAATTATTCGCGGTAATTTCTTTTCCGCTCTCTTGATGTTTATTCTTTTAAGCATCTGCCCTATTTCAGCAATCGGCTGCAAGGTCCCGATTTCATTATTAACATACATGATTGAAATAAGAATTGTGTTGGGCTGGATGGCTTTTTCAATATCTTTAATTGAAATAATCCCTTCTTTGTCCGGAGCGATATATGAAATCTGCGCGCGCCTGTCTTTCTCGGTCTTTTTGCAAGCATCTAACACACAATGATGTTCAATTTTGGTGGTGATTATATGCGGTTTAGCGTTGTTTTTGTGATCAACTGAATAATACGCGGCTAAAACGCCCTTTATGGCCAGATTATTGCTTTCTGTGGCGCCGGAAGTGAAAATGATTTCCGAAGCAGTTGCCCCAAAAAAATCAGCAACTTGGGTCCGAGCTTTGTCAATTGCTTCCGTGGCTTCCTGTCCAAAGCTGTGAACAGACATGGCATTGCCGAATTTTTCCGAAAAATAAGGCAGCATTGCTTTAAAAACTTTTGCATCCACTGGAGTTGTGGCAGCATAATCTAAATAAATTTTTTTCATAAGTTATTTTATTAAATCGCTTAATTTTATTCCATACAAAGTTTTCTTGATTTGCTGTCCTAATTTGTTCCAAACTATGCTGGATGGGCACTTGTGTTCGGCGGCGCAAAATTTTCCCACACAGCGCATCGGCGAAATTTCCCCATCCAAAATTTCAATAATTTCTCCAACGGTAATCCTTTTTGGATTGCGTTTTAATACATAACCGCCCAATTTTCCCTTGGTGCTTTCCACTATTTCCCCATTGCGAAGATTGCCCAAGAGTCTTTCCAGATATTTTTGAGAGATATCTTCTTCTTGCGCGATTTCTTTGGCACTTTTTTGCCGAGGAAAAGCTTTTGCCAAATTAACTATAGCTTTAAGACCATATTCAGCTTTGGTTGAAAATTGCATATCTTTAATACCTACCAATTTAGTATGCTTTCATATTAATGCCTTTGCCAAAAAGTGTCAAGAGATTGTCCCGCACTAACTTTGCATAAACGTAAAACACTAGTTAGCAAAGCCAGAGCAAAGTTAGTGCGGGATTGACTTTTTAGACAATTAGGAGTAGGCTTTATTGAAGTTCATGAAAAAGTTAAAAAATAAATTAACGTTTTGATTTAACAAGAAAGGAGTTTTATTATGGTAATGTCAGATGGATCATTAAAAGGAATGGGAGAGTCAACAGCGGATAAATTGTTGCGAGCCGTAGCACGTAAATTATCCGAAAAAATTGGACTCACATTGACAATACGGATGTTAGATAGAACTGATATTCAAATTGGTGAGGCCGGCCCTAATGGGTCTTGTATTCATGACACAATCATGCAATTCATTGCGGATCCAAGATTATTCAGAGTAAAAATCACTTTTGCGAAAAATGTTAACAATCTTCCCCAAAAACGTGCTCTAGTCAAAAGAAGATGCCCCGAATTTATCGTTTCCATGCGGGAGATGGAAAATGGCAATTTTGAATATTTAGCACAGGATATTACCGACAAAGTCGCAGACATCCTCAAGGAAATATTAAGAATTGATCTTTTCGCACCCAGAACCTAATTAAGATTCAACTAAAAACAATTAAGACATGTTTAAAAAGAGGCTGTTGTATCGACGCAGCCTCTTTTTTCTTACCCCAATTTTATATACTTGATACATAATACCTGATACATTATACTGTTTATATATGCGAATTTCCTATTCAGCCTTGGACACATACCAAAATTGTTCGCTGAAATACAAATTTCAGAATATTGATAAAATCAAAGAGCCTAAATCCAAAGAGGCGGTTTTTGGCACGCTCATTCATTCCACTTTGAAATTCATCCATACCCCTGCCCTGCTTCAACCGAAACTGGAGGAAGCGCTGGATTTTTTTTCCAAAAATTGGAATGCGGACGTTTTTGAAAATGAAATGGAAGAAAGAGCCTCCTTCTCGCAAGGCGTGGCGATAATCCAAGATTATTACAAAAAAAATAATCCAGCCGATTCAAACATTGTTGATTTGGAAAGCCGTTTTGCGATTGAAATAGCCGATCCGCAAAAAAACACTACCCACATCGTTTCCGGAATAATAGACCGCATCGACAAAACCGAAGACGGCTATGAAATTATTGATTACAAAACGACTAAAAAAATGCCCTCGCAGGAAAAAGTGGATAATGATTTGCAGCTTTCAGTCTATTTAAACGCATTCTTGTCCCGCTATCCAAAAGAAGCTGAGAGATTGGATAAGATAACTGTCAGCCTCTATTATCTCAAACACGGCGTCAAATTAAGCTCTACACGCACCAAGGAACAACTGCAAAGCGCCAACAAGATTTTTTTGGATGTTGCTTCTGCTATTGAAGAAGGAAAATTTGAACCGAATGTAACTCCGCTTTGTGACTGGTGCGGCTATCAAAAACTATGTCCAATGTGGAAACATAAATTCAAGGAAGAAAGAAAAATTGACACGGAAGAAGTTAATGCTGCCATTGAAGAATATATTAATATAAAAGCCGCAATTACCACAACCAAAACCAGAATTGCGGAACTACAGGAAAAAATTATTGATTATATGCAACAGGAAGGCGTCGACCGAGTTTTCAGCGAAGAAGGAATTATCGCAGAGTCAATCAGAAAAACCTATAAATACGACGAAAAAAAGCTCCGTGAAATTTTGGAGCCTTTGGATAAATGGGAAGATGTTTTGAAAGTTGACAGCATCGCGCTAAAGAATATTCTGCCGGTTCTGTCCCTTGCTGCCCGCAAAGAAATCGACAGCGCAAAAGTTTTGGACAAAGAAACGAGAAGCTTGACTGTCAAGAAAAAATAAGTTTAGAATTTCACAAATTTTTTCCAGCGATCGTATAATTCTTTTGTGGCGATTAGATCGCCGACATTATATTTGGCAATCTCAAAAAACTTTTTTTCTTTGAATAATTTTCCGACATCTTCGCCAGTGATGCCTTCCGCTTTTGGACTCTTGATTCCAAAGGCGCGTGACCAAAGATGCAGGCTGCCTTTTCGGCGAACGGCCCCATAGAAAGTAAATTGATCCAAAAGGTCGATATGTTTGGCATTTTTGGGCTGGCTTGAAAGATAGCGATTAGCCATTAGATTCTTTGTTGGTTTGACGCCGTGAATGGCGCTTCTAATCATCAAAAAAGGCACATCAAAGGCGCGCCCGTTGAAACTCACAAATTCATCATATTTTTCAGACAGGTTCCAAAATTGTTGCAAAAGTCCTTTTTCGTCCAGAATCCTAAACTTAACATTGTCTTCTTCCGAGTTTTCTATGCTGGCATTCGGAGCTTGAAAATAGACAGCGGCTTTGTCTTTTTCGGTGTCATAGACTCCAATGGCCACAATTTCTCCGGTCAGCGGAGAAAATCCCAATCCATTTTTGAGATCCGCCAAAGATTTTTCATATTCTGTTTCAGTGTCTGATTCTTTTTTTATCCAACGTGTAAGTGTTTCCTGAGTAATTTCATCAAGAGTATCAAAATCTTCCCCGATTGTTTCTATATCAAATACCAATGCCATACGGATTTAGTTTAATTTGTATTCTAATTATAATCAGCAAAAATCTTTTTGTCTATTTTATTTAGTTGCCTATTTTTTTATAAAAAGTTATTCTATATCTATGGCAACACTCTGGCAAAAAATCAAAAATTTCTTGCGGCATTTTTTTACGCTTAAGGATACGCCCCATAACATTGCGGCCGGTTTTGCGCTGGGAGTCTTTTTGGGAATTGTCCCAGGCGGCGGTCCTTTAACAACCTTACTGGTTGCAACTTTTTTTAATTGGAACCGGGCTTCGGCAACCATTGGCGTTTTGGCCAGCAACTTGTGGACTACCCTGCTTATTTTGCCAATGGCTGCGACTATTGGCGGTTTTCTTTTCAACACAACTCCTGCCTGTTTAATGAGGGAATTCAATCGTACGCTCGATCTCGGCGTCCAATATTTTTTCAGCGAAATTGTTTTCTTTGACTTGGCTCTGCCTCTCTATGTTGGCTTTGTCATTATCGGCGGAATTATTGCTCTCCTTTCTTATCTTTTTTTCTATCTTTTGTTGAAATATAAAAAAGTAGCAGTCAGACAAAACAAATAAAGATATATCATACAAAAAAACAGCTCAAAAGCTGTTTTTTATGTGAATGATATTCCTATTTCCTAAAAAGCCTGCCTGCCGGTAGGCAAGCTAAGAAGCTAAAGCCTGGCAAGCTATCTAATGGTTGTCCCAACAAACTTTTCCCCATCCAGATATTTTTGAAAATTCTCCAGTTTTTTGCCATTCAGAATTGCCACTTCAATTCCCTCCTTGGCGGCTACTTTAGAAGCAACTGGATCAAAAGGCACGTTGGAACCCGGATCCCATTTGTCGCCGACAATTTTTTGAAAATCTGGCCAGGAAATTTCTTTTATTTTTTTCGCATCCTTATATTTTTTTGGATCCTTGTCGCAAACATAATCAATATTGGAAAGATTGACTACTTTTTTTATTTCGAAATGTTTGGCTAAAAGAATGGAAATATAATCAGTTGAATTGCCTGGACGGTAGCCGCCGGCAACCAAAATTGATTCCTTCGCTTTTAAAAAACTTTCCAAATCGTAAGGATTGGTATTGATTGTTGGATGCGCATATTTTTTGAAAATGGTGCGCATGAAATGAGCATTCAGCCTGGTTGAATGTATGCCTATCCAATCTTTGTCGTCCGAATCAATATTCCCCATTTTTGCTCCGGCCTCGATATATTTTCGAGCTGTTTTTCCTCCACCGGTCACAATTATAAAACGACAACCTTTTTTGATTTCCGTTTCGATTATTTTTTTGAATTGTTTTAAGAATTTCCAATCGATTTCATCCGGTACAATCAATGATCCACCGAGCGAAATCACAATCATTTTCTTGTTCATAAAATATGGTTTAAATTTCTATTTACTCTGTCTATTATACTATTTTCGAAAAACTATAGCAACAGAAGCTGTTGACTTCATTTGATTGTTCTGTCAATATTTACACATACAAGCAATTAGTCTTATAGAGGGGATGAACACTTCTCGCCGGGGACTTTTCTTGCATGTCCTTTCGCCTCGGAACAAAGTTTAAATATTTGTCTCTGTAAGCTTTTTTGTTAGTCCGAGGGGGCCATCGATGCGCCCCCGCTTTTTTTATTTAGAAATCCTTATCAATTCTTCCAGCGCGATTGGAAGTTCAAGATCTTCAATGTGTCCAGCGTTTTTCAAAACAATCAACTTTGCCCCAAGTTCTTCAAAAAATATTCTTTTATTTTCTTCAAATCCGCCAAACGGATCATTATCGGAAATAATCTCAACATAATTCTCTGAAACTTTTTTAAGTTTTTCAAAATTAATATTATTTTTAACCCATGGCGCCGCAATTGTAATTTCTTCCGGTTCCAAATTTTTAAGCATAAACCATCCGGCGATAAAAATAGCGCCGCCAACTTTTTGATTGATGGTTTGTAAATATCTCATTATTGCCTGACAGCCTATGCTGTGTCCAATAAAATATGTCTGCTTATCCGGCGTGTCGACAAGTTCTGCAAGATAATTTACCCATTCTGAAATTTCAGGTTCATCAGTGTTTGGCATTTTTGGCGCAAATACTTCAAAACCATTTTCTTCTAATTTATTTTTTAGCCAAGGCAAACAAGCACATTCCGGTCCTCCTCCCCAGCCGTGAATTATAAATACGCGTTTTTTCATATAAATATTGAATTAATTTTATAATTTATACATGATACATTATACTAAATACCAGATACTAATTCGCGCATTTACTTTCTGTTCTTCCCTGCCCGATTGCTTCTTCGGCACTCTTAAAACAGACCACATTTTCCGGCTTGATGCGTTTGGCATATGAGCAAGTCGGCGGGTAAAATTTGTTGGAATTTTTACTGCCTACAAAAGCGCAACCCGCCATTGAACCGGTCAAATTAGCGCTAGTTTGAGAAACTACAGCCAAGACCTTTCCAGGAGCGTCAGAAGGCTCAATTTTGGCATTTTGAGCCCCATCTGGCGTAGTAGCAGGCTTTTCAACAATAAGTGGCTGTTGCTGCCATTTTTGGCCTTGTAATGTGCCAAAACCGAAAGAAATGGCTGAAATAAGGCAAAAAGCGACAATCAGCACTATCTTTTGCTCATTTTTAAGAAAAAATTCCTTAATTTTAATAAAAGTATTTTTCATTTTGTGTGCTGTGTCACGTAGTCCGATTCGTTGGACTTTACGTGGTTGACTTATTTTCCATATAAGATATAATATTTTCTGTATGGTTAAAGCAAATTTAATATATTTTTCAAGCGACAATTGCGCGTCGTTAGCCATTGAAAAACATAAAAAATTTGCTGATATTATTTTTAAATAATTTTATATTTTTATTTGGTAATTGTAAATCTAATTAGCTTTTTGCTGATTACTGATTGCTGATTACTGATTGCTGATTATGGCTCATCGTAAAGCTGGTGGATCTACTTCGCTCGGACGAGATTCCCGCGCCCAAAGACTGGGCGTTAAAATTTTTGGAAATCAGAAAGTTAAGACTGGTAATATAATTATACGTCAGCGCGGAACAAAATTCCATGCCGGAGCGAACGTGAAGCGTTGCAATGACGACACGCTGATGGCAATGGCAGACGGAACGGTAAAATTTGTTTCCAAAAAAGTCCGCAGTTTCACAGGACAATTGGTCACTCGCCAATTCGTAAGCGTGATCAAATCTGACAAACCGGTTGAAATCAAATTTAGAAAGACTGGAGCCAAAAAAGCCGGACTCAAACTGCGGGTTCATCTTAAGACTAGAAAAGCTGGCAAAAAGAAAGGACCAAGGAAACCAGGCGGAAAAGTTATCATCAGCAGCAAAAACAGAAGGCACCTAACGGCCGGCAAAGGAAAAATTAGGTAAAATAGCTTTTAGCTTTTAGATAGATATAAAAAAGAAACCTTTTGTGAGGTTTCTTTTTTGATAATTTATTTTTATTTTAATATATCTTCAACACTTTGTTTATTATGCTCACTCAATTCGCTTTGTCTTTTTTGTTCAAACCTTTGTGTTTCCTTTTGCTTTTCAATCTCCATTCTCTCTAGTTCTTCTTGTTTTTCTAATTCTAACTTTTTTTGTTCTTCTTTTTTTTCTTCTTCTAATTTATTTCTGTTTAATGCTTCTTTTATTTTTTCATCTCCTGCTTCATTAACAATATAAGCACTAAATTTTCTAATTATTTTTTTAAGGTCGTCATTGGATAATTCATTTCCATCTATCTTTCCTGATATTCCTTTGAATCCCAATGCTCGCCTGCCTCTCGGAGGAAGGTGGCATTCATAAATACCACCTAAAATTTCCAGCTGGTGTTCTTTGGTTACAATATTTACTCCTCCATCAAAAAATTCTAACGATTTTACACTTTCTGCTATTTCTTTAAGGTCTTGTTCTTCATTTAATTTTTTAATATGATGTTCACCGATACTTTCTGATAGTTGCTCTCCGAACTCTATTGCTTTTTTATCTTTAAATAATCCCAATATTTTTTTCTCTCGAAAAGGCTTTTGTGTCTCTGCCATTTCTTTAGCAACTTCAGGATTTTCAACTCGTCCCTCTTTATTGTAGAGCTCAAATTTTTCTCTCATAATTTTATGTATTTAATAAATTAAAATTTGTAACTATATAGACAAATTATACCAATCTGAACTAAGTTGTCAAAAAAGAAACCTTTTGCGAGGTTTCTTTTTTATAGTAAACTTTTTAATTCCCTTATTATTTTCATGAGGTCATCATTTCCCATGGTCCAAATCTTTGGGTTATTTTTCATTGAATCTATAATCTCATTTTCATTCATCCATTTTACTTCTTGAACTTCCCCATCATCAAAAGACAATTCTTCTTTATTTCCTAAAAAATTATAATAGTAAACTGAAATAAATTCTTTATTTTTTTCTCCATCATATTTTTCTGCTTTACCTTTTAATAAATCTTTTAGATTTATTGAAAGCCCTGTTTCTTCTTTTATTTCTTTTATTATTGCTTCTTCAATTGATTTTTTTGAATCAACATGTCCTCCGAAACGCGTATCCCACTTGTTAGGATCCAGATCCTTAAATTTTGATCTTAAATGCACAAGAATTTCAATAAAATCGCCTTTTGTTCTAAAAAAATAAATATGAACAACCCAGTGCCATAATCCTTTTGCATGCACAACCCTCCGCAGTTCTTTTTCTCCGGTTAGATTTCCATTTTCGTCGACAATATCAAGATATTCCTCCATGAATTTTTTCCTAAGAAGCTAAGAAGCTAAAGCCTGAAAAGCTAGTTCTTTTCGCTTCTCTCTTTCGCCGCTTTTACGAATTCAAAAAACAAAGGATGGGATTTGAGCGGAGTTGATTTGAATTCTGGATGAAATTGGGTTCCCAAGAAGAAGGGATGCTCGGATTTTGGCAATTCTGCAATTTCCATCAGTTTTCTGTCAGGCGATATGCCGGAAAAAATTAAGCCGGCTTTCTCCAGTATTTCAATGTATTTTGGATTTACTTCCCATCTGTGTCTATGCCGTTCGGAAATTTTTTCCGTGCCATAAGCCTCATAGGCAATAGTTCCTTTTTTGAGAACCGCTGGATAAGCGCCCAGCCGCATCGTGGCTCCGTAATTTTTGTCTTCCAAATTCTTTTTTTGTTCCAACATAATGTCAATGACCGGATTTTTGGTTTCGCGATCAATTTCGGTCGTGTTGGCATCTTTGAGTCCCAAAATATTTCTGGCAAATTCAATGGTCAAAAGTTGCATGCCATAGCAAAGTCCAAAATACGGAATTTTATTTTCGCGGCAGAATTGAATGGCTTTAATTTTACCTTCTACTCCCCGACCGCCAAATCCGCCCGGAACTAAAATACCATCATATTCTGAAAGAGTATTGATTTTTTCCGGTTCTTTTTCATAAATTTCACTATTGATCCAGTCCAATTCGGTTTTGACATTATTTTTAAAGCCCGCGTGCTTAATGGCTTCAATAACGCTGATGTAAGCGTCGCTCAAAACAAAGTCGCCGGTGCCGAAATATTTGCCGACAACTCCAATTTTGACTTTTGTTTTGGCGGACTTCATATTATCCAAAAGTTCTTCCCAATCTTTCATATCTGATTTTCCCGGTTTGAGGCGCAATTTTTTGAGAATAATTTTGCCGATATTTTCGCGTTCAAAATTATGCGGGATTTCATATAAAGAATCCGCGTCCGGAGCGCTAATGACGCATTCTTCCGCCACATTGCAAAACAGAGAAATTTTTTCCTTGCGTTTCTGATCAATCGGCGATTCACTGCGGGCAATAATGATGTCTGGCTGAATGCCGGCACCATTAATGGTACGCACGGCATGCTGGGTCGGTTTGGTTTTCATTTCTCCTGAAGCATGCGGCACTGGCAGATAGCTAACCAAGACGGAAATAACATCGTCCGGATTTTTTATTTTCATCATGCGGATCGCTTCCAAAAACAAGATGTTTTCATATTCACCAACGGTTCCACCAACTTCAACTATGGTTATATCTGCTTTAGCTTTGCTGGCTGCACGCTTAATGCGATCAATAACTTCCAGCGGAATATGCGGCACAACTTGCACACATTTGCCCCCGTATTCCAAATTGCGTTCGCGATGAATAACGGATTCATAGACTCGTCCCGTCGTCATATAATTATCACGAGAAAGCGTTATGTCCATGAAGCGCTCGTAGTTGCCCATATCCTGATCGGTTTCATCTCCATCATCCAGCACAAAAACTTCGCCGTGCTCAGTTGGGTTCATGGTGCCGGCGTCAACATTTACATAGGGATCTATTTTGATGGCAGTGACATTGTAACCGCGCCCCTTGAGAATGGCGCCAATAGAGGCTGCTGTGATTCCTTTGCCGACTCCGCTCATGACTCCCCCTGTAACAAAGATGTACTTTCTGTCCGCCATATTTTTGATCCCCTAAAAATTAGTTGATTATATTCTCCCTATACAAAAAGCCGCTTTTCTGCGACCCCTGTTTTTATTAAAAAGTTGCTTGCTATCTTTTTAGATTATACACCATTCCTTAATCTGATTCAACCCTTAAAATTATTTCAGTTTTTATGCCAAAATTCAAGCTAATTTCCAATTTTTTCTCACCCAATTCTTTGATATGGCCGGCGCTGATTGATTTTTCCGGAATATCAAAACCGATCTTTTCCAGGGCTGAAATTATTTCTCTGGCGGTAACTGAGCCGAATAATTTTCCATTCTTGGCTCGGGTTTTTATAACAACTCTTTTTCCTTTGAGCGCTTCAGCTATTTTTTGGGTTTCTCGTTTCTCCGCTTCCAATTGTTTTTTCTTGTTTTCTTGTTCGGTTATGATATGTTTGGCCGCGTCCGGAGTTGAAACAGCTGCCAATTTTTTAGCCAGCAAAAAATTACGGGCGAAACCGTCCGGAACATTTTTTATCTCTCCTTTTTTGCCCACATTTTTAACGTCCTGTAAAAGTATTATTTCCATTGGAATATTTTTCTTAAAGTTTCTGTCACCACTAATTGTAGCAAATATTGTCTTGGAAATCAAGAATGAATATTGTTCGATTTTCTTCTACCGTTCATAAACATAAAGATAAAAAGCGCCTGGGAAGCTAAAATTCTGAGCATTTCCAAGTCTTCTATTTTTTGTGCCGGCGTTTTCTTTTTGATAATTATGCAAGCAACAATGTCATCAATGTCTTTTGGTGAAATTACGCTCAGAAATTCATCTGTCTCCGTGATTTGTGTTTTAGGATCAAGCTGCTTGCAAGAAAAACTAAAGGGCGCATCTTGCAAATTTTTTATTTCCTTGAGAAGTTCGTTAGTTTTCATGTTGGAAAATCGCAGAACAAAATCATCTGATTTTGCGATAATTCCAATAGCTTGCATAGTTGAATTGTATATTTCCTTCTGCTTTTTACTGGTAAGATGCAGGCTATCTGGATGACTAAGCGTTATGTTTTCCAGAATATCAAGCTTTCTATTGACTTCCCCGATATATGAATAGGATTGCGTCAGGTCTTTGGTTATAGTATTTACTTTGCGTTGTATGTCATTTTTTTCCGACATGTTTTTTTTCAGTCTTTTTTCCTGAACCAAAAAAGCCAAAAAACCCAAAGAACCCAGAATGAGGATGACAAATTCCTGAGTTTGGGCTTTGTCAAAGATATAGAAGCCATGATGGATTGCGGTGGGGACAAAGACTATTAAAGTGAAGATTATCAAATATAACCAATACATAGGCTATTTTTAAAAAGGGCTTTTATTGTTTCATAAAATTTCAATTATGTCAATCCTTTTTGGACAATCCTTTCGTAGCTAAAAACATCATATTTTTTAATAAAAATCCCGCTTTTGAAGCGGGATTTACTAGTTATAGCTTTTTGGAAATATCTTTTATATAATCGTGTAATTTCTTACCTATTTCGGGGTGTTTAAGCCCAATATGAATAGAAGCCTTCATGAAATTAAATTTATCTCCCGTATCCAGCCATTCTCCATCGATAATTTTTCCATAAATTGGGCGATTATTGTTTAGCATTATATCAAAAGCATCTGCCAGTCTTATTTCTCCAGATTTTCCGTCTTTTATGCCCGTCAGAACATCTAAAACTTCAGGGGTTATGACATATTTTCCCACAGCCACCAAATTAGAAGGGGCTTCCTCCATTTTTGGTTTTTCAACCATTTTTTTAACTTCATAGGTATGTTCGTCGAGTTTTACTCCGTCAATAACTCCAAACATCGAAACTTGTTCTTTGGGAACCTCACTTAATCCAATGACAGGATCTCCGTATTTTTCAAAAGTTTCTATAAGTTGTTTTGAAGCGGGAACCTTGCTGTCATATAAACAATCGCCAAAAATTACAAGTGCAGGCTCGCCATTTAGCAGATGAGCAGCTTGCAGAATTGCGTGTCCATCTCCCAGTGGTTTTGGCTGTCTTACATAAGAAAATTTGGCTAAGCTTGAAATTTTTTGCACTGTTTCCAGCAAATCGTGCTTATTTTTCTCAACCAAGGTGTCTTCCAACTCATAAGATATGTCAAAATGGTCTTCAATGGATCTTTTGCCGCGTCCGGTAACAAAAATAATTTCTTCAATTCCTGAAGCTACAGCTTCTTCGACGAGATATTGAATAACCGGCTTATCAACAATAGGCAGCATCTCTTTTGGTTGGGCTTTTGTTGCAGGCAGGAAACGCGTTCCAAAACCAGCTACGGGTAAAATTGCTTTTTTTATCTTCATAGTTTTATAAAAATTAATTATTTAAAAACTTCAAGTTTTTTAAGCTCTTCCGTAAAATTTTCAAAAATTTCTTTTTGTTGTTTCTCTGGCAAATCATCATGGATATCAACCCAGTATTGCATCTCTTCAGCATCCTCTCCTTTTTCTATTAACTTTTTGGCGATTGTTTGAAATTCTTCTTTGTTCATATTTTTGTTTTTTAGGCTGCTTTTCTTTTTTCTAAATTTTCTTGTGTTTTTTCCTGACTTGTCTTGGTTTTATTTCTGAAAAAATTCAAAACACTTCCCTTAATTTTTTCCTTAATTGAATTATCTATTTTTTCTTTTCCAAGAATATTATTTATATCTTTTTCTACTGGATTATTTTCTTTTAATTCTCTTTTTAGTTTAAAATCCACTGCTTTTTCTAATTTTTCAACTAATTTTGGATTTTTATTCATTAGTTCTCCGGTTTTTTCAAAAATTCTTGAAAAATTCTTTTCCCGTTCACTTTTAGCAGAGGCTTTTGCTAGCCATTCCATCGCTTTGATACTTCGTCCGGCAACTATTCCCTCTTTCGCAACTTTTTCAAAGCGAGCTCCCTTGCCCAATACCACAGCAACTCTGGCAGCATATGCAGCTTCTCCTGCCACAGGTACGAAATAGAGGACTCCGCCAGCTACCCCGACTGCCACATTGAATATTCTTTCTTTTCCTGTCATTTTTTCTTTAGTAATCAAATTTTTGCCTGTCACTCCGTCTACTATCATTGAAAGTTCTCCTATTCCAGGAATAACCTTTACTGTTATATCAGTCATTGCACGCTTCAAGGTTTCAGCTCTTTTTTCTCCAGCTTCCTCAAAAATTTTTTCTTTCTCTGCCGGTGTTTCTAATTTTTTCTTTATTTCATCAATTTTTTTCTGATCATTTTCTTTCTGATTCAATACATCTTCTGCTAATGTTTTATCATGCTCTCCTGATAATTCCTGGGGTTTAATAATATTTTCTGCTGGTTTTTCTTTAATTTTCTCAATTATTGGAATTTCTTTTGACATAAAATTATGCTAGTTTTTTCTTAGCCAACTCTTTTAATTCCGCGTTGAATTCTTCAATGGCTTTGTTTATAATCGGATCAAATTTTTTGTATATTTCCTTTTTCTTCACGACGTTGCCGGCTTCCAAAAGAGAATCAAATGTCCCGGCATCCAGCCACTCCCCTTCTATTTTTTTAACGGATAATTCTCCCGCTTCAAGATATTTTTTATTGATGTCGGTTATTTCGATTTCGCCTCTGTCTGAGGGAGCAAGATTTTTGGCAATTTCCACGACTTTTTTGTCATAAACATACAGTCCGGTTATCGCCCAATCGCTCAGGAATTCTTTTGGCTTCTCCTTTATTTCTGTTGCTTTTCCGTTTTCATCAAATTTTACAACTCCAAACCTTTCCGGATCCGACACTTTTTTGGCGAAAACCATGCTTCCACTTTTAAAATCTTTGATATCTTCGGCTAAATCGTCTTCGAAAATATTGTCCCCAAGCACCATAGCCACCGAATTATTATCAATAAAATTTTCTCCCACCAGAAAAGCATCCGCCAATCCCCTGGGTGTTTTTTGCACCTCAAAAAAGATATTGATGCCGTGATTTTTGAAGATAGAGCCCAAGAGATTTAAAAATTGGCCACTATGTTCCGGCGCTACGATTATCAAAATATCCTTAATGCCGGCTTTAACCAAAGTGTTAAGCGGATAGAAAATCATCTGCCGATCATAGATTGGCAATAACTGCTTTGATGTTGTCGCGGTCAGCGGAAAAAGTCTTGTGGCTGTTCCCCCTGATAAAATTATCCCCTTTATCATTTTTGTCTGTGAGCGAAGCGAGCAGGAACAAAAACGATATCCCGCACAAATTCGCTATTAATTTATCTTATTATTTCTTACTTAAGCCGCAGGCGAATTCACAATAAAGATACTAAACTATCTGAAAATTTTATTGGAATTTGTTGCGGGACAAAATCCTACTTAATATTCTTATAAATTGGAAATCTCTTACATAGTTTTATCACCTCCTGATGCAGTTTTTTTAAAAACTTTTCGTCTTTGTGATTTTCAATCGCGTCTTTTATCCATTTGGAAATTATTCTGATTTCTTTTTCTTTCATACCGCGAGTTGTGATTGCCGGCACGCCAATGCGCACACCGCTTGGATCAAATGGGCTGCGCGGATCATCCGGGATCATATTTTTGTTTAATGTAATGCCGATTTTATCCAAAGCTTCTTCTGCTTCTTTTCCGGTTACGCCTTTGGAGCCAAAGATATCCACCAGAACCATATGATTGTCTGTGCCCCCAAACATCAATTTAAATCCGTGTTTCTTGAGTTCTGTTTCCAAAACCTTGGCATTTTTGAGAATTTGCTTAGCGTATGTTTTAAAAGATGGTTTCAAAGCTTCTCCAAAAGCCACGGCTTTTGCCGCCACATTGTTCATATGCGGTCCGCCCTGAAATCCTGGGAATGCTGATTTGTCGATCGCTTTGGCGAATTCTTTTTTGCACATTATCATTCCTCCTCTGGGTCCGCGCAATGTTTTGTGCGTTGTGGTTGTCACGATGTCAAAATATGGCACCGGATTTAGCAAAGCTTTGCCGGCAATAAGTCCGGCGATGTGCGCAATGTCAAACATAGAAATCGCGCCAACTTTTTTGGCAATGGCTTGGAATTTTTTGTAATCCAGTTGTCTGGTGTAAGCTGAAAATCCTGCCAGAATTAATTTTGGTTTGTGCTTCACTGCCATTTTTTCCAATTCTTTGTAATCAATTTTTCCTGATTTGTCTGTTTTATACCGAATGAAATTATATATTTGGGCTGAAAGCGTGACCGGATGACCATGCGTCAAATGACCGCCATGTGAAAGATCCATGCCTAAAACGGTGTCACCTGGTTTAAGAACAGCACTATAAGCAATCATATTGGCTGGCGCGCCTGAATGCGGTTGAACATTCACGTGCTCGGCACCAAAAAGTTTCTTAGCTCTATCAATAGCCAATGTTTCTGCGATATCGGTAAATTCCTGCCCGCCATAATAGCGATGGCTTGGATATCCTTCAGAATATTTGTTAGTAAAAACACTGCCCAAGGCTTCAAGGACCGCCTCGGAAACATAATTTTCCGATGCAATCAGTTCCATACCTTCCTGCTGACGCTTGAGTTCTCCCTGCATGGCCTTATAAACTGCAGAGTCTTGTTTTTTGAGATTATTGTATATCATGAAAATTTTCAATGATCAATAATCAATTTACAATGAATTTTCAGTGATCAATGTTTTGAAAATTTAAAAATTGAACATTGATTGAAAATTGTAAATTGAAAATTGTAAATTATTTTATATTTTTTAAATATTCTCTCAAAGCTACCTTATAATTTCTCATCGGATTTAATTTCGTATTTATTAAAGTCGAAACATACGGACGAACAGCTGGGCGCGGAAACTCAGAAGCGCTGACTGAAGCCACTTTTGTCTTTATTTTGGCCATCCTATACAATTCTACAACCGCGTCGTACCAAGTGCAAGCGCCGCTATTGGTCACATGATAGATGCCAAATGGTTTTTTTGATTCGATAATTTCCTTGGTTTTTTTGGCTAAATCAGGCGCATAAGTAAAACAACTTGTTTCTTCGTCAACAACACGCACTTCCTTATTTTTTTTGCCAGCTGCAAGCATCACATCAAAAAAACTTTTCTTAGCTCCTGCAGATTTTGCCGGTTTTCCAAATAATTTAGAAAGACGAATGATATAATATTTCTCGCCGTTTTTTTGCACCGCTTCCTCGCCCATGAGTTTTGTTCGGCCATATTTTTGCACAGGTTCCGGCACCGCATTTTCACCAAAACCAATCTGTGGCACAAAATCCTGATGCAATCCGCATGAGGAGCAGGAATGGGTACAGCCTTGTGGTTCAGGAATTTCAGGCAAACCATTGAAAACATAATCTGTTGAATAATGCACCAGAATTGCTCCGATTTTTTTGGCAATTTTTGCCAGATAGCCGGGCGCTTTGCCATTCAGATTTTTAGCCTTGGCAAATTCTTTTTTATCTTTCTCGCACAAATCAACGGCATTGTATGCTGCCGCATTCAAAATGACATCGGGTGCCAGCTTTGTAATTTTTTCCTGAACTTGTTTTTGGTCTGTAATATCAATTTCCTTTCGATCCCAAGCAGTCACTTTATAATCTTTGTCCCGCTTAAAAACAGAAACTAATTCCTGTCCCAGCATTCCCTTAGAACCGATTATTAGTACTTTTTTATTTACCATACTGTTTTTTATAATATTCTTTATAATCCCCAGTTTTTATATTTTTCCACCAGCTCTCATTATTTTTATACCACTCAACTGTTTTTTTCAAACCTTCTTCAAATGAAACCTGCGGTTCCCAACCAAGTTCATTTTTAATTTTCGAAAAATCAATCGCATATCTTCGATCATGTCCAAGACGGTCTTTGACATATTCAATCATATCTTCACTCTTACCCATGAGCTCAATGATTTTTTTAGTAATCTCAATGTTTGGTTTTTCAGAATTTCCGCCAATGCAATAGGTCTCCCCTATTTTGCCTTTTTGCAAAATCAAATCAATAGCTTGGCAATGATCTTCCACAAAAAGCCAGTCACGCACATTCATTCCGTCGCCATAGACTGGAACTTTTTTGCCTTCCATCAAGTTTGTAATAAATAATGGAATAATTTTTTCCGGAAACATAAATGGACCATAATTATTGGAACAATTGGAGATTGTCACCGGCAAGCCAAAAGTGTGAAAATAGGCCCTCACCAAATGATCTGAGGCTGCCTTGGAAGCGCTGTAAGGGCTTCTGGGCTCATAGGGCGTGAGTTCATTAAAAGCGGGATCATTCGGCCCCAAGTGTCCGAAAACCTCATCTGTTGAAATGTGGTGAAAACGCTTATTGCCATTGTTTTTGGCGGCTTCTAATAGTGTATACGTTCCTAAAACATTTGTTCTGACAAAGTTTTCCGCATCTAAAATTGATCGATCAACATGTGATTCAGCTGCAAAGTTTACAATTACATCCACATCTTTTACTAATTCATTGACCAAATCCTTGTCGCAAATGTCTCCTTTCACAAATTTATAATTTGGATTGCTTTCAACGTCTTTCAAATTTTCCAGATTGCCGGCGTACGTCAAAGCATCCAAATTAACAATTTTGTCTTTGGGATATTTCCTAAGCCAGTAGTGAATGAAGTTGCTCCCTATAAAACCAGCACCACCTGTGACTAGTAATTTCATAAATTTATTTTTTAATTAAATATTTTTTAGCTAAAGCCAACGCTGAAATCGTTATTCCATCAATAATTTTTCCTCGTTCAATCATTGTGTAGACATCTCTAATTTTTATTTTTATTGTCTTAATATCCTCAGTATCATCCATATTGGTTCCGATAAAATTTAGATTTTTAGCCAAGAAAACATGGCAAATTTCTGAAGAAAAACCACAAGCAGATGCAAATTTTCCAATTTTTTTCAAATTTTTTGCAATAAAGCCTGTTTCTTCTTGTAATTCTTTCTGCGCAGTTTTTTGTGGTGTAATGCCGATTTCTATTCCTCCAGCCGGAAGTTCAAGAGAAAATTTATTAATTGGATAACGGAATTGTTTTATAAACAGTATTTCGTCATTAATAACGGGGATTATTATGGAAGCATCTTTAGTTTTAACAATAAAATACTCCCCTTTTTTCTTGTTGGGCATTTCAAAATTTTTCTGAACAACTTGATACCACTTATTTTTGTGCACTATTTTTTCGGATAATGTTTTCCACATAGACTATTAATCATTTTTTAATTTTATTTGCAAGTTCGGCTAATTTTTCATCATCAGCGCGTTTGTAATCATGCGATGAAATATAACCTTCGTATTTTTTAAAATACTTATCCACATTTGAATGAAAAGGCTTCCAATCTTTGCTTTTTGTACCATGCATTGGAAAAAGTTTCGCATGCAGGTGATCAACGCCAAAGCCTTCAAAAATCAGACCCGTGCGTCCCACATCTTCTAATTTTTCATCCAATAATTTACCAACTTTTTTCGCTGCAACCACTAATTCTGTCAGGACATCTTCCGGAACTTCAAAAGCATAGCTTGGATAATGTTTTTTGGGAATAACAACTGAAAAACCTTCCGTATTTGGAAAAATAGAAAAAAATGCAAGATGTTTTTCGTCCTCCCAAATTTTGTGTGCAGGCATTTCTCCCGCTACGATTTTGCAAAAAATACAATTTTCCATAAATTTAATTTATTGGATTTTAAATGGCGAATTTGGATCTTTTTCATGACGTATTTCATCCACTTCCTCCTTCTTGTCTTTTCCGGCATAAAGTTTATCCGGCAAATTGATGCACCAAGCAACATTGTCCGAAATGCATTTGTAGCCATGCACCACGCCCGGCGGCACAATCACAAAAACAGGATTGTTTTCTCCCACTTCAATTTCCATTTTTTCCTGAAAGGTTTCGCTTTTTTCTCTATTATCCCAAAGAAACAGTTTGAAACTGCCCGGTCCGAGAAAAACAAACCCGTCAGCTTGAAATTTGTGCTCGTGCGGACCGCGGACAAATCCCGGTTTTGTTTCGCTGACATAAGACATTATGGGACTGAAATTGCTCTCATCATTTCTCCAAATTTCAGCCAGCCAGCCGCGTTCATCAACGTTTTTATTAAGTTTTTTAATTACTACGCCATTAATCATAGCTAGTTCTTAGCTTTCAAATTTTGGCTTTTGGAAAAGCCAGAAAAAAGCTTTTTTGTTATTTTTAAGCTTCTTAATAATACTACGGGTGACTTTTTTTGGCAAAAATAGCTGCCACGTATTCTGTGGCAGCTATTTAAATCAAAGTGTTATTGTATGTCTCCCTTTAGAAGTCTGTTGAGTCTTTCCTTGAGCTGGTCTTCTCCCGGTTCAATATAGTCTTTCTTTTCTTCTGGCTTGGCTTCTGCAGCCGGTTTATTAAAGCTGTAGCCTTCAGCAATTGGCAGATTTTCCGGAGCAGCGGCTTTTGGATGGGAACTCTTGGGAACTTCGGGAAAGTTAGGATATCTGTCAGGTTCGATGCTTTTAGTCAATTCTTTTATTTCCTGAAAACCGGAATTGTCTTGTTTGGTTTTTCTCTTACTTTGCTCCTTTTTTTCTTGAAAACCCAGCGGCAATTCTGCTTGCTCAAGGACGTATAGGCTTTCCAGATATTTTTTTTCTTCTTCGGAAGATTCCGTTTCTTTCTTTGAAAAATCAAACCAATTTTTTTCGGCAAAAATCTGGCGGCTGCTAGCAAAGATCGCTCTGCTTCGCTTGAGAAATTTTTGCAAAACAAAAGCCACTGCAAAACCGAAGATCAAAGATAAAATCAAAGCCCAAACAAATCCGGCGAAAAAATTGGTACGCAAAATCGGTCCGTCCACAATGCGCAAGTCGATGTCTTTTTTCACATCATAATAACCGCTGGCCATGTCAAAAAGATTGCGGGCGGTTTTTTGTGCCAAAAGTTTAGCATCTGCTTCCCGCCTGGTTGTGATGGAAATTTCAAACATGGAAGAATTTCTTCCAACTTTTTTAATTGTAATCAAATTATTCCAAATTCTTTTTCTTTGTAATGATTTTTCTCCCTGCGCAATATCCCGCACATCGGAATTATTTTTTAAAAGCCGATCATAAAAATTCAAAGTTTTCGGCAGTTCTATGAGATTATTAAAAATCTGTTTGGATTGCAAAGCGGCTGTTTCTGATTTGCCAGTAAAAAGTATTTCAATTTTGGCTGTGTGCGTCTTGAAAGCGCTGTTTAAGAGCAAAAAAAACATGATTGATAAAACCAAGCCGGCCAAAAAAACCTGCGCGGAAACGTGCTCTTTAAACTTGCCGATTTTTTCTTTAATTTGTGTGATTTTGATCATAAAAATACTACAACCTTTTTACAAATATATGACTCAAGAGTCTAGCAAATAAGGGAAAATATGTCAATCCCGCACTAACTTTTTACTGGCTAAAGCCGCTGACGCTTCGCGTTTGTAAAAAGTTAGTGCGGGACAAATCCCTCTGCTTTATTTTTGTATATTTAAGACAACGAAAAAACAGCGTTCCAACAATTTGGTACCCGCTGTTTATATAATTACCTTCCATTGGAAGGATAATTTTCAATTTTACGAAACCTTATTAAAGGTTTAAATACTGCTTTCGAAACTCTTGCGAGTTTAGGTATTGCTTTCGATACTTCCGCCCACATAGTGGCTCGGCCGTATAAATTCAGACATCCATAGGATCATCTGATGACCAAACCTCCATAGGAGCGTTTGATTTATCACCTGCATAGCAGCGTGATGGTTGTGAGAGTCTGAACTGTTTCCAGTTCAGACTCTCAGGTTAAATTTTAGCTGATCTTAATTTCTTTAGTCACATTGACCAAATAATTAATCAGCGCTTCTTCCTGTGTTCCAGCCAGTCCACCTTTGAGGAACTTTGTCATCGTTCCGCGGACATACTTTGCAGCCAAGCCTCGCTTGTGTTTGTCGAGAACTTGCCGTTCAAAGTCAGCTGGATTTTGACTGCCGTTCGTACGTTCAATGTAGAGCGTAAGGTAACACTCATCATCAGACACCGAGAAATTACACTCAATGTGTTTTCCCTCGATGTCATACGTAAACGGTGTCGGGTCAAAATATTCATTGACCGCCTTCGCCGTTTCAACCGGAATTGTTTCCCTGGCTACATTGATTTTATCACTGAGATTCTCACTTACTATTTCTAATTTATTGAGAATCTCATCATCCTTTCCATCCTTACGGAAGAAAATGAGATAAATAAGGAGACCAATAACAGCCCCTATAAGAATAGCCAGAATCCAGGTATTGTTCGCGCCGTTGTTCAGAATGGCTTTTCCGTAAGCCACTATATTTTTGTTTGCAGTATCGGCATGTTTGAATGCCTTATCTGCAGTTTTGGCGGCTTTTTCTGTTTCGTTCGCCAAAATTGTTACGTTGTCAGCCAGCGTTGTAACTGCTGACTGAGTGTTAATCTGAACAACAATCATTTTGCGCTGCTCAGATGCTAGAGCGTTAGTGCTCTTCTCTAGCTTCTTCAATCTGGCAGAGTTGCCCTTGATTGCTTTCAACATCTTTGCAGATGCATCGGGAACCCGAGCTGCGTATGTGGGATTTTTATACGCTGCTGTAGATGACGATACGCCAACCTGGCGCTCCCCGTTGACTGTAACAGCCTGCGCCAAGGGCGCAAGCCACATTGTAATAACTACGATGGCCGCAATGGCCAAAATAAATCTCTTCATTTTCTCTCCTCCAAATATTGGGTTCAGGTGAGCTTCCTAAGAAGCTCACCTGGTTAAGTGTTTACAATTGCGGGACTTTTTCAACCCGCTTCTCCGCTGCGAATCTGTCGGCTGCACTCTGTCCATTGAGAACATTGATACAGCCTGCCCAGAAGTAGTAATCCTGAGCGATCAAACGATCCGCTTCAGCCTGATTAGCTTTGATGTCGTAGCCTTTCAGGTAATTACGCTCCGCGATCTGAAACTGCTCGATCGCCGAGTTGAGATGACGCTTGTCACCTGTACACTGATACAAGTCGATGTAAGCCTCTCCCAACTTTGAACGCAAGCGGAGGTTGTTCATGCACCAACGAGTGCATTCCTTTATCCGTTGCTTCAAGTCCTCGATCCGAGCCCAAATACTGCTCGGGTCGCAAGCTTTCGGCTGCTCATAGGCTATTGGTGCTCCGCAGGCAAAGTTGCCACTAGAAACACCCTCGTATGAGGTGACCATGAACATATAAATAGTTCTGGTCAAAGTCGCAGAATCGCTAGAGGAAGCCCCTATAGAAGCAGACGCCGCAACTCCGTTTGTGTGCGCGCCAGTGCCCCCAATGCCTAGGGATGATGCCTGAGACTCTCTCTCAAACATGTAATCCCAATAGATTAGGACACTAGTAGATCTTGTCTGTTGAACAACATCCAGAACCGTTTCCGCGAAGATGCCGATATCAGGGCTATCATAGTCGCTTCGACCCTCGGCCTTTCCACTCCGCTTTCCTTCACCGAATCCGGGTTTCTTGTTGATTATCCGAATAACGGTGTCGTCATTCAACTCCCTGTTGGCTCTGAAAATGACCTTGGTTTCAACTCTTCCAGTGAAAAGGGTTTTGAGGCCCTTTCCTCTTTTATTGAAAAAGCTTCCACCAGCAGCCATTTCCTTCAGCTGACCAATCGTGAACTCGGAATAATCCGGATCACAAATGATCTGCTTCCAACCTTGTGGAACTTCTGAAGTCGGAGCATTAACGAATGCGCTTAATAGTGGCGCCGTCACGTAATTCTTGGCGGCTTCGTATGTATTTCCGCCCGAATTACTTGAGCTTTTGCTCTTGCTGTTTGCGGCCTGAAACTGCCACTCAGACTGAATTTGCCACTCAGACTGAATTTGACTTTGATCCTGCTCAGCGTCTCCACCGGTTCCAATTCCCGTTGCCGTAGCTCTATTATCAATACCAATTGTCTGTGCTAACGAAACGCTCGCACAGAAAACAATTGCCATAACCGCGACCATGATGGCCAGAAAACATTTTCTCATGATTCCCTCCTCGGCCTTTCCGGCCTTCTATCGTTATTTTAATTTCTATTCAATTGGAAAATAACTCATGCAATCCACACTGGATTAGAGCATGAACTACATGTCGCGTTACTTCTATATTTTCACAGAGCTTTTTTAAAAATTTCATGTCCCATAAAGTGGGCATTGAAAAGCTCTGAGTTAAATACAGATATATTGTTAACCGTCCATTGTAGCAAAAAAAAGAGAGTTTGTCAACCCCAGTTAGTCACTTTTTGTCATAAACCAAAAAATGGCTTTTGTGAGCCATTTTTTAGGTTATTTCTCTAAATCTATTGTAAGACTATTTTATCATCTCGGCTTTGACAATCAATCGTTTGAAATTGGTGCCCAGCGGCCAGCAAGTTGAAAGAGTTATGGTTGGCAGTTCATCAATCTCTTCAAAAATTCTTTCATCGTCCGGTGCAGTCACAAATTTATCGCTAATCTTATAATTGTAAGTGATGATTCTGCCATTTTTTTGGATTGTTGTTGCTGTGATCACATCTCCCGGCTCCAAATTGTTCAGATCCTTGAAAATATAATTGTAATCGCCTTTGATCCAAAAATAATTGCTGGAATGTCCGGAAATGACTGCGTTGCCGTTTTGTCCCGGCGCGGCTGATTTTGGATAGTGGTTGACTCCGCCTTCCAAGTCTTTAAGCATGGCTTTTTCTTCAGCGCTCTGCGACCAAATCATCGGCACTTCTACATTAATCTTTTTTATACCGATGAGAACCATGGGTTTCGCATCCCCTTCGGCATCCGGATCATAGCCATTGATAAGCTCCTGTTTATCGGAAAATTTGTCGCCATCAGTGTCAGCTTTGAGCGGATCAGTACCATAGATGTATTCCAAATAGTTTGGCAAACCATCTTTGTCCGGATCAGCTTCCAATGCAATGCTGACATTCAAATCGTTGATTTTTGCCCAACTGTCATAGCCGGCAAAACTGAAATCGGTTGAACCGAGCAGTTTTTTAATTTCTTCATCCGCATTCTGAACGGAATATTTTTGGACAGTTTTTTCGTTTTGCACGCCTGAATTTTTGAAAATTGCATTCCAATCTGTGTTAACCAGAAAAAACAAAACCAAAAAGATAGCCAAAAAAAGGATGCTCATAGTTGCAACCTTTCCTATAACTCTTTTTGTTTTGATAGATGCTTCAGACATCATTTTATAGCTTATTCCCTACGGAATGACCACGGAACATTGAGGTTCCGTGGCTGCCTAGGGTTTAAACCAATATTATTTAAGCTTGTTAGAATACTTTTTAACTCCAAGTCCTGCAGCTAAAATGGACAATAGGGCGATTCCGGCTAAAACAACTGAATTGCTTCCTGTGGCTGGTACGCTGCCATGCCTGTAGCTTGCTCTGTGTGAACTGTGTGAATGATCACCATCGTCTTCATCAACATCAACATCAATGTCTGTTTCAGAAGAAGTAGTTGAAGTTGCGCTGCCGCCTGTGGCTGACTGCGATTGACTCTGGGATTGCGAAGAAGACTGAGAACCGGCTTGTGCTTGCAATTGACCGCCTGATCCAGATCCTGATCCTGGCTGACCATCTGAATCCAGTAGTTGAGCTTGCGCCTGAGCTTGAGCTTGGCGTTGGCTCTGAGATTGACCCTGAGATTGAGTCGCACTGCCACCAGTTGCAGTCGCAGTAGAAGTGTTTTCGTTGTTGATATCAATGTCGACATCAGCAAAAGCTACATTCGCAGCATAAAACAAGGCTACGACTGAAATAGCAATTATTGACAAATAAGTTAAGCTTTTTTTCATTGTCATAAGTTTAAATTAAATAAATTAGTTGAAAAATGTTCCTTTGTTAGAACCCGATACACTAGCATAAAGCCGTATTTTTGTCAACTCTTTTTATGCTACTTTTTATGGCTTAGGGTTTAAACCAAAATTATTTAAGCTTGTTAGAATACTTTTTAACTCCAAGTCCTGCAGCTAAAATAGCCATCAAGGCGATTCCAACCAAAACAGCTGAATTGCTTCCTGTAGCTGGCACGCTGCCATGGCTGTAGCTTGCTCTGTGTGAACTGTTTGAATTGTGTGAGCTTCCTGATCCATGTGAATTATATGAATAATGATGATGAGAATCACCATCGTTATCGCCATCATCACCATCGTCGCCATCATCACCATCGTCGCCATCATCACCATCGTCTTCATCAACATCAACATCAATGTCTGTTTCAGAAGAAGTAGTTGAAGTTGCGCTGCCGCCTGTGGCTGACTGCGATTGACTCTGGGATTGCGAAGAAGACTGAGAACCGGCTTGTGCTTGCAATTGACCGCCTGATCCAGATCCTGATCCTGGCTGACCATCTGAATCCAGTAGTTGAGCTTGCGCCTGAGCTTGAGCTTGGCGTTGGCTCTGAGATTGACCCTGAGATTGAGTCGCACTGCCACCAGTTGCAGTCGCAGTAGAAGTGTTTTCGTTGTTGATATCAATGTCGACATCAGCAAAAGCTACATTCGCAGCATAAAACAAGGCTACGACTGAAATAGCAATTATTGACAAATAAGTTAAGCTTTTTTTCATTGTCATAAGTTTAAATTAAATAAATTAGTTGAAAAATGTTCCTTTGTTAGAACCCGATACACTAGCATAAAGCCGTATTTTTGTCAACTCTTTTTTGCGCTGAGTTTCTGTTTATGGCTTATAAAAGCCTGCATTCGATCATTTGCAAATAAAATTAAAAAAACCTCCTAAAGTATGCTTATAATAATACAATGTAAAAGGTTTTTTAGTTTGTTTTTCTTTTTTTGTTTTGATGTTCTATAACTGCACCGGGATTTTTATTTCTTCTCCGTTTCTATCAACGGTCATTTCTATTGTATCACCTTTTTTATATTGCGCAATCAAGTTGGAAAGCGGGTTGTCCAGATTCACACCCTGTGAATTTACGGAAACAATTATGTCATTTATTCTAAGTCCCGCGTTTTCAGCCGGCGATCCGGAAATCATAGCCAGCCCCTGTTTGCCAGAAGGAGAATATATGAGCGCTCCGCGATCATGATCGAGATTGTTAGTAATCGCATATTCTTTAGTAATGGAAATGTAATAAGCGCCAAAATATGGCCGGTCGAAATTTTTATTCTGCAGAATAAGGTTCATGGAATTTTTCACGATATTGGACGGAATTTGAAAATATTTCTCTTTGCCGTTAATGACTTGCATGCCTATAATTCCTATCATATCCCCACTGTAACCGATAACTGGACCACCGACATATTCGGTTTGATTATTAAAATCGTCCTCAAAAACGCCTTCTAGTTTTTCGGAAGAAGCCAAGGTTTTTCCGCTTAGATTAAAGGTTTTGGCAACATTGCTGAGCAACCCGCCTTCGTAGCGATTTTGATATTCACCAAAAGAATTGCCAATCGCCACTATTTTTTTGCCGGGAAGCGCATCCGCAGAATCAGCCAATGATATAGCGGTTAAATTAGGCGCTTCAATTTTTAGAAAAGCTAAATCGGAAAATTCATCAACATTAAGCAATGTGGCTGGATAGTTGTTTCTATTGGAAAGAAAAACCTGATAGGTAGCATCCTGTTCGATAATAGCGCTGCGATAGGTTGCAATCAGTCCGTCACTGGTAACAACAACGCCTGTTCCGCTTTTGTTTATATTTTCAGTTTCTTTTCCGAGTGTTCCTTTTTGATCAGTCACGGATATTATATTCACCACAGCATTAGATGCTTGGGAAGCTATTTTATTAATTGAATCATCTTCTTTAATAATCACCTGCTCGGTCTTGTTTATCACGGTCACATTTTCCGATAGACGGTTAAACAAATTTATGCGCGATAAATACTTGTTTGTGCGAATAAACGGCAGAACTTTTTGATCGAAATATACTCCGCCAACTCCGCCAATCGAAAAAATCAGGAATACTATGATTATTCCCTTGGCTATCTTTTTTGAATTTTTTGAATAATTGTTCATTGTTACTAATTACTAATTTATATAAAAATATACCAATTTTCGAACTCTTTTTATTTTAAAACCTTTAAACTTTATGACTTTATACTTTAGACTTTTTATACTATCGGCATCCATCTGGCGCTTGAAAGAACCAACACGACTAAAAATCCGAAAAAAACGATGTTGGC
>JAKLIO010000030.1 GCA_022709565.1 Patescibacteria group bacterium
TCGAAGAAGAGAACTTGTTCTTCTTCATTTTGGGTTGTTGTGAAAAGAACTAGTTTTTCACATTGGCCACAATGGCCCATTCGCCTTGTTAGGATTCTATTGCATAAAATGACTTCTTGTCAATACAGCACACACTTAACAAGTTTGGAGTTTTTATTTTTTAGTTTGAATCCCGTTTGGATAGCAAAATAAAAGGATCAGATAAAGTATTTATTTTTTGGCTTATTTTATTTTTTGGAACCGTTATTCTTAGCTACAAAAAATCAAAAAACACCCATAAATGGATGCTTTTGATTTATGCTCCGCGACCAGGTATCCTTCACTAAAGTTTCGGACTACCTACGACGGCCTGCAGAAAAATCTTTCGCCAAGGTTTCTGAAACCAATCTCTTGTACGCGAATGCTTTTCCCGATCCTGATTTTAAATATCGCTCAAAATCCCTTGCTTCTTTTTCGGTTTTAAAAGCACCATACCAGACAAGATTCCAAGGTTTATGTGGCTTAGTAGAAATTACTTTGCCTGAATTATGCAACATCAACCGATTTTTCAAATCATTAGTTGAACCAAAGTAAAATATATGAGATTTTTCGCTCAATAAAATATAAACGTAGTGCATAATAAAAAACCCAGACTTACACAAATATCATACCACAATGGCATGCCATTCTACGTATGACTTCGAAGTGGCAAGCCATTCTACGTATGACTTCGAAGTGGCAAGCCATTCTACGTATGACTTCGAAGTGGCAAGCCATTCTGAAGCCTTGGCGAAAGATGGCTCCGCGACCAGGACTCGAACCTGGAACCAATTGATTAACAGTCAACTGCTC
>JAKLIO010000031.1 GCA_022709565.1 Patescibacteria group bacterium
TTTCCGGAAGTGGAAATTGTTTAGGAAACATTTCGTGAAGACTTACATATTGATACAACACAAACCACTGTTTTCTCCAATAAATATTCTCGAGATCATGTTCCATGTCTGCCTCCAAAATTAAAATGTATTTGTCAAAAAACTTAGTTTATTATTTAAGCACTAAAGCATTTAAAAAGCAAGCGCGCAAAACCCCGCCGCGTATTTGGGGAAATAAAAAACCAGCCTTTTGGAAGCTGTTTTTGTAACGCGCTATTTTCTTGGTTCGATAAAAATTTCTTTTTCACTCAGCTTTGGCAAAAATTTGTCTATTGATTCCCTGATTCTTTTCATTCTCTCCGCATAGTCTTCTCCCGGATTCACTGGGTCAAGTCCTTTATCTTTTATTTCACATAGTAGCGAAATAAGATCTCTGACTTCCCCTGTTTCAAAATGCTCACCTAAATAAGGAATGTTTTTAAAATACTCTGATATTTCCGCCTTAGACATTTGTCCAAAACTTTTTCTAAATTCATCAGCTTTTGCATAATATAGGGCTAAATTTTCGCTATCTTCTTTTTTCATTTCCTTTAGTTTTACTTTTCCTCTCATTTCATCCGGAAGGTATCGATTTAGGAAATCTTCAACCGCAATTATTCCCAAGGCTACCTGAAAATGCAATTTTCCTTCCTTTGCAAATCTCTCCAGGCGTCTTTGATCAATTTGTCCATTTTTATCCATCAATTGCCACCAGGTTGAGAAATGATCAAGAGAATCGGTTTTTTCTACAAT
>JAKLIO010000032.1 GCA_022709565.1 Patescibacteria group bacterium
GACTGGTTCGGTCGATGCCTGGCAGTTGACGACGGCAATCGCGCTGTCGCCTACATCGCTCGTTGTGAAATAATTTGAACCATCAATCTGAATCTGTTCCCCATTTTGGAAAGTTCCGGAAATACTTTCTAAGAGAATTTGAGTATCAGTCGCGTGGACAACTGTTGCTGTAGCCAGAGAAATAGAACCGGTTACTGACGCATTGTCAGCCATAGTTCCGGTCTTGGCTCCAGCAAAAACCAGCGTGGTTGCCGCTGTCAGATCAGTTTGCACGCCCGTTTCCCAAGCTGAAAGACTTGTGTAGTCTGTGCCGGTTCCATTGCCGGTATCGACAATGCTGACAAATTCAGTAGCAGCGGAAGCATGACTAACAAAGCCCATAGAAAATAGGAAAATTAGGCAGAAAATTAGTCGCTTGAAAATTGAAAAATTGAAAAATTGAAAATTCATTGAAAATTGAAAATTATAAATTGAAAATTGTATAAGTCTCTATTTAATCCTAACATTTCCTCGATATTTGCTGGTGCCGCGTGCTTTGATTTTTGTGAGAGGACCAGTCTTGGATTCCATGGAATAGACATAAAATCTGCCGGCAGAGGAAGAATATCCATAGGCACCAATTGCCAAATCAGTTTTGCCGTCAGCATTGAAATCGCCGGCCGCCAGGGAAGAGCCGAAATAGTTGTTGGTAGTTTCACCGGTAAAAATAAGATCGGCTGAAGCGGCGCTGGATGGAAAAGAGG
>JAKLIO010000033.1 GCA_022709565.1 Patescibacteria group bacterium
CGCTGGGCGGAGTATTGTTTTCCGGCTATATGAGCGGAGTCAAAATGTTTTCATCTGTCTGCGCTTTCGGGGAAACTTGCCCGCTGTTCCTGGGCTTTCCGGCCTGCTACTACGGCTTTGTCATGTTCTGCCTCCTTTTTATTTTTTCCGTCGTCCTTTTTTTCAAGGAACAGGCGACAAAATGTTTGGCCAATCTTTTATTTTTGTTTTCATTTTTGGGAGTTCTTTTTGCCGGCTATTTTTCTTGGGGAGAATTGTCCTTGTTTTTTGAAAATGGACCGAGCGCATATTTCTTCGGCCTGCCGACATGCGTCATGGGTTCGATCTTTTTCATTTTAATTTTCATTGTTTCAATTTTCTTCAGAAAAAAAATCTAATTTCTGGGCGGAATAATTTAATACTTACTTCGCTACGTATTAAAAATGTGGATATAGTGAGTAAAATCTTCAAATTCCTAGGTTTTCTGAGGGTTGGTTATTGGCTAAGGTAAGACAAAAGTGCCAAATTGGCGGGGGCTTGACCCCGCACTAACTTTAGGCTTGCTGAAAGCAATCCAGTGTTGTACACTTGCCTAAAGTTAGTGCGGGGTTGACAGATTTTATAGGTCGTGTAGAATGAGTCATGTATTGAATTTTCCACAGACGGATTTTTTAAATTTGCCTGAAAAAGGAATTTAGTGTATAGTAAACAGATGCAATAATTTTATAATTAAATTATCTT
>JAKLIO010000034.1 GCA_022709565.1 Patescibacteria group bacterium
AGCTTAAGGAACTGGATGCGGAAAATAATTATTTTATAATGGATACTTTTCGCGGCGGCGACTTCTCATGGGTTACTGTGAAGCGTGTGGATTGATGATTCAATTCATACAAATTTGTTCAGTAACACTTTTAAGGTAGGCGGATAGCAAGGCATTTCGTGCTTTGTTTTTTGTTAATTTTGAGCTATAATGAAGAAAATATATGTTTAGCAGATATTTGGGAAAAATTATTTCAGTAATTCGCCAAGAAGGGCTTTTTTGTGCGCTGAAAAAATTTATTTTGGCAACTTTTTTAATTATCCGTCCAGTCGGCTCCGGAGATGTTTTGTTTGTTTCCAGCGGAGTAGTCGGCAATACCTCTCGTTTCAGGGTTAGGAATGTTGCTGAAGAGCTCGAAAAGCACGGTTTCAAATGCAGTTTTGCAGTACAGGAGCATCCTCTGCTTCCGACATATGCGGACAAATTCAGCATTTTTATTTTTCAGCAGGTTAATTATACTCCGCAGGTAGAAAAAATTATTAAAAAAATAAAAAAGCAAAACAAGGAAATTATTTTTGATACGGATGATTTACTTTTTGATCCACTTTACGCCAAAAGTCAGGATTTTTTTGAAAAAAGCAATGCGCTCATGAAAAAGTTCTATGAAAAAGGCGTGGGAACGGAATTCGTAAATGATCCATATGTTAACGTCTGTACAACCACAACTTCATTTCTAGCA
>JAKLIO010000035.1 GCA_022709565.1 Patescibacteria group bacterium
CAGAGGTCGTTGCTTTTTTAATGTATATATAAAGTTCACCAGATACAGCCTTTTCAAATAGCGAAGAACCTGGAGCACCCCATGTTCCAGAAGACAAATAATAAATGTCCCCTCTAACGAAAGATGCACTTGCTGGTATCGTATTAAAAGCACCCGCTGCTCCCGTTCCTGAAGCACACGACCATGTTGTGCCATCGCCATTATACTGACATCCTAAAGAAGCATCGTCCGTAATGTCTGGACGAATATAATGCTCGGCCGCCATTGCATTTCCCCACGCCAAAAACCCGCTGAAGAAAATTACGCAGAATAAAACCCCAGTTAAATATGATTCTAATTTAGTTTTACGATAATTTTTTATTTTCTTACCAAACATAATCTTATTCTGAAAACCTAATTGATTTAACGGGGCAAGTTTGTTTAAAATATTTTTTCATTTTGTTACTGAACACGTTACTGAACAAAAATGTTTTTTTATTTTTACTTTGTGAACTTTAAAAACTTTATAAACTTTTAACTAACCGAAAGTCCTGTTGGACTGGCAGGTGCAATAATATCGTCGGAGGCAGTCTTAATATCTGAAGATGTTCCTTCATTTCCAGTCCAATCAAATGCTACTATATTGTATTGAGGAGCAGGACTAGATATGGCAGTTGTATCTAAATATGATGTTGTATAAGCAGTTCCAATCTGTGAACCATTACGATAAATTTT
>JAKLIO010000036.1 GCA_022709565.1 Patescibacteria group bacterium
TAGGAATTCCATACAATCTGAAGCATACCTGTTGGTATATCTGCACAAATATATGCAGAATTACAGAAGGTAATATCATTGAATATATAAATGGAATGCTTAGAACATATTTGAAATTGACTTTTACTTTAGGGAATTTTATTCGTTTTATTATTTCCTTTTCTTCGAGGATTTTGTTGATATGTTCATCAAATGTTTGTAATACGTTTTCCTTTAGATGAATTAATTTTGTATATGCCTCATTGTTGTTTGCGATTTCTGAGATACTTTCTTTTATTTTGTCTAGAATATTCTCTTTCATTTAATTATTAATATTAATTGAATATGGTTATTATATATTAATATTGGATTAAGGAGAAATTGGAGAATGTATAAAACTCCGCGACCAGGACTCGAACCTGGAACCAAACGGTTAACAGCCGTTCGCTCTACCATTGAGCTATCGCGGAATAGCTGGGTCTATTATATCCATCTCTTCTCCATTATTCAATATCATCATTTAAAAACTCATCATAATATTTAAAATTAAAGAAATCTCTTAATTCTTCAAAAGATCTACAGTCATCACAAGGAAAGAAGGTATAGAGAAGAGTATTGTTTTCTCCTATCTCAAAATGCTCACAATATGGAACAGATTCCTCATCTTGAGTTTGATGCATCTTAATAGAGTGCTTAATCTGATTGATAATTCCTTCTGTTAAC
>JAKLIO010000037.1 GCA_022709565.1 Patescibacteria group bacterium
GCGAACTCAATCCGGTTCCCGCTTTGGGCGAATACGGCTGAATAGTGTACCCTTTATACAACAAATCTTTGTTATAAATCTGTTTCAGCAACCACCAAACGGTTTCCATATACTTGGATTTATAGGTCACATACGGATCTTCCATATCCACCCAATAACCCATTTTTTCCGTAAGGTCGTTCCAAACATCAGTATACCGCATCACCGTGCGTTTACACGCTTCGTTGTATTCCTCAATGGAAATGGTTTTCCCGATGTCTTCTTTAGTAATCCCTAATTCTTTTTCCGTGCCTAGTTCCACCGGCAAACCATGCGTATCCCAGCCGGCTTTTCGCTTCACTTGAAATCCTTTCTGGGTTTTATAACGGCAAAAAATATCTTTAATCGCACGAGCCATCACGTGGTGAATCCCCGGTAAACCATTGGCTGAAGGCGGACCTTCAAAAAAAACATACGGCGGATTCCCCTCCCGAGAGGTAACGCTTTGTTCAAATATGTGGTTTTCTTTCCAATACTTCAGTACTTCCGATGCCACCACTGGCAAGTCAAGTCCTTTGTATTCCGTGAATTTCGTGCTCATGTTTTAGGGTGCTAAAAATCAATTTGCGAAAGTAAGGATTTTTGAAATAATATGATAAAATAATGTGGTATTTCGGAAATTCAACAAAGAGTCAATTTAACGATGTGGCAATA
>JAKLIO010000038.1 GCA_022709565.1 Patescibacteria group bacterium
GATCGTATCTCCACTTGAAGCAGCAGCAATGCATTCCTCCACATCAGCCTGTTCATTTCCATCTGTCGTCCAAGTTGGACTGGATCCTGTACACGCCGCCCGCGCATTTTGACACATCAAAAACCCGCTCAGGAAAATTATACAGAAAAATACCCCAGTTAAATATGATTCTAATTTAGTTTTGCTATATTTTTTTATTTTATTACCAAACATAGTTTTATTCTGAAAACCCAGCTGATTTAACGGGGCAAGTTTATTTAAAATGTTTAGTCATTGATATTTATTTTTTAGAGGCCTCTATAGAAGCTTCTATTTCTTTAATTTTAACCCTTAAATAACTGCGAGTCCACTGGGCGCGGCGGGTGCTATCACATCTGCTGATCCAACATATTCATATGCCCCGATGTCCCAAACTCCTGACCGTGTATTGCCCAAAAAGTCGGTTGTAAATATTGCTGATAAATCAGTGCCTGCATTTATAGCAGTTGCATTGGCCCCAAGAGCAAAGTCGTAATTAACTGCATCAATAAATGGATTTTCTGTTGCTTGATATATAGCCCCATTTTCAGAACTATTGTAGGTGACACCACCATACCAGTTGTTGTCGTAGGTTATTTGGTCGCTAACTTCATTGCTGGCAGGAGCACAAACCACTCCATCCGCGCACCACCAAATATTATTTTTAACTA
>JAKLIO010000039.1 GCA_022709565.1 Patescibacteria group bacterium
AGATAATTTTGCACTTCAAAAATTTCTCTCTGGGGAGCATCCACTTTTTTCCGGCCAACTAAAGCTTCAACTTCGTGCATATTGAGCTGGTTGCCTTCAATGGCAGTTGAGCTATGAGTCATCCTGATCAAAGCTTGCCGGCGCAATTTCAGCTCATTTTTAGGAAGAATCTTGGCTCGCTCAATAACTGCCTTGGCCTCAGCCACCGCAGTCAACATTTTTACAATATTGTCAGTAATTTTATATTTTGGATTAAACATATCGATATAGAAAGTATAGCATGTTTTTGATAATCACGCAATAATCGCGCAAAGAATCGCGCAAAGTTTTTTTCGCCCACTTTCGGAATTCTATATTTATTATTTTTTTGAATAATAATCCTTAATCATCAGCCCGCCCCAGTTAAATATCGCTTCGCTATTTAACGGGGTAAACCTTATCTTTTTTTCCAGTCCCTTATTACAAAACCGCCCTTAATTTTTTTAACGGTTATTTTTTGCCGCTCCTTCCACCCCAGTTCCCTAACAACTTCAATAGGCAGAGTTAAACCGATTGAGTGTTTTCCAATTTTTGTTAATTTTCGCACATTTTTTTCGTTTGATTTTTTGTTTGCCATATTTTTTTGTTGCCACTTATAATTCTAATAAAATTTATCGAACCTTT
>JAKLIO010000004.1 GCA_022709565.1 Patescibacteria group bacterium
ATTGAAGATGCGATTCTAGATCTCTTGATTGCCAGCGAAGGGCGCGTGATAACTATGATGGATGTGCTGAGCGATAAAAATGTCGATAAAGGCGTGATTAATCCGTTTTCCATAATCTCATCGAACGGAGCCGGCTATAACCTAAGCCATCAGGAAACAGGCGAAGTTGTGCATCCTAGAAATTTCGGATCTTTTCCAAGAGTCTTTGCCAAATACGTAAAAAGCAGAAAAGTTGTCAGCTGGGAAGAAGCAGTCAGAAAAATGAGCGGTTTTCCGGCAGAAAAATTCAAAATACAAAAACGCGGAATTTTAGCCTCAGGAAATTATGCGGATGTAGTTGTTTTTGATCCGCAAACAATCAGTGATATGGCCACAATTGAAAATCCATATCAATATTCCAAAGGCATCGAGTGGGTTTTCGTCAATGGAAAACCGGCTATAAAAAATGGTGTCATGACGGGAACAAAAGCGGGGGAAGTGATCAGAAGAAAGGCATCATTATTTGAGTTTTAGATTTCGGAGCTTTTGTGTATTTATAATGTCAAATTTCCAATTTCAAATGACAAATAAATATTAAAAGCCCAAATTTCAAATTATAATCTGATTGGCGTTTGACATTTTGATTTTGGACTTGATTTGTCATTTGGATTTTGTCATTATTTATTTTATGGATCTTGCTTTTTTTAAGGACAAAAAAATAACGGTTTTTGGCTTAGGTCTTCATGGCGGCGGTATTGGTACCGTTAAGTTTTTGGCGTCCAATGGGGCTATATTAACCGTCACTGATATTAAAAGCAAAGAGCAACTAGCGCCAGCCTTGGAAAAACTCAAAGATCTAAAAAATATAAAATATATTCTTGGCCAACACAGAGTCGAGGATTTCATAAACGCTGACATGATAGTGAAATCCCCGCCGATTCCTTGGAGCGACAAGCATATTCAGCTGGCCATCGAAAAAAAGATTCCCATTGAAATGGATTCCAGTCTTTTTTTCAAGCTTTGTAAAAACCCCATAATCGGAGTTACCGGAACAAAAGGAAAAACAACAATAGCCACGCTGATTTATGAAATATTAAAATTAGCCGGCAAAAATCCAATGAAGGTTGGCATTGGACAAGTTTCGGTTTTGGACAAAATTTCTGCTATAAAAAGCGATTCAATTCCCGTCTTTGAGCTTTCGAGCTGGCGCCTTTCCGTGCTTGGACGCGAAAAACTTTGTCCACAGATCGCGGTTATAAGCAATATTTTTATAGACCATCTCAACTATTATAAAAAGATGGAAAAATATATTGAGGATAAAAAATATATTTTTTCAAATCAAAAACCGAAAAACTGGCTGATTGTTAACTGCGACAACGAAACGACTTGCAAAATGGCTGAGGAAGCAAAAAGCCAAATAATCTATTTTTCCTACGAGCCTCTTGAAAAAAGTCCGGCTGTTTTTATTGAAAATGAAATAATTTATCTAAACGACGGAGTTGATGTCAGAAAACTTGTACCCATAAAAGATATAAAAATTTTAGGCAGGCATAATTTGGGCAATGTCATGGCCGCTATCGGCGCAGCCTATGCTTATGGTCTTAGCGCCGAAGAAATCAAAAAAACGCTGCCCCTGCTCAAAGGGAGCGCGCATAGGCTTGAATTTGTTAGCGAGATCAAGGGCGTGAAATATTATAACGACACGGCAGCCACAATTCCTGACGCAGCCATATCGGGGCTTGATTCTTTTGAACAAAAAACAATTTTGATTGCCGGCGGCACTGACAAAGATTTAAATTTCGTGGAATTTGCCAAAAAAATTCCGGAAAAAACAAAAAAAGTGATCTTACTCAAAGGCAATGCCACGGAAAAAATTTTGGATATTATGAAAAAAAATGCAGTGGCCGATTTTATGGAATCAGTAGAAGTTGTTGATTCTATGGAAAGAGCGGTGCTATTGGCCAGCGAAAGCGCTGAGGACGGGGATGTTGTTTTGCTTTCTCCGGGCGCTGCCAGTTTCGGATTATTTTTGAATGAATTCGACCGCGGGGATAAGTTCAAAGAAGCCGTCAAAAAACTCGAATAGTTCAAAACTCAAAATTCAAAGTTTAAAATTATGGATTCCTGATTTGCAGGACGGCTAAAAAATATCGCGAAGCGATTCAGTAACTTTTCATTTTGATTTTTTAATTTTACACTTTCTAA
Organism: Patescibacteria group bacterium; assembly: GCA_022709565.1. GTDB lineage: Bacteria > Patescibacteriota > Minisyncoccia > Moranbacterales > GWC2-37-73 > JAKLIP01. The sequence continues at coordinate 2,185 of JAKLIO010000004.1, forward strand.
TGCTTCACGTAACAACAGCCAGAAAAACCAATCATCACAAAAAAGCCATTGCCGTGGAAATTTTTTTCGCGATTGCCATGCTGGCTGTTTTTTTTGTGCCGGCGTCGCAGGCCAGTGACATTACTTCAAATATGGTGATTCTTTTGGTCAACAAAGCCAGATCGGCTACGAATGTTACAGCTCTTAAGAAAAATGATCTTTTGCAACAAGCGGCCGAAGAAAAGGCTCAAGACATGATTAACAACAACTATTTTGCTCATGTCTCACCTCAAAAAAAATCGCCGTGGTACTGGATTGAAAAGAATGAATATGATTATACATATGCCGGAGAGAATTTGGCTATCAATTTTACGAATTCTGAAGATCAGCAGGAAGCTTGGATGGAAAGTCCTTTGCACAAAAAAAATATTTTGAATCCCAATTACGATGAAATCGGTGTGGCAGTCAAACAGGGAATTGTGGAGGGCAAAGAAACAACCGTAGTCGTGCAGATGTTCGGCGCGCAAGCCGGAAAAGAAATTGCAGGCGCAAGTTATGACAAAGAAAATGTCGACAATTCTGAAGCGCAAGCAAAGGTGGCTGGGTTGCAGTCAGAAAATGCAGACAATATTTCCGCGGAACAAAAGATGGATTTAAGCGTTTTCTTTAAAAATAATGCGCCAACTTTGATTGGATGGGGAGCTCTGTTTTCTTTGGCAATAGTTATCATAATAATTGATATTGCTGCGATTATTCACAAAAGACACAAACCCTTCTTTCTTTTGCGCGAAAACAAAACACATTGATTCTGATTTAAATACTAATTTTAGGCTTAAATAAGGCAATCAAAGCTATTTTTAATTGTTGACAAAAAGATAAAAATGAGCTAGACTGAGACTTAGTTTTTTGTCAAAAAATATAAATTAGGGAGAGGAGATATAACGTGATAGTAGAAAAAATTGAAATCTTTGTTTTAGATGAAAACGGAGTTCATTTTTTTGGGAAAAAAGACCTGAAAAACATGCAGAATTTTGATATAAAAAACCCTTACGAAAATGTGGTTTTTTTACTAAAAAAAGGAATAGAATTGTCGCAAAACAAGATAAGCAGAATTTTTTTGGAATCTGCGCAGAAATAAAAAAGGGGAGAACGTATGAGCAAAAATGGAAGTCATTTGGGAAACAAAAAGTCACTGCACGATCGTCTTAATCATCCGTTTATCAATGCTGTTAACGCAGGTGTTATTAGAAGACATCGCGATAAAAATTACGGTGGCATTAGGCAGGATGTGCCCGAAACAGAGAAGAGGATTTGCATTATCAAAAGTGATAATGGCAGGGATCTGATTAAATCCTGGGTTGGTCATTTTCCCAATAATCCCGACAAATATCGAATTCATCGGGAGAAAGAGGGAGAAATAATAATCCTTACAAGGATTGATGTTTGGCAAAAGACAGCCAACAAAAACATCTGGCCTGATTTTTTTAAAAAAATTGTCTCAGAATATGAGGCAAGAAAACAAGGTATTTTTTGATTTTTCAATCGGCAGGTCTGAATCCAGATCTGTCGATTTTACTTTTTAGCATCTAACTTGAAAAAAAATTCCAGTCCTGTATACTTATGTTATGGCTAATTTGGGGGAATACTTTCAAATAAAAGGCGGGAAAAAGCTTTCCGGCAGTATAGATGTGAGGGGGTCAAAAAACGCGACTACCCCGATTTTGGCTGCAACACTGCTGACCACCGAAACTTGCACAATTTCCAATATTCCTCTTATTGAGGACGTTTTTCGCATGCTTGAGATCCTGACGGGACTGGGAGCCGCTGTCGAATGGGCAGGCGAAAGAACAGTCAAAATCTGCGCCAAGGACATTGACCCGAAACGGCTGGATGTCTCTTTGGTAAAACAGCTGAGGTCTTCAATTTTGCTTTTAGGATCGCTTAGCGCCCGTTTTGATTCTTTTTCTTTCTATCATCCCGGCGGATGTGTGATTGGCAAGCGTCCGGTCGGAACTCACTTTGACGCTTTGGAAAAAATGGGCGTGCATATCACCAGCACCGATGCAAAAACATATGCAATTGATGCCAAAAATAAAAAAGCGGCCCAGGTTGTGCTGAGAGAATTTTCTGTGACAGCTACGGAAAATGCCATGATGCTGGCGGCAGCTTTGCCGAGGAAAACGACAATAAAAATTGCCGCGCAGGAACCCCACGTTGAAGATTTGGGGAGATTTCTAATATCAATGGGAGTTGATATAAAAGGCTTGGGCACGCACACTTTGGAGATTGTCGGCAAAAAAGAGCTGCATGGCGCAGAGCATGAAATTATTCCAGATGCGAATGAAGCGGCGACATTTCTCATTATGGGCGTAGCCACAAAAAGTCCGATTGTCGTCAACAATGCCAGAGAAGAAAATCTGGATTTGGTTTTGGAAAAACTCAGAGAATTCGGAGCTGATTTTAAAATTAAAAATAATTCTATAGAAATTGTTCCGACGGAAAAACTCAAAGCTATTGAAAAAATTGATACCAGAACCTATCCGGGAATTCCAAGTGACATTCAATCGCCGTTGGGCGTGCTGGCTTCGCAAGCTGAAGGAGAAACTATGATTTTTGACACTTTATTTGAAGGACGCTTTAATTATTTGACCGAATTGGAAAAAATGGGAGGACAATCAAAAATTCTTAATCCTCACCAGGCGGTTATTCATGGTCCGGCGCACCTAAAAGGCGGCGCGATAAAAAGTTTTGATCTGAGAGCCGGGGCATCACTCATAATCGCCGCGCTCTGCGCTGAAGGGATATCGACAATAGAAGAAATTTACCAAGTTGACAGAGGTTATGAAAAAATAGAAGAAAGATTGCAAAAACTGGGAGCAGATATACGCAGAATTTCTAAATCCTAATTTCTAATTTCTAAACAAATCAGAATTTATAAATAATAAAATTATGAAACAGAAATTAAAAGTCGGAGAAGATTGTGTTGGTGTTGGAGGGGGCGTTTTAATTTTTAATAAAAAAAGGGAAATTTTTTTGCAAAAAAGAGGAAAAAAATCCAGAAATGAAGTAGGCAAATGGGAGAAGCCGGGTGGAAGAGTTGAATATGGAGAAACTGCTGTTATGGCAATGAAGAGAGAAGTAAAAGAAGAGACAGGATTAAATATAAATATATGGGGTTATCTTCCGCATACTGATCATATCATCAAAAAACAAAAACAACATTGGGTAGCTTTTAATTATTTGGCTGATATTAAATCAGGAAAAGCTGAAAATAAAGAACCTCATAAATTTGATGAAATAGGCTGGTTTAATTTGAAAAACTTGCCTAAAAATATAGCTCAACCAACAAGAGAGGCGGTAAAGAATTTTAAAAATGGCAAATATATAAAATTATAAAATTTGTAATTAGAAATTGATTCGAAATTCAAAATTCGAAATTCAAAATTCTTAGATGGTATGTTTATACGCAGAATCGGAATAGATTTAGGCACGGCGAACACTTTGGTTTTCATACCGGGTAAAGGAGTTGTGCTCAATGAGCCGTCAGTAGTGGCAATTTCTCCCATAGAGAATATTGTTTTAGCTGTGGGCAATCAGGCCAAAGAGATGTTAGGACGGACACCAGATTCGATTGTAGCTTCGCGGCCGATGAAAGACGGAGTGATTGCCGATTATCGCGTGACCGAGGCTATGCTGAAATATTTCATCAACAAAGTGACCGGCAAAGTGCGTTTGTTTCGTCCGGAAATCATGATTTCAATTCCGGCCGGAGTAACTTCGACTGAAAGGCGGGCCGTTATTGACGCGGCCGTCAAAGCTGGCGCAAAATCAGCCTATGTTGTCAAAGAACCGCTACTCGCGGCGATTGGGGCCGGAATTCCGATTCACAACGCGCAAGGCAATATGATCATCAATATCGGAGGTGGAACATCGGAGATCGCGGTTATTTCGCTGGGAGGCGTTGTGGCAGCGCATAGCGCGCGCGTAGGCGGCAATAAATTTGATCAGGCAATCTCGGACTATATCAAGCGCAAATATGGCCTGGCAGTGGGCGACAGAACAGCTGAGGATATTAAAAAAGAAATCGGCAGTGCGATTGCACAAGTCAAGGAAGAGCATATGGATGTCCGCGGGCGAGATTTGATGGGCGGCCTGCCTAAGACAATCAAAATATCTTCCAATGAAATCACGGAAGCCCTGCAGGACGAGCTCAGAGAAGTTATCAACGCAATCAAAAAAGTTTTTCAAGAGACTCCGCCGGAACTGGCGGCTGACATTATGGATAAAGGTATGGTGCTTTCGGGCGGAGGAGCGCTTTTGAGCAATCTCGACCAGCTTATCAGCAAAACAATCGGCGTGCCTTGCTACGTGGCGGACGATCCGCTTTTCTGCGTGATCAAAGGAATTGGCATTGCACTCGACAATTTGGAAGTGTATAAGCGGACAATAATGCTATCTAAGTAGCTTTTAGCTTTCAGCTTCTTAGCTTCTTAGGATTTTCTAAAAAGCTAAAAAGCTAACGCCTGACAAGCTGATGAAAATTGGTATCGATGCTTCCCGGGCATTTCTAAAAGACAGGACGGGAATTGAAGAATATTCATATCAAGTTATAAAAAACCTTGCAAAAATAGAAGGAGAGCAGGCCCGCCTCGCGTCGACGAGCGGTCATCTCCGCGAGTCGAGGCGGGTTGTTTTATATTTGCGCAAAAATCAAGAAATAGATTTTACTTTGCCAAATAATTGGAAAGTCAAAATTATAAAGTGGCCGAGGTTTTGGACGCAGTTTGGTTTGTCTTTAGAAATATTTTTGCATCCGGTTGATGCGCTTTTTATTCCGGCGCACACGGTACCATGCATTCATCCTGCCCGCACAATAGTTACGATTCATGGTTTGGAATATGAATTTTGTCCAGAGGCTTATTCTTTTTGGGAACGGTTGTATATGCGCTCAACGATCAAAAAATCATGCAAGTGGGCGAGCAAAATAATCGCTGTGTCTGAAAACACAAAAAAAGATTTGATAAAATTATACAAAGTACCGGCAGATAAAATCGAAGTGATCTACGAAGGATATGAAAATAGTAATCAGCAACCAGTAATCAGTAACCAGAAAAATACAGAAAAAGAAAACAGTTACGAGTTACGGGTTACGAGTTACGGGAGTTATTTATTATTCATTGGTCGTCTTGAGGAGCGCAAGAATATTGTCGGCATTATCAAATCTTTTGAAGTTCTGAAAGAGCGCTACAAGATTCCGCACAAACTGGTTTTGGCGGGGAAGCCGGGATTCGGATATGAAAAAATAAAAAATGAAATTGCCAATGTGAATTGCGTGAAAGATATCATTGAAACAGGATTTGTGAGCGCGGAAGAAAAAAATTATTTGCTAAATAATGCAGCTGTGTTTGTTTTCCCGACTTTATACGAAGGTTTTGGTTTGCCGATTTTGGAAGCGCAAAATGCCGGCGTGCCGGTAGTGGCTTCTATAGAAGCTTCTATTCCTGAAGTGGCAGGGGATAGCGCGCTGCTTGTTGATTCCAATAATGCCGAAGAAATTGCTGATGCGGTTTATAAAATTATTTCTGACAAAAATCTAAAAAAAGACCTTGTTCGAAAAGGCCTTGAAAATATCCAGCGTTTCAGTTGGGAAAAATGCGGAAAGGAAATCGCGGATATTTTAAAAAAGTAAAAAACTTATTCGCTCAGAATATTGGATTTAGCGACCACTCCATAGAGCTGGTCGATTTCTTTAGTTAGGTCGGAAATTGTCTGACTTGTAGCTTTAATCACCACGGTAATAACTGCAACGCAGTTTTCTGGCGCGTTTTCTCCCAAATGCAATCCCAGGCGCGCCAAAATAATGTTGCCATGCTTGGTCAGGATTTGATTGACTTCCGGCGCTTGCGCCGCGCGGTCTTTGATCAGAATTGAAATTGTCGCTAGATGCATTTTTTGTGTTTCCATATATTTTTTATTAAAAAATTTTATAATTTTAGCGATTTATTCTGCGGAGTTGAATATTTCAATTGCTTTTTTCATTATCAATCTGTCTTTTTCTTTTTCTCCCTCTGATAATTCGGCGTAAGGTTTGTTTTGCTCGGCTGGTGCCCAGCTTACATTGCGTTCGAACCATTTTATATGCATTATTTCAGAAGCTTTTTCAATAAAGTCAGAGTTTAATTCCTGGCCGTTTTCAATAGCTTTGCAAATCTCATCCATAGCCACTTCAGCTGAAATTTTATTTTCACCTTTCCAATCCTCTGGAAGGTTGGCGTAGTCGGTATTGGCAATATCTATCTCATCGGTTCCATTTTTTTCAGACCAGGCCTGATCCTTAGTCTTCTTGATGTGTGGTTCAAAAGTGCCATCATCTTTTTTTCGAGATGCCCGCCACTCGTCGTGCAGCAGGCCACTGAGTTTGGTTATCAAGCGACTCTTATCTTGCCCAGACGTTTTCTGAGACATTTTGCTCATAAAGGATTTAAAAATTTTTAAAATTTCACTTAACGCATCTGCTATAGATGACTTTTTAATGTTGTTTATTGCTCGTTATCAAATGTAATTAAAATTTTATTTCTGAATAGTTGGACTCTCTGTTTTGCAGTTAATCGTTTTACCCAAAAAACAATCTGGTTCAGATTTCCCGCCCATTTCCTGGAACAATGCATCAATAATGGGGAAACCTCTTGTACATGTGCATGTGGTGCAATCATCAGACAAAGCTGAACATTTCGTTTGTTTTTTTGGCAAAAAGAAATAACTAACCAATAAAAGGGTGGCTATAGAAATTATTATGATAGTAATCTTCGTTGTCTTGTTCATAAAATTTTAATTATTTCACTTAACTTGTTTACATACAAAGTGTTTTCGTATAGGTCACACAATATTGTGATTATTGCGAATATTATGTACAATGAATATACCTTTATTCTAGCGTATTTTGGATAAATTTACCAACAACTATGGAAAAACCAAAAATAGCTTTGGTGCATGATTTTTTACTCTATCCTGGCGGGGCGGAGCGGGTTTTGAAGGTGCTTGCAGACATGTATCCCGAAGCGCCGATTTATACGTTGCTTTATAATGAGGAAAAAATAGGGGATATGTTCAAGGGCAAGGATATTCGGCCTTCATATTTGCAGAAATTTCCTAAATTTCTCAGAAAACACTACCGCTGGCTGTTGCCTTTTTTTCCGGTCGTACCGGAAACTTTTGATTTTCGGGAATATGATCTGGTCATTTCTTCTTCAGGCGCTTGGACCAAAGGAATTGTGACAAAACTGGACACGACGCATGTGGCCTATCTGCATTCGCCGATGCGTTTTGTTTGGGATTACAATGAAAAATATTTGAAAGAGCAGAAAAAGAAACCCGGTTTTTTTCTGAAAATGATCCTAAATTATTTGCGGGTTTGGGATCGCTTGGCGGCGGAACGCCCGGACTATATTATTGCGAATTCGCGTTACACTCAGAAACGTGTTGCTAAGTATTATAGACGAGAAAGCGTTGTAATTTACCCCCCGGTAAATAACAATGACAAATTTCCAATAACAAATGACAAATCAAATCATAATGACCAAATTTCAAATGACAAAAAAAATACGAAATACGAAATACCAGATACGAAATACTTTTTGATAGTATCAAGGCTTTCTTCGTACAAAAAAGTTGATGTTGCCGTTGAAGCTTTCAATAAGCTGGGTTTGCCATTGGTCATCATTGGACAAGGAAGCCAAGAAAAATATTTGCGGAAAATTGCCGGTGAAAACATAAGAATATTGGGCTGGCAGAATGATGAAACTACTCGGAAATATTTTCAAAACGCGCGCGCTTTCATTTTTCCTTGTGAGGATGATTTTGGCATTGCGCCGGTGGAAGCTATGGCTCACGGCGTGCCGGTCGTGGCTCTTCGAAAAGGTGGAGTTTTGGAAACGGTTCAAGAGGGAATTACGGGCGAATTTTTTGACGCGCAAACCCCGGAAGTTTTAGCTGACGGAGTGAGGCGTTTTATGTTGAATGAAAATAAATACGACAAGAATGTCATTAAGGCGCGTGCGCAGGAATTTTCGGAAGAAAGATTCAAAAGAGAGTTTTCTGATTTTGTTGAGAAAATAACAAACAAAAAATAATTTTTGAATTTTGTAATTTTATAATTTTTAAATAATGTTTTAATTTTTAATGTTTAAAAATTTAGAAATTAAGATTTATTTATAAAATTAAAAATTGGAAATTAAAAATTTAAACCATGCTTTTCCTTGGCAATCAAAAAGTAACGAATTTATTAAAAAAATCACAGGGCAGTGGCAATATTAGTCATGCCTACATTTTTTCTGGGCCGGAGCATGTTGGAAAATTTACTTTGGCCAAGATGTTTGCTTTGCATTTAATTGAAGGTTCCAATCTAGATCTGGAAATGGAAAAAACCAGCAAGGATGCTTTGCTGGATCTGATTACCATTGCGCCGGAAATCACGGAAAAAAACGGGGTTGCCAAACAGCGCGATATTCCAATTGAATCCATAAGAGACGCGCAAAAAAGCCTCAGTCTTTTCCCCTATCATGGCAAGTATAAAATTTTGATAATTGACGATGCGCACAAACTGAATGTGGCCGCGCAAAACGCGCTTCTTAAAATTTTAGAAGAGCCAAATCCAACGACAATTATCATTCTCGTCACTTCCAATGAGGATAAAATTTTGCCAACAGTAAAATCACGCTGCCAAATAATAAATTTTGGTTTGGTCGATGATGCTGAAATGCTGGAGTTTTTTCCGCAAAATTTAGTTTCTCTTTCGGCCGGCCGGCCCGGTTTGGCTAAAATTATGGGTGAAAACGAGGATGAAATGGTTTTTCGTTCAGAAGCTGTCGGTAATCTCAATAAAATAATTTCCGGATCGCTGAACGAGAGATTTTCCTTGGCCGAACAACTTTCTAAAGATGTATCCAAAACTTCGGACATGCTGAACTGTTGGCTCTGGGAAATGAGAAAAAAAGCTTTGGTCTCTGAAGATAGCGAACGCAAAAATGTTTATGCCGGCATGGAAAAAATCCAGAAAAGCCTGGAGACACTCAAAAATACCAATGCCAATGGACGACTGGTTCTGGAAACTTTATTTATGGATTTATAATATGGCTAGACGCTATATCAAAAATTGCACGGGAGAAATGGATGAAAAAAGGGAAGTGATTTCAGACACGGCTTCGCGTTTTATTTTTCGCCTGCTTTTGGCGGGATTTTTCGCCGTAGCTGTCTATATCCTGTTTTTTTCTTCATATCTCAAAATTACAAATCTTGAAATAGCAGGAACCAATGAAATCAATAAAGAAGATATACGGGGAAAAATGCAGTCATTTTTAGACGGAAAAATTTTGAAAGCCATTCCGCAAAATAATTTTATTCTTATTTCTCACAAAAAAGTTTCTGATCTTCTTCAGAATGATTTCAAAAAAATCCGTTCTGTTTCTGTCCAGAAAAAATTTCCTGATTTCATGAAAATAACTATTGAAGAAAGGAAAGCGATGCTGGTCTGGTGCGCGGGCGACAATTGTTTTTTGATTGATGAAAATGGCGTGGCCTACAATGTCGCGGATTTTAATTCTCAAGAAATATTGCAGAATCATTTGATTAGGATTAACGATCAAAACGGACGCAACGTGGCATTGGGAGAAAAAATAATGGATTCTCCCTATGAGCAATACGTTTTAGGGATCAAAGACGCATTGAAAAACATTGACTTCGAAACGAGCGATGAAGCCTATGCAACGCCGACTAATGTGGCAGAAGAAGTTAATGTGAGGGTTAAAAAAGGTTTCCAGATTTATTTTTCCTCGCAATATTCTTTAGAGAAGGCTATTCATGCCATGGATGTTGTGCTAAAAAAAGAAATTCCTGAAGACAGCCAGGGAAAACTGGAATATATTGATCTTCGTAGTGAAGGCAAAGTTTTCTACAAGTTCAAGAATGAAGAAGAAAAACCGGAAGAAATAGACAAATCTAGTGAAACAAAAAACTAAAAAAAACTTAATAAAAAATATAATTAGAAAATGACTAACAAGCAGAAAATTTTTTTGAATAATCCAGTGGTTGCTTTTTTATTGAGGAAATGTTTGCGGTGTAAAATTTAAAAATAAAAAAATCGCTATGTCTAAAACAAAAAGTTAAATTTTTTAAAACTACTTTAAAAGGCATGAGTAAAAATAATAAAAATCAGATTATTGTAACTGGAGGAGTCGGCTTTATCGGAATAAACTTAGTAAAGAAATTAATCAAACTTGGCTATTTTCCAATAATTATTGATAATTTTTCAAACAGCAATATTCATCAACTTAAAACTATTTCTAAAAATGATTATTTTCTTATACGTTCCGATATAAATAATGTAAGGAATATTCTCAAAAAAATTGAAGGTATATTTCCTCAAACAATAATTCATCTTGCAGCTTTGCATTATATTCCTTTTTGCACTAAAAATCCGACAAAGACAAAAATGGTTAATGTAAACGGAACGAAGTCAATTTTTGAAATAGTTAGAAAGAAAAAAATAAGGCATATGATTTTTACCTCATCTGGTGCTGTATATAAACCAAGCCGCAAAGCGCACAAAGAAAAAGATGTGTTACAGCCCATTGACATTTATGGAAAAACTAAAAAAGAAGCTGAAGAATTTTTGTTTAAAGAATGCAAACAATATCGAATTAATTTAACTATATTGCGCCTGTTTAATATTTATGGGAAATATGACCTTACCCCTCATTTTATTCCGGAAATAATTAAAAGGATTGAGAAAGCAAGTCATATTAAAGTAGGAAACCTGAACACCGAAAGGGATTATTTATATGTTGATGATTTGGTGGAAGTTTTTATTAAAATCTTAAAAATGAAAAAAAATCAGAATGGTATTTTTAACATTGGTACAGGAAAAGCACATAAGGGAATTGAAATTATTGAATTAATCTCATTGATTGCCAAGAAGCAGATACAGTTAATTGAAAATTCGACATTAAAAAGAAAAAACGATAGACCTATTTTATGCGCTGATATTAAAAAAACGCTTAATGTACTACATTGGAAACCAAAGCATAATTTAAAAAATGGATTAGCAAAATTGTTGTATGAAAATAGCCAAAAGAAGAAATAAAAAAATCTGTTTAGGTATCATTATTGACACGGATTTAAGAATACCCCCATTCACCGGAGTTACATATAGACTTTATTATTTTTCACAACATTTAATCAGATTTGGATTAGAAATAAAAATTTTTTTATGCAATCGTAATATTAGAAATAGTAAGGAGGAAAAAATCCTATATGATAAATCGGGAATAGAATTCAATGTTTTACCGGAGGATTTTTTTTACTCACCGAATAAAATGCTTAAGCTGATTCAAAAAAAATTTATCGATATTTTGCAGTTTGAGGATTCCGTATCAATTCTTAGGTATAAAGAAATATTTCAAAAATTAAATATACCGGCTTGTCTTGAAATACATGACGTTGAATCATCATTAAAAGAAATGCTTAATTATTGTTCTGATGACATTAAAAAAACCAATATAATAAGCAATAAGGCCTGCAAACTTGCCAATAAGATAATTTGTATGACGCCATTGGATTATTCTGAGTTAATCCATAAAATCGGGGCAGACAAAAAGAAAATATCAATCATCCCAAATCCCATTAACATAAAAGAATTTAAATTTTTTGGCCCATCGAAAAAAAGAAATAACATTATTTTTATTGGCAACATGTTTTATTGGCCAAATGCAAATGCGGTTGAGGTGATAATAAAAACAATCGTGCCTACTGTCCATAAAAAAAATCCTGATACATTTTTTTATTTTGTTGGAAAGGCGCCAGACAATTTGATCCAAATGGAAAGTGAAAAAATTATATTTACCGGGAAAGTTGATGACTTAAATAGTGTCTTAAAAAATGCGACCATTGCTCTGTGTCCTATTTATGAAGGATCTGGGATGAAAGTTAAAGTATTAAACTATTGCGCATCAGGTTTGCCTGTTATAACAACTAGTATAGGAGCATCTGGGTATGAAAAAGTCAAGAGTTTGCTTGTTGAAAATAACATTAATTGCTATCCTGTAATTATTAATGATCTACTTAATAAAAGAAAGAGGCTTGTAAAAATTGGCGAAAGAAACAGAAAATATATTGAAAAAAATTTTGATATTAATGTGCTTTCATTAAAGATGATTAAAATTTACAAAAAATTATTGAAACAATCTGCTATTTCTAATAATAATTTTTTTAACACCGAAAATGTTCCACTGCCTTTGTGGTTAAGTGAAAAAAGAAATAACAAAATTAATAATAAAAATTATTATATTATAAAAAATGGAAAAACAATTTTTAAAAAGAAAATTGCCTAACGTGGTAATTATTGAGGGTTTTTGGAATATCGGGAAAACCTCTGTTCTTAATTATATTGCAAAATTAAACGGTTTTGAAAAGATAGAAGAACCAGATCATACAAAAAGTAACATAAAGAAAAATATAAGTGTTTGGTACAAAAAACAGCATCAAAAAAGAATGAAAATGGCGCTTAATTCCCTGAAACAAGGCAAGAAGGTTATTATGGAAAGATCAATTATTTCAAGTATTGCGTATAAATATGCAAACAGCCAAGAACTTTTGCAAGAGGATTTTCAAATTTTAAAAGAAATTGACAGTACAATGAACGGTATGTCTATCATTTTTTTTTATGGGAACAAAGCATTTATTCATAGACAATTAGTTAATGTTGCCGACAGTGATACTAGAGAGCTGGTCCTAGACGATAATTTTTACAAAAAATATATGGAATTTTATAAAATAATTCTTCCAAAATATTTAAGCTCGGTAATAATGATAAAAGTAAATGACGGGAATATTTTCAAAGAAAAAAACTTAATATTAAAACAATTTTATAATTCTTTTTCCTTATTGGGCAAAGAAAAAGTTGAATGTGCAAGCATTGTTCCTTTTTATAAAGATAAAATTCTACTTATGTATGATCATAAATATAAGCATTACATTCTTCCTCAAGGGCATAAAGAACAAAAAGAAAGCTTGGAAGAAACAGCAACAAGAGAAATGAGAGAGGAAACTGGTTTTAATAAATTAAGAGTTATAAAAAAAATAAAAAAATACCAGTATCATTATCCAGACAAAAGAAAAACTATTTATAAAACAATTCATGTTTTTTTGGTTGAAATTTTAAGTATAAGGCAGGAAAAGAAAAAACTTGAAAAACATGAAAATTATTCAAATAGATTTTTTACAATTACTGGCGCGATAAATAAAGCTAGGTGGACACAAGATAAAAAAGTAATTGCTTCGTCTATGCAATTGATAAAAAAATCCCCGCACTTTTGAAGTGCGGGGGGGGGGTAAAGTTGTTATTTAAGGTATAGCCACCATCTAGACAAAAAATCGCTTGAAAAGTTTCCAGTAGCGCTGAGCGCCGAAGCTACTTTCTCGATAAGACAATCACTAAGTTCAATTGTCTTGTCTGGATCGGTTTCGGCAAGAAATTGATTTGAAATAGCGAATATGTTATCGCCAAAACTTGATTGAGAGCGTACATATTCAGGAAGCAGGATGCCGAATGGATATGGCCTACCTTCTGCTAGCATCAATAGCTCGAAGCACAATTTGACAATGTTTGACTTGAGCAAAATATTTGCCATATCACCCAGTCTTTTGACTGAATATCTCAGGTTGTGCCGTTCACCGCGCATTTCCAAATATTTTCTTCTGACAGTTTTCCTCAGACTTTTAACAAATTCCGCTCTCTGTTCCGCGAGAATCCGAGAGAAATCATTTCCATGCTCCTGAACTACCACGGCATTCTCAAAAATCCAAAGCGCAACAGGAAGTCTTTTGCTGAAATTTTTCTCTAACCAGGCATAGCTTTTTACTCTGGCGAAGACCGGTGGATCATGATCGTGGTCATCAACTATGAAATATTCACTATGAAGATAGGCGAACTCATATTTAAACCATTCACTATCCATGAGGATCATTAAATCCCAAACATGGTTTCCTTCATATGCGTTAAGAAGAATAGTTGTTTGCTCTATATATTCTTCCAACTCTATCCTACCCGCTAAGTTTTGCTTGATATATTGTCTGCAACTTTTGACTGTATCATCCATTTTCAGCCTCCATCATCTGTGCTAAGGTTTTCAATCCAGCCTTATTGCCAGGATATTTGAGGTATTTATTCAAACACTCCTCCTCGCTTGCCCATTGCATGTCAGTATGCTCTTCGGAAAGCATGACTTCTATGTTTGACAACACTTCAATCGCGTAAACTTTTTCAAGCTGTTGGCGATTATCATCGAAAAATTCAAAAGAATATCCCGTATCAAATAGTCTGATATACTCTTTTATGCCAGTTTCTTCACAAAGTTCCCGAACAGCGGCTTGTTCAAAGGTTTCACCAATTTCTACATTGCCGGTAATGGGCTGCCAGAAGCTACCTTTTTTGGCATTGCGCTTAAGCATTAGATATTTAATGCCGTCCTTAGTTTTCTTGAAGAGGATTACCTCCACTTGATTGTTAGTTTTTACTTTCATAAGTCCTCCAATTTTGTTGTTTATTAGTTGATATTCTCTTTCGAAATCCAAAGTTGTATCGGGGCAATGTATTAAAGTACGCAGTTGATCTTCGCTATATCGCATTCTAAAAAAACTCTTGATTTCTAACATCTTAATTATAGCGTTATTTCCTCGTACAACCCAAATCGGCATTGACTCTGAACAAAGATACATCCTGATTTCGTTAGAATAATCAATTTTTTCCCATTGATACAGCAGTTTTACGAAATCCAAATCCATAAAAATCTCAGCTCTGGAAATTATCACCAGTTCTTTTTTTTTTCAGAATTTCTTCTAATAAATTAAACAGGTCTAATCTTTTAAAGTCTGGTTTTAATATGGCTAGACTATAAATATTTTTGTTCATTTTTATCTCCTTTTCTGATGTTATTATATATGTCAAAGAACAGCCCATTGACTTTTAAGTCTAGCATATATTAAATAAAAAATCAAGATGGAGCATGACGAGTGGCATATGACAATAATAGCAAGATAATAAGTTTTTAACGAAAATAAAAAATCCCGTTTTTACGGGATTTTATCGCTTTTTTTATTGATTTACTGGAGGCTTATCCGCGTAATAAATCAAAATTGATTTTCCGATCATAGCTACTGGTTCGTATTCCAGCGTCCAGGCGTAGTTGTTTTTGACTGTGTTTTTGTCGCTATGGATGCTGCCTTGCAGGTAGTTGGTCGAAATGGCATACCAGCCGGTTTCAACCGGTCGCATGCTGTCATACCAAGGGATATATTTATCGCCAAGATAATATTTGACGTTTCCTCCACCGAAATAGTCAACGTGAATTTTTTCTATCTGTGGATGCTCATCAAGAAATTCTTTGAGGCGCTTCAAATCTTGTCCCCAGTCGGTATTGGAATCAGTCACATATTTATAACCATTTTCGCTGCCGCCGACGCTTTCATTGAAATATGATGTGTAATTTGGATAAGCGGCGATTGGCGTGAAGATAATCCACAAAAGCAGAAACGATGAGGCAAGGCGGAATATCCGACGGGTAAGTGGATGTTTTTCGCGCAGGAAATCAAAAACTTTTTTGCCGATGAGCAGATAGGCAAAAGGCAAAATCGGAAAGAGATGCCGGAAACCGATATTTAATCCGCCGGTAATGCTGGTGAAAGCGTAGAGGACGATGAAAATAAGCAACGTATATCCAACGACTGACTTGCGCAGAAATCCAGCAAAACGGCTGAAGATGTTTTTAAATTTTAAATTGAAAAATGTTTCTTTGAGTGTGTAAATTAGCGCAAAAAGAGCCAGAAAAATAAACGGCAAAGTTTCTTTGATCAAAAAGACCACTGGGAAATAGGCCGTAAACCCGTTGCCGACTTGTCCGAGGAAATATGCGCCGTTGCCGCCGGAAACTCGTTTGAACATCCAACAAGGTCCGAACGCGTAGGCAGCTAGCGGACGCGTGATGTTGTGTTCGTTTAATGTGTTCAAAATTTTATTGGTATAAATTGTCTTTATGTTGGTGTCGGTAGGCGAAAAGAAGAAATCAACAGTTGTGGCAAAAGTTTCTTTCGGCATTTTGAACATGCTGACTTCATAAACAATCCACACAACAATTGTCGCAACAACCAAAGCGACCAAGCCTTTTAATAAATACTGGCCCAAATTTTTGAGTCTGGTTTTCCAGTTGTTTTCTTCGCGGTTGTTTTTTACCAGCGCGTAGACAACCAGAACCAGTCCGTAAACAGGCAAGGCTAAAATTGACGAGAATTTAGCAACCAAAACCAATCCCATAAAAATTCCGCCCAGCAGCACATTTTTCCAAGTCGGATTTTTAATAAATTTTAGGAAATAGTAGAAAGAAAAAGTGAGAAAAGCCGCAATGCCGATGTCGGTGGTCACGAAATGATTATGTCCCAAAATATTAGGATCGAAAGCATAGAGAAGCAGCACCAAGAGCCCAGCTCCAATGCCGGCCAGTTCGCGTCCCCATTTGAAAAGGAAAAGCCCTAGAATAATGGAAATTAAAATAATTGGCAATCTTGACCAAAAAATAATTTGGTCAGGATCGTTGCCGGCTTCATAGAGAAGATGGCGACCGGCGGCCCATTGGCCCTCGTCCCACTTATTGGGCAAATCTCCTGTCCAGAATTTTTGTGTCGTGTCGAAATTGAGATTCATGAAAGCCAGTGGAATTCCGGAAAGAAACTTAATGAGCGGTGGATGTTCCGGATTGATGCGGGTGTCGTGCTGGGTGACATAGCTGTAGGCGGCCGGGATGTGTGCAACCTCATCGAAAGTTGCCGCGTCATTTTTGGCATTAAACACGGAAACTACCGTGAAAAACGTCATGATTAAAATAATAATGACCTTGTAATACTTCTTTAAAAAAGCATCTACTTGCATATGTTTTTTATAATAAATTAAAAATTTTTAGTATTTTAATGTATAAAATGTATCACCAAATTTGTTTTTGCGTTCTTCGAACTTAATATCCAGGAAATTGTTTCGGGTAGCGTTGATTTTTTCCCAATCGGCGCCAGTAAAGATTATTTCAAAATTATTTTTATCAGCAGGCTGGATTGAATTTATTTCCGATGGATACACATAGAAAGTGTTGGGAAGGTCTGGGTTGAGATATTTGATTGTCAGCCGCTGCATGGCACCAGTGACGATATATTTTTGCCTGTCTTCCGGCAAAGTCCGAATATAATTGGAAACTTCTTTGAGGTTAGCTTCAAAGGCTTGATGCTGTTTGGGGTTATTGGCGAAAAAAACAAAATATTTTATTGAATCAGCCAAGCCCATGAAAGCAAAAATTGCAATCAGGACAGAAGCGGCAAAAATTTTGAAGGAATGGCCGAAAGCGTGATATTTATTAACCAGCCACATCACCGGAATGATTGAAATTATTATAACAACCGGCAAAGTCCCAATGGCCCGAAGGGCATGCGGATTGCTTTCATAAGCCAGGAATTCCGGAATGAGCAAGGTGAAAAACCAAATCAGAAAAAATGAATACAAAACCAGCTTTTCATCGTGGATTCCTTTTCTGAAGCGAATATAAACAAGATAGAAAAATTTTATGAACACATAAACTAAGCCGACCAAAAAGGAAATCCCGAGCAGCGGATTAAGCAAGGGAAAACCGGAATAGTTGTGCCGCATATTTAAATCGCCCATGGCAAAATATTTCTGGATGCTGAGGCCGATTGTTTTTGACAGCAAAAGCGGCAGCTGTCCTTTGTTAACTTCGGGATTTAGAATTGATATATGCGAAGTTCTGGAAGCATAATGCTCCGGGTGAAAGTAGAAAAAATCCAAAAGCATTGGCGCAGCCGTTATAAACAGAGCGAACGCAAAAACCAAAATATGCTTCCAATATTCTTTGAGAAAATGCTGACGGGTTATAATCAATGCAATTAATAATATGATTAAGACTAATGGGGAAACCCGAAAAGCGATGTAGGTGTGGAGGCCGAGTCCATAGATGAGTCCGGCCAGGACGAAATCGTGAATTTTCTTGGTGCGCAGACCCCGGAAGATAAAATAGAAAGCGAAAACTAAGATAAAAGGCACCATAATGGCGCGAAAGCCGATGCGCGAAAAATTAATGGCCCAGTATGAAAAAGCAATAAAATACGCGCCGATGAGCGCGGCGATATAGCTGTAGAAAAGTTCATAGATCAAAAGAAAAACTCCCAAGACTGTCAGGGTTCCGAAAATTATGGAAGGCAATTTCAAAGCGAAAGTTGTGTGGCCGAGATATTTGATGGAAAGCGCTTGGATATTAATAAACAAACCTTCGCGTCCCTGATTGTTTTCGTAGAAAATTTTATAGTTGCCGGTGGCGTTGGCTTCCTGCGCGTCGATTCCATTTTGCGCTTCATCCGGATAGATGCTGTAGGGAATGTTTTCGATGTCATAAGCTCGCAAAGCAAAAGCCGCAATCAAGATGGCAAACAAAAGTCCCAGAACAATTTTCTTTGGTTTGTGGTGGATCATAGTATGTTTTTATTTTTCTTTTAATTTTTTATATTTTTTCCAACTCTAAAAACCAAAAACTAAGAGCTAAAAACTAATTATATTGTACCATTTTTTTCTTTTTTAGGATAGAGCTATTTTTGGCTTGATTTAGGCGCAATTTTGGCAGATATTTTTACTCTTGACTTTTAGCCTTTTTTGTGCTAGAATAGACGGTTATGAGATGGTCTCATAGCTTAGGCAAACTCAAAATCAAACTGAGCCTAACGGCTCTTTGACAAGTTAATAGGAGGAATAAAATGTTAGGAAAAAAATTGTCGAATATTCTTAAAGGCGGAGCTGGTGGTGGAATTTTGGTTGTTTTGTTGGGTAAAGCCTGGCAAATGGCCAAAGAGGAATTCATTGGCAAGATGGGCGGAAGCATTGTCAATACCATAATTAATCCCAAAGGGCGAGAGGATGAAAATTATTTTGGGGCGGATCTTTTGGAAGCAAATTTAACTCCTGATCAGAGAAAAATTGTTCAGGACGGAATTTTACTGGCCGAAGAATATGACAAAAAAAATGGAGAAAGATCGGCTCAAGATTTCCGTATCATAGTAACCGTCCGTGACAAAGGTCTTCCTACCGGCACTGTTCGTCCAGGGATTAAAATCATTGAGGATGCGGGAAAAAAATGCAAAACCAAAGAAGAATTTTTCCTATTCATGCAGGCCGTTGGGGCTATGCATGGATCACTTTTGACGAAGGAGAAATTTTTCTATTTAGCAGAGACAAAGATTCTGCCATTTCTCGAGACAAAGGGAATAGCAATCGCAAAATCTGTGGCAAATTCTGTCAAGAATACCGCAATTGCTGCAGAAAAAAAGTTAAAAAAGAGAATGGATGACCACGACAAGCGTGGTTGGAAAAACTATTTCATAAACTAAATCAATAAAGCAAACAGGAGGGAAAATTATGTTTGGAACGATATGGAACGCTTTATTCACTGAACACGGCGAGTTGGCTCGTCTCAGGGAAGTACTTATTTCTGTTGTTGTTGCAACAATAGTTGGAATCTTGCCGATTCTGATGTTTCGTCCTTCAATCGGGGTTTGCCTTTGGATCACTCTGATTCCGTGGATGTTCTCGGCCTATCGGCTGTTTTCAATCAATCGGTTAGTTGGAGTGCATCTGACAGGTGAAGGCTTGGAAGCTGCAGAAGCACTGGCAGAGGTACTGTTAAAAAAAGTTGATAGTTCTGTGCCAGATGTGCCGGCTGAAAAAACAGGAATATTTGATAATCCACTCATCCGGATCTATTTGAGGATTATCTCTGGAATATTTTTTTTCCAGACAAGTTTGTTTCTGATGCTTCCGCTGTATGTGAACTATACAGTCGGTGGATTCACAGCCATGATTTTGGTCACTATGATGTCGGCGATGATGATCATTATCAGCGCGAAGTTTTCCCAGAAGGCTTTAGTAGTTGCCTCAGTTGCAATGATGCTGGTATATTCTGCGGGATTAATTCTTTATTTGTTCCCGCAGATAGGTTTTCATACCAGAGGACTAACGGAAAGGATTCACGTTGTTCCGGCCTCGACGGCGCAGATTGCCGAAGAGATCAAGGACCTCCAAGCTAAACAGCTGGAAGAAATTGATAACAAGTACCTAAATCAGGTGCTTGAGTGGCAGAAAGCCAATCCGGGAAAAGAACCCCCACAGTGGTTCAAAGATGCGCTCGCTAAAAAGCGATCGCTGATATAAATTTCACCTAAAAAAAGGTGATAAGAAGCTCAGAGAAGAATTTATTCTCTGGGCTTTTAAATTTGCCAAAAAACTTATTCACAGCGTAGTATAAAATCTTTTTTTGTGGTATAATTACGATATGCAAAACAGCAGAATAACAAACCAATAAATATTATAGAAAATATTCATTTTTCGTTGATTTTTTATATATAAATAACAAGAGTCTTAAAAGGATGGCTGGCAATAACACAATTCGCAATCAATTTGAAATTCCCGAAACAGGAGACAAATTTGTGTTGGACAGCAGGCTTCGCGAAGAATTCAAAAAAGACCGCAAAAGATCGGGAATAAAAACTGCCGAGAAAAAAGTGGAAGAATTTGAAGAAGATATAAGAAAAATAATCGCAAAGGATCCCAAAAAAAATCCCGACGAAATTTGCTATGAATATTTCAAGGAAGAATTAAAACACATACACAAAAAGAGTGTAAACAAAGAGAAAATAGAAATGATTGCTCAATTTTATGGGGATAAATTAACTGAATTTTCCCGTGCCGGTTCGGAAATAACGCTGGCTTTAGTTGGTAAGTATAAAGATCTCAATTCCGTAACTGATAAGGAAAAAAAGGAAGGGAAAGAGGGCGATGAGATTTTTATGAAAAAAACCAAAGAACTTTGGAAAAATTTTGCGGTGCATGGATTTTTAAAAAAGGATGAACAAACAGGAGAACCTTGTATTGACAATCGTACTGATTTGGATGGAAAAGCCAGCGTAGAGCTTCTTAAAAGGGCAGGTTTTGATGAAAAATCTCTTAGTAGTAAAGAACAAGATAAAGAGGGCCTTCTTAAATTTATTGAGCAAGGGGATTGGGAGGAAGGATATATAAACATTGACACAAGCAATAAAAATGGGATCGTGGTCAAAGTTGACGAAGAAAGAAGAGCAAAAAAGGAAACAGGCAAAGACAAAGATTATGTGATAAAAAGATTCAGAGGGGCTTCTATCGACCATCATGATCCGGATTCGCCCTGGGGAACTTCAGCCACGAAATTTACCTACAAAATGTTGGTTGACATGGGTCTTTTGGAAAAAACAGAGCAATTGGATAAGATGGTTGATTTTGTAAATAAAATGGATAATGGCGATTATCCAAAGATAGAAGATTATTTCAAAAATTCTTGGAAAACACTGGCTGGTCTGCAGCGTTTTTTGGATGGACCAGATCTGGTCAAATTTTTCATAACAGATGAAAAAGACGATGTTACTCGGGAATTAACCAATGACGAACTGCATAGATACGGCTTTATAAAGGAAGTTGAAGGTAAAAAAATCAATCGTGTTGTGGAACAAGAAAAAATTGCAGATAAATCGCTGAAAAAACTCAAACAGAAAGAAAAAGAAGGATTTATTATCTCGTCTAAGCGTTATGGAAAAATTGCAATAAACATAAAAGATGGCAACAATGGAAATGATGTTAAGGGAAATTTTTTGGCGGCCAGGGCTTTCGGATGCGATGTCTATATTGTTTGGAATCCGCTTGAAAACGGATTTGCTATTTCATCAAAAAAACCGATAGAAGAAGAGTTTTCCCAAGGAAGGGGAATGCGTGAAACTATGTGGCTCAGACCTCCTGATCCGGCTGCAAAACCGAATATTCCGCTGGAGGAAATATTGAAAACAATGACCGACGGAGATTTGCATCCGGAAGGGAAACTTAAGGAATATTTGGATAATCCCGAAGCTTTCTTGAAAGAGAAAAAAATTGAAAACATTTTAGGCAAGGAAACTGTGGATAGAATAATAGTGATAATGCAAGAATTCAAAAAAGATTTATTAAGTGAATTGGCAAAGGATGACGAGTGGAAAACATATAAGCAAGCTACCCAAGATGATATTTTAGAGAAAGATTTTAAAAAAGCACTGAGCGAAGCATTGGATATTTTTATCAAACAAAAAAACATTACTAAAAAAATAAATAAAGAAGAATTTTTTGAATATGTTTCAAAAAAGATGTTATAATTTGCAATAAATAATCTGAATATAATTCAATGACGCATAAAGAAATATTAGAAAATGCACTTCAAAAAGTCCGAGATGCTGCTAACAGCAGTTCAAAGACTAATGCCAAAACTGCCGGACCAAAAGGTGCGCCTTTAAATATTGTGCCTAATCCCAATGCGGACCCAAATGCGGCAAAAAAATTGTTGCAGACTGAGAGGTTTGACAAGATAAAAGATATTCAAAGTGTCAACGATGAAATAGACAATTTTTTTAATAGCTTTTATAAAAACCATAAAGATGATTTTGATGGAAAAAATATTAAGCTGGATGATTTTAAAAAAGGAATTTTGGAAAGAGTTTCGGGATATGGGTTAGATATTGCTGGGCTTAAGCCAATAAACGATATTCTTAATGATCCCAAAGCAAATGAAAAAGATTTGTTGGAAGTTGTTAAAAGAGTTGTTCATACTAAAGCAGATGAAATTCTAGAAATGCCATTGCTTAAAACAGGAGACAAAATTAAAGTTAAAGGAAAGGCAGGAGGCATAGAAGACGGATGGGAAGTTGGGGTTATAGACTACAACAACAATAAAGTGCAAATTGTTAAGGTTGAAAAAGACAAGGACGGCAAGGACGTAAAATTAAGCAAATATGTGAAAATTAGTGAATTAGCCGAATGGAATGACGCTAAAAATTCAAATCCGCAAGAAGCTGGAAAAGCACTAAGTCCGGAAGAGCTGAAAAAGAAAGAAGAAGAAAAGCAAAAGCGGAAAAACGAGATTGAAGAAATTGAAAAAGAAGTTGCTACAGCTCGCAAAGAGTATTTGGAAGTTGATTACAAAAAAACAAATGCACTAAGCCGCATAAGAAAATTTTTTGGCAAAAATGACATTAGTAATGAGCAAGATCAGGATATCTCGTTTTATAAAAAAGAATACGAAGATAAGCTTGAAAAGTGGAGAAAGGCGCTTGTTGATGACGCTAAAATAGATGGGGCAAAGGATGAAAGGCTGGCTGAATTGTATAAAATATTCAGGCTTGAACAAAAAATAACACTGGCCGATGAGCATGACAATATAAAAGCCGAACAGCAATTTGGAAATAATTTTGGCAAGATAGGAAAAGGGATAGAATATATTGTTAAAAAATATCAGTCGTTGCCGTTAAAAGGAAAATTGGCCGTTGCCGTCGTTTTTATGGCAGGCGGTGTCGCGGCAGCCGGACTGGGAGGAACCGCAGTTGGCGTGGCTTCTTTTGCTATAGCTGGCAGAAGAGTTTTCGGAGGTGCGGTTGCGGGCTATGGTGCTAAATGGGCGCTTGAAGCATATGGGCAAAAAAAAGCTCAAAAAGAAACTGAAAAAGAAAAGCTGGAATTTTTGGAGGAATTAAAAGATAAAGATGAAAATGATAAATTCGAGAAATTAAATGAAAAAATTAATAATATCATCAAAAAGGATGAAGAAGGCGCTTTAAGAAAAATAAAAAATCAAGATATTTTGCAAACGGCAGCAGGTGCGGCTGTCGGAACATTTATTGGTAGTGGCATGATGGCTGACTTTTTAAAGTGGGGCTGGCATGGAGCCGCGGAAAAATTTGGTTTTGGGACAGGGGTTGATCCAAAATTGAAAGGTACTTCATTTCCAAAACCGCCAAGTACTGGAGGGATATTTGCAAATGCAGATCAGTTGGCAAGCAGCAACGCTAATGCTGCTGCGGTTTCCGGCAATTTAAGCCATCTTAATAACATCGGTCAGGATATTGCGGAAGGAAAAAATGATATTATAACACCCATACCTGAAAATGTTCCCGGTGCGAATGCTGCTAACGTAGTGGATGTCAAAGGCAAAGGTTTCTGGGGGGCAATTCATGACAAACTCGATAAGCTTGAGCCGGGAGGAAAGCACAATGGGGAAACAGCAAAAATATTCAATAGAGCTGTTGGCGAATATGCGAAAAGTCATGGTATGACTGTAGCAGAAGCGACTGAAAAATTAAGCCATGTGGACAAGGGGACGAATTTTTCTATGACGCAAGACGCCAAAGGTGTTTGGCAGGCCAACTTTGATGATCAAAATATAAAATTCCTGCATGGCTTAGAACATCATGCGCCGAGTCATGCCGGTGTGCCATCACCAGAAATATTAACAGAAAATGTGCCACCGGAAATTCCAAAAGCCAGCAGTGTTATCGATCAACGCGGTAACCTTACGGCAAAAATAGAAGCTAACCTGGGCAGGATAGATGCGCTGGATCATAGGCAAGAAGAACTTCTCGGAGGTTTCGACAGGGGAATTGAAAATGCCACAAGCGATCCTAACGAACTGTTAAAAGTCCAGCAGGACATCGAACAATTAAGGGAAGAAGTGCGCGGTGATCGTTTAAAATTGAATAGTCTGATGGATATAGATAATGCTAAAGGAATAACCACTTCGGCTGTTGAAGCGCCATTTGAGGATGTAAAATTAGCGAGTGGTTCCGCTGTTGGCGCTGGGGCGGCAATTATGGGTTCTAAGAAAATTTTGGATAAAAATAGAAAAAATGAAAATGCAATCGGCCTAGTTAAGATGCTCAAAGAAAATGTCAGCACGACAAAATTTTTACGCGCTACCTTAGAAAGAATAACAGGCGGGAGTTCACATCAGATTAGCTTCTGGAAGGAAATTAAAGACCAGCCGTTTGATGTTAAAAAATTGTCAAAAAACAATAAAAAGATTAAATTGAACATGGAAGATGTGATTTTGGAATTCAAGGAGATATTGGGAAATGAAGCTTCGCCGAAAAAGAAAGCAGATGGAAAGATTGAAACTGTCAATGAATGGCTCAGAAGAGTAACGCAAAAATCCTTTGAGAAAAACAAACAATCAAATTAAAAATAAAAAATAATATTATGGAAAATCAAATCGATGTTAATGCGAGTTCTAATCCTCAATCAGCGGCCTTGGCGCAATTAGTCAAAGATCTGGGAATTGACACGCTTTCGCAGGATAAACAGAACGAACTGATCATTAAGATGACGGAAGTTTTGCTGAAGCGCATTTTTTTGGAAACAATGGAAAAGTTGGGCGATAAAGGCCGGGCAGAATATGAAAAGATTGCGGAAGACAAGGATATGACTCCGGAAAAAATGGAAGAATTTTTGAAAGGCCGCATTGCGGATTATGATCAGATGGTGCAAAAAATTATTGAAGATTTTAAAGGGGAAATGATGAGCGCAAATGCTCAGTAATCGGTAACTAATAATCAGTAACCAAGAAAATATATGGATCCAATTAAATCAAATCTTGAGCCGATCGAGGAAAAAGATCTGGATATGGAAGGCAAAATTAAGCACGGCGAAGCGGGCTTTACTAAGGTTAATGAAAATGTCCAGTTTCATAAGGTTGAAAAGGAGATTCCGCAAGAAATAAGTGCCGGAGAAAAGGATAGCGCATACAACAAGATTTTGACCAAGGTTCAGACGCAAACCGATGAAAAAACGGATGATGCTGCTGTTGCGGATGATGCCAAAGTTGGCGCGCAAAAAACTGACGCGGAAACCCAAATTCAGCACCTGGTTGACCTGGCTCAGCAAAAGGGAATCATACACTCAGTTAAAGTCGCTAGGCACATGGAAGACAATTATATTTTAGACACATTTCATGATCGTTTGCTAGCCGATGATCTTCACGACGCGCTGATCAAGAGAGGGATGATAAAAGAACTTTAGAGATTAAAAGATAAAGCTAAAAAATAAAAACGTAAAAATAGATATAAAAATAAATGAATGCTATAGATTTTAATGTATTTTTAGTTCCACTCGCTTGGATTTTTTCGGCCACAGCTTTTTTCAGTGGCCTTTTCTTGGTTGTGAAAAGTTTTCTTAATTATCGGGCGCAAATCAATCGTTCCATGAATATGGACCTGGAGATTGTGCGGGTTACTAAAATTTTTAAGGACAAGAATGAGGCTACCAGTTCCAACCCGGAAGCCTGGAAGGAAGAAATAGGAGCCATGGAACAGCTTTTTACGACTCTCTCAAATATAAATGAAAAAAAGTCTTTTCTGGATCGCTTGCTTTATAGCGAACCGTACATTGCTTTGGAAATTGCCAATCCATCCAACAATGAAGAAATATGTTTCTATCTTTCGGTGCCGAAAAAATTCCGGGAAAGCATTGAAAAACAGATCAATAGCTTTTTCCCTAATGCTTCGATTGAAAAAATTCCGGATTATACGGTTTTTTCTCCGGGCAGTTTCACTGCTTCAGCCACATTGAGACTCAAAAAAAGTTATTCTTTGCCGATTCGTACCTACGAAGACATGAATGTGGATCCATTGCAGGAAATTTCCAATTCTCTTAGTAAACTAAACACCGAAAACGAGGGCGCGGCTATTCAATTGGTCTTGCGGCCGGCCGGCAAGGAGTGGAGAAACCAAGGCAGAAGCATTGCCCACAGGATGCAGCAAGGAAAACAGCTGAAAGACGCTCATTCCAGCTCGGTAGCTATTGAATTGGGTAAAGGCATGGTTCAGGTTATTCAAAACAAGCCGAATGAAAAAATAATGGAAAAGGAGGCAGTTCAACTGACGCCTGAGGAACAGGAATTAGTAAAAAGAATCGAAAGCAAATCCAATAAGGCCGGCTTCAATGTTAACATCAGATTGATAGCTTCGGCCATGTCGCAGCAGCGTGCTGATGAAGTCCTATCACAGTTGGAAAATGCTTTTTCACAGTTTGAAAATCACGAAATAAATTATTTTATAGTCCAAAAGAGAATCAAAGAAAAGAAAATAGTTTTTGATTATATTTTCCGCAATTTTGATGAAGAAAATGCTGAAATTTTATCTACCAATGAAATAGCCAGTATTTTTCATTTCCCAATTTCCACAACAGAAACTCCAAAGATAAAGTGGCTCAAAGCCGGAGCCGCGCCGCCGCCGCTAAATATTCCCAAAGAAGGCGGAATTAAGTTGGGATACAATGAATATCGCGGCACTAAAACCGACATTCGTATTTCCGATGTTGATCGCCGCAGGCATCTCTACACTATTGGTCAGACAGGTGCCGGTAAATCGAATTTCTTGCAGGAAATGGCCAAGCAGGACGCAATCAATGGTAAGGGTTTCTGTTTTATTGATCCGCATGGCGATGCGATTGAAGATATTTTGACGGCAATTCCAAAAGAGCGCGCTGAAGATGTGATTATTTTTGACCCGTCCGATGTCGAAAGGCCTTTCGGGCTCAACATGTTGGAATATGATCCGGCCTTGCCGCAGCAAAAAACATTCGTGATTAATGAAATGATAGGAATATTTGATCAATTGTATGATCTCAAAGCGACTGGCGGTCCGATGTTTGAACAATATGTCAGAAACGCCATGCTGCTCATCATGGAAGACCCCGAATCTGGCTCGACATTGATGGAGATTTCCAAAGTCCTGGCTGATGAAGATTTCCGCCGCATGAAACTTTCCAAATGCAATAATCCGGTGGTTGTTGATTTCTGGGTTAAGGAAGCAGAGAAGGCCGGGGGAGAAGCGGCGCTGGCCAACATGGTGCCATACATCACTTCTAAACTCACAACCTTTGTTTCCAACGATATGATGCGTCCGATCATCGCGCAGCAGAAAAGCACGCTGAATTTTCGAGAAATCATGGATGGCGGAAAAATCTTCCTGGTGAAACTTTCTAAGGGAAAAATTGGAGAAATAAATGCGCATCTTTTGGGCATGGTCATTGTGGGCAAGATTTTGATGAACGCTTTAGCGCGCAGCGACACGCCGGAAGATCAGCGCAAAGATTTCTATCTGTATTTGGATGAGTTTCAAAATGTCACGACCAATTCTATCGCGCAAATTCTTTCTGAAGCTCGAAAATATCGCCTGTGCCTGACGATTGCGCATCAGTTTATTGGACAGCTCAAAGAAGAAATTTCCAAAGCTGTGTTTGGCAATGTTGGTTCGATGGTAGCGTTCCGAGTGGGTCCGGAAGATGGAGAATTTTTGCAAAAACAATTTGAACCGATTTTCACTTCCAATGATTTGGTGAATGTGGACAACTACAATTGTTTTGCGAGAGTTTTGGTGAACAGCGAGCTTTCCAAACCGTTCAGCATGAAAACCTTTCCGCCGACCAAGGGCAATCAGGAAGTTGCTAACTATCTCAAAGAACTTTCACGCCTCAAATACGGCCGGGATGTTAATATTGTGAACAGAGAGATTATGGAACGGGCGAAGTTTGCAAGGCAAGCACCAGATAGCTTGTAGATTTTAGTTCATGGATTATAGGCAAAATTCTTATACTAAAAAACGGCTTAATTTAGCCGTTTTTTAGGTGCACTATTGACTTTTTGATGATTTTAGTGTATAATTAAAAAGTAGTGTAAAATTTGAAAATAGATTTTAAGCCGCTGTAACTGTTCAGGCGGTTTTTTTATTCTTAATTTTTCTTTCCGAAAATTCAATAATTAACTTTTCTTTCTAGGATAAGAAAAGTTACAAAAGAAAGTCGCGCCGGATGAAGATACTGATGGCAAGCGCTTCGTTCTTCGCTAAAATTTCAATTCCGCTTCGCTCCTCACAAAATTTTTCAACGCTCATCACTCGCGCTTTGCCTACGTACTTCATATGGCGCCTATAAAATGCGTCTTCTATATTTTGCATTTCTCTGCACCCTATGAATTTCGTCAGCAAATTTAGGCAAGTGCGCGTTAAGAAATTTATCTGTCTGACCCCGACTTGTCGGGGGAGTTATAAATTTTAGCGAGCGAGCCTAGAATTTGCCTCAGAAATTCATCGGGGTGCAAGTTTCTTTTCTGTCCACTTTTCTTTTGAAAGAAAAGTGGGCGAATGACAGAAGAAAGGTGGAAAATAAAGTTTATAAAAAAACAGACCTATCTGGGTCTGTTTTTTAAAGTCATAAATTAAATTTACAAGCTGATGGCTAGAATTTCATTTAAAGTCGAAACATAGGCGGTTTTATTGGCTTCATCAATCGAGAGGGAAGTGCCATACTTGAATTCCTCACTGAAATATTGAGCCGTAATCCCGCCGTTTTCTTTGCTGTATTGAACTAAGCGGCTGTTTTTAGCATCCAGAACATAGAGCGACTGCGAATCGATGGTTGTGAAAATTTTGTCAAAATTAACCGGTGTGTTGGAATTTTCCAGATTAAATTCCTGTTTTTTGCCTTTGAATAATTTGAAAACCGTGTTGTTTTGAATGCAATAAATATTATCATCAATTGCTATATCGGAAATTCCGGCAAGCGAGGTTGCATCCTTGAGCCAACTTGTCCTAGCTCCAAATCCGCCGGTTGCTCGCGGATAACGATAAATTTGGTTAGCTTGGCTGTCAAGAACATACAAATATGTCAGATATGTGCCAATAAGATTTCCGGATGGATTGGCGGGCAGTTCGATGCTGTCTTCAGTGAATTTTGTAGATACAGGACTGAAAGAAATAATTTTGTTTTTGTCAGTCAGGATGAAGACAAGCGACAAATCTTTCATATATGAAACACGGACAGTCGCACCGGAATTTTCCGGGAAAGCATATTCCCGCTGATCGTTTTTGTCTACCATAAGGACACTATTTTTCGTGACAGCCGCCAAACCCTTGCCGGTAACAGTCATGTGGATTATGCCGCTTTGCTCAGCAAGTATCTGGATTTCGGGAGAAAGATTGATATTTTTTTCATTAGCCAGGATTTCGGACGGAGTGACAACCGGAGCAACTGGTGTTTCTGCTACCGGCTGCGATTCGGTTTTATTTAAGGAACGTGCGATGAAAATCGGGACGATAAAAATAAGGATAAGCGCGGCAATGGATCCCGCTTTTTGCTTCGTGTTTAATGACAGAAATTTTTCTTTGAGGCGGGGGATAAAAGAAACTTTTTCTTCCGCATCTTCTGTCCATCTTTCATATTCTGGTTCCTCTTCTGATTTTGACTTTTTGATTTTCTGGGCGATTGATTTGGTTTTCTCCAAAAATTGAGAAGAGAAGACGGATATTTTTTCTTTTATTTTAGCCAAAACAGGCATTATTTTTTCTTTCCAACTTATTTTTTCCGTCTCAGCTTCATTTGTGATTTCTGGTTCAGCGAGAGATTCGTCCGCGACATTTTGATCAGGTTCTTTTTTGTAGTGCCTCATGGCTAGATCAAGTTTTTCCTTAAAACTGAGTCCTCCGCTTTGCGTCGGAAATTCTTCTGTCTGGTCGTCAAAAATTTCTTCATCGGTCGGCTCGGCTGTTTCCGGGATGACCAATTTTTCTGTTTCTTCTTCCGCTTTTTCCTGCAAAACTTTTTCTTCTTCCAGTTTTATTTGGCGTTCTTTTTCCAAAGCTTCTTCCCATTCTCGCAGTTTGGCTTCTTCCGCTTCTTTGGCTTTCTGCGCTTCCAAGCGCGTGGCTTCTTCGGCAGCTTTGTGCTCTTGTTCTTCAAGACGCAAAGCTTCCTGGGCGGCTTTTCTTTCCTGTTCAATAATTTTTTTCTCAGCCGCAATCTTAGCCTGTTTTTCTTTTTCGATGCGGCGCAGTTCCTTTTTCTTTTCAAGCTCTTTTCTATATAGCGCCATTTTTCTTCGCAGGCTGTTTTTTGCTGAATACCAAACTTGCAATATCTTTTCCTTAGTCATATCCCAATATATGTTGGCTTTCTCAATTTTACCGGATTCACCCGCTTCGCCTTGAACGTAGATATGGCCCGTTTTCTCATCCGTATATTCCGAATTGTTTGCTTCGTCGGTTGTTTCTATTTCCAATTCTTTTTCAGGAACAGCTGGCTGCTTCTTTGTTTTAGCATCGGTAAATGTTTTTTCACTAAAAGCGTTTAGGGCGGCGGCGGATTTTTTCTTTTGAATTGGCATTTTTACCTCACTGGTATTTTTTGTTTCTTTCATTTCCACAATAATAGAGGCTATCAGTTCAAGCTGATTTGAAAGGGCTGTTTTTAAAAATTGGACAAATTTTTCGCCTTCAAAACGCTGGAAATTTTTCTTAATTTCAGCTTCTGAAAAAATATGGAAAATATCTTCGGAGGTTATGAGCATCCGATCATCTTTCTCCAATCTTCCGCTGGAAACATTCAAAAATGTCTTGAGAGGATGCGGCTCAAGCGAATCTGAAGCGAGACCGTCGCTTATGTTGGAAAGTGCGCCATTTCTAAAAATAAACATTTTGGCATTGCCGCTGACGCTGAAATGGGCGTTGTTTTTTTCCAGCACGCAAATGGCAGCATTGAGATTGCCGAGCCATTCCACGTTGCCCTGTTTGGCAAGTTCAGAAAGAGCAATGTTAACCTTGTGCAGAGCGCTGTCCAGACTTTCGGCAACTGGACGCTTGGGGTTTATGTAATATTCTTTCTTTAATACGGATGTTAAAAAATTTACAATATAGGCGGAATTTTCACTGTATTCTTTAACTTCGAAAAAACCAATGAGCGAGCCAAGCGGTTGCTGGTAGATGTTTTCAGGATAGTATTCAAAAAGCTCCACATATGGTTTTAATGAGGAATTGTTGACGACTAAAACGGGAGAAATTTTATTTTCTAATTCTTTGATCACGTCTTTTTTATTTTCATTATTTCTTGGGGGCATAGGCCTTATAGCGTATATAAAAACACCCCGTTTTTCTTCCTTAATAATATAGCAATTTTGCTCTATATGCAACAATTTTCATCAGGTTGTCTTTTTTAGCGGGTAGTTGTATACTGGTTATGATAAATCAATTAACTTTAAAGGGGATTCTTGCCGGCTGAAAGCCGTTTGGATTCCTGATGCTACTGGGTATGACGGAAATTCTCGAAACACTTTTTGGGTCAAAAGCCAAAACAAGGATTTTAAGGTTTTTTTTGCTTAATCCGGAAAAAGAATATCGGATTGCGGAAATTGCTCAAAAAAACATGCTTTCTTCCAGTACTGCCAAAAAAGAAATAAACGAACTGAGAAAAATAAAATTCATAACCCAGCATATCAAAAAAAGAGTGAAATATTTTTCACTTGATCAAAGTTTTTATTTTTATTTTGAACTCAAAAGTTTATTTGCTAAATCAGCCTCCTCGCCGCAATGCAAAAGTTTATCCAAAATAAAAAGCATCGGAGACGTTAAGCTGGCTCTTCTTAGTGGCATTTTTCTTAATTATCCGAAAAGCAAAGTAGACATGATTTTAGTGGCTAATAATGTCAGTCGCCGGAAACTGAAAAGCGTCATGAGTGGCTTGGAAGCCGAAGTTGGGAAAGAAGTAAGTTTTGTTTTGATGAATAGCGATGAATTTAAATATCGGATCGATATGCTAGACAGGTTCTTGTTGGATTTTATCGAAGGAACGCATTTGGAACTTATAGACAAAATCCCCGGCTTTAAAAGGTTTATCTTGGGGAGAAAGAAGTATTAATAATGTCAAATTTCCAATGACTAATGACAAATCAAATCCTAAATCCAAATGACAAATTTTTATTTATTTGAAATTTGGTTTTTGACATTGATTTGACATTGGAAATTAGTCATTTGTCATTTTAAGATTCATTATATTTTAACATGCTAGCATATTTTATTTTTGCAATTGTAATTATTTTTCTGGCCATTATTCTTTGGCTTGTTTTTGATTTGAAGAAAAACATGCATGGCAGTGAAGAACGAGAAAAGACGGCTGTCATATTAGACAGGCTTAAAACTCTTAGCCAGCAAAATCAGGAATTGCGCCATGAAATAGACACGAAATTATCCGAATCGCATCGGGCGACCAATGAGCATATGGACCAGACCATCCGTACTGTGCAGGGAATTTCAGGGCAATCAGCTAAGCTTATCGGCGACGTGACCGAGAAATTGACCAAATTGGACGAAACCAACAGGCAAGTTGTCAATTTTTCCGCGCAACTGCAGAATTTGCAGGATATTTTAAAAAATCCCAAACAAAGGGGGATTCTGGGTGAATATTATCTGGAAACTTTGCTGAAAAACGTGTTGGCTCCCGACCAGTATAAAATGCAATATGAATTTAAAAATGGAGAAATCGTGGATGCCGTAGTTTTCGTGAAAGACAAGGTTGTGCCAATCGACTCAAAATTTTCATTGGAAAATTATAACAGACTGACCGAAGCCCAAGATCCGGTTGAAAAAGATCGCCTAGAGAAAGCATTCGTAAATGATCTCAAGCTGCGTATTGCGGAAACGGCTAAGTATATTCGTCCTGAAGAAAATACTATGGATTTTGCTTTTATGTTCATTCCTCACGAGGCCATCTATTACGATCTGCTTATTAATAAAATTGGCGCCATAACCGAAGATACCGAAAATCTTATTCAGCGCGCGGCTGGAAAATATAAAGTCATTATTGTTTCGCCGACGTCATTTTTGGCCTATTTACAAACAGTTCTGCAGGGTCTTAGAGCCTTTAAAATCGAAGAAAATGCGAAAGAAATCCGAACCAATATTGAAAAATTGGGCAAGCACATAATTTCATATGAAGAATATTTCAAAAAATTGGGCGGCAGTTTGGGAACAACCGTGAGCCATTATAATACTGCCTACAAGGAATTGGGAAAAATAGACAAAGATGTTTCAAAAATAACTGAAAGCGAAAAAAGCATAGAGCCGCTGGTTTTGGAAAAGCCGCAGTAATTATCAATAACTTTTTTAGTGATGATTGAAGATAACATTCAACCCTTGCTACCGCAAAAAGGGCTGAAAGCAAAACTTAAAAGTTTTTTTTCTCAGGAATTTTTTGCAAGCGGACTGGTACATTGGGTATTTATCGGTTCGTTTATTCTTAATGCTGTCAATTGGGGGTTGATAGCGTTCTTCATAAGACCGGTTGATTTTCCTATCATTCTCCATTACAATGTATATTTCGGGGTGGATGTCATTGGAGATTGGTGGCAGATCTATTATTTGCCTATCATCGGCCTGGTGATTTTAGCCGCGAACACCCTTTTGGGCTATCTTTTTTATCAGCAAAAAGAGCGGATTGTAGCTCATTTATTGATGCTAGCGACCTTTATTGTCCAAATTGCGATCCTAGTGGCTGTAGCCTGTTTGCTGATGATAAACTACTAAAATAATTTTCAATTCGCAATTTTCAATTTTCAAACAATTTACAATTTTTCAATGTATCAATTTTTTTAAAATTTTAAAAATTTAATCATTAGAAATTGTTTAGAAATTAGAAATTAAAAATTAGAAATTTACTATTATGCCTTTTTCTTTTCCTAATCCGAAAACGACTGATCCAAAAGAACATAGAGTGCAAAGAGTGCTGGAAATGATTCCAGGCATTTTGTCATGGTCCACGCTTATCGGCGTGGTGGTGTTTTCATTTGTAAAACCAATCTGGATGGCAGTGTTTATCATCATGTTCGACATATATTGGATCTGCAGAACGATTTTCATTACCTATTATTCAATCAAAGCCTACAGGAAATTGAAAAGAGGCAAAAGGATTGACTGGTGGGAACGCTGTCAAAATATTGAGCGTCCGAAGGAATATGCACAGTCGATTTATGACAGAATAGAGAAAATGAAGGAGAGCCTGAAAGAGGTATCTTCATTTTTTGAAAGAAGAAAATTGAGAAAGGAAATTAAAGTCCTGAAAAAATACAAAAAAGAAGTGCAACATATCGCGAATTTGGGGCATGAAATTTTGGACTGGCGAAAAATTGTCCATGTCGTGCTTTTGCCCACAGCCAATGAAGGAGCTGAAATAATCGAGCCGGCTATTCAGGCCATTGCAGACAGCAATTTTCCAAACCATCAAATGATAATTTTGTTGGCGACTGAAGAGCGAGAAGACAAAGAAAACAGGCTAAAGAAAGTGGATTATTTAAAAAATAAATTCGCAGGAGTTTTCAGAGATTTCTTGGTGACAACTCATGAAGTTGCGACTGGTGAAATAAAATGCAAGGCCTCCAATGCGGCTTACGCAGCCAGGAAGCTGATGACCTATCTCGATGAAAGAAATATAGATTATAAAAATGTCATTTTTTCAAATTTCGATTGCGACAGTGTTTGCCATCCGCAATACTTCGGAGCCCTTACTTACGCCTATATAACAGATCCAAAGCGCCTGCAAAGGTCCTATCAGCCCTTGCCTATGTATCATAATAATTTGTGGGATACTAATGCTTTCGTGCGCGTGATTGTGACCAGTTCATCTTTCTGGCACATGTTTCAGAGCACGAGGACGAAGATGGTGACCTTTGCATCGCATAGCGAGCCTTTTCATACCTTAGTGCGAGTAAATTTTTGGCCGGTCAATATGATTAGCGAAGATTCTATCATCTATTGGAAATGCTACGCTTATTACCATGGCGATTACAAAGTCAAACCGATTTATCTGCCTCTTTCTTTGGATGCCGTGCTGGCGGAAACTTACTTCAAAACTATAAAAAATCAGTACAAACAAAAAAGACGCTGGGCCTACGGTATAGAAAATTTTCCAGTGATTGTCAGAGCTATTTGGCCTGACAAGAAAATAGGCTTTGCGAAAAAAATGGGAATCATATTTGAAATGCTTGAAGGACACTGGTCATGGGCGACTTCAGCCTTCATTCTGGCTTTGCTTGGCTGGCTGCCGCTTATTTTTGGCGGAGCTGCTTTCAATCAGAGCAACGTGGCGCATAATTTGCCGATTGTGACCAGGTCGCTCATGATATTAGCGACCAGCGGTTTGGTTATTTCAATGTTTTTGAATTTTTTCTTATTGCCTCCAAGGCCGGCAAAATATTCGAAAAAAAGATATATCTACATGTTTTTTCAATGGTTTTTGGCTCCGATAATCGCTCCGACATTGGGCGCAATTCCGGCTATTGATTCTCAGACGCGTCTATTATTCGGAAAATATTTTGGAGAATTTTGGGTGACAGAAAAAATAAAGAAGCAATAGCGAAAAATTTCCGGCATATTTTTTAAATTTAAAAGTTATGGGTTATAGTTTTTTCGCAGGCCCATTCTTATTTTCTTTTTTTATAGCTGCGGCCATTGGAGCAGTCTTAATTTTATTTGGCAAAAAAAACATTTTCAGTTCCGATCGTACTTCAGACAGGCACATCCATAGGCAGGGCATTTCAAGATTTGGAGGCGCGGCCTTGATCTTAGCTTTTGTTGTTACGATTTTTTTGGATAAGCGATTGGTAATGACGCTGCCTTTGGCGGGTGTTTTGACAGCTTCAGGGGCAATATTGGTTTTTGGCATCATTGATGATATTAAACAGCTATCCTGGAAAACTCAGCTTTTTTTTCAAGTAGCCATAGTTTCTTTTGTTTATTTTCTAGGCGTTCGTCTTGATTATTTGAGCAATCCTTTCGGGGGAATTTTTGCGCTGGATAGTTCCATTGGCTATCTGGTTGGTTTTGTTATCGCAATTGTCTGGGTTGTTCTTCTGATAAATTCCATGAATTGGGTGGATGGCGTGGACGGCATTAGCGCTGGGATAGCTTTTATTTCCGGAGTAACTATTTTTTTATTAAGCTTGCGTCCGGAAGTTAATCAACCGCCGATAGGTATTATTGTGGCTGCGTTTTTGGGAGGTTTGGCAGCCTTTTTCCTTCTCAATTTTAATCCAGCTAAAATCTTGGCCGGCACGAGCGGCTCTATGTTTATGGGATTCATTTTGGCGGTGTTGGCTATTTTTTCCGGAGCTAAAATTGCCACAACGCTGTTGGTGCTGACAATTCCGGTTATCGATGCTTTATGGGTAATAGGCGAGCGGCTGAAAGCGAAAAAATCGATTTTTTCTGCCGATAGCCGGCATTTGCATCACAAGCTGCTGAAATTAGGCTGGTCGCAGAAAAAAATTTGCATTCTTTATTGTGCCATTACAACTCTCATTGCATTTATTTCGCTCAATACGAAAGATTTCAGCAAGGCAGTTGTCTTTTTTCTGCTTTGTGTTTTTATGCTTGGAATATTATTTGCAGTTAGTAAAAAAGCGGATAAATTGGAAAAAATTCAAACAAATGCTGAATAAAAAAAACATAATCCTGGTGTTATTCGGAATGGCCGCCGTGATTCTGGCGTTTTTCTATACTTCTGCCAACATCTATTCAATCCATGGCAATAAGATAAAAAGAATTAGTATTAACGGCAATATTTTTCGTGCAGAAATAGTTTCAAGTTCTGAAAAAATACAGAAGGGTCTAGGAGAAAGGAAAAAAATATGTCAAAAATGCGCGATGCTTTTTCAATTTCCTGATTCTAAAAAGCATCCCTTTTGGATGAAAGGAATGCTTTTTCCCTTAGACATCATCTGGATTTTAAATGGAAAGGTTGTTCATATCGAGAAAAATGTTTCGGAAAAATTATCTGGCGTGCTTTCTCCGCAAACCGAAGCGGATCAGGTTTTGGAAATCAATGGCGGTTTAGCAGATGGAATGGGCATTAAAATAGGGGATAGCCTGGTTTTTCCATAATTAAATTTTTGATACTTAAGCACCATAAAACCCCGCAGTTGCGGGGTTTTATGTATATTTAAAGAAAGTGAATTTCTTTTTCTAAAAAGAACTGCTAGAAATAATATTTGTCTATGATCACGATAGTGAAGATACGCGAGCTGAGTATTTCTGAAGATTCTTAAGCTGTCTTTCATTCAGATTCTTAGACTGAGAAATAGCTTTTTCGATAAGATCCTTTGAAAATTCTACTGAAGTTCCAACGCGCACTCCTCCTGTGTGTCCAACATTTTTTCGGAGGTAGTCTTCAATGTATATTTTGTGTTCTTTTGTCAGAGTAGAATCAGCGGTCTTTTCAAGATAATTTGCAAGAGATCTTCGGGCCAAAACGGTAAGACCGTCGCCTCTGCCTGCAGTTTCAATAAAGGAATTTTCAGTTTCCTGGCTTGAAACAGAAGGAGTTTCTTTTTTCACATCGGTTGGTTTGCTTGTGTCAGTTGCTGATACTTGACCATCTGAAGCAACTTTTGAACCCTGTTCATCAAGAACAATGCTTTCAGCTGACGATTCTTCCTCGCTCACAACTGGAGAGGCGCTTCTTTTTGAATAAGAATAAATTCCTCCCGCGATAAGAACGACAATAATGACACTAACAATGATGCGCAGATTATCTTGGAACCATCTTTTAGCTTCCTCAGAATTTGACTCCTGCGATTCCTCTGGTGTATATTCTTCCATAAATGTCACCTTCCTTTCTAGTGTATCTCTGTGTCTAAATGACAACAGAAGATGTAAATAATTAATTGTCAAAGGACGCTTACGTTGAAGCTTTATCCCGCACCTTTTGAGTTCTGCGCGAAGCGCAATGCAATGCAAAAAATAAAATACAGGAACATCAATAATGTGAAACAGTAGTCTTGCTTCAAATATTGAACTCAAAAGGTGCGGGACTAGTTTCTCCTTTCGGTCTTTTTATTGTAGTTCAGCAGCCAAACAGCGTCAACTGGACAAAAAGCTGATTTTTTGGCGTAATAATAGCATATTTTTTTACTTTTTGTTTTTAGTAATTTGATGAAAATACATAGAACAACAATACAAATTGATATATATAGCGTAAATATTTTTTTAAGGATAATTTATGTAAACTGTGCCGCGTAAAATAAAATTTTTTCTTAAAAAAATTTTATCACGCGGCTACAGCGTAATCACCCGAGGTGATTTTACGCTGTGGATAACTTTTTTGCATTGCTTTTTAAAAAATATCGTATATAATTAAAGACAGATGAAAGTTTTTTTGTAAAACAAAAAACAAAAATTAAAAATTAAAAAATTTGTTTTGAAAAAGTTCGAGACCTATCTTTCTTCCTGTACTTTTTCTTGAGATAAAAATTAATCAAGAGAAAAAGTACGGGGCGAACGTGTCTCGTTTCAAACTTGAATAGAACAAATTGCTAGAGGGAGGTGACTAACTCATGGCTAAGAAAAAAGCAAAAAAGAAAGGCGTTAAAAAAGCTGCAAAAAAAGTTAAAAAAGCTGTAAAAAAGGCTCCAAAAAGAAAGAAAGCAGCTAAAAGAAAGAAATAATAACCTTTTTTAGATTACGTTTTTACTTTCTGACTTCATCGCAAGGAGGAAGGTATCAACAAACTAAAACCCCGACATATCGGGGTTTTAGTTTTGTTATTGATTTGTATTTTGTGTCTAGTGTTTTGTATTTATCAGCACCCTATGAATTTCGTCAGAAAATTCAAGCGAGTGAGCGTTAAGAAATTTGCATGTTTGAGTCCCGATTAATATCGGGACGAGTTTGTAAATTTTAGCGAGCGAGCTTAGAATTTGCCCCAGAAATTCATCGGGGTGCAAGTTTCTTTTCTGTCCGCTTTTCTTTTGAAAGAAAAGCGGGCGAAGATTTTTAGAAATTATAATGTGTCTACTAACTTTTCTTTCTAGATAAGAAAAGTTACAAAAGAAAGTCGCGCCGGATGAAGATACTGATGGCAAGCGCTTCGTTCTTCGCTAAAATTTCAATTCCGCTTCGCTCCTCACAAAATTTTTTAACGCTCATCACTCGCGCTTTGCCTACGTACTTCATATGGCGCATTTAAAATGCAAAATCTAAATTTGAAGTGGTGTAAATTATAAAACAATCTTGCAAATTCGCCATTTGCCGGCCAAGTCTTTTGCAAAAAATATTTTAGCCTGAGGAAGAATATTTCTGATTAATTTTTCCAGCGGCCGTTTTTGCTCGGGGCTGAATTCTAGTAATACAGTAATCAGCCCGCCTCGCGTCGACGAGCAATCGTCTTTGCGAGTCGAGGCGGGCAACCAGCAATCAGCAACCAGTATTTTTTTTATTTGCTTTAATAATTTTGTGTAATGTTGCAAGCCTTGCTCGGAACTGTATAGGGCGGATTTTGGTTCGTATTTTTTGACATTAATCGGAGCTGACTTATAAATTTCTTTGGAAAGATAGGGAAGATTGGCCACAACCACTAACGTGGAATTTTCGATTTTCAATTTACAATTTTCAATAAACGGCGATAATAAATCGCCGTTAAGAAACATTATTTTTTTATCCACATTGTGAATTTTAGCGTTCTTCTTGGCAATTTTCAAAGCTTCATGGCTAATATCAGTTGCAAAATATTTTATTGTTTTTTTGATGCATGCTGCATGTTGCATGCTGTATGCTATTGAAATGATTATATTTCCGCTTCCTGTGCCTACATCTATAATAGCGGTTTTTAAATTTCTTTTTTTGCTGATTGCTGATTGCTGATTACTGATTACTGTATCTACAAGCAGTTCTGTTTCTGGGCGGGGGATTAGGTTATTTTCATTTACCATAAAATCCAAACCGTAAAATTCTTTGTGTCCGACTATATACGCAATCGGTTCCCCCTTCACTCTTCTTCTGATATTTTTGCTGATTATTGAATTTTGCCTGCTGTTTACTGAATATTCCGGATACGTTAAAATAAATTCTCTCGTTTTATTGAGAGAATGGGCTAATATAAGCTCCAAATCGATGTAGTCGATTTTGGCTGAATATTTTTTTATTATTTCCTGAATTTGCATATAAAAAAGATTTAAGAATGAAGATTTATGATTTATAAAAAATTCTTAAATCATAATTCCTAAATCTTAAATCTATTAT
Source organism: Patescibacteria group bacterium (assembly GCA_022709565.1). GTDB lineage: Bacteria > Patescibacteriota > Minisyncoccia > Moranbacterales > GWC2-37-73 > JAKLIP01. The sequence goes on from JAKLIO010000004.1 coordinate 42,967, forward strand.
TGTTTGTTCATCTTAAGCTTTGTGTCTTCTTGAATCAGGGCATTAATAATCGGATCCAGATCTCCGCTAAGAATGGTTTCAATATTGCTCCAAGATTGTTTGATGCGATGATCAGTAATGCGATCCTGCGGAAAATTATAAGTCCGAATCTTTTCGCTGCGATCGCCGGTGCCAACCTGGCTTTTGCGAGTGTCGCCCAGTTCTTTGGCTTTCCTTTCTTCTTCAGCTTGAACCAAGCGGGAGCGCAAAACTTTCATAGCCTTGTCCTTATTTTTGAGCTGAGATTTTTCATCTTGGCAGGAAACAATCATGCCGGTCGGCAAATAGGTAATGCGCACAGCACTCTTGGTTGTGTTGACCGATTGTCCTCCTGGGCCGGAAGAACAAAAAGTGTCGATGCGCAGATCTTTTTCGTTGATAACCAACTCCACCTCTTCGGCCTGTGGCAAAACGGCCACAGTTGAAGTTGAAGTGTGGACGCGGCCCATTTTTTCCGTTTCCGGCACTCTTTGCACCCTGTGGACTCCTGATTCATATTTCATTTTGCTGAAAACATTAGTGCCGTTGATTTCAAAAACAACTTCTTTGAAACCGCCCAGTTCGGTGCGATTGGAATTAAGGACTGAAACGCTCCATTTGTTTTTTTCAGCGTATTTGGAATACATCCTGAAAAGACTGGCTGCGAAAAGGGATGATTCTTCTCCGCCAGCACCGCCGCGAATTTCCACGATAACATCTTTGCTGTCATTCGGATCTTTAGGCAGAAGCAGCATTTCCAATTCTTTTTCTATTGCTTCTTTCTTTTTAGCCAATTCTATATTTTCTTCTGTGGCCATGCTTTGCATTTCAGCGTCTTCTTCGGAGTTCATAATTTCAGCATTATTTTTCATATCATGTTGGATTTTTTCCAACTGATCAATAAGATTCATCGTGTTTTGTAGTTCGGATTGTCTTTTGCCAAGCTCTCCCATTTTTTTGGGATCAGAAAGAATCTCAGGGGAACTGAGCTCAGCGGTTATGGCTGCATATTCATTTTTAATTGATTCCAGTTGATTATTCATAGTTTTTATTATACAATCAATATATAATTATAGCTTGAATAAAGCAATAGGTCAACAAAACAAAAACAAATGAAAAAAGAAAATAATTTAGAAGTATTGCAAGCCGAAATTCAGGTCGGCGTTTCCATTACGGCTTTTATGACGGCAGTTACTATTTTTTTTGTCGGTCTTCTGATAGCAAATTTTGATAAATATAACATTTCCATTAGGATTCCAATCCTGTTTTTAATTATCAGTACCTTTGGTTTTTTATATTCCACTTTGATTTATGGAAATGCTTTCGGACAAGTGGCTAGGCTGAAATCGGGAAACTTTAACAAGCACATGATTTTGGGAAATAGCATCTCGGAATATATAGGAGTATATTTGCTGATATTATCTATGCCATTAGTTATAAACGTGATAACTGAAGATTTATTTTTAAGAATAGCTACGCTGGTTGCTGCTTTTACAGGTTTAATTATGTATCATGCTTCCGGTTTTTCGATAATGGAAAGAAATTATAAAAAGTCACATTATTTACTTTTGGGACTTATCATATTCTTAGAGATTGTTTTATTCATTCTTCAATCTCTGGGCTCATTTTTGGCGATGTATTTTGCGGTGGGATCAATCATTTTTTTTATCTTTTTGACATTTTTTGCAAGAAAAGAGTAAGAAAACAAGCCTTGAAAAATATAAAAACCACCCCTATAAATAAAGGGCGGTTTTTTTGTATAGAAATATTTGCTATTTTTTCTTGGATTTTTTGGCGGCTTTCTTTTCGGTCTTATTCTTAGCCCCAACCTTTTTCTTGCCGGCTGATTTTTCGGCCAGTTTCTTAAAGCGGTCAACGCGGCCTGTAGAGTCAATAACCTTCTTCTTGCCGGTATAGAACGGATGGCAAGCACTGCAAATTTCCACGTGCATTTCTTTTTGGGTTGAGCCGGTAATAAGAGTTGCTCCGCATGAGCAAATAATCTTCGCATCGTTATAATATTCCGGGTGTATAGCTTTTTTCATATTGTTTTAAATAGGCTAAAAATTAGGATTTTTAAACCCGTCCTAATTTCAGGCGGGCATAGAGTACCTAAATACACTAGCATATATAAAGGAAATTGACAAGGGGCAGGTTTCTGCTATACTGAAAAGCGTTATTATTAATTAACAAAAAACATACTTTTTCTGGCTTGTTCCTGCCTTGGTTGCATATGTAATCAGGTTTAGCAGCCATTTTAAGGGAAAAGTAGGTGGCCCAGCTGTTTTGAAGAGCTGTGGCGTAAAGGTAACACTATGTTTTTCTTCCGCTTTTGCGGGGGTTCAATGTGGTAAAAAATATGCAAGAAAATGAAAAACAGGCTGCAGCAGTTGTTGCAACCGAAAAGGACGTTAAAAACGAGAATTACTTCTCAAATCTGGATTTGTCAAAAATAGACGGCAGTCTGGAAGAAATGATGAAAAACGGAGTTCACTTCGGGCACCAAAAGTCCAGAAGAAATCCTAAGATGGATGAATATATCTTTACGGTAAAGAAAGGTATCAACATAATTGATCTGGAAAAAACGCAGGAAAAAGTCAAAGAAGCTTTGCAATTTATTCAAGGCCTTAAAAAGGCTGGTAAAAATATTCTTTTTGTGGGTACAAAAATTCAGGCCAAAGATCTTGTGCAGGAAACTGCAGAGGCTTGTGGTATGCCGTTTGTGGTTGAGCGCTGGTTAGGCGGAACGTTCACAAATTTCAAAGTCATCCGTTCCCGCACACGCTACTTGGTTGACAGCCAAGCGATGCTTGAAAGAGGCGAATTCAAAAAATATACCAAATTTGAGCAGATGAAAAAGATTGAAGAACTGGAGAAAATGGAGAAACGCATGGGCGGCATTAAAAATATGACCGAACTGCCGGCAGCAATTTTTGTTACCAGTGTTAAAGAAGATGCTTTAGCAATTGCTGAAGCTAGGAAAACCGGAGTACCAATCATTGCGATTGCGGATACCAATGTAGATCCTTCCATTATTGATTATCCTATTCCAGCCAATGATGACGCCATATCTTCCTTGCGTCTGATCTTGGCTTATGCATACAAGGGGATCATGGAAGCGTAAAAACAAAATTTTCAATTCACAATTTTCAATTTTCAATCAAGATTTCATTTTTCAATTTTTCAATGTTTTAAATATTTAGTCATTAAAACATTGTAAATTGTTTAGAAATTAGAAATTGGAAATTAGAAATTTAAAAAAGTTATGTTGGAACTTATTAAAAAAATCAGAGAAAGAACCGGCGCGGGCGTTGTGGCTGTTAAAAAAGCCTTGGATGAAGCCGGCGGCGATGAAGAAAAATGCATAGAAATATTGAGAAAAGCCGGACAAAGCAAGGCTGCCAAAAGAGCCGAAAGAAAAGCAAGCGAAGGCGTTGTTGTTTCTTATGTTCATTCCAATAACCGCGTAGCGACTCTCGTGAAACTTCTTTGTGAAACCGATTTTGTTGCCAGAAATGAAGAATTTATTAATCTCGGCAAGGATATCGCAATGCATGTGGCCGCTATGGATCCGAAAGTCATCAAGCCGGAAGATGTGTCAGCTGAAATAGTTGAAAAAGAAAAAGAAATCTGGCGTGAACAATTGGCAAACGAAAAAAAGCCGGCGGAAATGATTGAAAAAATAATGGTTGGCAAAGAAAAGAAATTTCGCGAAGATTTGGCTCTTCTGACCCAGGCGTTCGTGAAGAATCCTGAAATGACAGTTGGGGATTTGATTATTGAAAAAATCGGTAAAATAGGAGAAAATATCCAAGTGGGAGAAATTTCGCGCATTGAAATATAGGTCGAAGGTTGCAATGATTAATCAGGTTAGAAAAAGTTATGCAAAAATATTCAGTTCTCGTATATAGCTGGGAACCATTAAGACAAGCTGCAAGCGATCTCGATCTTCAAAACGGAGATTTGGTTGTTGTGAAAGAAGATTCGTATAACGAAATCGGCATTATTGAATCATTTGAAAGCCTGACATCGGAAGACAAGAAAACAACGATTGTACGCAAAGCTACCAAACGAGATATTGAAACCAGTGAAAAGAATAAAGAAAAAAGAGCGGAAATTTTACAATTGAGCAAAAGCGAAGTTAAGCGCCTGGGACTGAACATGAAATTGGTGGATGTGCATGTAAGTCTTGACGGCAGCAACGCCATTGTCCTTTTTACTGCCGATGAAAGGATTGATTTTCGGGAATTGGTGAAAAATCTTTCAAAAATTTTTCATCGCAGCGTGCGTCTGCATCAAGTCGGTTCGCGCGATGAAGCCAGAAAGATTGGCGGATGCGGAGTGTGCGGCAGAGATCTGTGCTGCCTGCGTTTCCAGGGAAGTTTGCCGAGCATTTCCATAGACATGGCCAGAGTCCAGCAAGTTGCTCATCGCGGAAGCGAGAGGATTTCCGGAGCCTGCGGCCGATTGATGTGCTGTCTTTCATATGAAGCGCAGCAATATAGGGAAATGCTGGAAGGATTTCCGGAAATGCATAGTGTTTTGACAATCAAGGAAGGCAAAGGGGAAGTTATTGAGCTTAATGCTTTGTCGGGAGATATAAAATTGCGCATGGCTGATGGAAGCATTGTAATTGTAAAAAAGGACAGCTTGTAAAAATTTAAAAGTAAAATATATTTCATGTTAAATTATATTCTGCCTCCAATTATAATAGTTATCAGCGCTTCTGTGCTGATTGTCTTTCTTTTTCGCAAAACCAAACATATTCCGGCACAAAATTTAGTTTCTCAAGATGGAGAAATTAAACCGGAAAAAAAGAAAAAAGAGATTGCTTCAGCCCTGGGTCAATTTGGACTGAAGATTTTGGAAAAAATAATGCAGCGCCTGAAGCTGGCAGCTTTGAAATTTCACAATGTCAGCAACGACTGGTTTCATTCTATACGTGAAAAAAGACAAGAGCGCATGCTTATTGATCAGGAAAATATTGAAAAACAGAAAGTAGAAAAAAATATTGATATACGAGAATGGAAAAACAGCGCAAATGCCGAAAACAAAGAAGAAGCAATTAGGCCTTTGATCCGGGAAGAAGCAGTTCAGCCGCAAAAAAGCGGGCTGAAAGATAAAAATCAGCTTGAAGAAGCGTTGATAAGAAGAATAGCCGTCAATCCGCGGGATATAGAAGCCTATGAGAGACTGGGGGATTATTATTTGGAAAAAGAGTGTTTTAGTGATTCACACGAATGCTTCAGTCAAGTATTAAGGCTTAGTCCTATGCATCGTAAAGCAAAATTGAGGATCAGGAGACTTGAAATATTGATAAAATAAATATTTCGCCGACTTAGCTCAACGGTA
>JAKLIO010000040.1 GCA_022709565.1 Patescibacteria group bacterium
TTGAAAATGCGGATCCAGAAAGTTTTGATTTAGTTGACACAGAAAGTCCAAATGATGATGTTGCGAAAGATAAAAATCACGTATATTATAGCAATAAAATAATAAATCAGGCCGATGTTAAAACTTTTTCAAAAGTTGTTGATGCCATATCAGGTCTTTATTATAAAGATAAAAATTGCGTTTATAATTATATAGGAGGAGAAATGAAAGAATTGAAGGGAATAAATCCTGCAACATTTAAAATTGTCAATTACGGGCATTATTTGAAGGATAAAAATAATTGTTATAGAGGTGTTGAGCCGTATGAAATAGTTTCATGCGATGAAATAAAAAAATGATTGTAGAAAAGTTGCTTTTATTTTATGAACATTAAACCAAAAAAATCTCTTGGACAAAACTTTTTAAAAGACGATGCAGTTGTGCAGCGGATTGTTGAAAGTGCCAATCTTTCGAGTGATGATGTGGTGGTTGAAATTGGGCCGGGAAAAGGCGTGCTCACTGAACTTTTAGCTAAAAAATGCAAAAAAGTGATTGCCATAGAATTGGACGAAAGAATGGTGGAATTTATAAAAAATAAATTTTCTGGTATTAAAAATGTTGAGATTATCCATGGCGATATTTTAAAAATCAATCTTCCAGAATTAG
>JAKLIO010000041.1 GCA_022709565.1 Patescibacteria group bacterium
TCGATCGGCCACGACATCCTTCAGGATGCTGCCGAAGTTAACTCGAGCATGATAGAGATTCTTGGCGCTGTGATAAAGGTTCTGGGTATCAATGAACACGGCCACGCGTTGGCCGGGGTGTTTAGTTATAGTCATAAAAATAAAATGAGGCGATTAATAAAATGTTGCCTCAACCAGTGTAGAGCAAACTAAGATGATATACAAATTAGGCCTTGGCCGCCTTGGCGGTGGCCTTTCCGCCAGAGGCGGATCCGCCTCTGGCGGACTTCTTTTTCTCGCCGAGATACTTCTCGTGGGAGCGGCGTTTGGAAACGAGCTTCAAGAGGCCGCGGCGAGAGTGGAAATCCTTTTTGTGCTTCTTCAAATGAGCGGTCAGTTCGTTGATTCGCTCGGTCAAAACGGCAATTTGCACCTCTGAAGAGCCGGTGTCCGTCTCATGGACCCGTGTCTTCTTGATGATGGTCTGCTTCTTCTTGGTTGACAGCATGGGCTAACGTTAGCATACTTCGCCCAAAATTGCAAGTCCTATCTAAGTTTGGCTATGTCGCACAATAATTTGTGTTAAAATTGGGTCAATTATGGCGCTTAGCGAAATTGAAAAGCTCAAAACCGAGTTTTTGGAATA
>JAKLIO010000042.1 GCA_022709565.1 Patescibacteria group bacterium
TTAAAACCTGTAAGCTGATTGACTGGTTCTGAGTTGTCATTTATGATAATTACTGCCGCATCTCCAGAGGAAGTTACGTTAATTGTAAGCGGCCACGTTCCATTTGTCCCACTAGACCCTTTTGTTCCACCACCTCTAAGCGTTTTTCCGCCTGATAACGTAATACCAGTCGACCAAGTGACTGTGCCTGTGCAGGTCACGTCTATAATATCCCCTTCGGATGCTGAATTAATAGCCGTCTGAACGGCCGATGCGGAACAATTTCCTGAAACCGTGTGCGTGTCCGCCATTGCATTTCCCCACAGCAAAAACCCGCTGATAAAGACTGTACAGAATAAAGTTTGTTTTAAATAGTTTTTCATTTTGTTACTGAACAAAATAATTATGTAAATTTTTAGTTAACTGAAAGTCCTGTTGGACTGGCGGGTGCGACAGTGTCAGTCGCTTCTGTTCGCAGCGGATGCGGATAGGTATACGGCGTATATTGTAATGTCCAATTATTTGTTGACGTGCATTTCCAAAGTTTACCAGAATCAGTCGCACCATAATAAGTATTTAACGTACAAGTTGCGGGAAGAGCAGATTCTAAACCATAAGTAGGCATCCAATAATCACGATTT
>JAKLIO010000043.1 GCA_022709565.1 Patescibacteria group bacterium
CGTTGGTGTTAAGGTTTTTTGTATCATGTATCATGTAGCATGTATCAAGTATTTTTTTCTTTGAATTTATACTTGATACTTTATACATAATACTTCCTACATTCTTCGGGAAGTTTTTTATCTCTGTAAACAAATCAACTTTGCCGATAAGTCTTTTTTTAACATCAGGCCTATTGGCCAGGCAGCCGGTCATAATAACAGCTTTTAGCTTGTAGCTTTTAGCTTTTAGGTTATAGCTTATAGATATTTTCTCGAAATCTTCGTCTGAAAATTTTTTATTAAATAATTCACTGTCAAATCCATTATATACAACAAATATTTTTTCTTTATCTATTCTTGGATAAAATTTGATAATGTCTTTTTTTGTCGACTCGGAAATCGCAATAATTTTATCCGCGTTTTTTATTGCCAAATCAGCAAGTCTGTTAAGTTTGAAAAGATCTTTTTTGGTAAAATGCTGGGGGAAAATTTTGAAAGCCAGATCATGGATTGTTACCACTGTTTTCATGTTTTTTCTCCTGAAAATCGGCATGTTCTGAATAGGCATCCAGAGGACATCCGGCCTGTCGCGAAAAAGCTCCGAAGCAAATCGGGTCTGCGTCCATAAAAAAGGAGCTGAA
>JAKLIO010000044.1 GCA_022709565.1 Patescibacteria group bacterium
TTTTGATAATAAGTGGCATCTTCAACAGCCTCCGCTTTGAGGCTCAAAAGAGGATAGATCAGGAAAGAAATGGCAAGTAATAAGGATATTGTTTTTTGTTTTTTTGTCATCAAGATAAAAATTGTCCAATAAAAACTATTAGCTTCTATGATTATAGCATTTTTGCAAATTTTTTCCAATTTTTTATTGTCAAACGAAGCGAGAGAAATGATCCCGCCTTGGCGGGACATTTCCGAGCGAGTGATGACAACAAAGAGGTAAATACCGATTTATTATTGAATACCGAGTTTGCCTTGTACTAAAACAGCACCTGTATTATTTTTCTATTTAATAATTAAAATATTTTTTTAAAAACTTGTAATACGATAATTTTCCTGATGTTTTTGCGCCTTTGGCGCAGTGCTTTCTTAGTGCGGGGTTTACCCCAAGTTGTATTTGCTGTACAATTAAAGGGTAATTACTTGATAAATTTCATATGCGAATTTTATTTTTGAGTTATAAATTTCCAGCGCCGGGCAGGGAAGCGGACGAGGCTTTGTATTCTTTGCTAAGCGAATACGAGCAAAATTCAGAAATTCAGGCGGATTTCGTGACAATCTCCGAT
>JAKLIO010000045.1 GCA_022709565.1 Patescibacteria group bacterium
CCTTCCAAATGTTGATCTGCCCAGGATTAATCCTTTGGAAGAAACTATTAAAGAATTAAAAAAAACTATTTTAAGAGTTGAAAAAACCGAAGAATATGGCACTTGCGAAGAAAAGGACTGTGGCGAAGAGATACCTGAGGATCGACTAAAGATAAACCCTATAGCGAAATTCTGCCTGGAATGCCAGAAAAAAAGAGACAAAAAAGACAAAGAAAAAAGAAAAATAGCAGGGATGAGTGGCACCAGGACTGGATATAGCGGCCCGATTTATTAACACAAGCAATCTTGTACAAAAAAGGCTTTGCGTATAAAAAACGCAAAGTCTTTTTTCATATCCCGAAAATACGTTATACTGTATTTATGCCCAGTAGTGAAAATTCGAAAAATAGAAAGGGCTAATTAACAAGTACATAAAGAAATTAAATTTAATTTAAAGACTAAATAGATAATCCATTCTGAAAGGGCGTAGCCCATTCGAATTTCTACTACTGGGTATGCTAAGTCTTAAAACAAAATTATCCAATATCCCACGCATCGGCCCGAAATATGCCGCTGCTCTCAAGAAGCTCAACATGGAAACTGTCGAGGATTTTTT
>JAKLIO010000046.1 GCA_022709565.1 Patescibacteria group bacterium
GCTTTAGAAACACCTGGTGGAAAATAACCCTAGATTTATTTGCCGGAATAATAATTGTTTTCCTGATAGTCCGTTATCAAAATTTAGATTCGCACACCACTTGGCAAATTATCGTTGGCATGTTTTCTGCTATGCTTCCTGATCTTTTGACGGCGCTGAATAAAGAATTCGATTGTTTTCTTCTTAACAGGATTCATGATTTCCATGCTTGGTGTCATAAATATCCGGCTTTTTCCAAGGAAAGATTGTGGACTTTGCGCAACGGAGCCAATGATATTATTCTCTCCGTGCTGGCAATAGCAATACTCTTCTTATAATTTACAACTGATAATCAATGAATTAACTTTCAAACATTTAACCATTGTATCATTGAAAATTCAATGAAAATTGAAAATTGATCATTGAAAATTTCTCGCTAGAGATATTTCGCCGTCCAACTTTTTTTATCTTTTTTTAATTTGTCCGAAGTGCCTTCGAATGTCAAATACCCGCCCGTGTCTCCGCCATCCGGTCCAAGTTCGATAACCCAATCAGCGTCCCGTACAACATCCAGGTTATGCTCCACTACGATAACTGTGT
>JAKLIO010000047.1 GCA_022709565.1 Patescibacteria group bacterium
CTTCAGGCAAAGAGAAAAATTGCCATTTTGGGAGACATGCTTGAGCTTGGAGATCAGACGGAATCTGGACACAGGGAAGTTGGCAAAAAAATATTTTCTTCAAAGATAGATTTATTTGTGGCTGTGGGCAGACGCATGCAATATACGGTCGGCCAGCTTATTGAGCTTGGCTTTCCTACTTCAAAAATTTTACAATTCAATGATCCGATTGAAGCTGCCGAAAAAATTCCTCAAATCATACAAGAAGGAGATTTTGTTTTAGTAAAAGGTTCGCAAGGCATGCGCATGGAAAAGATCGTGGAAAAAATTCTGGCGGATCCTAATCAAGCAGAAAATCTTTTGTGCCGGCAAAACAAGGAATGGAAAAAGATACCATTTACGAAACCCTAAGCTTTTTTAATCTTGATTAATTTTAATAGAGTTGCTATTATAAGGCTCATGTTTTAAACATAAGCCGCGTTCGTCTAGCCCGGTTAGGACGCTAGGTTCTCATCCTAGAAATCATGGGTTCGAATCCCATACGCGGTACTAAAAAAATTTTTTTCAAATTTTGTGTCTGGGATT
>JAKLIO010000048.1 GCA_022709565.1 Patescibacteria group bacterium
CCTTGGCTAAGTTCAAAGCGCCCAAATCATCAATTTTTTCCGGCACTACGAAGACTCTTAATTCGCGGCCAGCCTGAATGGCATAGGCTTTTTCTACGCCGCTAAACGAAGCAGCCAGTTTTTCCAATTCTTCCAGGCGCTTTAAGTAGTTGTCCAGGCTGTCGCGTCTGGCGCCGGGCCGACCTGCGGAAATGGCTTCGGCTGCGGCCACGATATAAGATTCCGGCGTTTCAAAAGGATAATCTTCGTGATGCGGTTCAATGGCCTTGATAATTTCATTGGATAAGCCGTATTTCTGCAAAATGCGGCGGCCCAATTCTACGTGCGTTCCCTCCACTTCATGATCAATGGCCTTTCCAATATCATGGAGCAAGGCGGCTTTTTTGGAAATTTCTACGTTGCTGCCCAGTTCGGCGGCGATCATTCCGGCCAAATGAGCTGCTTCAATGGAGTGCTGCAAGACATTTTGGCCGTAGCTTGAGCGGTAGTTCAAACGGCCCAGAAGGTAGATAATTTCTTTGGGCAAATCCAGGATTCCCACTTCGTAAACCGCGTT
>JAKLIO010000049.1:0-274 GCA_022709565.1 Patescibacteria group bacterium
CAATTTCAATGGCAATCCTATTGAAACACCAAGATCGCTTTGGCATGAGAGCAGAAGCGCGGAAATAAAAATTGAAGGAAACGAGGAAGCAGTGGGTTTTATGGGAGAAATAAATCCGTTTGTGCTTGCGCAATTTGACATTCACACCCGGGTTGTGATGTTTGAGTTTGATATGCAGAAACTCTTTTCAGTTTCCGAAGGAGAAAGGGAATATGTTCCAATCAGAAAACATCCGATAGTGACAAGAGACATTTCTCTTGTAGCTCAAGGAAAT
>JAKLIO010000049.1:284-551 GCA_022709565.1 Patescibacteria group bacterium
ATGTAAGAGTCGACGATATTTTGAAGACAATACAAAAAGCGGGGGGAGACATGGTTCTGGATGTCGATCTTTTTGATGCGATTGATTTTGCCGACAACAGTTCGAGTTTTGCATTCCACATAACCCTCGGAGCCGATGAAAGAACCCTCGCGGGAAAGGAAGTTGATGATGCGATGAATCGCATAACAGCGGAACTGGAAAAAGAAGTGGGAATAAAAGTGAGAAGATAGAATATTTTTTTCAAAATACTTTTCAAAAAATTACACA
>JAKLIO010000005.1:0-40072 GCA_022709565.1 Patescibacteria group bacterium
ATTTCTCGCCGATTTTCCAGACATCTCCGGCGCCCATGGTAATCAGCACGTCATATTGGCCTGATTTTTCCTTCAAGTATTCCGTTGCTGCTTCAATAGTCGGTATGTATTCCGCCTTATTGCGATTGTAGGTGTTGATTAGCCCAACCAGTTCGTCCGAAGAAACCCCGCCCTGCTGTTCCCGCGCACTGCCATATATATCAATAACTATTGATTTATCTGCATCATCAAAACTTTGGGCAAATTCGGAAAGCAAAGCCTTGGTGCGGGTAAAAGTGTGCGGATGAAAAACTGTCCAAATCCGCTTATTTCCAAAAAGCTGTCTGGCTCCCTGCAAAGTCGCTTTTATTTCATCAGGATGGTGGGCATAATCGTCGATCAAAACAGCATTTTGAAACATACCTGTTTTTTCAAAACGGCGCGTTGTTCCTTTGAAATTTTGCAGGGCACTTTTTATTTTTTGGAGATCCAGTTGCATTTGGTGGCAAAGAGCAATCACCGAACCGGAATTAAGAATATTGTGCTTGCCTACTAGCGGCGTTTCAAATATTCCCAAACTTTTTTCTTTGCAAAAAACTTCGAACAATTGCGATTCTTGCTGCTTTGTGTCGTTTGCCTCTTGTTTTACTATTTTGTAATCACAATCATCGGAAAAACCATAGGTTAATATTCTGCAATTAGCACTTGTCGAAACCTCCAAGGTGTCGCTGCTGTCTCCCCACACAACCAAAAAACCGGTTTTGGGAATTTTGGAAACAAAGTCCCTGAAAACTTTCTTGTAGCCTGCAAAATCAGGGAAAAAATCCGGATGATCCCAGTCAACGCTGGTCAAAATAGCCGACCACGGATTATAATATTGCAATTTATTTTGATATTCATCAGCTTCAGCCACGAAATATTCACCTTGTCCGGGAAGAGCGCTCCCCTGCCAGGAAATCACCTGACTGCCTACGATTGCACTCGGATCAAGTCCGACTGAAACCAGAGCTTCTGCCAACATGGCTGTCGTTGTCGTTTTGCCATGTGTTCCAGAAACAGCAATGCCCAGTTTTTCGCTAAAAAGCATACCTAAAATTTCCGGATAGCTCAAAAGAGGAATGCCTAATTTTTTTGCTTCGGCAATTTCCACATTATTTTCGGCATTATAAGCTGTGGAATAGATAACCACATCCGCATCCCGCACCACTTGTTTTTTAGCAAAATTTTCAAAAAAAGGAATTTGGGAACGTTTTAAAATTTCATCCGTATAAAAAACCTCCGGAGTGTCAGAACCGGAAACGTCCACGCCCGAAGCTTTTAGAATCTGCGCAACTGCTGTTACGCCCGCCCCCTTAATGCCCACGCAGTATGCTTTTTTTATATCCTTTACTTTCATCTGATTTATGATCTGGCAATTTCCACCAGACTGTTGCTGATTATCTCAGGTGCATTGGGATGATAGAATGTTTTTATTTTTTCAACCATTACCCTTCTCAATTCATCATCGTTGAAAATTTTATTGATATTGTCGATCAACATATGCTCGCCTAAATTTGTTTCTTCTATTACTATTGCCGCACCTATGCGAGCCAAAGCATAAGCATTCATTCTTTGATGATCATTGGCACTTTCAGCAATAGGAATAAGTATTGCCGGTTTGCTGTTGGCCGCAATTTCAGTTATGAAAGTGGCGCCCGCCCGGCTAATAACCAAATCACTAAGCGCAAAAGCATCTCTGAGTTCATTGGCATTCATAAAAGGAGTCGCGAAATAGCCTTCCCGGCCTATTTTAACTCCCATATAGGCAGCTTTGCTTTCTACTGTTTCAAAATGACTTTGCCCTGTTTGATGAATAATTTGATAATAAGGGAGCAATTTGGGCAGAATATTTACCATAGCATCATTGATTACTTTAGCTCCCTGGCTGCCGCCCAAAATTAAAATAGTTTTTTTAGAAGCAGTAAATCCTAATTTTTCTCTCAGCATTTCCGGATCTCCGTCAGTCACTTCAAAACGAATCGGGTTGCCAACCAGCGCCGTTTTATTTTTTGGAAAATATTCTTCAGCCGAAGGATAAGCCACACCGATACGAGTGGCGAATTTAGACAGAAATTGATTTGCCAGTCCGGGTGTGCTGTCTGATTCATGAATAAGGATCGGGATGCGATATAAAAAAGCAGCCAAAACAATAGGCACAGCTACATAGCCTCCTTTGGAAAAAATAACATCCGGCATAAACAATAAAAGTATCCACAGAGATTGTATGAAGCCTATTGGCGCCTTGAAAAAATCCACAAAATTCATCGGAGAAAAATAGCGCCGCAATTTTCCGGCCAGTACTGATTTTGCTCGTATGCCAGCCTCGGCCATCATCCGCTTTTCCATTTCTGCGCCGGAACCAATGTACAAAAATTCAGCCTCGTGACCAAGCTTTGATTTTAATTTGTTAGCTACCGCTATAAGCGGAGTTAGATGTCCTGCTGTTCCTCCTCCTGTTAATAATATACGCATAAAATTAATAATTTCTAATTTTTAATTTCTAATTTTTAAACAATTTACAATAACCAATTTTTAAAATTTAAAACTTTTAGTTATTGATTATTTGAATTTGTGATTTGTCTGTTTCTTGTTTCTTGGTAATTGGTTATTCTTGTTTAATTATATCAATATTACGCCAAAAAATCCACTTTTCAAGCTAATTTCTCGAAATATTTGTATGCTTGGATATATTCAGCAAAATGCCTATGCCTGACATCAAAAAAACCAATGATGTGCCGCCGTAGCTGACAAACGGAAGCGGAATTCCAGTGAGCGGCACCAACGCAATATTGGCGCTGATATTTATAAAAGCTTGAAAAACTATCCACATAGTAATTCCGGCCGCCAATAATTTTCCAAAAACATCCGGCGAATTTTTGGCAATCTTTATGCCGCGCATTGCCAACATGACAAAAAGAATAACTAGGGCTGCAGCCCCAATCATTCCCAGTTCTTCTCCAATTATGGCAAAAATTGAATCTCCGACCGGCTCGGGCAAATAATTGAATTTTTGGCGGCTTTGTCCGAACCCGACTCCAAAAATTCCGCCTGTTCCGACTGCTAACAGAGCTTGATTAATCTGATAGCCGATTCCTTGCGGATCAGCCTTGGGATCCAGAAAGGCTAAAATGCGATTGAAGCGATACGGTTCGATTTTTACAAGTATCCAGAGAAAAAACGCTCCCAAACCTCCGATTGCAAGGATATGCCTGAAACTTGCTCCGGCTACGAAAAAAAGCGCGATAGATGTCAGAACAATGACGCCCAAAGTTCCTGTGTCAGGCTGTTTCATAATCAGAAAACCCATCAGCCCCATAATTCCCAAAAAGGGCAAAAAACCTTCAAAAAAATCTTTAATCCTGTGTGTTCCCCGGCTTTCAAGCCAAGCCGCCAGATAAATTATCATAGCAAGTTTTGCCATTTCGGAAGGCTGAAAGGATAAAGGACCGAGCTGTATCCATCGGCTGGCACCGTATATTTTTGTTCCAATCTCCGGGACAAAAACGAGTACCAAAAAGATTACGGAAACAAAGAAAAAGATAACAGCTATTTTTTTCCAAAAATGGTAGTTTATTTTGGAACAGACATAGAGCGCCAGCAAGCCGGGAAGGACTCCGTAAATAAGCTGGCGCTTGAAGAAAAAATACCCATCTGCAAAACGCGTTTGGGAATAAATCACTCCCGCGCTGGAAATCATGATTAAGCCAAAAACCAGCAGGATCATGACTATGGTAAACAAAATTTTATCTCCATTCTTAAAAGGCATAATATATTTATAGCTATTTCAATTTTGGGGTTTAACTTCTAAAATTATTCTTCTTTCTTTTTATCTTTATCTCTTTCCATGACAAACTTTTTAACTTCTTCGTAACTCATTTGTTTCGGCCAAAGAAGATCTCCATAAACATTATAAATAGGAAGTAATAATTTTTCCTTATTGTTATATATTTTTTCTTCTATATTACTTATTTCTGCAGCAGTTTCCTTTTGAGAAATTACTATACCCTTAAATAAGCGCGGTGCTACTCTATAAGACAAAGTAAACCCCCATTCATCCCTAGGAGATGTTTCACCTTTTTCGTTAATAATGCTATTTACCACATGTTTTACCTCTTCATCATCCAATTCTTTTAATGATAGTGCTTTTTTTCTAAATTCATTAGTTCCTGGCTTTAATTCACCGAAAATTTTTTTATATGCACTCATTCTTATGTGATTAGGGCTATAATCAACTTTATAGGTATGGTTTTTCTGTGTTTGTTCCCACGAGCCATGATCATTTATTTTGCCTTCCAAAATAGAATCTTCTTTAAAATTTTTTAAATCAAAAATTAGATATATATTTTCATTGTTATCACTACGACAATAAAAATTTTCTAACATTTGTGGAATTTCTTTTCGAGTATCTTCATGTTTCATCCTGCCTACGATATTAAAAAATACACGACCACCTTTTCCATTTTTTAAATTATTTGTCCAATTTTTTTTATTAACTTCTTCAGATAAATTTTGAACATTTTTCTGTGTAGAACCAAGTAATCCATCTTTTAAGATGCTTTGGATTATTTTCAAATTACTCTTTTCTTTATTTCTAAAAATTGAAGTGAAAGCTGTACCATATTGATTTATATCCTGCACTTTTTTCATTATTTTTTCAATCACTTCTGGCAATAATTCTTTTTCAACTTTTTCTTGCATTTTTTCAGCTTCAATTTCCGCTTCTTCTTTTGGTAAAGCTTCCGCATACACAAAACCTCCATTTTCTGCTGGTTTGAATCTATCTTTTTGACCTTCTGGCACTTTATTAAAAGAATCGCCCAACTTTGGCTCAAACATTTTTTCTGACATATTTTTATAACTATTTATTTTTTGATTTTTTCTTTCTCCACTTTTCAATTTCTGCGTGGTGGCCGCTCAAAAGTATTTTGGGCACTTTCCAAACATTTCCTCCAGAGACGGATTCGCCTTTGGCGAAAAATTCTTCTGGTTTTGTATATTGGGCATGTTCCAGATATCCGTCTTCGCTATGCGATTCATAAATTGCGCTTTGATCATTCCCTAACACCCCAGGCAAAAGTCGCGTGATTGAATCAACAACGACCATAGCCGGAATTTCTCCGCCAGTCAGCACGAAATCACCGATAGAAATTTCTTCGTCCGCAATTTTTTCCGCCACTCGTTCGTCCACGCCTTCATAGCGCCCGCAGATGAAAATTAATTGATCGTATTTAGAAAGTCTTTTGGCATCCTTTTGCGTATATTTTTTCCCCTTGGCCGAAAATAGAATTGTTCGTAATTTTTCCCCTTGTTTTAAATTTTTAATTTTGGATTTTGGATTTGTTTCGGATTTCGATTTTCGAATTTCTGATTTGATCGATGCTACGCATCGATAGATTGGTTCAATTTTGAGAACCATTCCTGCTCCGCCGCCATAAGGCGTGTCATCAACGGTTTTGTGTTTGTCGGTTGTATAATCCCGTAAGTTATGGACATTTATTTCAACGGCTCCGTTTTTCTGCGCGCGTTTAATAATCGACTCGTTAAAATATGATGTGAAAATATCGGGAAAAATTGTTACTATATCAAATTTCATATAGTTTGTATTTCAGCTTAACCATAAGCATTTTACCATACATTTAAAAACAAAAAAAGCCCTTAAATACGCAAAACCCCCGCTAAGGCGAGGGTTTTGTTATATAAAGATTTTGAGAACAAATTATATGTTTCCAAGAACATCATCAATGCTCTTTTTTCCTTCTTCGACTGCTGGTCTAGCTGGTCTTTCTCCGCGAGTTGAACCTTCCGGTTCGTTAATCTTGAGATTTACGCGCGCATTATTTCTGGCGCCGATAACTCTTAAAATTGTGCGAAGGGCTTTTGCGGTCTGACCTTCTCGGCCGATTACCATTCCCATATCTGCAGGATTTACATCCAGCGATATAAGAACGCCCATTTCATCAATTTTTCTTTCTACCTTAACATCACCAGGGTTGTCGACGAGCGCCTTGACGGCAAACTCCAAAAATTCCTGGTCTGTTGCTCTTTTTTCTGTCATAGTCGTTTACGTTAATTACTGATTAATACCGAGAAAGATGAGATGAAACAGTCGACCAAACCATTTCTCTGCTATCCTTCTACCTATAATTATAGTCTAATTTATCAATTTTGTCAAACTAACAATTTTCGATAAATATAAAATATTTTTATAATTAATTCATCCTTCTCCTGAACAACACCAACACTGTTTTGAGACAGATTTGAATATCCAGCAGCAATGACCAATTTTCAATATAGAAAACATCCAGTTTGTATTCGTCTTCAAATTGCAAATCACTGCGTCCGGAAATCTGAGCCATGCCTGTAATTCCCGGCTTTATGGTCAAAAGACGCCGGTGATATTCATTATATTTTTCGATTTCACGCTTTTGATGCGGACGCGGTCCTACCAAACTCATATCGCCTTGCAAAACATTGAAAAGCTGCGGCAGTTCGTCAATAGAATATTTTTCAATAAACGCTCCAACTCTTGTTTTGCGGGGATCATTTTTTATTTTATATAATGGCCCTTTTCGTATTGAGTTTTCAGCAATAAGCTGCTTTTCATATTCTAAAGCTTTTTTGCCTTCCTCCGTATGCGGATCCGTGCAAAGCTCTTTTTTCATATAGCGGAATTTGTAAACGGGAAATAATTTTCCGTCATCACCCATCCTTTCATTTTTGTATATTATCGGTCCTCCGGTTTCAAGCCAAATCGCCAAGGCCGTCAAAAGCATAATTGGTGAAAAAATAATCAGCAAAACAAAAGATCCCGTGATATCAAAAATGTGTTTCAATATTTTGCCCCATCCGTCCAGTGGAGTGTGCTTGATTTCAATTATAGGTTCGCCGTTAAAAATGCTGGCCTCAAATCTAGCTGTCTGCAGAGTTGTCGGCATGAATTTATAGGCAATATTATTAATGGCGCAATAGTCGATCAGCTTCATCTGCTCGGAATCGGTCAGGGTCGGATCGCAAATTATTATTTCATCAACACCAGAGGCATCTTTGATTTCACGAATTGCGTGAATACTGGCTGTTTCTATGTTTCCCACGATACGATAACCCAGATTGGAATTTTTTCTTATAACTTCTTGTATATTTTTTATTTTTCCGTTATGTCCAATAAGCAAAAGTCGGTGCACGCCCATGCCCTTATTTTCGAGCAAATATCGCTGGACTCTGTGCAATATATATCTGGCGATTGTCACATACGCGACCGCTAAAATCCAAGCCACTAGAATTATAAAGCGCGACGAAAACCATTCGCGCTTTAAAAATATTGCCACGATTATAACAACCAGTCCGATAGATGTTGCAAAAAAAACTTTCAGACTTTCTTTCCAAAAATTTCGCGTAACTTTCAAGTCATACAGACCTTCTAATGCGTAGGTTAAAATAAAAAAAGGAACCACCATGGAAACAGCGATTAAATAACTTTTTAAAGGAAAATTATAAAGTTTGGGTTGAAGTGCGATAAATACGGGAAATTCACGAATAACAAAAGCGCTCAGCGCCGCCAACACTATCATAGCAACATCCACTGGAATTTGAACCGCGCTGAATAATAATTCTGATCGTTTTTTCATAAAGTATGACTCAAAAAATCTGCAAAGAATTTTAAGCAAAAAATGCATCAAGCCAACCTATAAGCCGGATTCTGTTTAAAACAATCATTTATCTTGTTCCGATATTGCTATCGAAATCCAGCGACACTTCTAGTACTTCCTAGGGGAGTACTAGACACGGTCTTGCATTCAGGTAAGGATTTAGCCGTTTCATTTCCCTATTACTAGAGAACTATTCCGTCGTAAAACGGAATGCTTAGCCTTGCGACCTTGCGCGTTTCTGTTCGCACCTCAAGAATTGCTTCTGATGGGAGTTACCCACTACCTTTGTCCCGATAAATCGGGATGGAATGTCCGGACTTTCCTACCCGTCGCTCGAAAAGCGACAGATCGATTGTTCAGTTGCCTTGATACATTTTTAGCTCAAAGAACCCATAAAAACATTATACTATAACCACATTATTATAATAATAGATAGGCATTTTGTCAACTAATACTGCTGGAGCAAACCTTGAGCTATAAACCCAGGGCAATTTACTGACAACTCCCCCTTTTTGACATGTCCAACTACCTTTGGGCGAGCCTCGCTAAACATTTTTATTGAACTGTTAATCCACTTGGGCTGGCGGGTGCGACAACATCGCTTGCTCCGACATATTCATAAGCGCCAATATCAAAGCCCGCTCCTGCTGGTCTCTCTGTTCCAATATAGTCAATATCATATGGCGATGTTAAAGTAAGCCCGGTATTGATAACATGGGCATCATTAGCAGTATCAGCAGTTATATCGATAGCATAATCACTATTGGCCAAATCAACGAAGGGGTCTGCCCCGTCATCATCAACTTGATTATGCGTTGCAGCAGTATATCCCGTTGAGTATATGTATGCATTATAATCGTGGACAATTGCGCCTGGCGATAATCCCGAATTCGTCAAACCCAGGTTTGTGCAATTATAAAAAAGATTATTATACACGTAGCTTTTGTGCGCATCTACATCAGTTACCGTCTGCACAATCAAAGGTATGCCATCAATATCAATAAAGGTATTATTATGCAATTGCATGCTCCAAATCACATCAGTCGTGCCTGACATTGCTGCAATACATCTTGTCATACCCGCATCAGAACCAGTGAATATATTGTTATATATTCGCGTATGATCAGTCTGGCCAGGATATGTATCATGAACAGCGATACAGAATGTTTCTGAATCTTTGAAGATATTGTCATATATATCAACTTCATCAAGCGTATTAAGGTTCATATTTTGTCCATGCGCTGTTGCACTGCTTGTATTGTCTGCAAAATAACCGTGATGAACGCTCGCAGTGCTCCCGCCCATGACACTAATATTTTCTTTAAATCCGTGGGCATAAACATACCCTATTTCCACATCATCAAATGAGCCTCCCTGCGTCGTAGCGAAATAAACGCTAAATCCTTCACTGCGACAAGTATAGGGTGTTCCGTCTACGCAAGGGATGTCGCCGCTGCCGATGGTTGCAAGATGCAATAATTTAATATTTGTTATTGTTCTGGTTCTCCAGCCTACTCCGCCAACCTCAACAAGATTAAATCCGCTTTGGTATGGAGATACATTTTCAGCATCGCCGTATGACGGATGTTGCAAAAATTTAAACCCATAAGTCGCCGGATCGCTTCCGCTTCCGACTACCCCGTCAATCGTAATATATGACACCCCAATTTTAAAAACGAATATGCGGTTTGTGTCGCTAAAATCATCCGGTTGTTGAAATATGGCCTGGCCATCGCCATAGGTGTCACTCCACCCAGTCTCCGTGCCATGCGCCGCAACAGTTGCTTTTTTTATGGTAATAACCTTAGTACCGTCATTAGCCGCGTTGGTTGTGTCAAAAACATACCCTTCATAATTTCCATCAGCGATATAATAGGTTGAACCGCTGTCACCCCTGTCTAATGTTGCCGGCAAGGCTGTGTAGGCATTTGTCCAATCCGAACCATTATTGCTTCCTGCTGCATCGGCGCGCACATAATATTCAGCTGCCATTGCATTCCCCCATAGCAAAAATCCGCTAAGGAAAATCACAAAAAACATTAGTTTTCTATATGTTTTTTTCATTTTACAAATATTTTTATAATAAACCGCTGTATGCAGAAGTTAGCGTGTTCATGAGCCACGGCAAAAGAATAATTAGCGCAATGATTGGCAACACGACTGTCGCAATACTTATAATTAATGTCCATAAAAAATATTTTCTGGTTTTTTCCACTGAAACATAGATTGCGTCGATTTTTTTATCCTGCTCCTCGAGTTTTTTTAAAATTTCATCCATATTTTTTGTTTTTACTTTATAAACTTTAAAAACGTTATGAACTTTATAAACCTTAAATCTTGCTTTTTAAATAAGCATAATACTCTTCATTATTGCTGCTCGGGATTGAATATCTTGCCAGTGCTGTTTGGTGCGCTTTTTCTCCCATATTTTTCCTCAGGTTTTCATCAACGACAAGCTTCTCTATTTTTTCAAACCATTCTTCTTCTCCATTCGCAACAAAACCATCAGTTCCATCCACAATTGCTTCGCGGAAAGTTTGGTTAGCCGCCGCAACTGTCGGAACATTAACGATTCCCGCTTCAAAAAATTTCAGCTCCGACTTAGCTTCGCAGAAAGGATTGCCGGTTTCCAATGGCGCCAAATTGATGTCCACGGCAGCTATGTTTTCGAAATGTTTTTCCCGAGAAACAAAAGGCAACTGTTTGATTCTAGCTGAAAATTTATGCAGTTCGCTTTCGATGTCTAAAGGTCCGGCTAAAACCAATTCAACATTTTTATATATCTCCATAATGCGTAGTAGCGCTCCGGAAATTGTCGCGAAATCTTTATTATGGCTCGCCGTACCGGAAAAATAACCAATTTTTATTGAATTTTGAATTTTTAATTTCGAATTTTGAATTTTGTCAGCTATATCAAGATCATTTTTTGAAAGTTTATTAGGAACAATGAAAACTTGCTTGCCGCTTTCGCGCATTTTTTCCGCCAGAAATGCGGTTGTGGTTGTGCAGGTCTTCACGTACGGATCAAAAAATATTTCTGCGCCCAAGCCGTTTTCGTAAAATTTCTTTTCCAAAGCATTGGCGTTTCTAAAAAAGTCTTGATCTTTGATATCTTCTGGATTGAAAACTAAATCGTCAGTTTCAAAAATGATTTCTTTTCCCTGCGTTTTGATGTTTTCAATCAATTTTGAAACCTTGTTGTTTTTTTGCACCCGATGGAAAATAAATATCTTAAACTTATCCGCCAAATCAGAAATCCAAATATTTTCCTGAACAGTAATTGACGAAGAAATTCCGTGTAAACCAAGCTCTTCAGCGATATTTTTGACCCGATATCTCCAACTGTCACCCATCACCCCACTGGAAACGAAAAGAACATCCGCCGATTTTGGTTGTTTTACCAAAACAAAAAGCATCCGAAAAACAGATGTTACTCCGGCAAAAAAACCGTCCCTTTTTATTATAGCCACCATTTTTCCCAGATATCTGCTAAACATATATTTTCTTCATTATAGCTCAAAATTAGCAAAAAACAAAGCACAAAATGCTTTGCTATTCTCCTGCTTTTTTGCTATCCGCTTGCTTTGAAGTGTTACTGAAATAGCCTGCCCCGTAGCCGGCTTGCCGTGCTTCTGGTGTTACTGAACACTTTTTATTTGCCAGGATTAATTTCGTAGAACATATCCTTTCTTTCCACTACAATTTTCCACCCACGTTTTTTAGCTACAATATAGAGACTTCTGTTAGGATTAAAGCATACGGGCTTTTCAACCTTTTTAAACATGGGAATGTCAGATTCCGTATCGCCGACAGCAATCGAACCCGCAATAGTCAGGTTTTCCTTATCAATGGCTCTTTGCAAAACTTTGGCTTTGTCGCTTATCATTTCTTTATACATAATTTTGCCGGTGAAGATGCCTTTCTCATCTATTTCATACATCCGGCCATAAGCCTTATCAAAACCCAGTTCTTTGCAAAAATCATCCACAATTGCTTTAGGTGAATTGGAAATAGCCATTAAGAAATAATTTTTCTTTTTGAGTTTTTTGACCAAATCACGGGTATATTGATAGGTATGATTCCGCTTAACCGCTATAACCTTTTTAGAAATTTTTAGAAAATCTTTATATTTGGTTCCCTTAATATTAGCCTCGAAAGCCCTAACCACTCCGTCAATATATTTTTCGTAAGAACCTTTCCTGTCCAGCCAGTTTTGATATTGCTTAGCATAATAACTTTTAGCTGACACCTTGAATATGCCCTCAGTAATCAAAGCTTCGGTTATTTCTATGAGCAGGCTGGATCGGAAAATTGTTCCGTCAATGTCAAATATGGCAACTTTTTTCATATTACTGTTGATTTGTATAAATTGAATTATTGATCCATGCGTTTCACGGTAACCCATGAGAAGTCGCCACCGCGAAAAGTATCCATTATAAAATAATTATTTTCCGCATCCAACTCCTTAAGCTGTATGGGCCGCAATTCTTTTTTTTCATTAATATAATACGGCACCGGCAAAGCATAACGCGAATCATATTTTGCCTTTATGTTTATTGAAGCATCGGGGTTTATGAAATTAAAAGTTATATCAGGATAGATATTAATCGTCACAGGAGACCTTGCGCCCGATCTTGCTTTAAAATCGCTTTTCTTGAAACTCAACTTGACTTCTATCTCCTGCTCTAATGGGGGAAAAGTTGCGATAATTGATTTATCCGCATTTTCTAAAACACCGCCCTGGGATCCGATCTTTTTGCTAATAACTTCATCGTATTGAAAATTATTCTGAAAGTCGCTTTCGTCTTCATCAGATTGTGAAGTCTGAATCTCTACAGGCGCTAAAGTTTTTTTAGAAAATATCAAATATCCGCATAGAATGACTATGGCAAAAATAATAAATAATAAAAATTTATTTTTCATGTTTCTTATTATTAAACACTGCCGCAAAACAAAACTATTTTTATTGTTATATTTTTTATATGTTTTTATTATACCACAAAAAACAAAAATCAGCTTCAGGCAAATAAAAACG
Organism: Patescibacteria group bacterium; assembly: GCA_022709565.1. Taxonomy (GTDB): domain Bacteria; phylum Patescibacteriota; class Minisyncoccia; order Moranbacterales; family GWC2-37-73; genus JAKLIP01. The sequence goes on from JAKLIO010000005.1 coordinate 12,700, forward strand.
GCAAACCTGCTCATTAAAGCAAGCCTGCCGCTGATAACATGGAAGAGAAAAAATTACTATAGCGTTTTCTCTATTTCCCCTATTAAATCTGCTAATTCTTTCCAACCAAAGGGTTTTCTAACAAAACCAATGGGTTTCTCCAACTTGGACTCAGCCGTTTCGTAATTAAAGAAACCGCTGGTAATTATAAACTTTACTTCGGGATCGATATGCTTTAGACAAAAAAAAGTCTCTACTACCGACGGTACCCCTAATATTGGCATATCTAAAATTACCAGGCCAATTTCTTCTCTTTTTTCTTTAAAAATAACCAGGGCTTCTGAGATTTTATGCACTACATATGGCTCATAATCTTTTATTTTCAGAAATTCCGCAATTACTTTTGTCACTTCTTCGTTTTCATCCACGACTAAGGCCCCTCTTTTTTCGGCTTTATTCATTATTAACTCCTTTCGGCATATTTAAATTTTAATGTTCTCTTATTAACTGGCTAGTATAAGCACATTTTTCCATTTTGTCAATACCAACGTGCTGATACTCCATCTAAAAATACTTTCCATTCACAAAAATATTTCTGATATGAAAACAGCCTACTATTGGCTGTATTCGAACTTTAAGTCGCTTTTGAGTGTCTGATGCTGGGTAAATTCACCGTCGCGCGTCTTTATGTGCACTGTAACCGGCACATCTCCCGCGCCGGATTGTTTCTGAATCAGCAGCTTATAATTTTCAGCTTTTATGCTATCAGGCAAAGTATAGACAATTCTGCCATCGACTTCTCTGCCCATAATTACATCAACTTTGAAGCCAAAATAGGTTTTATTGAATTCTTCGGAAGTCGCCAAACGGCTGACCATTTGACTGGAAACAAATTCCGATCCCTTGGGAACATAAATTCTGAGGTATGAATGATAGTCGCTGGTTCGCCAGTCGCCATAGGGCGCCGTATTATTATATTTAATATTTAAAGTTACAGTCGGTTTCGGTTGAGTAAAATCAAGGTCATATTTCATTTGCCGTTTTATGTAATGATCAGTCTTGAGCGCTCCCATGCTTGCATCAATAGCCATCAAATAGTCTCCGCCCCAGCTTTGTGACATAGACCCATCCCAATAAACGCTGGCAATCTGTTGCTGTAAATTGGCATCTGTAAAATTAACCATTACATTTCGATTCTTGAGTTCGTTGTGAAAAAATTCGGCAATTTTAGTGATATTACCGACCGTTGCTATTTTTTCCATAATCATCGGAGCCAGTTTTTTGATGATGACTTTCCTATTTTGCGTGTCCAAATCAGGATTTAGGAGATAAATTTTTTCCACAATTTCTTCCAATTTTCGAGAAGCATTTTCACTATTGAATTCACCGCCATAGCCTGGAACGGTTATCGGCCCGGTCAAATTGAAAATATTGTTAAAGACAAGAGAATTAACCGCAATTACTCCGTCAAATTGTTTGGAATCCCTGCCAGACAGACGGAAAAAATATTTGGCTTTTTCAACGTTGGTCGGAAAATCGGGAGAAAAATTGCTGTCGCGGAATTTCCATTTTCTGATTTTCATTAATCTATAAAAAGGAAATGGCGGCGTTACTTTAGCTTGAATTCTTTGATCAAGCAGGTTGGCATCTTCAACATACGTTGAAACAACATTGCCGTTCTTTATTTTTATGATTGCATATTGTCCTAGAAATCCTCCGCCTGGCCGAAGTTCGTCGGCATTCTGAAGCAGTACTAGAAAACTTTTTTCTATGTCGTCTTTTTTGGTAAGTTCCGAAACTATTGAATTTAAAACTTCCAATTCCTTTTTGCTGTCCTGGCTTATCGGCAAAAATTTGGCAGCTTTGCTCATAGCACTAAGTGAGACCAGGGCAATATTTTTTTTATTGTTTTTGGCGTACGAAAAAGCAAAAAAGCCGCCTACCCCCAGAGCGACAATTACTGAAAAGACAATTATTTTTTTTCTAGTTATAAAAACTTTTAAATTAAGCGTGCCATTGTTCATGTTTATCTTTTTGCCTTACTTTTTTATTTTTCACACCCTGATACAATAACAAAAAATCTCTCAGCTGTAAACTGCACGCTAAGTTATAAACCGATGATCATTTTTCCACCGACGACAACTTCTCCCGAAATTATTTTTTTCGCGACAATTCCTTCAATTGTATCTTCAATATACCTGTTGAGCGATCGCGCTCCGAAAACCGGATCATATCCTTTTTGAATCACATCTTCAATGATACTATCATCAAATACGATTTCAATATTTTTTTCTTTCTCAACCCGGCGCGCAAATTTTTGCAGCTGAAGCCGGACAACACTTATGAGCTCTTGGGCGTTTAGCGGCCTAAAAAAGATAACGCCTTCAAAACGATTCAAAAATTCCGTGCGGAAAATATTATTTTCAATCGCATAGTTAATGACTGCTTGTTTGATTTCTTCAGCTTCCGCTTTTTCTTCCACCATTTTTTTAATAAGCGGGGCGCCGGCGTTGGAAGTCGCGATTATTATCGTGTTGGTGAAATTAACTTTCTCACCGAACGCGTCCGTAACAAATCCCTCGTCTAAAATCTGCAGAAAAATGTCCAATACCTCGGGATAAGCTTTTTCAATCTCATCCAGAAGAAGCAAAGAGCAGGGGTTGTCCTTGATCTGAGTAACCAATCTTCCAGGCTGATTAAGATGGCTAGAACCCAAAAGTCTATCAATAGAACTCGAAGTTTGAAATTCGCTCATATCCAAACGGATCATGCGCGCCTCATCTCCAAAATATGTTTTGGCCAGTGCTTTGGCAGTTTCCGTCTTACCAACACCTGTCGGCCCTAAGAATAAAAAACTTCCGATTGGTTTTTTGGAATTTCCGATTCCGCTCCTGGCTCTTCGCAAAGCCTCAGAAACGTGACTGACGGCTTCTTCCTGCCCAATGATCTGCCGATGCAACATTTCTTCCATATTTAGAAGTTTTTTCCTTTCTGAGCCTTCAATTTGTCCTTGTTGAACTCCGGTTTTGAGTGTCAAATAATCACCAATTGTCTTTTCCGTGACAAATTGTTCATCGGACTTTTTCTCCCAGAACATAAAAGCGTCCATAGCCAGATCCAGCGCGCGTTCTGGCAGAGGAAAATCCCAATTATACTTGCCGCTACCGGCAATTATTTCTTTGATTGCCTTGAAAGTGAAAAGGATGCGCTTCTGCTCGTATTTTTCCAATTGCGCCAGAACAATTCTCATCGCTTCGTCTTCCGATGGTTCCCGCATTTCGACAATTTCAAAATATTTTACGATTTGCTCCTGTTTTTCGATCAGCTGATGATATTCTTTTGTTGTGGATGTGGCAATAATTTGGAAAGTCGGAACTTCCAGAAATTCAGCAATCACCGCCGAGATGTCGGGATGAAAAGTATTTGCTTCCTTTCCTAAAAACTGTTCCAGATGTTCAATAACTAAAACGACATTACCCGCATAACTGGCCTCAAAGAAAAGAGTGCGCATGAAATCCTCCACATCATGTCCTCTGTTCAAGGCTTCCGAAATTGCTCTTCCTAAATCAAGTGAAAGAATCCGAAAATTCTCAAGAGATTTTTCCTCGCCCGTTCGGATCATTCTTGCCAGCGAATGGATAAGGGTTTTTTTACCAATGCCGGCATTTCCGACCAACAGGACGCAGTTCTGGTCAGGTCTTTGCAAAATGAGCTTCATGATTTCATATTCATCTTTGCGTCCAATAAGTTCCGTTTTTGAATATTCGGAAAAATCGTCTGCAGACAAATCTTGGCAATAGTTGTCCAAATTAACCGTGTACGCATAGCGCCATTGCATGCCTATTGGCTTCTTTTTTCTCAAATTTTCCCAATGCCAAAACCTTTTTGAGTCTTCTTTATTTTGCCAATTTTGAATTTCCCAATCTAAAATTTTTCCAAAATCATCGACTGTAAGCCCTCGCGTTTTCAAGAAATCTTCCATAAGCTCAGGATTCGGAAATATTTCTTTAGGAACTCTTTTGGCATCCAATCCGAGCCGTCCGCAAATCCTTTCAAAAACAGGATGCGCGGGAATTTCATCAAGCCCCATATTAATCACCTGCCTCTTTGTGTCTTTCAAATAGCAGCTAATTAAAATACCTGCCCAGAGTAAAAAAAGTCCCCCCGCAAAAGGCAGGCCTGCTAGCCCCTTAAATCTAAAAGCATAAACAAAAATTACTATTATAAGTAGCGGAGCGCTGATCCAGATAAAGGTGGCAGCTATGCCAAGAAGCAGAACAACAGCAAATACAATCAGGCCAAAAAGAATGACAAAGATACGAACAACACCGCCTATCAGACGAGAAAAAAGATTTTCAAAAATAACTTCTAGAGTTTTGATTGGATGCAAGCCGCGCCAGTTTTTATTGGTGACATCGCGCCGCCAGGGAGAAAAGAGGGTTTTAAAAAGTTCTAAAATTGAATAATTTCGCCAAACAAAAAAAAGATAATTTTTCCAAATTTCCAAAAGTTCGTGGATACCGTCATTATAATACCAATAAAAAAAATTAGGCCTTTTTCTTTCAGAACCTGATTCGCCGTTTTTTAAAATTTCTTTATCCATTGTGTTTGTTTTTATTTCAGTTTATTCAATTTTACACCACAAAAAACCGCTTTGCAAATAAAAAAATGAGAGGTATAATGAAAAACATGAATCCAGCAGTAAGATTCGAAAGAAAAGTAAAATAGGCTGTGCTATTCTAAGGCTGGATATAAAAAGATAAATATTTAAAAACCATAAAATTGCGACTTGAGCAAAGCTCATTCGAATTTTACTGCTGGATGAATAACAATCTTTCCCGTGCTGATTATCAGGTTTTTTTTCTTAAATCCCTGTTTTGGCTGATCCTGACAGGAATCGGTTTTTTGCTTGCACTTCTGGGCTTTTTCTATGCGGAAGCCGTTTGGGTCATAGCTATAATTATCGGTCTTTGGATTTTTTATAGCAACCTAAAAAATGAAATTTCCTTTCCTTTGTCATGGGAGATGCTAATAGTTTGCAGCCTTATTATTATAATGGCGATTGTTTTTTCGTTTAATTCAACGCCGACTGTTTTTTCCGGACGGGATCAAGGTTCTATCAGCGAAGCCGCTATTCAACTAGCTCAAAATCACACATTTGAATTTTCGACTCCAGTTTCCCAAGAATTTTTTAATATATATGGAAAAGGACGCGCTCTTAATTTTCCTGGGTTCTATTATACCGCGGAGGGAAACTTAATAACTCAGTTCCCTCTTGCCTATGTGGTTTGGCTGGCTCTTTTTTATGCAATCTTTGGACTCACCGGTTTTGCGGTTGCTAACGCAATCCTGTTATCCATTTTTCTTATATCATTCTACCTGCTTACCCGCCTGTTTCTCAAAACGCTTTCAGCTTTGCCGACGATGCTGTTTGCCATTACTTCCTTTGCTTTTATGTGGTTTACCAAATATACTCTCAGTGAAAACATGGCTATCGCGCTTCTTTGGCTCTCCATTCTAGCCTTGATGGTTTTTTTAAAAAATTTCCAAAAATTGAATTTCGCAGTTTTTCTGGCTTCTGCTTTTTTGCTCGCGCTGACCCGCATTGAGGGTCTAGCTTTTTTGGCAGTTTCAATCATAATAATTTTTTCCAGCGCGGAGGCTAGGCAATATCTCAAGGAAAAACCGATGCTCAGATTTTTTCTGCCGGCTGGTATTTTTTTGGCCGTCTTTATCGCCAACGCCATCAAGGATCTTAATTTTTACCGCGAACTGGCAAAAGCGTTGCTGTCGGGATTAGACATTATACCCAAGGCGCAGCTTCTTGGATTCACGGGCGATTTACCGCTACCCGCTTTTTATTTTGAAAAAATATTCGGAATTTATGGAATGATTGGATTTTTTGTTGTCGGAGCTGTTTCTGTTGCTTATCTGCTTTTTAGAAAGGAGTTCTACAAACTTATTCCATTTTTTATTATTCTGCCGACATTTATCTATTTTTTTGATTCACATATCAGCAACGACCATCCATGGATGCTCAGACGATTCATGTTTTCAATTCTTCCAGCTGCAATTTTTTATTCCGGATTGCTGATTGGCCGACAATTTGAAGAAAAATCACAAAAAATACGATTGGCTATTTGCGGATTTTTTATTATCCTGCTGATAGGAGGAAACTTGCCGGCTTTTTCCAAATACTTGTTTTTTTCCGAAAATAAACAGCTTTTGGAACAGGTTCAAACTTTAAGCAAAAATTTTTCTAAAAATGATCTTGTGCTAATTGACAGAGAAACAACCGGCGATGGATGGTCGATGATCAGCGGTCCGATGAATTCAATTTTTCACAAAAATTCCGTCTATTTTTTAAATACTTCCGATCTGATGGGATTGAATTTGCAAAAATTTGATAATATATATTTGATCACCCCAGATCATCAACTGCCTAATTACCAAAAAAGTATAATTGGAAGTCGTCTAACATTTTTCAAAGATTATTCTTTTAAATTTTCGAAGCTGGACAGTCTGCAAGATGACTCCTTGGAAATAACAACTTCCCTGCCGGGCATAAAAGAATACGAAATAAAAGGCAAGATATTAAAAGTGACTAAATAACAAAATATGTTTGATCTGACAAGTGAAATAAAATTGGATCAAAAAATGCAAAAAAAATATAACATTGCGCGAGGTTTTTTATATGCCGCTTTTTTTATAGTTGCTCTTTTTATTGCAGACCGCGTCCTTTTTCCTTCTGTTTCTCTTATTTTTTCTTTTGATAATGCGAACTCACTCAAAAATACTATCAACCCGCCCTATGTTGCTTCCGCACCGGAAAATCCGGCCAAAAATCCGATTTCAGCCAAAGATAAATTTGTTTTCTATTCAACCGCTTTCGGCAATTTTTCCGATGTCTTATTAACATTCACAACTAAGGATAACTCTGCAGATATTAAAGATTCTTCTGTGTATCTTCGCAAATCATATCAGGCATTTCTCTATCCACTCGGCGAACCTGTTGGTTTTAAGGATGGAACATTACTAACAACTGAAAATGGAAAATATTATTTAGTTTCCGATGGCGTCTTAAGAAAATTTGAAAGCATTGAAATACTGCTCAGTCTTGGCTATCCCAGAGAATCTTTTCTTAAGATCCAACAGGCAGATCTGCAATATAATAAGCCTGGCGCTGATATAATTGATAAAAATGGCTATCCTGATGACACATTGTTCGCCGTAGAAGATACGTATTATAAATTAAAAGAGGGACAGCTTTTCCCCTTTATTAGTGCACAAGCTTTCCTGTCGCAATTTGATGCGAATCAGGCCATAATTAAAGACAAGGATTTTCTTTCTCACTACGCGCTTTCAGAAAAATTGCTCGGATTTGCCGACGGAACATTAGTTTCATATGATATTTCCGTCTACATTCTCAGCGAGGATAAGAGCTATCCTATAAACAGTGCGAATACATTTGTTCGCATGGGTTTCGAATGGAAAGATGTTATTCCTATTGATTCAGAAGAACTGAGTTTATACGAAAAACAGAAAATTTTTACGCTTAATCAAGTACACCCGGATGGCACCATTTTTTTCGATGAGACAGCACAAAAATATTTTATTATTAAAGATAACCAGAAACTTCCTATCGGAACCCAGACTATTGCTCAATCGTATTCTAAAAAAAATCCGATTAAGGCCAACTTGCAAGAAAACGAAAATGACGCGATTCATTGCCAGCTTAAAAAATCCCGGATAAACAGCCATAAATATTTTTGCGAAATGCCTCTTGATTCCGTAGCTAATTTCTTTGGCAACGACTACGAAGTCAACACTCGCTTCGCGAATGAAGCTGAAATAAAAAACATAAATACAACACTTTCCACTCCTGTAAATTGGAAAAATTTAATGCTGTCTCTGTCGACAATTAAAAATAATATACAAAATAATTATATAACTCCGCCACAATAATGTTCAATATAAACTTACCGCACATACACAAGGACACATTTATTATTGCCTACAAGCTTCTGCATGATGCGCTTTTTCTTTTGCTTATTTCTTTTGTTGCCATGTTAATAGCCGAAGGATTGTTGCCGGGAATTATTTCATCCCATATCAGCTTGCTGAAGATTGCGCTGGCAATTTTTCTAGTTCTGGGATTTTCAATTTTTGTTGGAAAAAATATAAACATTACTTACAGCCAGCAGGCAGTCAAAAAAAACAGGCTATTGCCCGCTTTGATATTTTTGGCTTTTTTGCTTATCGGCAATTCCCTGCTCAAGTTTGCTTTTTGGGAAAATATTATTATAACTTTAGTAATTTTATTTTTATTTTTTCTGTTTTATCAAGCAATCTTCGAAAACGAAAAGTGAAAAACTGCTACTTCAATAAATAATCCAGCGTTTCCTGGGCACATTTTTCCCAGGAAAATTTTTTGATATGTTCAAAACTTTTTTGAATCAATTCTTTTTCAAGTGCTTCATTTTCAATGATTTTATTTATACAATCCGCTAAACCGTTGAAATCTTCTGTTTTAAAATATAATGCAGCCTCTCCCCCAACTTCAATAAGACTGGAATTTTTAGCGCAAATAACCGGCGTTCCCGAAGCCATGGATTCCAGGATTGGTATACCGAAACCTTCATACAAGGAAGGATAAACAAATATTTTGGCATTTTGATAAAATATTGCCACTTTTTCAAATTCAAGAGAACCGGTTATAATAATATCTTTTCCAAACGGACTTGCGGCAATTTTTTTGAGTGTTGCCTCCGCTTTCCACGCTGGTGCTCCGGCGATGACCAATTTCAGGTCTGTCCGCCAGCTGGCTGATTCTCTCTTTATCTTTGCAAAAGCTTCAATTAAAACTTCCAGGTTTTTTCGCGGTTGAATAGCGCCGACATATAAAAGATAGTTTTTAGTTGATAGCTGATAGTTCTTAAGCAATTTATCAGATTCTTCGGCCGAATATTTTTTCTGAAAAATTTCAGCATCAAATCCGTGATGGATGATGGTGATTTTTTCTTCCGAAATTTCCGGATAAAATTTCAAAATATCATTTTTGGTTGATTGTGAAATAGCAATAATCTTGTCAGCTTTTTTGATTGCCATGTCACTCAATTTGTTTAGCTTCAATAAATCTTTTTTTGTGAAATAATCAGGAAATATTTTGAAAGCCAGATCATGGATTGTTACCACAACTTTGAGATTTTTTCTATGCAATATTGGCAAGTTATGAACCGGCATCCACAACACCTCCGGCCTATCACGCCAGATTTTAAAGGCAAACGCGGTCTGCGTCCAAAGCAAAGGAAAAGAAGACTTTTTGACCGAATAATTCGCAAATACTGGGGGTTTGAGCTGAGGATTGAAATCGTTTTGGTGATATATCAGAAAAGAATCCTGAGAATCAATTTTACCGAAATTTTTAAGCATGTTGAAAAGATACACTCTGGTGCCATCAATACGATTATGATCAAGATCAGCCGCGTGGATTGCAATACGCATAAATGCCTTGTTTATACTTATGCTTCATACTAGCAACTTTCAGCAATATTTTCAATCATAAAATGATGAAATAAATTTTTTGAAAAAACGTAGCATTATATGCAGCCCACATAATCCAAAAAAATGTGGGCAAAAGCAAGACAAAAATGAGTTCTTTTTAAGAACAAATTTTTGTCTTATTGAAGCAAAAAATTTTAGATAATATGGTTAATTTTGGATAACGTCTGCGATAATATCCGGACAACATCCAAAAAAACAACGGGATAACATTTGTTTGTTATCCCGTCTATAAATATTCAAATAAACTTAGCTAGAGCCCCAAACTTTTTAAAAATATGGCTAGTTCTTCATTTTCAATCTTTTTCTGCTGACCTACTCCGAGATTGCCTAATTTTATGTTCATAATCCTGACTCGCTGTAAGTCGTTCACTGCCCAGCCCAGATTGGCGCACATGCGCCGGATTTGATGCTTCTTGCCTTCAGTTAGAATTATGTTAAAAGTTTGTTCATTTTTTTTCTTAACAATGCATGGCTTGGTCTTGAAATCTTCCAACTGCACGCCGCGCGCCATGATTTTCAAAAAAATATTCGTAATCGGTTTGTTGACTTTCACTATATACTCTTTTTCATGATCATATTCGGGACTGAGCAGCCTGTCAGTAATGCGGCCGTCGTTGGAAAGAATTATTAGGCCATGTGAATTTTTGTCCAATCTGCCAACCGGAAAAACATCGTCCGCCAGATAGGTGACTTGCTTGATGCTTTTTTGCCCATCCTTGGGGGTGTGTGTTACAACTCCCTTAGCTTTATTATATGCGAAATAGACATATTTTTTGGCCGCTCCCTGCACTTTCATATTGACCGTAACCACGTCTTTTTCATTGACTTTGTCCCCCAGTTTAGCTTTTTTGCCATTGATTGTGACAACTCCTTTAGCAATAAGCTCATCCGCTTCTCGCCGGCTGCTATATTTATGCAAGGCTAAATAGCGGTTAATCCGCATTGGATAGCTGATTTCATTTTTTGTCGTTGTTTTTTCCATGTTGGGGAGGAGGGATTCGAACCCCCGCATGCTGGGACCAGAACCCAGTGCCTTACCGCTTGGCTACTCCCCAATATACAAAATAAAGCATAACAAAAATATGAGAAAAAATCAAGGCTAAAGTCAGCCAAAACTAGCCCAGAATTTCGTACATTGCGATGCCGGCGGCCACAGAAACATTAAGCGATTCTTTTTGTCCGCGCATGGGAATCGAAACCACCGCGTCGCATTTTTGCAAAATATCTACAGGCACGCCCTCAACTTCATTGCCCAAAATTAGCGCCATCGGAAATTTTGTTTTGTATTTTTTTATATCCGTAGCTCCATCATTTTTTTCCAAAGCCACAATACTTATTTTTTCTTCTTTTAATTTTTCTAAAAGTTTTTTAAGGTCTTTGCAATTTTCCCAAGGAATACTTTTTTCCGCGCCCAAAGCTGTTTTTTCAATCATTTTGTCCGCTTGAGTTTTGTAAGATTTGTTCTCATCTGGTGGAATTGGAGTATAACCGGAAATATAAATTTTGCTGACCCCTGCCCCATCGGCTGTGCGAAAAATAGCGCCCACATTATAGGCGCTGCGGATATCGTGCAAAATTAAAAAAAGTTCTTTTTTCATTATTTCTCTGTCTTTTTGGCTTTTTTTATTATAATTTCTTTCAGCTTAAACACGCTCTTGCCGGAAACCAGCATTTTTGTTTTCTTTTTTATTTCCCGCTTTTCCGCTTTTATTTTTGGTTTTTTCATATTAAATTAAACGCTTATCTTCTGCAATTCGCTAAGCTTCTGATAGACTCCCCCGTGCCTTATGAGTTCTTCATGATCCCCTGATTCAATTATTGTTCCATTCTCAATAACCAAGATTAAATTAGCTTTGCGAATAGTGCTAAGACGATGCGCAATGACAAAAGTCGTGCGATTTTTCATCACCTCTTGAAGCGCTTCCTGCACATATTTTTCCGACTCGCTATCCAAAGCGCTGGTAGCTTCATCCAAGATTAAAATTTTTGGATTGCGCAAAATCGCCCGCGCAATAGCCAAGCGCTGTTTTTGGCCTGTTGAAAGCTTCACGCCTTTTTCACCGACAATTTGTTCGTATTTTTTCGGAAATTTTTCAATAAATTCATGGCAATGCGCCAGTTTGGAAGCCTGGAGAATTTCCTCTTCACTCGCGCTGATCCGCGAATAAGCAATGTTGTTTTTGATCGTATCATTAAAGAGATCGACTTCTTGCGGCACAATAGCAATTTGATCCCGCAAACTTTTCAGTTTTATTTTTTTAATATTTACTCCATCGAGAAAAATACTACCCTTCTGCGGAATATTGTAGCGTGAAATCAAGTCCATCAAAGTTGACTTGCCTTCCCCGCTTCTGCCAACAATAGCCACCATTTGACCAGCAGCAGCTTTGAAAGAAATATCTTTTAAAACAGCTTCTTTTTCATAAGAAAAAGAAATATTTTTAAATTCAACGTTGCCGGAGACATTTTCAATATTTTTGGCATTCGGATCATCATATTTTTCCGGGATTTCATCGAATATTTTTTCTGAACGGTTGATGGTGACAATCCCTTCCTGCAGCTGTTTGTAATTGCCGCCCAGCATATTCATTGCCGCCGAAACCGCATTAATATAGGCCAAAAGAATGACAAACTGTCCAATTGTCACCATTTTAACGCTTACAAAATAAATTCCGGCTCCAAACAGCATCAAAAAGCTGATTGTAAAAATAAAGCTTTGCCAAAAACTCAATTTCATCCATAGCTCAACTTGCCGGCTGTTAAGAAAAAATCCGCGACGAAAATTTTCCACATTGCGTTTGTTTTCTAAATCTTCGGTTGAATTCGATTTTAAACTGATGATGTTCTCCGTACGATCGAATATATCACCATAGGCTTTTTCAAAAACTTTATTTATTTTTCTTTGACAATGAACAATAGGCTCAGTTTTTTTAATAGTCATCCAAACATAAACAGATATAAACAAAAGGTAGATTACCGCCAATTGCCAGCTGATCCAGAGAATTATCACAAAGGCTAAAAAGGAAGAAAGAATATTTGGAAATATTTGAAATAATCCACTATCGATTATGTTATACATATATCCGTCAGCCCTGGAAAAGCGCTGAATAATTTCTCCAATTTTTTGTTGTTTGTGGAATGATAATGGCAGACGGACAAGATGTTCAATTGATTTCGTCATAATATCATTAGAAGCCCGACAAGCAATATTATTAGCTTTTCTGATTCTTATCCGCATAAACCAGTTGCTTAAAAGTTCCATGCATGCCCAAAGAAAAAGCAGAATGAAAACCATTGTTTCAAAAAATTTTCCCTGAGTCACGATATCGACTATCTTGCCATAAATTAACGGCAATATAAGATAGGCTGCGTTTTCCAAAATGACAAAAACAACTGCAATTTTCACAGTTTTTTTGTAGGGACGGAGATATTTGAATAATGATGATAAATCTTTTCGGTTAATCATATTTTAATTATAGCAGATTTGAAAAATTTTTACATCAAAAAATTACGTAATAAATTACTTGCCTACCGTTATAACAATATTCCTAGATTTAAAAAAACGCTAGAACCTGACCTGTTTGGCAATCTTAATTAAACCCGATAATTTCCGGAATTGTTTTGGAAAAATTACACCCGATAATGCGGCAACTCTTGGAACATTTTTTGATATTTTGACGTTCTTTTTGCGCTTTTCCCCCGGAAAGAATTTTTTCTAAATTTTCTTGGGCTACATTGCCAATTATCGCGCCTTTGTAGCATAGCGCTAGCTTCCCATTCGGATAGACAACCAGGCTGCGTTGGCCGGCAAAACAACGGCGCTTAAGAGCACTTGTTTGATCAAGATAATATTGTTTGATCGCAGAAAGGCTTGCCTGGGAATTTTTTATTTTTTGTGTTTTATTTTTGCCAAGCCAAGAAAATAATTCTTCAATCGATTTTCTATCCGGCCATAAATTTTCAATTGTTGCGATTTTGTCTTGACCGCTTGCCGGTTCTGTTCCTATCGGTTCATCCAGCGACTGCAAAACAACCGAAACTTTGCCGTATTCCGGACGATTGTAATAATTTATAATGTTTGGAATATCTGAAATATTTTTTGCCGTAATCAGCACGCCAATATCGACTCGCAGGCCTTGTTTTTGCAGCAAATCAATCGCTTCTTTCGCTTTTTGGGCCGAACCAGGCACGCCGCGCAGATCATCATGCCTTGCTTCGTCCAAGCTATAGAGAGAAATTTTCACGAAATCAATGCCGGCTTCTTTCAAATTAGAAATTGTTTTTTCATCAAGCATGGAGCCATTGGAATTTATTCCGACATTTTTGAAAAACTTTTTTAGGTGTTTGATCATAAAGCACACTAAGTCTTTGCGTATTAGCGGCTCGCCTCCACTAATTTCTATTGATGTTTCTTTAGATAGACAAGATTGAAGATCTCGGGAAATTTTTTCCCATTCTGCCTGGGTTAATTCCGGATAATTTTCCATTCTCCACACAGTGCAGGCTCTGCATTTGAAATTGCATTTATACGTGACAACCAGGCTTGCGATTTCCGGAGAAACTAGATAGCTGCCTGCCATATAACTGGCTTCCTGCAATATTCTTTTTTTAATTTTATTTTTGATCATAATTAAATTTGTATATTCCCCAAAAACTATGAAACTAGAAGCTGCCGGCTACCTGTTAAAATACCATTCGTAAACTTCTTTGGTCACCGGCAAAGCGCTTGAATGGCCTTCCCCGCCGCCTTCAACCAAAACCAGCATAGCTATTTGCGGATTATTATAAGGCGCAAAAGAAGAGAACCAGCCATGCGTTTGATCACCCGTTCCAAATTGGGCTGTGCCTGTTTTGCCGGCAACTTCGATTGGCATGTCTTTAAGCGGTTGAGCAGTTCCGTCTGTGATAACCTTGCGCATTCCTTCCCTGACAACAGAAAGAACGTCGTTAGAAACAAAACCTGAACGAATAGTCTGAGATCGGACCGGCAAAATTGTTCCATCACTTTTTTTTATTTGAGAAACGATATGCGGTTTGAAAAGCGTTCCTCCATTGGCAATGGCCGCGGTATAATTGGCAATTTGCAGCGGAGTGGCGGTTATATATCCCTGTCCGATTGCGGCATGATAACTGTTGCCAATGGACCATTTTTCTTTGAATTTTTCCAATTTCCATTGCTCATCGGGAATGAGACCGTCTGCTTCACCATTTATATCAATTCCCGTCATTTCACCAAAGCCGTATAGATTGTACCATTTTTTCATTCTGTTCATGCCAAGTCCCTGAATATTTCCATAGCCGCCGCCAATAGTATAAAAGAATATATCATTGCTTTCCGCTATAGCCGTGCGGACATCGCTCGGACCATGGGCTTTCCAATCGCCGAAAGAATAACTGCCGATATAAAGTCGGCCGCCTAAACCGCTTATGATTGTTGATGGAGTTATGGTGCCCTCAGACAAAGCTGCTGTTGCAATTGCCGGTTTTATCGTTGATCCGGGAGGATATTCTCCGGAAATAGCACGATTAAAAAGAGGGAGATTAGAATCATTAATTAATTTAGAATAATCCGCATTGGATATTTTTTGCGCAAATAAATTGTTATCGTAGCTGGGAATGCTTACCAGCGCCAGCACTTCTCCATTTTGCGGATTTATCGCCACGGCTGCCGCCGTTTTTGTCTGCGTTTTTAGCAAAATGTCATTAAGACTATCGTATATTTTCTTTTGCAAAGCACCGTCTATGCTAAGAACGAGATCATTGCCTGCTTTCGGATTAATAATTCCCACCTCGCGTTTAATGTTTCCCACTGAATCAACTTCAATTTGTATTGCGCCGTGCACGCCCCGCAGATATTGTTCATATGATTTTTCGATGCCCTCTTTTCCGATATAATCAGTCAGCAAATAGCCTTTATTTTTTCCCAGCTCTTCTTTGGTTATTTTGCCTTCATAACCGAGAATGTGCGAAAATATCGGGCCATCCGGATAAGAACGAATAGCTGTTTTTTCAATGCTAATCCCCGGTATATTATTGCTTTTTTCGAGTAATATTAAAGATTCGTCTTGAGAAATGTTTTCTTTAAGCAACACCGAATTCAGAGAATTGGAGTTGCTTTTTTCGAGCTTATCTTGCACTTCCTCTTCGTTCATTTTTAAAACCGTCGCAATTTCTTTGGAAAGTTCTTTTACTTTTTTTTCATCTTTTGGCAGATACGCCGGCACGATAACCGCGTCCATACTCGGCACGTTGTTGACCAAAACTGCTCCGCCCCGATCAAGAATCCTGCCACGGGCGGCATTGATGACGACCGAACGAATGCTGTTGCCTTTGGAAATATCCCGATAGTAGGCACCTTTAATAACGGTCAGAAAAAAAACTCTGCCGGCCAGAATGAGCATGGAAATTATTATTGCCCACCACAAAACATCAAACCATTTTTTCTTTAAGGGCTTTTCCATTCTGGCAGCTTCTTTCTCGGTTGCCATAATGACATAATCTTCAATTTCCATTCCGGAAAATTTTTTGATATTGCGCCTAAAATTGAACATGCGTTTAAAAAATGAGTTTAGGATTTCAAATTGGCATTTTTCCTAGGTTTCTATCTTAAAAAATTTCTTTATCTTTTTGAGCAAAGCAAACCAGCCAAAAAACAAAAATTCATTACAAATTATTTTAAGTGCTACCGACCCTGGATCTCCGAATTTTTTCCAATATTCATGCAGTGTTTGCATTTCCCGGGCTGAAACCAGTGCAATAATAATTTCTGAAAAAACAGTAGCAGCAATTACAAAAATAAAAAATAAGACCAGTCCAAACCCTTTTAAATCCAAGGATAAGCGCCGGGAAAAGAAACTTACAAAATAGATAACTACCAAAAAAATCAGTACGTGTTCCCCTACTGGTGAATACGCAGCCAAATCATAAAATATTCCGGCAACAATCGCCCAGGCAATAAAATTATTAAATCCATCAATCACGGCCCAAGCCAGAACAATCATCAAGACTGCATCGCCCAAAGCAGGTCCGCTCAAAAACACCGGCAGCACGCTGGTTTGCAGGATAACAGCAAATAGCAAAACTAACGCATAGACAATTTTCTTTTTCATATTCCACCCTATTTAATGCTTTTTATCACAAAAACCATCTGAAGTTTTGAAGTCTGAATAGGAGCTGTCAGCACGCCCTGTTGAAAAAGAGAATCATCTGATCGATGAATTTCCTGAATCGTTCCAATGAAAAGTCCTCTTGGGATTTCACCGCCAACACCCGAAGTCACCACATTATCGCCGACATTAATTGAATCGGCTTGCAAAACCATATCTAAAATTATTCCCAATCCATATTCACCTTTTGCAATTCCCTTCACATTATTTTCTATTGTCGCAACATTTATAATGCTTTTTGGATTAGTCAGTAGCATAACTTTTGAGCTTTTCGCGTTAACTTCCTGCACCCTTCCGATAAGAACGCTTTTTGAAATAATAACCGGCATATTTGGAGCTACGCCATCATCTTTTCCTTTGTCAATTTCAATCCAATTGCCTGTTCCATTCGGATCCTGACTCACTAAAAAAGCCGGGATTAAATTATATTTATCCCGCGGAAGAACTCCCAACTGCTCACGAAGATTGGCATTTTCATTTTTCATGTCCGAGCACATCACATTTTCAGAAAGCAGTGCCTGATTGTTTTTTCGGAGATCTTCGTTCTCACGTTTAAGCTGGCCTATTTCACTAATAAATTCTTTCGTTCCGTTGATTCCCACCGAGATTGAATAAAAAAACTTTTGAAAAGGCACTAGGGCAGAAAAAAATATCGATCTCGTCGGATTAAAAATTCCTGCTGGATTTAAAAAAATAAGCCCGGAAAACATGGCTGCAATTATAATTACTTTAAATAATTTTGTTGAAGTAAATCTTTGCATCCTAATATTTCTTATTTCTTATAATTTATAAAAAATGTCATTCAGTAATCAAATCCGATATATTCAATATTTTTTCCCACAAATCTGCAAATCTGCTATAAATATGCAAATACAAATAACTGAAACAAATATGAATATTTGTAAATTTGTAGTCAATTTGTATATTCGTGGTTTATCTAAAGGCTTTTTCGCGCTGGTCTTCAACCATAACATCTTTGAGCGTTTCCATATCTTCAAGCACTATTCCTACACCGCGCACTACCGCTGTCAAAGGATCTTCCATCATGCGCACCGGCATTTCCGTTTGATTGGCCACCAACTTATCCAGTCCGCGAATCAAGCCTCCGCCACCAGCTAAAATTATGCCTCTTTGCATAATATCAGAAAGAAGTTCCGGCGGTGTTTCCTCAATAACTGTTTTTATATTATTCACAATGATGCGAATTGAGCGTGAAATCGCTTCTCTGATTTGTTCATCATTAACGATAACTTCCTTAGGAAGACCGCTAACCAAATCTCTGCCGCGTACAGAAATTTTTAGTTGCTCTTTAAGCGTATAAGCACTGCCAACCGCAATTTTTATATCTTCCGCTGTCTTTTCTCCCACTAAAAGATTGAACTCATCGCGGCAATATCTGACAATATCTTCATTCATTTCATCGCCAGCCACCCGCAAACTTCTGGCACTAACCACGCCACCCAGAGAAATAACTGCGATTTCTGATGTTCCTCCGCCGATATCCACAACCATATTACCTTTAGCGTCTGTTACGGGAAGACGAGCGCCGATTGCGGCCGCCATTGGTTCTTCAATCAAAAATGCTTCGCGCGCGCCGGCATTCATGGCAGCATCAAGTACGGCTTTTTTTTCAACTTCCGTAATGCACGATGGAATTCCAATTAGAATGCGCGGGCGAGGCGCTAAAGAAAAGGAATCCTTGTTAACCTTATCGATAAAATATTTTAACATCTGAGTCGTCACTTCGAAATCACTAATCACGCCATCCACCAGTGGACGCGTCGCTATAATATGCCCAGGAGTTTTGCCGACCATTCTTTTGGCTTCCCGCCCAATGGCTAAAACTTGTCCAGTGCGTTTGTTGATGGCAACAACAGAAGGTTCATTGATGACAATGCCCTTGCCTTTGACATAAACCAGTGTGTTGGCTGTCCCCAAATCAATGCCAATATCCCTCGACATATTGCCGAGAAATTTTCCGAAAAACCGTTGAAAGATATTTTTAACTTTTTCCCCCATTATAGTTATTTGAAATAAATCCTGCACCAAAAAATTATTTTAACCCTCCTATTGGTATTAACTTTGCAATATATGTTAATTCAATAAAATTGAGTTTATAAATTTGGTGCCTGGACAAGCACAAAAAGACATCCTGAGAGGATTTTCGCTTTTTGCCTGTTGTATGTTTATATTTAACCTCTCTTTATAGTACTTAAAATAAGCCCAAATGTCAAAAAAGAAAGCCTTAAGCTTTGACTTTGAAAGTATATTGACATTGGATTAAAAATATGCTTTACTGTACTGTCTAGTTAATATTGTAAACTAACAATACAAACGTAAAGGAGGAGCTGATGAATCATTTTTATAAACTTGGGCAAATATGTGTTTTCACCAACAAGGGAACTTCTGGTATTGCTAAACATAACGGCAAGAAATGCGAGATTACTCGGTTGAAACCCAAAGAGGAATGGTCTCGTCGTGATGAGCCGGAATATGTTATTGAGTTTTTCGATGGAGGTGGATTTGGTGTTAGAGAATGTGAACTTAAACCTGACGTGTAAACAGAACAGTGAAACTGTTCCCCGCTATGTCAAAAAATGACCTCTGGCGGGATTTTTTTATTTAAAAAAATGGAGCAAGCAAATTAAAATATATTTTTACAATCCGTATTTTTGCTTGTTTAGATTGTGCTCTTCAAAAGTTTTGGAATAAACCGTGTTTTTGGGGTCATTGGGATCGGTTAGAAAATAGAGATAGTCGGTTGTTTCCGGATAAAGCGCGGCTTGGATAGTTGCCAGACCTGGATTAGAAACCGGCCCCGGCGGCAGGCCTTTGTACTTATAAGTGTTGTACGGCGATTCAATTTGCGTATCCTCCAAAGAATATTGCTTCTTATTTTCGCCGAGCGCATAAGCCAAGGTAGCACATGACTGCAAGGCTAAACCAATCTTTATTCTTTTCCAAAAAATTCCGGAAACGATTTTGAAATCTTCAGGCGTCGTCACTTCTCTTTCCAGCAGGCTGGCCATTGTCAAAATTTCAAAAACCGATTTTTTTTGATTTTCTATTTCAGCTCGCATTCCCTCCGATATTTTAAGTTCCGTATTGTTGAGAATTTTTTTCAAGATGCCTTCCGGCGTCGCGTCTTTGGAAAATTTGTATGTGTCCGGAAAAAGATAGCCTTCCAGTGTTGCTTTGGCTGGTTTTTTGGTTAAAATCGGAAAAAAATCTAAAATACTTTGCGGCGGATCATTCACAATTTTAAGAAAAGATTCTCCGTCAAAACCTTTAGCGGTCAGTCTTTCGGCCATCTGTTTGGCTGTCCAACCCTCGGGAAAAGTCACGGTAACATAGCCTGGCAGAATATTTTCCTGATCAGTCAAAAATCTAACTATTTCCGGAATGGTCATATTGCCGTTTATTTCATATTTGCCCGGTAAAAAACCTTTCGCCGAATCATTTTTCCACACATACAAGTAGAAATAAAATTTGCCGGAAATCAAATCTTCCTTTTTCAAATTGCTCCCAATTTCCGTGCTACCTTCACCTTTGATTACTTCAAAATTTTTATTCTCGCGATAATTGCCATGAGAAAAATAAATTTGATTGTAAACATAAAAAAAACCTCCGGCAATTACAACCAAAAAAATGATAGCAATACTGATTTTTCTTCTCATAGTCATATGATAATAAAATAAAAAAATTTACCCGCTAAGCAGTGCAATAAAAAAACAAATATATGCAAAAACTTAAAAAAATTAATCTTTTTTTAAAAAAGGTACAAATGCGAATCCGGAGAATTTTTCTATATATAAATCGTCTTCGCCTCTTTTTTCAACATACCAAATACTATTTCTGACAGGAATTACCATTTTTCCTCCTAAAACTAGCTGCTGCTTGAGGGCTGGTGGAATCTCATCGACTGAAGCGCTGACAAGAATTCTGTCATAAGGAGCGTTGATTGCAAAACCATTTTCCGCAGAACCATGATGGAACTCAGCAATTCCTTTTTTGGTAAAACCAAACTTGTTGGCATTTTTTTCTCCAATCTTGCAAAGTTCTTTCACTATTTCCATGGCTGTTACCTTGCCTTTTTCTCCAACAATATGAGACAGGAGCGCTGTTGTCCAACCCGAACCGCTCCCGATATCCAAAATATTTTGACCTATTTTTGGATCTAAAAGTTCCAGCATAAAAGCGACAGTTAGCGGTTGTGAAATGGTCTGACCATAGCCTATTGGCAAAGCGATATCTGCCTCAGCTTGCGCTGCTAAATCCTCGGGAACAAACTCAATTCTGTGCACCTTAGAAAAAGCTTCGATAATAATATCGCTGCGCAAGTATCCTTTTGCTATCAAATCCTTTATAAGGCGACCCATAGAAAAAGCTTTTAGATAATTACCTTTGCTAGCTTTTTATAAACCTAAAAGCTATAAGCTGTTAGTTAGATTCCCAACACATTAACCGTAACATCGCGTTCGCGAGCTCCGTCCAGCTCTACTGCGAAAATACTCTGCTTCGGTCCAAGCATCAATTTTCCTTTTTCAATCGGAACAAACTGACTGACCCCGATCAGCAAAGACTTGCAATGAGAGTGTCCATTGCTTCTGCCATCTGATTTGGAGGCCCTGCGAAGTTCAAATAAATCATGAGAATATCTGTCATCTGTCGGCGCAAATTTGTAAAGTACGCGCATAAAGTCTTGAAGCAGCATAGTTTCATTGTGATTGATAACAACGCCCATGGTCGTATGTGGTGCAAAAATAACCGCATTTCCTTCGCGCACACCGGAATCATCAACAATTTTTTGAACCCTATCTGTTATGTCAAAAAATTCTATTTGATTCTTGCTTTCTAAATCTATTTTTTGTTTGTGTGTTTTTATGCTTAGCATAATATTTTAAACATGGAGCGTAAGGCATGAATTTATTGCCCCGTTGCGCAGCATGTTATTTTTAATACACCGGACAAATACTTTTTAATACATAGATCCGATGCGTTTGTCATTATTTTACCACAATTAGGATTTTTTACCAAACTATTTTTTATCCATTTTTATTGTCTTATAAACACTACTGGCCGCAATAGCGCCTTCAGCGGCTGCCGTAACAATTTGACGCAGCTTGTTGGAAGCGGTTGTAATGTCGCCAGCCGCATAAACCCCTTCGATATTAGTACTTTGATCGGGTTTGACGATTATAAATTCGTGTTCGTCGGTTTCCACGCCCAAATCTTTAGCGATCACCGCTCCCGGAGTTGAACCGATTTCAATAAAGATGCCCTGGACTTTCAATTCTTTTTTTTGTCTGTCCTGAGTTTCATACGCAATGCCTTCGATTTTACTTTCTCCAATAATCTCAAGGATATTTTCAAAAGATTCCAGCGTAATTTTGCCATTTTCAAGCATGCGCTCTTCCCAGACCGGTTCAAAAATCTTAGTGCCATTCTTATACAAAAGCTGGACTGAATTGGCAAATTCCGCCAAATGCAAAGCTGCCGTAGCAGCGCTGTCGCCGCCACCGATAATAACAACGTCTTTTTTCTTGAAAAACATGGCATCGCAAGTTGCGCAATAGGATATACCCTTGCCGATAAACTCGTCTTCTTTCGGCAGATTCATTTTTCTCGGCTTCATCCCTAAGGCAAAAATAATAGTTTTTGCTTCAAAAACTTTTTCATCATCCGTCACAATTCTAAATCCACCTTCAAGCTTTTCAATGTCATCCACGCCGATATTTATTATTTCGCCGCCTAATTTTTCCACTTGTTTTCTGAAATTTTCAGTAAGCTGCATGCCAGTGATTGATTCTTCTCCCGGCCAATTTTCAATCCGAGAAGCTTTCATAATCTGACCGCCCACTTCTTCTCCGATGATAAGATGCTTCAGTTTATAGCGCGACGCATAAATCGAAGCCGCCAACCCTGCCGGTCCCGCGCCGATGATAATAAGATCGTACATATATCTTTTTGTTACTTAACTAGTTACTGAACAAAGTTTTACCAGCAGCCAATACTTTAAATTAATTCTTCAATAGCTTTTTTGAGCACATCCTTGTTTTGCGCTCCGGTAAATTCTTTGGCTATTTTTCCGGCTTTGAAAATTTTGATTGCCGGAAGCGACATTATAGAAAGTTTCGAAGCGATATCCTCATTTTTATCGACATTGCATTTCCCAACTTGCACTTTATCCCCCATTTCATTTTCCAACTCGTCGATAATCGAGCCCACCATTTGGCAGGCGCCACACCAAGGAGCCCAAAAATCAACCACCACAATTCCTTCGTTTTTTAAAACTTCTTGATCAAAATTTTGATCAGTTAATTCCGTTAACATAATTTTTGAAATTAAAAATTTATTTTTTATTCCCCAAGTCTTCTGCCTCTTTGGGAAAAATCCTCGATGGCGGCTTCGAATTCGGCCGCTCCAAAATCCGGATAATATTTCTCGGAGAAATACAGCTGAACATTGGCCGTGTCCCACATCATAAAACCGGCGCTAAGATGCGGTTCGCCACCGGTGCGAATCATGAAATCAACTTCCGGCAGATTGCGTGTCATAAGATTTTCTTTGATTGTTTCTTTGGAAATTGCTTCAGAAGGAATTCCCTTTTTTATAATTTCCTTAATCGCACTCTCCATTTCATCATCACCGCTGTAAGCTAGAAAAATATTCAGCACGTTTTCAGAATAATTTTTTGTCGCTTCAATGCAGTCATACAAAACTTTCTTTAACGCTTCAGGGAGTTGTTCTTCCCATTTGCCGATAAAGTTTATTTTTACTTGGTATTCATGAATATCGCTGCTGCCGAGCAATCGGGTAAGATATTCTTCATATACTTTTAAAAGTTGGCGGCTTTCTTCTAGCGGTCTTTTTTTGAGATTATCAAGAGAAGATCCCCATACTGAAAAACATTTTATGCCTAACTCCAAGGCTTTGCGCAAAAGTTGTTCCGTGTTTTCCGCTCCAGCTGAATGACCTTCCCAAGGAGAAAGTCCGCGCTGCTTTGCCCAGCGGCGATTGCCGTCCGGAATGATCGCCACATGATTTGGTATTATATTATTCTCCATATTTTAAATACAATTATTGTTAGAATTATTCCAGAAGTTGCGCCCTTTGATTGTAGCATAAAAAACCCGCAATTTTCAATGGAAAGATTATAAAAATCAATAAACTTTTATATTTCTCTGTTTTCTAAATATTCAGCTAATTTAATAAAAAAGTTTTTTGCATTCGGCAAAATGATTGCTCGTTCCATTTCTCTTTTTCCCTTTTTCAGATATTTTGTTGACATATTTTTGGAATATTCAAGCGCTCCAGTTGATCTGATAATATCCTGAAATTTTTTAATTTCTTTGTTTGTCAGGTTCTTTTTTCCCAAAATTGAATTCAATTGTATTTTTTGTTCAGAAGATGATAATTCGCGGGCTTTTACGACTGCAATCGACTGCTTGCCCTCGGAAATATCCGATGCTGTCGATTTGCCAATTTTATTCTCATTGCCGAAAACTCCTAAAATGTCATCCTGGATCTGAAATGCTATCCCTATTGGCATTGCATAATTGCTGAGCGAATTAAGCATTTTTTGACTATCACAACCGGCAAAAATAGCACCCAGATGCAACGGACCTTCGATCGAATAACGTGCGGTTTTATTTCCATACATAGCGAAGACATCTTTTTCAGCAACATTTTTTTTGTATGTAATTTCAATATCCTGTCCTTGCCCGATAACTGTTGTTAAAATAATTGATTGGAGATGATTCATCGCTCTAACTGTAATTTCATCATCAAATCCGGCCTGGGTAATTATTTTTATAGCCAGTGCATAGATAAAATCTCCCACCACAATAGCCATGGATTCTCCATAGTGCATCGCATCTTTTGAAAAAGGTCCCTTCGCTTTTTTAGCTGCAAAAAACTTATGTAATGTTGTTTGCCTATGCCGCAGATTTCCGCGATCGATAATGTCATCATGCACTAAACAAAAAAGATGCGCTAACTCAATGGCAGCTGCAATTTTCAAAATCTTCTTTTTTTCTTTTCCCCCCAAGCCAAAATAGGCCTGACACAAAAGGGCTCCTCTCATTCTTTTTCCTCCAGCCAGAGCTATTTTTTTTGTCTGGACTAGCGCCTTAGCCATCAAATCATCTTTTTTTTGCGCGTCTTTAATAGCAATTTTAAGTTGAAATTCTAATTCCTTGTCTATTTTCTTTTTAAAACCTGCCAAAGTTTCTTTAAAATCCATAGAATTTGTTTTATGCTTAGCTTCCCCTATTATTTCAGTTATTAAAAATCAAGTCAATAAATAAAACAAGGTTTAAATCTTGCTACATAATGTTTCAAGTCAATAAAAAATTAGAATCGGGCGGAAGGTTGGGCAGCCTTCCGCAATTTGTTTTGCGTTTTAGATAAAAACAGTTCTGTGCGCAGCAGCCAAAGATTTGGCACGCGCTATACGATATGCCTCAGCTTCAGGAAGATATTCCTTCATCCATCTAAAAGTAAACGCCTTCATATCCAAATTTTTTAAACCTTTTTCAAGAATTTTTAAGGCCCTTTTTTGTTCGTCTGTCATCGGTGGTTTTGGCATAAATTTTCTCCTTCCTTATTTTATTTGCCCAATTCTAATTTTTTATTCTGAATTTTAAAGGGACAAAGTCTTGGTACCGCGTATGGGATTCGAACCCATGATTTCCAGGATGAGAACCTGGCGTCCTAACCGGGCTAGACGAACGCGGCATTTGCACAAAATTTACAATATCAAAGTTATTCTGTTCAATCAAGCGGGACAAAAGGTTTCCTTTTCCATTCTTTGTTTTGCCGGCAAAGAATTTTTTCGGCTTGAGACTTGTCAGCCACGATTTCTTCGACTATTTTTTCCATCCGCATGCCCTGAGAGCCTTTGACCAGAATCAGATCATCTTCTTGAATAATTTCAGCAATTTTTTTCGCCGCTTCCAACGGACTTTCAAAATACCAAATATTGGATTTGGAAAATCCCATTTCCCGGAGCTGTTTGATGGCATATTGCATGCGTTTTCCAACAGCCACAAACAAATTAACTTTGGCAGAAAATATTTTTTTGCCAACTTCCCTGTGGCCTGATTCGGTTTGCTCCCCAAGTTCCAACATATCACCCAGCACCGCGATTTTTCTCCGCGCTTCCAGTTGTTCCAGCACGTTCAGCGCGGCTAGCGTTGAAATCGGAGATGCATTGTATGTATCGTCGATTATATAGCTGCCCATGGCGCCATCAATAAGATTTAATCGCCCGATAGGCGCTCTTAAAAACTCAAGCGCTTTGGCAATATCCACAATATTCATTTTGAAAAAAATTCCCACGCTTATTCCTGCCAAGGCGGCGTAGACATAATGAGTGGCTAGCAAATTTCTCAGGCGTATAGGAATATTTTTGCCTTCATAATTCAGTTTAAAACTGATGCCATCAGGTTGTCCATCCTGATAGTTATACAGCAAATTCGACGCGTTAATCAACGCATTTTTATCTTGTCCATAAGTCAGAACCTGCGCTTTCGTATGTAAACTCATTTGGGAAGTCAGCTCATCATCCGCGTTTAAGATGGCCAATCCGTCCGGCGGCAGAGACTCAACCAATATTCTTTTTTCCTTGGCAATATTTTCAACCGTTTTAAAAAATTCGATATGGCTTATTGAAACATTAATAATCACACCGACATCCGGCTTGATAAAAGACATGAAATATTTCATATCTCCCGGACGATCAACGCCAAGCTCAAAAATCAGAATCTCAGGATATTTAGGAAAGATAAGAGTGAAAAACCATTTTAAAATTACCCACATCCATTTAAAAATGTTTTTGTTCCCGCTTTCCGCGCCAATGATTGTCAGTGGAATTCCGATTTCATTATTATAATTTTTAAGATTCTGGCGCACTTTATATTTTGAAGAAAGCACAGTAAAAATAGCCTCTCTGGCGGAAGTTTTTCCAACAGAACCTGTAACGGCCACTATTTTCGGTTTATGCCGTTTGAGAACGGCAACCGCCATAAAACGCAGCACTTTTTCTAAAAATATTATTTTTTTCGATTTCATAAACCTAAAAAATTACCCGGCCTCGCGTCGACAGGTA
Source organism: Patescibacteria group bacterium (assembly GCA_022709565.1). Classification (GTDB taxonomy): domain Bacteria; phylum Patescibacteriota; class Minisyncoccia; order Moranbacterales; family GWC2-37-73; genus JAKLIP01. The sequence continues at coordinate 39,520 of JAKLIO010000005.1, forward strand.
GTCTCCACGAGTCGAGGCAGGCGAATCAGTTACTAATATGCTAATGAGAGTTTTGCATGTTTATTTTTTCACGGAACTCTTCGCAGGCGCTAGCAAAATGTAAAATTAATTAATAATCTTCTAGATTGCCGTTTCAATAGGTTGCAGAAAAATTCACAGCGCCGAGTAGTGAAGTGAAAAAATAAACATGCAAAACTCAAGAAACCAAATTGTAAATTAAAACATTAATCCTCTGATGTTATTACTTTTTCCCCGTCTTTTTTCTTTTTATCCGATTTGTTATCCGTGTCTTTTTTATCATTGGAAACAGGGGCTGTTTGGACAGCAGGTTGTCCTGGCGGCCACATAGCAGGAGCCATTTTAGCCAAAGGACTGGATGAAAAATCCTCTGTCGGTTGAACTTTATAATATTCTAGCAGAAATTTCATGATTTGTCCGAAAGTCGGAGCCGCTGAAGATTCTGCCCATTGCAGACCCTTCGGATTGACTATTTTAACTAAAACAACAAATCGCGGATCATTTATGGGGGCATAGCCCGCAAAGGAACCAATAT
>JAKLIO010000005.1:40082-40366 GCA_022709565.1 Patescibacteria group bacterium
CTTCTTCATAACCCTTTGCGTCAGATTTGGCAACCTGGGCTGTTCCCGTCTTCCCTCCAACTAAATAGCCCTGAACATCAGCTCTCTTTCCGTGACCGTTGGTAACAACCGATCTTAGCATCTGCGATATTTGCTGAGATGAATTTTCTGAAATAACTTGCCGAATTTCCTGAGGATTGATTTTTTCGACGTTGCCATCGTCATGGCGAATTTCTTCAACAATCTGCGGTTTCATAAGAATGCCTTTGTTTGCCAGAGCCGCATAGCCGGAAACTAATTGCAGA
>JAKLIO010000050.1 GCA_022709565.1 Patescibacteria group bacterium
AAATCTTTTTCATAGAAATCGACATATTTTACCCATGCCGGACAGCATGAGGAAAACATCACTTCATTTTTATTGTTCAAGATGTTTTTGATAAGTTCTTCCGATTCTTCCATGATGGTCACATCGGCAGCAAAACTGGTGTCAAAAACTTTGTAGGCGCCGATTTTTTTGAGCGCTGAAAATATTTTCTCCGTCACAATTTCTCCCGGAGCCATGCCGAATTCCTCGCCAATGCTGGTTCTGATTGCCGGCGCGAATTGAAAAACAACTTTTTTCTTGTTGTGTATCAACAATGTTTTTACTTTCTGCCAGTCTTCGACTTCAGACAGCGCACCGACAGGACAATGCGCGATGCACTGGCCGCAATAGATGCAATCACGATCTTTTTCCTTAGACGGGAAAATTTCAAAGCTGTCGCTTTTTTCCTTTGGAACAATAAACCCGCCGCCTGTCTGTTTGGCGCACACATCGGAACAGTTTTGGCAATTGATGCATTTTTTCTGTTCCAAAACAATTGCTGGTCCGAATTGAAATTTTGGAAGATTTTT
>JAKLIO010000051.1 GCA_022709565.1 Patescibacteria group bacterium
CATCCTGCCCAATCTCCTTGTCCCCATCTTGTGCAGCCATTATCGCTGCCTCGTTTAAGATATTTTCTAAATCTGCACCTGAATATCCAATTGTTTTCTTGGCCAATGTTCCTAAATCTACATCCTTTGCAAACTTTTTGTTCTTTGCATGAACTTCAAGAATTTCTTTTCTCCCCTGAGCATCTGGCATATGAACAACAACCATTCTATCAAACCTTCCTGGTCGCAAAATTGCCGGGTCAAGAACATCTGGCCTGTTTGTTGCTGCAAGAACAATTACATTCTCCCTATCTTCCAACCCATCCATTTCAACCAAAATCTGATTTAATGTTTGCTCACCTGCACCAGAATGAAGAACTGTACCTCTCTTTTTGGCCACAGCATCAATCTCGTCAATGAAAATGATACACGGGGCAGCTTTTCTGGCTTTCTTAAACAGATCTCTTACCCTTGATGCTCCGGCTCCAACAAGCATTTCTTCAAATTCGGAGCCAGAAGTGTGGAAAAATGGGACTCCTGCTTCACCAGCTACAGCTTTTGCTAA
>JAKLIO010000052.1 GCA_022709565.1 Patescibacteria group bacterium
GTTCGAGGCTATTTGGCAATATCCCAGCGGCAAAAAACATCCCGAGCCTCCCAAAGGAACGCTAAAAAAGGGTATGCTGGTAATAAAAAGTTCGTAAAGTTTTTAAAGTTTTAAAGTTCGTAAAGTAGAAATGAAAAACGACAACATAAAATTTAAAATTATTTTTTTCTGCGCATTTTTCCTGAGCGGGTTTTTGGCGTGGGGAAATGCGCAGGCTGATACGCATACAGCGGCAACGTGTTCATATGATAATGTGAACGCGGCAATCACATCTGCAGAAACAGGCGACACGGTTTCTGTTCCTGCCGGCGAATGCACTTGGGCAACATACGTGAATATTCCAAGCGCCAAAAAAATAACACTCCAGGGTTCAGGTTCTTCAAACACAGTCATTACTTTTTCAACAGCTAATGCAGTGAGACTCAATGAATCAGGATCACGGATAACTGGTATTGGATTTAACCAAGGTTCTGGCACGGCTACACAAAACATAACCACCCAAGGAACCGGATGGAGAATAGATCATTGTTCATTCACAAATGCT
>JAKLIO010000053.1 GCA_022709565.1 Patescibacteria group bacterium
TATGAAATTGCGAAAACCGTGCTTGAATATCTTAAAAAATAAATTAAAACTCAAAATAAAATTATGAACGAAGAAAAAATTTGTTGTCCCAAATTTAATCCGGAAAAATGGGATAAAAAAACATCCAGCTGGGATAATAAGAAATTTATCAAAGACTCTCTGCCGACGCTTTTTCACATTCCTTTTCCTCCCACAATTGGCAAAAAAATAACCAGAATGTGGACAGCGGTAGAAAGCGCTGGAGCGGCTGCGGCTGATAAAGAAGATACTTTGATTCTGTTTCATGATCCGTCGGCTTTCAGATCGGAAATTTATATTTCAGTGGAAAAAGATGTTCCGTCAGAGAATAATGTTGCGATTTCGGGGGATTTTGTGAGCCAAGTGTTTGATGGGGGTTATAATGAAATTCCAAAATTCATAAAAATTATGGATGAGTATCTGACGCAATTGGGAAAAAAGGCCAAAAATTATTATGTCCATTATGCATATTGTCCAAAATGCGCCAAGAAATATGGCAATAATTATATGATCATATTTGC
>JAKLIO010000054.1 GCA_022709565.1 Patescibacteria group bacterium
AGAAAATCTTGCCTTCACCTTTGGCGCCAACTTTAATGCTGGTTAACCAATAGACTCCCAAAACCATTTCCAAACGCAAAGTCACAATGGGCTTGCCGGTAGCTGGTTTTAAAAGATTCTGGCCAGAAAGCATAAGTTCCCTAGCCTCTTTTTGAGCCATTTCAGAAAGCGGCAAATGCACAGCCATCTGGTCTCCATCAAAGTCAGCGTTAAACGCCTCACAAACCAAAGGATGGATACGAATAACTTTGTCTTCAATCAAAATCGGATAGAATCCTTGAATAGAAAGTCTGTGCAAGGTTGGAGCGCGGTTTAGCAAAACCACTTTGTCTTTAACAATGTCTTCTAAGGCTGCCCAAACTTCTTCAATTTGATTTTCAATCAAACGTGAAGCGCCGCGGATATTGAAAGCTAAACCCTGTTGCAAAAGCTTGGAAATAACAAATGGTTTGAAAAGTTCCAAAGCCATTTCTTTTGGCAAAGCGCATTGGTTGATAGCCAAATCAGGACCAGCCGCAATGACTGAACGA
>JAKLIO010000055.1 GCA_022709565.1 Patescibacteria group bacterium
AATTTTCAAAAAGCACTTCAGATGGAGTGCTTTTGAAATTGTGGTAACGAAAATCGAACCAAAGGGGGTCGGGGAAAATACTTTTCCCCGTGGCGGAATTATTCAAACCGAGGGGTTTGAAAAGCGAGCAAAGCGAGTGCGTGAGATTCTCTTACCCGCTCAGGCAAAATGAGGCTTTCTAAAGCCTTGTTTTTTGTTACTTGTAAGTGAAATCGAACTGTGGCATAATAAAAATATAAATAGACTTTTTTATAATTATTAAGCTTATGATGGTTGTATTATTGGCAGGGATATTGATTTTACTATTGATCACAGCATTTATTTCGAAATTTATAGTAGAAAAAGTATTTAAAGAAGTATATATTGGAAATTATTTTTTACATTCAGTATTGTCAATTGGAATATCTGTTGTATTATTATTTTTATTTTTTGTTAGTATTTTATTTACGGATTTTTTGTATCTAGATGCGGGTAGCCTATCCTTTTATTTTTATACAGTGGCTTTACCTAGCATAGTTGTATTTTTT
>JAKLIO010000056.1 GCA_022709565.1 Patescibacteria group bacterium
AGATAAACACCAGATATAATAATCTTATAAATAGCTTCTATCAATAAGGCTTTAAACAAAACATTTCTCTATAAACCCAGTTCGAACTGTATCAACTAAAGAGCTCAGTGAAACAAAAAATCTCCCATTCGGGGAGTTTTTTGTTTTGTGGAATTGTGGTAAGTAGAATCGAACCAAAGGGGGTCGGGGAAAAGTATTTTCCCCGTGGCGAAATTATTCAAACCGAGGGGTTTGAAAAAGCGACGAAGTCGCGCGTGAGACCGTCTGCTTACCCGCTCAGTTTTCTAAAAACGGCTTAACAAAGCCGTTTTTTTGTATTTAAGAATAAATATGCTATAATAAATTTATAAAAAATTATACAAAAATACATGTCCGAGAAAATTCCAAATCAGAGGGAAGTTTTTTTGAAAGATGGGAATCTCGAGCCAGAAAATTTAGCAATGGAGCGGGAGAAGAGATTTATTAAAGATTGGATTGAACGATTTGGGGGTCGTAATCTACCAGAATGGGAAGAATTT
>JAKLIO010000057.1 GCA_022709565.1 Patescibacteria group bacterium
GCATGGGAGGAAAAAGAGTGACTGCAAAAAATATGAAAGTTGTATATATCAATCCTGAAAAGAACGTTTTGGCGGTCTTGGGCGGAGTCCCAGGAGTTGTCGGAAGAATAGTTGAAGTTCGGACAGTATCATAAACGTTTAAAGAATTTTCAATTTTCAATTTTCAGTTTTCAATCAATTTTCAATGTTTCAATTTTAGAATTTTGAAATTAGAAATTGTTTAGAAATTAGAAATTAGAAATTAGAAATTGAAGTGAAATATGGCTACAATTGCAATACATAATCATGAGGGCAAAAAAATAGAAGATCTGAAAGTTTCAGATGCTGTTTTTGGAGCAAAAACAAACAACGAACTTGTTAAACAGGTTTACATGGTTATCGCCGGCAATCAGAGAAATCCGATCGCGCATGTTAAGGGCAAGGGAGATGTGGCTGGCAGCGGAAAAAAACCATTCAAACAGAAAGGAACCGGCAATGCTCGACAAGGACAAAAACGAAATCCTGTTATGAAAGGC
>JAKLIO010000058.1 GCA_022709565.1 Patescibacteria group bacterium
CATCGATTGAAAGTTTTTCCGCCAACTCGTGAAGCATGCAGCTTTCAACCCGCGTGCAAGTTTCACATTCTCCTTCGTGCTGGGAAAAAAGAAGTTCAAGATTTGTTCTGAGTGCTTTTTTTATCTCTGGACTATCTGTGTGAACTTTCATTTCTGGTTTGGCAATAAGAGAACATGCGGATCGCAAATTTTTGTCACCTTCAACTTCAACCATGCAGAGCCGGCAGCTTTCATGCGGCTTCAAATCGCAATGATAGCAAAGGGCAGGAATAAAAATTCCATTTTTCTTGGCAATATCAAGGATTCTTTCGCCTTCGTTGGCAATTATTTCTTTTCCATTGATGTATATTTTAAATTTGTTCATCTAAAAAAATTTTAAATTCTAAATTTTAAGTTTTAATTGAAATTTTAATTTTAAATTTCTAATTATTTTTGATATCTTTTTCTTTGTTTTGCATTTTGTTTATTGTTCATTGAAATTTGTTTGTCCCTTGCTCCTTGTATCTTGTTTCTTT
>JAKLIO010000059.1 GCA_022709565.1 Patescibacteria group bacterium
TATGTCCTGAAATTTTCAACCGCAGTAAGCGGTTTTTTTGTTGGGAATTCTCTACGAACTACGAATCAGTACGAATGTAATAATGTAAATTGAAAGCATTTTTTTACAAAAGAATAAAATCCTGAATTTTATTCGTATATTCGTAAAAATTCGTAATTCGTAGAGAAACACAAAAAGTGGAAGTCGAAAACACAAACGAAAAACCAAAAAATATTCCAGCGTCCGAATTAAGGCAAGATCTTATTTCCGGCGATTGGGTCGTGATAGCGACAGGGCGTGCAAAACGTCCTGATGATTTTGCGAACAATCATCGCATCCAAGATGACAAAGGGATAGAAAATTGTCTTTTTGAAGATCCTGTTGGAAGCGGTCAGGAAAAAGACGTTTTGCTGTATCACAGGCCGGACGGCGAATGGACACTGAGGGTTTTTCCCAACAAATATCCGGCCTTTTCCGAGGGCGATGGAAAAATTGATTTGTCTGAAGGCCCATATTTTGCAATGTCAGGAGT
>JAKLIO010000006.1 GCA_022709565.1 Patescibacteria group bacterium
GAAAATACTCGCCGAGAATTTTTCCATTCGGCAATTCCACTTTGTCCTGGCGAAGTTTGAACCACTTGTGATCAAAAGCCATTTTTGAAGAAATTGTTTTCCATTTTTGCATAGTTTTTAATCGTTTAATTTTTTAATAGCATTTTCATAAAATAGCCTTGTAAGTTTGCGGGCCTTTTCGGAAGAAAGACGCGCAAATTCAGAATCGAATTTTTCTTTCAATTCTTTTTTGTCCTTTCCCTCTTGAATAAATTTCAGCGCATTATTTTCCAAAAGACTTATGCTGTCGGCATCCCGCAGCAAATCTCTTTCGGCCGTTCCGCCCAAGCTATGTTCAGCAATCAATGTTTTTATTCTGGCAATCGCCACTTCATCATTAAATCCATTTTCTCGCAAAAGTTTTTCCGCAAATTCAGCCGATCTCTTTCCATGCCAATCCAAATATTCTTCATCGAATTCATCATTACCTGTTTTTGGAGGTTTAACTTCGCCGTCTCTAAGCGGAAAAACGCGTTCTATATCATGACAAACCGCGGCAATGTAAAAAGCCTCATCAGCTTCGGGATGAATCTCTTTGAGCCAAAAACCTGTCCGCAGCATATGCTCCGCCTCAACATTATTTTCTCGTATATAATTTTCAAGTTTTTGAATAATTTCCATTTCCTAAATAATCTTATTTTCAATCAGAAAATCTTTAATTCGCAAGAACATTTTTTCATGTCCTTTTGAGTTTGGATGCAGTCCTTCTTCTAAGTCATCATCATTTAATAAATCCAACATCTCAATAAACAGCAGTTTATTATTGCCACAAATTTCTTTTATCTTAGCATTATAGAGTGCTGCATTTTCTTCGTCGAAATATCTTGTTTCATCCCAGGGAACAGGCATAAGTCTTGTTTCATCGATTTTTGTCAGCCCGACAAAAATAATTTCTTTGGTAAACTTTTTCGCTTGTTCAATAAGTTCCAGCAAATTCTGTTCGAATTTTTGGAGTGAAACGTATGGATTATCTTTAGAATTGATGTATTGCGAATCGTTGATACCAATCGCAATCATTATTGTATTGGGATTTCTGGCTGCATTTTCATTGGAAAATCTTTTCAGCAATTCCTCTGAATTATTTCCACCTACTCCAAGATTATAGACTTCAAAATAATCCTCTGCTTTGCTGTTTAAATAATTTTTCAGACGATTTGCCCAGCCGCCCATTTCACTATCACAAGCTCCCCAGACTATACTGTCACCAAAAATATTAATAATTTTTTCCATAATGTTTTAATAAAGAATTTTTTTGGATACACTTTTAGACGACCGCACTTTAGTGTATCCAGGAAAATTTTATACATTTTTTGCATTTTATAGGCACCATATGAAGTGCGTAGGCGAAATGCAAGTGATGAGCGTTAAAAATTTTGTGAGGAGCGAAGCGGAATTGAAATTTTAGCGAAGAGCGCCGCATTTGCCCCAGCATCTTCATCCGGTGCGACTTTCTTTTGTAACTTTTATTATCCTAGAAAGAAAAGTTAATACGTCTTTATCATATCAAACCCCCTTATTTTTGTCATTTATTAGCCGCAAAATTGCACCCTCTAAAAGTCCTTGCATATAGCCTCATTCCGCCCTGCTATTGACATTTAGCTCATTTTGGAGTATAATAGGGAGTTGGTAAAAAAATAAAGGAAGGAGGGTTTTTTGCATGCTATAGAAAACAAGGGAGGCGGCGGCCTTCTCAAAAAAACGCGAAGGTATGAAGCCTTTTTGCCTCTGCACCGAAGGGAAAACGCTGATACAAGGTATCGGCAGACAAAAACCTCGGGAGCGGTACGCGGGATGCCTGCTATTACGGTAATATTGCGCCGGCCGTAATATGCTGAAAGCTTCAAGAATGCCTGCTTCACTTCATCTAGTGAGCGGGCTTTTTTATATCTTATTACAAAAGAGTCCCGATTTTAGTCGGGACTCTTTTTGAAGTTTATTCTTTTTTATCCTCTGGCTTCTCGCCTTCTTTATTAGGTTCAACCTCAGCGTCTTTAGGGCCGTCTGTAGCCGAGCCAGGTTTTCCTTCTGTTCCTGCGCCTGCTGCCCCACCTTGGGCAGCTTGGGCATCCTGCGCTGCTTTATATAATTTCTCGCCGATCTTTTGGGCAGCTTGGGAAAGAGCTTCTGTCTTGGCTTTGATGGCATCAAGGTCTTCACCATTCTTTACTTTATCAAGTTCTGCCAGCGCATCTTCAACTGGTTTCTTTTCATCGGCTGTGATTTTGTCGCCGGCATCAGTTAAAGCTTTTTTGGTTGTGTAGACAAGCGTGTCAGCCAAATTGCGCGCTTCTACCAATTCTTTTTTCTTTTTATCTTCTTCCGCGTGCATCTCAGCATCTTTTTTCATTTTTTCAATTTCATCTTTAGAAAGTCCTGAGGAAGCTTCAATTTTAATGGATTGTGATTTGCCGGTCGCTTTATCTTTGGCCGTCACGTTCAGAATTCCGTTAGCATCAATATCGAATTCAACTTCAATCTGCGGAATACCGCGTGGGGCTGGTGGAATGCCATCGAGCAAAAATTTTCCAAGAGTTTTGTTGCCGGAAGCCACTTCGCGTTCGCCTTGAAGCACATGAATTTCCACACCCGGCTGATTGTCAGCCGCTGTTGAAAATATTTGCGTCTTTGAGGTTGGCACAGTCGTGTTGCGATTAATAAGCGGGGTTGAGATTCCTCCCATCGTTTCAATTCCAAGCGTGAGTGGTGTCACATCCAAAAGCAGGACATCTTTGACTGATCCTTCGAGCACTCCGCCTTGAATAGCAGCCCCGAGAGCCACAACTTCATCCGGGTTCACGGTAATGTTGGGTTTTTTGCCAAAGAATTTCTCAACTGTTTGCAAAACCAATGGCATTCTGGTCATACCGCCGACCATCACAATTTCATTAATATCCTTGGTAGAAAGTTTGGCATCTTCCAAGGCTTTCTTGACTGGACCCAAAGTTTTTTCCACCAAATCACCCACCAATTCTTCCATTTTGGCTCTGGTCATTTTCATTACCAAATGTTTCGGACCGCTTGCGTCAGAAGTTATGAAAGGCTGATTGATTTCCGATTCCATAGAAGTTGAAAGTTCAATCTTCGCTTTTTCACCGGCTTCTTTTATTCTTTGCAGAGCCAACGGATCTTTGGAAAGATCAATGCCTTCTTGTTTCTTAAATTCAGAAATTATCCATTCGATTATTCGCTGATCGAAATCATCACCGCCCAAGTGTGTGTCGCCATTGGTGGATTTTACTTCCACTGTGTCTCCGCCGACTTCCAAAACGGAAATATCAAATGTTCCTCCTCCCAAGTCATAGACAGCGATTTTTTCATCGGCTTTTTTGTCAAAACCATAAGCCAAAGCGGCCGCTGTCGGTTCATTGATGATTCTTTTCACATTGAAACCGGCAATTTCTCCCGCTTCCTTGGTAGCTTTTCTTTGTGAGTCGTCGAAATAGGCCGGCACGGTGATGACCGCGTCCGTAATTTTTTCGCCCAATTTTTCTTCCGCGTCCGCCTTGAGTTTTCCCAAAATCATGGCGGAAATTTCCTGTGGAGTATAATCCTTATCGCCCATGGTTATTTTCACGGTGTCGCCCGAATGCACAATCTTATATGGCATGAGTTTCACATCTTTTTGAACTTCAGGATCATTGAAAGAGCGTCCAATCAATCTTTTGATTGAAAACAAAGTGTTGCCGGAATTGGTCACCGCTTGACGCTTGGCCAAAAGTCCGACCAGTCTTTCATTGGCTTTGGAAATCGCCACCATTGAAGGCGTGGTTCTGTTGCCTTCTTTGTTTTCCACAATTTCCGGCTTGCCGGCCATGACAACTGCCATAGCGCTGTTGGTGGTTCCTAAATCGATACCTAATATTTTACTCATATTTTTATTGTTTTTAGATAGCTGCAATAAATAAATCTTATTGCAAGAACCTAAATTTTTATATTATTTGATTAATAATTTTAAATTTTTAATTTTAAGTTTTAATTGAAATCTAAATTAATAAATTTTTAAACATTTGGAAATTAGAAATTGATTTAAAATTTAAAATTTATAATTTGAAATTTGTTACCCGCGTGCTATAATCATTTTATAGATTGCACAACGTTGCTGTCTTAGCCCCAGCAGGGCTTCCTTTCCTATCTGTCGCCCTGTTCGGGCTTTTTTGTTTTAAAAAATTACATCTCCCTTTTTCTAAAAGCTATCAGCTAAAAGCTAGTTTACTGTCACTTTCACCGGCCTTATAATTTTGTCATTCAATTTATACCCTTTCATAACTATCTTGGAGATTTTGTCTCCTATTTCTTCTTCCCGATTACCCGCCTCGACTCGCAAAGACGATTGCTCGTCGACGCGAGACGGGCTAGTTACCGATGACTGATTACTGTCATGTATCGCTTCATGGATTTCCGGATTAAATTTATCTCCCACTTTAGTTTCAATTTCAGTAACCCCGTTTTCTTTGAGAACATTTTCCAATTGTTTTTGAATATGCATTATTCCGGTCACCCAGCCATTATTTTTTTGCTCTTCCGGAACATGATCAGTTGACATATGAAAGTTGTCGAGCACTGGGATAATCTGCATGACAACATTTTGAGCTGAATATTTCACGAATTCTTTTTGCGCCTCAGTCTGCATTTTTTTATAGTTTTCAAAATCCGCCTGACAACGCTTCCAACCAGCCAGATATTCATCTTCTTTAGTCGCTAATCCTTTTTCGATTTCGGCTTTCTTGTTTTTTTTATTGTCTTTGTCTTCTTTTGACATAATTTTAAATTTCCAATTTTTAATTTTTAATCAATTTCTAATGTTTTAATTTTTAATTCATTCAAAATTCAATCAAAATTCGAAATTCATAATTCAAAATTCTATACGATATTTATAAACAACACTATTGCTGTCGACGCTCCCAACAGCTTCTTTACATATTCCATTACCGATTTGTTTTTGGCATATTTCATCCTTTTCGGACCAATGAGCGCCAGGATGCCTTTTTCTCCGGTTTTTAATTTATATGGCGACACCATCATAGAACAATTTGTGATTCCTTCAATCGGGTTTTCTTTGCCAATGAAAATTTTTGTTTCACCAGTTTTGATTTCTTTCATCAGTTTCTCGAATTTTTCATCCACATAATCCAAAACTTCCACCAAGCGGCACATATCATCCAGTTCGCGAAATTCCGGTTCTTCCATAAGTTCTCTCATTCCAAAATCAGAAAATTCATCATTATCAATCAGACCGCTGATGGCCAAATTACCGCTGAGATGAGAAAGCAGTTTGGCAGATGTTTTGGTCAGCCGAGTGTTCTGCGCTTTGAGTTTCAAAAATTCCCGCTGCAGTTTGTGCTGTTCATCTTTGGACAATTCCTTGTCCTTCATGATTTCTTCGACAAAATAGCGGTAGCCTTTGTCGGTTGGGATTCGGCCGGCGCTGATGTGAGGCTGATAGAGAAATCCTTCTTTTTCCAAAGCCATCATGTCGTTCCGAAGAGTCGCCGGACTGACTTTGAAATGATATTTGTTCACCAAAATCTGCGAACCGACTGGAACAGCCGTTTTGGTGTATTCTTCTATTACAGTTGATAATATTTTTTCTTGCCGAGTGTTCATCCCTGTAGTGAAATTAAAATAATTTTTATTACATTTACATTATATATTAAGCGTTAGCAGTCGTCAAGTCCGAGTGCTAATTTTGTAAAAATAAGAAAGACCGCTACGTTTTTTGTTACTACGTAACGGCCTTGAAGAAAACCAATAATTAAAAATTTTAGATTGCCTGGGAAACGTTGCTCCCTGACTTGGTGAATTTCCTGGAATTAGCATTGGCAATCATATTGACGGTAATTGTTGGTTGCCTATCGCTAGATGCGCTTTTATTTTGCATTTTGCGTAACTTACGCGAAGGCATAAACTGACAACCAAAGCAGGCTGACTTTAGAACACCGCAATCCGCCTTTTTTACCGGCTTACCACAACTGCCCTTAACTGCCATACAATAAACCCTCCGAAGTTTTTATTTTACTGCTGAAAATTACAACTAAACTTCACCCCCTTTCAAAAAATTTTGCAAAAACAGCAGGCAAAATATGCTTATTCATTTCGCCAGCAGCCGCCATTTCTTGTGCATTCATCATCTTTTCGCATGCGCTTTTCTTCACATCTATTTGACGCTAAGAATGGCACAAGCCCACAAGCGCCTGCTTTTAAAGAACCGTCATAAACAACTTCTGGAGTCTTTACCGATTGAATAAGCACGTCTTTCTCCTCCCCATCCAATCTTTTTGCGTGAGGATTCTTTTCTAAACAGTCCGGAATTGATTTACATCCAAAACAATCTACAATATTCATTTCCCCAAGACATTTCTTCATTTAGAACCTCCTTTCAAAAAAATTGCTAGAAACGATGATCCAAAAAATCCGTCTTTTTTAAAAATTAATCAAAAACCCAAAATAGAATTAAAAAAAATTAAATCCTATTTTTGATTTCCAATTTATACTAAATACCAAATACCAGATACTATTTCTTCGGCACGGGATCATATCCCCCGTCATTCCATGGATGGCATCTGGAAATTCTTTTTATTGCCAGCCACAACCCTTTCATAACTCCGAATCTCTCTACCGCTTCGTAGGCATATTGGCTACAAGACGGATAAAACCGGCAATATCTCTTAGTGGAAATTTTGGATAAAATTCCATGGTCAAGAGACAATGACTTTTGATAAATTCTTATAGCAAGCAATATTGCTTTTCTCATACTATTAAATTTACTCAACACCGATTCTTTTGTCAACAAAGAGAAAATAGTGTATAATTTAGAAAGAATAAACACAAAGATAAAAGTAACCCCGTTAAATCCCCAACGAGTTGAGGTTTCGCTTGTGGCGAAATTTAACAGGGCAAGCAAAAATGAATCCGGTAGTGAAAATTCGAAATACGACTAAAAAATTCTTGGGCCGGATAGCTTTGTGTAAAAAATTAAACAGAAATATAAAAACAAAAAAATTCTTTGAGCAAAGCTCATTCGAATTTCTACTACCGGATGAAAACAGTTTCATTCAAAAACATAACCTGGATTGACTTCACTGACCCCGGCGCAGATGATGTTTTGTATTTGCAGGAAAATTTTGATATCCATCCTTTAGCCATCGAGGAATTCGTCACGCCAACCTACCGTCCAAAAGCCCTGCAATATCACAACTGCGTTTTTCTGACACTGCACATTCCCCTGTTTGATCCCAAAACCCGCATGACTCACCCGGGAGAGTTGGACATAGTTATAACCAAGGATCATTTGCTCACGGGACACACACATGAGATGCCGCAACTTAGAAGTTTTTTTGAATCTTTGCAGGAAAGCGAGGGCAAGCGCCGGCTATATATGGACAAGTCGCCAGCTCACCTTCTGTACAAAGTAATTGAAATACTGCTTGATTCTCTTTTCCCAAATTTAGACCATATCCACGAAAGACTTTTACACATTGAAGAACAGGTTTTTAATGGCAATGAAAAAGAGATGGTCTTTGAAATTTCCGTAGTCAAAAGAGATATTCTGAATTTCCGAAGAACGCTCAAGCCGCAGCGGCATATTATAGAATCTCTTACGCAAATGAAATCGCGTTTCATAGATGCGGAACTCATTCCATATTTTCAGGATCTTATTGGAACAAACATCCGGCTCTGGAACGCCCTGGAAAGCAATAAGGAAACCATCGAATCTTTGGAGGAAACCAACAACTCCCTGCTTTCAAACAAATTGAACTTTACCATGAAAATCCTGACAGTTTTTAATGCAATCTTTTTGCCGATTACTGTCTATTCAAACATTCTGGCTATGAGCGCCGGCATCCCTTTTGGTGATAATCCATATGCATTTGCTATTCATGTTTCCATAATGCTTTTTATTTCTATCTGCACAATCATATTGTTCAAGGCAAAGAAATGGCTGTAACGCGCGAAGCGCGTTTCAGCTTTCAGGCATTAGCTTTTTAGCTTCTTTAATTAAAAATATGATAAACTCTTATAAAGATCTCACTGTTTGGCAAAGATCCATGGAGCTGGTTGTAGAAGTTTATAAAATTACAGAATTATTTCCAAAGTCAGAATTATATGGCATTATTGTGCAAATGAGACGAGCTTCTGTTTCTATTCCATCAAATATTGCCGAGGGAAGGAAAAGAAGCACCCGAAAAGATTTTAGACAGTTTTTATTTATGGCTTATGCTAGCGCCTCTGAGTTAGAAACTCAGATTGAAATATCCAAACGTTTAAATTTTACAGAGATTGACAAATATCAAAAAATAGATGCATTATTACTTGAAACGATGAAAATGCTTAACAAAATGATTTCTTCCCTAAAAAGCTAAGAAGCTGAAGCCTAAGAAGCTTATATGAACCTATATAACACACTTTCAAAAACTAAAGAAGAGTTTAAACCCATCAATCCAGGCAAGGTCGGGATGTATGTCTGTGGACCAACAGTTTACGACCATTGCCATTTGGGACACGCGCGCGGCTATGTTTCTATGGATATTCTCCGTAGGTATTTGGAATATCTGGGATTTGAGGTGCGCCACATCATGAATTACACCGATGTCGGACATTTGGTTAATGACGAAGAAGAAGGCGAAGACAAAATTGAAAAAAGAGCTAAAGCTGAAAAAATCAATCCGATTGCTATTGCTGATAAATACATCACTTCCGTCGAAGAAGATTTTACCGCACTTAATATAAAACCAGCTCACTTCAATCCCCGACCGACAAAATATATCGCGCAAATTATTTCTTTCGTTGAAATGCTCATCAAAAAAGGTTACGCCTACGAAACAAACGGATCGGTATATTTTTCCGTTGAAAAATTTCCCGAATATGGAAAACTTTCCGGACGTAACACGGAGGACTTGATTAGCGGTTCTCGCGTGGAAATAAACCCGGAAAAAAGAAATCCGTTAGACTTTGCCGTTTGGATCAATGCGCCAAAAGAGCATATCTTGAAATGGGAAAGCCCTTGGGGAATTGGCTATCCAGGCTGGCACATTGAATGCAGCGCTATGAGCTATGACCTTTTAGGGCAAGCTACTTTTGATATTCATGGCGGCGGCAATGAAAACATGTTCCCGCATAATGAAAATGAAATTGCACAAAGTGAAGCAATTCTTGATAAGCTCATGGCCAACTATTGGACACACTGGAACATGGTCAATGTTGAAGGGAAAAAAATGGGCAAATCTTTGGGAAATTTCACAACCATAAAAGACGCTTTGGAAAAATATAATCCGGGAGCCATTCGCCTTTGGATCATAAGTTCACACTACAGAAGCATTATTGATTACTCTGAAAAATCATTGGAGCAAGCTTACAAAAATTTCCAAAAAATTAATGACTTTGTCTTGAATCTGGAAGCCGTCGCTGCCGGGAATGTTTCGGCTGCGGAAAATTTTAATGCCGATAGTTTCCGGGAAAAATTCGAAGCGGCCATGGATGATGATCTCAACACTCCCCTCGCTCTCAGCGTTGTTTATGAAATGATTACGGATGTTAATAAAAAAATTGCAGAAAATTCTTTTTCTTCCGAAGATGCCAAAAAAACTCTGGCGCTTTGGAAAAAAATGAATTCCGTTTTTGGATTTGTGCTTTCCGGCCAAGCTGAAATTCCGGAAGAAATCAAGAAATTGGTTCAGGAAAGAGAAAGTGCCCGCCGAGGCAAGGATTTCAAAAAATCCGATGATCTTCGCGCATTGATTGAAAAGAAGGGATATATTGTTGAAGATACCAAGGATGGTTCGTCAATCAAACAGAAATAGTTTATAAAACTTTAATATAACAAAAAGCCAGGCGACGCTTGGCTTTTTTCATACAAAAAACCAGTTTCCACTTTCTTTTTCCGCAAAATTCAAGCATTAACTTTTCTTTCTAGGATAAGAAAAGTTACAAAAGAAAGTCGCGCCGGATGAAGATACTGAGGCAAGCGCTTCGTTCTTTGCTAAAATTTCAATTCCGCTTCGCTCCTCAAAAAATTTTTTAACGCTCATCACTCGCGCTTTACCTACGTACTTCATATGGCGCACAGAGAATACTAAATACTAAATACCAGATACAAAATACCATTTTAGGCAAAAAGAAAAGGCGGGGATGATGGATCTACCCTCGCCTTCCACTTATGCTGGTTATTAAAAAGGTACTCCTTTGAGTTCCTTTTCAATTTTTTCAAACATAATTGCCAAAATTAAATTTCTTATATCTTCCTTGCTCCTCTCTTTTTCGCCAAACGACATCTCTTTGGCAAGATCATCAAGTTTAAAAGGGTCCATTTCAACATTCAAAACACCTACTTTTGTCTTATCGAATCCGCAGATACAAACTTCAGAAAAGATTCTTCTTTCTAATATCTTTTCTCCTACAAAAGCCAACAAAACAGAACTTTTTCCATCACGATATGACATTTTTCTTCCTTTCCGGCTTTTGGCCTTTGGTTTATTTTTAAACAACTTGAAGTAGCATTATGCAGCCATTTTGGCCATATGTCAATATGTGGACATTTAGTGTATAAAACACCTGCTTTTTGGCATTGATTTTAATCCCAACCTTGCCTATAATTAATTAGCTTTCGGGAATTAGCTTTTTAGCTTCTTAGAAAAACTATTTGAATTTAGTTTTGAAAATTTGAAATTTAGTCATTAAGATTTGATTTAAAATTTAAAATTTAAAATTAAAAATTGGAAAACTATCTTTAGCACACAAATCAATCAAAAACATCATGGCTTTATCAAACAAACAACAATCTAATGACATCCTCCGCATTCCTCCTCACAACCTAGAGGCTGAGCAATCAGTTCTTGGTTCTTTGATGTTGGAAAAAGATGCGATCATAAAAATTGCGGATCTTTTAAAAGTTGGCGATTTCTACAAAGACATTCACAATACTATATATGAAACCATGCTGGAACTCTATGAACAGCGCGATCCTTTGGATGTTCTTAGTATTTCAAACAAGCTGGATGAAAAAAAGAAACTGGAAAAAGTCGGCGGCAGCGCCTACATCGCTTCCTTGGTTGGCAGTGTTCCATCAGCTTCCCATATCGTCCACTATGCCAAAGTTGTTCAGAAAAAAGCCTTGCTCCGAAGACTCATTCACGCCGCAACAGAAATCTTGGAAGCTGGATACAATGAAGGTGATGACATCGAAAAAATTCTCGATGATGCCGAACAGAAACTTTTTTCCGTTTCGCAAAAATATATCAAGCAGGATTTCATTCCGATCAGGTCAATCTTGGAAGCCGCGTTCAACCGCATTGACGAACTTCATCGCGACGGCAACAAATTCCGCGGCATTCCGACCGGCTTTCATGATTTGGATAATATTTTGGCAGGACTCCAAAAATCCGACTTGGTAATTTTGGCTGCCCGTCCTTCAATCGGAAAAACATCCTTAGCTCTTGACATTGCCCGGCATATTGCTGTTCGTGAAAACGTGGCCGTGGGTATGTTTTCATTGGAAATGTCATCTGATCAGCTGGTTGATCGTATGCTTGCCGCTGAAGCAAATGTTGATTTGTGGCGCCTGCGAACCGGCCGCCTCAAGAGCGAAGGCGACAATAATGACTTTCAAAGAATTGGCGATGCCATGGGCGTTCTTTCTGAAGCAAAACTTTTTATTGACGACACAGCCAGCGCCAATATTATGGAAATGCGCACTATGGCGAGGCGTTTGCAAGCCGAACATCATTTGGGACTTATTATCATCGACTATTTACAGCTGATGGAAGGCCGCGGCGGCGACAATCGCGTGCAGGAAATTTCGGAAATTTCCCGCGGACTCAAAAATTTGGCCCGAGAACTTAATATACCAATTTTGGCTCTTTCACAGCTGTCCAGAGCCGTTGAATCACGTTCGCCGCAAATTCCAAAACTTTCTGATCTTCGCGAATCCGGTTCGATTGAACAAGACGCCGATGTTGTGCTATTCTTGTATCGTGAAGACCGAGAAAAACCAGACACTCCAAACAAAGGCATCGTGAAAGTCATCATTGCCAAACACAGAAACGGACCTGTCGGCGAAATCAGCGCTTTCTTCCAAGAAAATTCCGCTTCATTCAAATCGTTGGAGAAAATACACACACAATAAAATGACAAATGGCCAATTTCAAATGACAAATCAATGTCAAATCTCGAATATCAAAAATTTGTCATTTGGATTTAGGGTTTGATTTGAAATTTGTCATTGGAAATTTGATATTTAAATTCATGTATCCTAAAGCATTTCAAAAACTAATAAAAAATCTCGCTTCCCTGCCTTCCGTCGGTCCTAAAATGGCCGAACGGCTGGTTTTGTTTCTCTTCAAGCAGGATATGGAAAAAATCCGCGACTTCGCCGAAAATCTTTTGGAAATAAAAAACATGCGAATTTGCCACAGATGTTTCAATATTGCCGAAGGTGAACTGTGCGAATACTGCAAAGATTCCAAACGCGACCAGCATTCAATTTGCGTTGTTGAAGAACCATTAGACATTATTTCTCTGGAACGAACAAAGGTTTTTAATGGCCTGTATCATGTTCTCGGCGGAGTTTTGCAAGTTGGCGATACCGGAGCTGATCTTAAAATTCCCGAGCTTCTAAGCCGCATTGAAAAAGAAAAAATAACAGAAGTCATTCTAGCCACCAATCCGACTACTGAGGGCGACACGACTGCTTTATATTTAAAAAGAAAGCTACAGCCATTGGGAGTAAAAATCACCAGACTGGGCCGCGGGCTTTCCACCGGCGCTGATCTGGAATACGCCGACGAAATTACCCTTTCCGAAGCACTAAAAAATCGCAAAGAATTATAATTTTATTACTTTTCTTTCTAGATAATAATCCACAAAATTAGCATTAACTTTTCTTTCTAGATAAGAAAAGTTACAAAAGAAAGTCGCGCCAGATGAAGATACTGATGGCAAGCGCTTCGTTCTTCGCTAAAATTTGCACTTCGCTACGCTCCGTTTTAAAATTTTTTAACGCTCATCACTCGCGCTTTGCCTACGTACTTCATATGGCGCCTATAAAATGCGATGCGGGATGCAAAACGCTGAATTTTTGCATTTCTATTCGCACTAGAAATGCGCCGATACAAATCTGCCGCGAAACGAGCGTTAAGAAATTCCTTAAACGCAGCGAAGTGGAGCAGGAATTTTAGTGAGTGAGCGAGCAGTTTGTCGCCGCATTTCTCCGTGCGAGAGTTTTCTTTCCTCCACCTTTCTTTTGCGGAAAAAGAAAGGTGGAAAATAGATTTACTGAAGAATTTCTTACTAACTTTTCTTTCAAGACAAGAAAAGTTAATGCTTGAATTTTGTTACATCAAAAAAACATCCCAATTGCTCGGGATGTTTTTATTATAAAAAGTTCTACGCTATTTTTGTGATTTCCACTTCCGTGAAAAGCTGCTTGTGACCGAACTTAACCTTATATCGTTTCTTAGGCTTATGCTTGATTCCCCAAACTTTTTTATGGCGTCCTTGGCTCACAATTGTTGACTCAACTTTCGCGCCCTTGATGAAGGGAGCTCCAATTTTTGCGTCTTTTTCATCACCCACAAAAAGCACTTCTTCAAATGTGATTTTTGCTCCGGCTTCGCCTTCCAGTTTTTCAACTTTAATTTTATCGCCTTCGGCTACCTTATATTGCTTTCCGCCTGTTTTAATGATTGCCAACATATGTTCAAAAGTTATTTATTACTTAAGTTAGTATACGCTATCCTAAAGAGAGTGTCAATTGCCTATTCCCATCCAGATGGATATCAGAAGCAAATAAGACCACTTTGCATAATGACACATATTTTGCTTTTGTCAAGCCGAAATAGTGCATAACTTCTATTGACGTTGATTTAACCGGAGAGTATACTTGTAGCAACATTGGAAGATATTGATCCGTGCGTGAAACTCATTTGTTAGTTACCTTTGAGTGGTTGCCCGACAACACGGGGAGTCGAATGGCAAAACCGACCTGAGTAAACAAACTTTTTTGTTTATTTATTTAGGTCGGTTTTTGTTATCCCTCATGATTTTAAAGCATGTGTCCGAGGAAGAATTAAAATAAAATTATAACTAAATACAGATAATGAAATTTGGAAACGAATTTAAAAACTTCTGTTCAATTTCAATAAAGCCAACTTTTGTTTGCCCTGTTTTCTAGGGGTGGTCAAAAGCTGGCTTTTTTGTTTGCACAAACAACCAAAAGTTTGGTTGTTAGTAAATAATAAAAAACCAAGAAAGGTCGAAGGTGCTAAGCTCCCTTAATCGCTTAAAATCCCCAGTTAAATAAATGTGTTAACGCACAATTTAACGGGGCAAGTTAATTAAATTAATTAAACTAATTACAACCTTATTGAAAATGACAGAAGTCAATTTAATAAGATAAACAAACAAATTATGTCAATGATTTTTAGAAGTCTTTTCGTTATCGCAGCAGTCGCTGCTGTAGCCGGAGTAGGCACATATGCATTGTGGACTAGTCAAGCTTCAGTTACTGGAAACACTTTCTCTACCGGAACAATGAATCTTTATATAGATGCTGATCAAGCTGGAAGTGGATTTGATTGGCAACCTACAGTTACTGGCATTGCCTTGCCTGATTATCTTTACCCTGGATATAGAGGGGAGCAAATTCTTGATTTAAGAAACAAGGGTTCAGTTAATGGCAATGTTACCTTCGATATAAACAGAACATCTAATTATAATGAATTATCGAGTAATTTGAAATTTGATGTTTACTACAACACTCATGTAGCAAACGCCTCCAATGTATGGGGCGGCAGAGCGATAGTAGGCAAGACCTTATCAGAACTTATAACTTTGGCTCCTACCGTGCTTGGCAACTTACCTCCTACTGGTGAAGGCAGCTTTGATGCAACTACAGATACAATAGGCAGTGTAAAAGTAGTATGGTATGTGGATACTAGCGCTGGAAATGAAATCCAGGGAGATCAAGCTACTTTTGACGTAGTATTTGGTCTTAGTCAATAGATAAGTTCGCCAAAGTTTAAAGATCAATTAAAAGATTTTCCAGACTTTCTTTGTTACGTAACTAGTTAAGTAACATGTTACGTAACAAGCAGGGCGAGGAACCCCAATTAAATAGTCCGCTACGCGGAATTTAATGGGGTAAATAAAATAAAGAAATGATTATGTTTGGAAAAATATTCAAAATCATAACCAACACGATTCTCGGAATTTTGATTGTAATCGGTATTCTTTCGGTTCTTTCCCTTTTGCCGATTCCGGGAAATTACAAAATTTTTACTGTTCAATCGGGTTCGATGGAGCCGGCAATCCACACAGGGAGTCTGATCTTTTCCAAACCGCTGGCTGACTATAATGTCGGCGATGTGGTTACCAGAAAAACTGATGATCCGAAAATGACTGTGACGCACCGCATTGTTTCCAAAGAAGAAGTTGACGGAAAGACGGTTTTTGCAACTCAGGGTGATGCCAACAACGCGCCGGACGGGGAAAAATTTTCCAAAGAATTGATTGTCGGAAAAACATTCCTAACTATTCCCTATCTCGGCTATTTGGTCGGCTTTGCCAAAACGCAGCTAGGCTTGCTCATCTTTGTCGTAATTCCGGCCACGATTATCATTTATGAAGAGATAACCAAAATCAAAAAAGAAATCAGAAGGCTAGTTGATAAGAGAAGGTCAAGAAAGGCGACAGTGGAAGATGAAGGACATGATCCATTGGCTCCTGACACGCAGTTTGTGCGCAAAGCAACAATAGAAAAAGTTAAAAAAATGGAAATCCTATAATGACATTTAGAACTAGCTCGAAAAATAATTTTATGTATTGTTACAGTTTAAAAGCAAAATCCAAAATTCTACAATCCATTCTGCGCATATCCGCGGCGATTTTCGCTATCGTGTTTTATGTGAGCGTAATCAATTTTGGCGAAACGAATGCATTTTTTAGCGATAAGGCAACAATTGAAGGCAGCACTTTCAGCGCGGGCTATTGGATTCCGGAAATTCACATGAGCGTGGAGCCCGCAGAACCCGATGGCAAAAAAGGCTTCTACAAAACCACGCCTTGCGTGACTCTTTCCGCTGATATTCATGGCGAGGAAGACGGGATAGACATTTTTTATGAATTTTCCGATGATGGAAATCCGATTAAAGGCGGCGAGAAATATGAAGAAGGAAAATGTGTGGAAATTCCGGATGGCGATCCGACGCATTTCCAAGCCCAAGCCGTCAATGAAGAAAATGATGATTGGAAAAGCGAAGTCATTTCCAAAGATTTCAAAGTAAAAACCGGCGCCGATGAAGGAGATGTGGTAATCAATGAACTGATGTGGATGGGCAGTTTTGGGGACAATGATGATGAATGGATCGAGCTGAGAAATACGACGGACGAAGACATTGATATTTCCAATTGGAGAATTCTGGGCGCCGGCAAAGGCTCGGGAGACAGGGCCCACGTCCAGATACCAAACGGCTACACTATAGAAGCCAACGGATATTTCTTGATTACCAAGAAAAAATGGAATAAAACAGAAATAAGTCTCTCCAAAGATTTGGACAAAAATGAAGGAATGACGAATGTCGAAGGAATGGATCTTGATGATAACAGCGAAAAATTGACATTGGAAGATAAAAATAGAAAAGTAATTGATGTTGCCTGGAAAGACGGTTGTCATTGGCCAGCCGGGTGGCATGGAATTTTTCTGCACATGTCCATGGAAAGAGACAAAAAACCGGACAATGGAAAAGACGCTTCCAGCTGGCACACCTGCGTTGATTCAAAGTGCAATGACAAAACTTATTGGGATCACGAGGGATTTGATTTCGGAACTCCCGGCAAAGAAAATCTTTCCGAAGATGATCTGGTAGATTCTATCATTGCTTCAATGGAGAAAAAAATAGAAGATGAACAAAACGCAAGCCTGAATAAAACTGAAGATTCAAATAACGCGCCGAAAGAAAATAAGTCGGCACCTCCTGCTCCTGCTGAAATTCCAGAAACCATTCCGGAACCGGAACCTAACATCCCGCCAAATCCAGAAACAGAACAAGAACCAATAAATGAAAATTCACCAACAGAATAACAAAAAACACCAATTCAAAGCGGTGTTTTTTGCTATTTTATATTTCTAATAAGCTAAACAGCTAATGCCTAAAAGCTATCCCAAAATTGCCTTTATTCTCCTGACTCCCGCGCTGGATGATTCTTCCTT
Source organism: Patescibacteria group bacterium (assembly GCA_022709565.1). Lineage (GTDB taxonomy): Bacteria > Patescibacteriota > Minisyncoccia > Moranbacterales > GWC2-37-73 > JAKLIP01. Next base: position 17,240 of record JAKLIO010000006.1, read on the forward strand.
TTGAATCTTAAAATGCCCCAGTTCGCCGGTATTTTTGACATGCGGACCGCCGCATATTTCCCGGCTTATTATTATTGCATCATCATTGACTATGGAAAAGACAGAAACCTTGTCCCCATATTTTGCGTCGAAAACTCCCATAGCATTTGTTTTTCTGGCATCGTCTAGCGTCATTTCTTCGCGTACCACATCCAGATGCGCTTCGATTGCCATATTGACAATTTTCTCAACTTCGGCTTTCTGTCCATCTGTCATTTTGTCCGGATGGGAAAAATCAAAACGCAGGCGTTCGGCTGTGATGTTTGATCCTTTCTGCATCACATGATTTCCGAGCACATGCCGGAGAGCCGCCAACATCAAATGCGCGACCGTATGATATTGCACCGTTTTTTCACTTGTATCTGCCAGCCCGCCCTTGAACATTCCGGCTGAAGCCGTGCGAGAAAGTTCTTGGTGTTTTTCTATTTTATCTTTTAGCAATTCCTTACTTTCCTTAACTAATTTTTCATTTTTAGTTTTTAATAATAAATCTTCAAAAAATAATTCACTGGGATAGCCATGTGCAGTTTCTAAATCAAAAGCAATTGAAGCCGAAAGCGGAACGGCCTCCGTGCTAATAGCTTTATTTTTTATTTCATCAATTTCTTTTTCAGAAAGGCCATGTTCTTTTGCGGTTGCCCTAAAAATTATATCGTATATTTTTTGCAGTTCTTTATTTTTAATTTTTTCTGCACTAATTAATGTTTTTTTAAATTTATTTTCTTCTTTTTCTAATTCTTCAAAAATCCTATTTTTATTTTGTTCCAATTCAGGATAATAATCTTTGTATATTTCCACCACAACTTTTGCAATTTCAGCAGTAAAATTTTTCTCCCCGCCTGCATCGCTTTGCGAAGCATTGCGGTCAGGAATTCCCAATTGCTTGCCATAACGGATGGCTCGGCGGATTAACCTGCGCAAAACATAACCAGCCCCGACATTCAAAGGACTTACACCATCGGAAATTATAAAAGTTGCTGCTTTGATGTGGTCAGCAATAACCCGGAAGCTTTTAGCTTCTTGCTTATAGCTTTTAGAAGAAAGCTTCTCAATTTTATCAAAAATAGGTTTAAACAATTCGGTTTCAAAAACATTTTCTTTGCCATTCAGAACCGCCAAAGTCCTTTCTATGCCCATGCCTGTGTCAACATTGTGTTTCTTTAATTTCTCAATTGTTCCATCTTCCTTCTTGTTAAATTCCATGAAAACATCATTCCATATTTCAATAATGCGTCCGGAATCAACTAAATCAGAAAATTTTCCATTTATTTTTCCTTCCTCTGGTCTTGTGTCATAAAACATCTCCGAATTAACCCCACAAGGTCCCGTTGCACCAGCAATCCAAAAATTATCTCCAGCTCCAAGCGGAATAATTTTAATATTGTTTTTTATAATCTCGTCTTCACCGGAAACATCAACTTTTGTTCCTGCTTTTTCAAAAATATTTTTCCAAATCGCAATTGATTCTTCATCGCGTGGGATTCCTTCAGCTCCCTTGAATACGGTTACATATAAACGCTTAGGATCAAGTCCCAAGCCATTTTTTTTATCGGTTAAAAATTCAAAACTCCATTCTATAGCTTCCTTCTTGAAATAGTCTCCAAAACTCCAATTTCCAATCATTTCAAAGAAAGTGCAGTGTCTATTATCTCCAACATCGTCTATATCCCCTGTTCTAATGCATTTTTGTACGTTTACAACCCTTTTGCCGCCAGGGTGCTGTTCTCCCATAAGATACGGCACCAGAGGATGCATTCCTGCTGTCGTAAAAAGCACCGATGGGTCGTTTTCCGGAATCAAAGAAGCCGAAGGGATAATAGTATGCCCTTTGGATTCGAAAAATTTCAAATATTTTTGACGAAGTTCCTGCGCAGTCATAAGCACTTCCCTATTTTCCTATTATGTTATCAATTGTTTTTTCTGTTGCTTTTTTCACTTCTTCTAAAAGCAATCTTTCTTTCTCTATTCTTGACTTTAATCTATTAAAATAATCTTTAAAACTATCCAAACGATCATCTACTTCTCTGGCTACTGACATAGTGTCTCCTGGCAATTTAATATCCTGCTCGTCATCTTGGATTTTTTTATTCGCCATGTAATTACTTACGGTTTTTTCAATTAAATCACTCATATTTTTTATGAATTAAAAAATTATTGTTGCCCTAAAGAATTCATTTTGTGTTTAATTCTTATCAGTTCATTCTGCAAAACGACAGCCTCCGCTTCAAGTCTTTTCAACAAACTTTCTTTTGAAAGAATCTCCATATGGATCAGGCTTTCTTTATGCTTAAGATCGCGGAGCGTTGTTTGAACCTCAATTTTGCTGCGCATATTTTTTTTCACATCAGAATCTTTGAGCAACATTTCCAACTGCATTTTCTTTTTTTCGGCTTTTATTTGTGGGTCTTGATCTTGCATAAGTTTCAGCTTTTTAGGCTTTAGCTTTTTAGCTTCTTAGCTTTAAAGGAATTTTTGTATTTTCCTAAAAGCTAACAGTTAAAAGCTATTTAGCTAGTTTATTATTCCTCCCCCTAAAACTTCTCCGCTATCTCCGTAAAACACGGCTGATTGCCCGGGAGTCACCGCCTTTTGCGGTTCTGGAAACTCTACTTCAATAATACCTTTTTCCTTGCCATTTGTCACCTGTTCCTTTTTTAATATACAACGTACTTGGGGATGGCGGTAGCGGATTTTAACTTTTATTTCCAAAGGAAATTTCGGCTTGCCAGTAGTCCAATTTGTTATTTCAACCAACATTTTTTTCTTGCATATGTCCTTGTCATTTTCATCATTGGTCACGATAAGCTGATTTTTCTTAAAATCACGACCAACCACATAATATGGTCCCGTTCCGCCAATATTAACCCCTTTTCTTTGTCCGATCGTATAAAGTTCCAGCCCTTCATGGATGCCAATTTTTTTCCCCGCCTCGACTCGCAAGACGCCTTGCGCGTCGACGCGAGGCGGGCCTTCTGTCGTTATTATATCTCCGGATGATAAATTAATATTTCGCTTGATAAATTCACTGGGAGATTTTTCCCAAGTAAAACAAAGATTCTGAGACTCTTTTTTATTAAAAACCGGCAATTTTTTCTTCTCAGCCATTTTTCTCACTTCCGCTTTTTTATAATTTCCAATAGGAAAAAGGATCTTGCCCAACTGTTTTTGCGACAAATTATAGAGAAAATACGTTTGATCTTTTTCGCTGTCACAGGCTGGATACAAATGATATTTACCGCCTATTTTATCTATTTTGGCATAATGTCCGGTGGCCACATAATCTGCCTTGATTTCCAGCATTTTTTTGAAAAGAAAATTGAACTTTATTTTTTTATTGCAGACAACGCAAGGATTGGGTGTTCGTCCCGCCTTTGTTTCTTTGAGAAAATTATCCACCACTTCTTTCTTAAATTCCTTCGCCACTTTTACGACATAAAAAGGAATTCCTAAAATTTGTGCTACTTTTCTGGCATCCTGCTGCGATTCGAGCGAACAGCATTTATTTTCCAAAGCCTGATTCTGCCCCGGTTCTTTCCAAAAATGCAGAAAAACGCCCACGACATCATAGCCTTGTTCTTTCAAAATAGCCGCCGCCATTGAGGAATCTACCCCGGCTGACATGCCCACAATAACTCGTTTTGCCATTTTTGTCTGTGAGGCACGAACAGCTACAAAAATGAGCATCCCGTGCCAATTCTATCTACTTAACTATTATTAACCGCTTTTTCAAGCCGCAGGCGGTTCCGTACAAAAATCTTTCTTTAAAGATTAGCTTTTTCGGAATTTGGCACTGGGATTAAATCTTTATAACTAATGATAATATATATAAAATATTCTGTAAATAAAAACCTGCCATTGCTGGCAGGCTTTATTGAAATAGTTTAATTTACCTGCCAGTTTCTCTTTTGTCAAAATCGTAGTCATCATCACTCTCTGGAACAGGATTATTGGAGCTTTGCGTACTTTTTATTAAACTGCGCAGCTCATCCAAATTAACACTTGGCCTGTTTCTCTGCGGTTTGAATTTTTTCGGCGCAATGTGCTGCATTTGAGACAAAGAAAGCGGCTTCTCTGTTGGAGAATAGGATTTTGGTTCAAAAATTCTTTCTGAAGGACTTTGCTCGTGTTGCTTTGAATGACTTTCTAATCTTGGCTTTTGTTTCACAATTCTATCAGGTTGAACTAGCACTGGTTGTTTTTCTTCCTGTTCTCTTTGTATTTTCCGTTCCTGCGCAAGTTTTTCTTTGGCTGTCATCCGCTGATAATCTTTGAGGCATTCTTTGCAAAATGTCGGGCGTTTGCCATCCGGCTTGAATGGAACTTGGATTTCGGTGCCGCACATATCGCATATCGCTTCAAACATGGGTTTCGGCGCAAAAGCAGCGTTGGCATCTTCGATTTTTTGAGACTGAGGCATTGCAGCTGCTGTTTTTTCCTGAATAAATGGTCTTGCAATTGTTTTTGCCTGAGACTGGATCTGGGCTTTAGATTCAGGCTGCGGAGAAAAATTTGCAGTTATTTTGTCGTGCTCTTGCGATGGATATTGAGTTCCATTTATTGTCTTAAAACCATTGGCAGGCATAATGCCGGCCCATTTGGAAATTTTTTCTTCTACCTCTGCCTTGCTGGAAGCATAACGTTCGCGCGAAACAGCAATGACTTTTTCTTCATTCTCTTTTGTATCTTCAATATATACCGGCGGCAAAGTTGTCGCCGAAAAAGCATCGCCGGCAATCCCGTTAATCATTAACTTCAGATAAATCTGATATTTGGGAAGATTTACGATATCATTTTGCATAAAAATTGGCTCAAATTCTTTTTCCAAAAATTCAGCATCAGTCGCTCCGACTCGGAAAGAAATTATCGTTCCGGCGTTCCCGAAAATCGCGTCGCGGACTTTTTCATCAATCTGGGTTATATATTGGTTGGCTAAAACAAGATCCAGGTGATATTTTCTGGCTTCAGAAAGAATATTAGCGAATGATTCAGTCGCAAAATTTTGAAACTCATCAACATACATATAAAAATCCTTGCGTTCTTCTTCTGGAATGTCAACGCGTCCCATGGCTGCCAGTTGTATTTTTGTTATCATCATTGCTCCCAGCAAGGCACTATTGTCTTCTCCGATGCGCCCTTTGGACAAATTTAAAATAAGGATTTTTTGCGAATCCATAATTTCACGAATATCAAAAGAAGATTGCGTCTGACCGACAATATTTCTGATCAGTGAGCTGGACAAAAATTGCCCAACTTTATTTTGAATCGGAGAAATGACTTCCTGCAAAACTCTGTCATTCCATTTGCTGAATTCATCAACCCAGAATTGTTTAACAACCGGATCTGTCACTTTATCAATAACTTTCTCACGATATTTTTTATCAACCAAAATTCTGGTTACCCCGAGAAGCGTGCTGCCTGGATATTCCAATAGCGCTAAAATTGCGTTGCGCAGTATATATTCCAAACGTGGTCCCCAGGAATCCGCCCAAATCTTTTTGAAAACCCCAATGAGTCCTGAAGCCACTAAATGCCTATAATCCGGATCAACCGCCTCCATGACATTAAACGCCAAAGGAAAGCCCTGATCGGCAGGATTGAGATATATGACATCATTGATGCGGTTTGGAGGAATGGCTTTTATGAGCTTTTCTGCTGTGTCTCCGTGCGGATCGATATAACAAACGCCTTTGCCATTGCGGATATCCTGTACAACCATATTTTCCAAAAGGTTCGTCTTGCCCATACCGGTCTTTCCGATAATGTACATATGGCGTCTGCGGTCATCTGTCTTTATGCCAAAAACGCACTCTTGATTGCGAAAATTTGTTTTAGCAAAAAAATTTATTTCTTTATCCATAACTATCGTTGTAGTTAATTTTTATTCAATCGGCAAATTTGACGGCGCTCCGCCACGTTTGGTTTCAACACGAGTAAGGGATGGCGCCAAAACATTCATATCTGGCAAATGGAAAACTGTTGCCAATTCTTCACTGCTCATGACAAGCAGTCCACCTTCTCCGTCCATGCTTCTGTCTCTGTATCTTCTTAGTTGTTTTCTTTGCAGATAGCGCAAGCGCGATTCTATAAAAATATGGTAGGCGGTAGTTTTTGTCGTATTGGGTTTTAAAGCATTTAAGTTTTCATCGGAAAATTGGCGTATGGCTCCAAAAAAAGCATTAATACCCACACCCTTGTCATAATTTTCACGGCGACCAACATAGGCGTAGCGCGGCCGCACATAAAATTGCGGTTTTCCTAAATTTTCTTCGACAGCTTTCAGAACGTCTCTTTCTCCTGGAGACAATCTGAATTCCAACGGCTGTTCCTCTTTTTTTGCTTCTTGAGAAAAATCAATCGGCTCGCTTAGGGCTTTGAAAAGATTGCTGAAAACATCAATAAGATCACTTAATATCATTTTGAGCAAGTTTTCATTCTCCTTTGTTCGTCCCTTAAGCTTTTCAGCCAGTTTTTTCCCTTCCTTTTCTGCCCAGCTCGTTTTGGTTGGTTGGATTATCCATTGCAACCATAGTTTTTGATTCGGGCCAAGCTTGCCCATAGCTTCAATCAGTCCTGCTAAAGGATCAATCATTTTTCCGGTAACTGATTCCTCAAATTTTTGATAGGTCCTGATTGGATATGCATTGTCTTTTGAAAAACCCAGATCTGAACTCCAGATGTCCCATTGGCTGTTGGGAATAACCCTTGGCACATCATTGACATAATCAGGCACTTCCACAATTTCCACATCCGGATATTGAGCATAAAGATGAGCCTCCACCAGATGGCGATATTTTTTCATCGTTCTTATATAGAAATGGACAGTGCCGGAATCACCAACAATCTCCAAACTCATATAGTCCGTAAAAGCTCCATCAATAAAAAGTTCGATTGGATTGAATGATTTTTCCGCGCCACAAAAACCGATAAAAAGAGCTTCCATCGGTTTAGGACTTTTTTCTATATTTTTTGGAGGAATGATTTCAAGAAGCACCCAATCAGCCGAAGCCCAGAATTTCTCTTGGATATGCTTCATCCAGAGAATTTTAAAAAGAAAATAAAAAACCGGCGGCAATATAATAAACCACGTATAACTTAAAACTTGTCCGGTTTGTCCGAATGAAGTTGCTATTTGTTGCAGTGAGCTTGAAATGATATCCATGCTTTCTGGCTATGCTGGAATTCCAAATTTTTGGAGACTTCCAGCAGAATAAATTTTTTATTTTTGAATGAAACTATTCAATTGAAAGCTGATTTATTTCTAGAATTTATTTCTTGATAGAGTACGTTCCGTCTTTTTGTTTGGAAAAGTAATTATTGAGATTGATAATTATCGTGGATTTTTTGACATTTCTGATTTCCAAAACTTTCGAAAGAATTTCGTCCCTGCTGAGCGGCTTGGAGCTGTTTTTCAAAATTTCTTCGATAACATCTTTGACTGTCCCTTTCTTGTAGCCCCATTCAGACAAAGCGTAAATGCCCCTGCCAACCAAAACGAAATTGTCATCTTTGATAAGTTCATTGTGCACTGTCTGCGAATGTGTCTTTTTCTTGTTTAACTTATACTGATCTATCTTGCTGGCAATTTCCCTGAAATGTAGGGGTTTATCCGCTTCTTTGAGCACCAAATAGGCCTTTTCTCTGGTTCCTTTCGGAGAAATTTCCTTCCATTTGGCAACTCCCCATTTTCCAAAAGTGTTTTGCTTCATTTCTTCAGACACTTGCAGATAAAAAGCGAAAGATTCTTTAGGAAATTCAGAACTAATCAGGTTGGAAATTTTTTGGAACAACTCATCCAAATGGAGCGGCCTTTTGTGTTCATTCAGAACATTAACAGTATGATTTTTGATTTTTCTCCAGTGCTCAAGATCAAAATCCTTGAGCGCATAGGAAAATTTCAATTCGCCGGCTATTTCTTGGCAAATAATATTATTAATACATTGCAGAAAAAAACGAATAGCCGCCTTTTCGCTTTCATTGTCTTTTCCCAAAACATTGAGAAGTTGTTTCTCCTCCATTATACCACTATTTGCGCTGAGTGCCAAGGCAATTTTTTCCTCAATTTGTACAAAAATCGGATTGTCTTTTTTCTCCTGAACTTTTTTCAGCACTTCGCGGATAACTTGCCGGACGCGTTCGCGCGTGATGTGATATTTTCGTCCAATTTCTTCCAAAGTCATGGCTTTAGAACCAACAACTCCGAAGCGGCAGAAGATGATTTCCTGGGATCGTTCTGGCAGCCCGGAAACAAGCTGTTTCAGAGAATTAGAAAAAAACAAGTCTTCGAATTTTAGACTATTTTTGGCTTTTATAAGCTGTTTTTCCATATATTTGATCTTTTATATAATTGATTATTTTTTAGGGTTCAAATTATATTACCACATCTGAAAATTTTGTCAACCCCGCACTAACTTTTCACTGGCGCAAAGCGCCAAATCATTTTTTTAATAAATAAGTCTTTATAAAATTATTTGAAGTGTTTTAATAATAATTTTTTTGTAATTTTAATTAAGTGAAAAGTTAGTGCGGGGTCAACCCGTCTCTAACTAAACAATTTCCACACAAAAAAATCGGGAGAACTTTACAGTTTCCCGATTCTATATTGAAAAAATATTTTATTTCCGCACTTTTATATCCAAATCTTTTTCCAGACTGCTCATTATGGAATTCATAGCGTCATCAATTTCCTTTCCAGTTAGTGTTCTGTCTTCCGCTGAAAAAATAATATGAAAAGCAAAACTAGAAGTGTTGTCGGCAAAATCAATCGCATCAAAAAGATCAACATCCAAAACCAAATTGCCACCTGCTTTTTGAATCGTTCTCAGAATGTTGTCTACGCGCACATCCTTCCCTGCCACTAATGAAACATCTCTCACAACCAATGGATATTTATTGACAGGAGCATACTCGCGTTCTTGCTGCGAAATTGCTTGCATCTTTTGCAGATCAAATTCAAACATCGCGACTCTGGTACGCAAACCAAATCTTTCCAAAACAAGCGGGTTGATTTCACCTATAAAACCTACTGTTTCACCTGTTCCTTCGATCTTTATCTCCGCGCTTCGGCTTTCATGCCAAAGAGCCGCTGAAGTTTCTGCAAAGTCAACTTTAAAATCGTCATAATAATGATCTAAAACCCCCAATTGCCCCAGAATCCCGTCTGCCTGCGATTTAGCTTCAAAGAAAATAGATGCGTGTCTCTTGTCCTGATTTTCTTCCTCGGAACTTTTCTTCTCCAAAACAACCGCTCCAGTCAACATGGTTTTTTCTTCCGGCAAAACCGCTTGGCTAGGGTGATAAACATTGCCTATTTCAAAAATATTAAATTCTTTGAAATTTTTCAGATTTTCGCGGATGTTTTTCAGGAGATTCGGAATCAGGCTGATTCTCATCAGCGCCTGATCAGGGTTCATTGGATTTTCCAATTTCAAATGTTTTATTGATCTAATTTTGGCAGAATCAGCATCATGCTCAGAATAAAAAGAATAGTTGCACACCTCTGAAAAACCCTGCGTAATCATGCTATTTTTTAAACCTCTGACGAAAGATAATTTTTCATTAACAGGTGCAGGATTTATTGGAACAAGTGGCGCTATTGGTTTTATTTTTTCATAGCCGTATATCCTGCCTATTTCTTCAATTAAATCCTCTTGGGTTTTTACATCAATTCTAAAAGTTGGGATTGTCACGAGCATTTGCCTACCAAGCATTTTTACCTGAAAACCAAGCAGCATTAAAATTTTTTTACTTTCGCCATGAGGCACCTTTTCTCCAAGCAATTTATCCACACTTTCGAGATCAAGTTTAATTGTCCATGGTTTTTTCTTTTTTGGATATATATCAACAATCCCGTCCAATTTTCCGCCGGCAATATGTTCGATAATCTCAATTAACCTCACCATCGCCTTTTCGGCTAAATTTGGGTCGATATCTTTTTCAAACCTGTCTGAAGCATCTGTTTTTATATTTAGATTTGTCCTTGTTTTTCTGATTGAAATTGCTTTAAAATTAGCGCTTTCCAGAACAATTGTTTTGGTTTTTTCGTTTATCCCCGAATGTTGACCTCCCATGATTCCAGCAATAGCCAACGCTTTATTCTCATCGGCAATAATTAAATCATCTTCGGCAAGTTCTTTTATGCTTTCATCCAACAGTGTTATTTTTTCTCCCTTTTTAGCTTTTCTGATAATTATTTTTTTACCGCTGATTTCCTGCGCATCAAAAGCATGCAGAGGCTGTCCTAGCTCCAACATCACATAATTAGTCGCGTCAACAATATTGTTTATTGGTCTTATTCCGGAAGAGAGTAGCCTATTTTTCATCCAAATTGGCGATTCTTTTATTTCAATATTTTCCATCACCGCTCCAATATATCTAGGACACAATTCCTTGGCTTTTATTTCTATGGAGATATTCTTGGTTTTTTTGCTTGGAAGTATGAGTCCGTCAAAATCATAGTCTAGCTGTCTATTTTCCAAAGCTACAATCTCTCTGGCCACACCAACATAACTTTGTGCATCGTGTGCTCTGTCCGGCAAAACTTTTATTTCAAAAGTATAATCTTCGAGACTCAATTCTTTGGTCAAAGGTGATCCAATTTTGCTTTTTGGATCTAAAACTAAAATTCCGCTATGATTATTGCCAATTCCCAGCTCATCTTCAGCGCAAATCATGCCGCAAGACTTGATGCCTCTGATTTCAACTTCTTTCATTACCATTCCATTCGGCAGTTTTGTGCCTAAAAGTGCTACTGCAACTTTTTGTCCGACTTCAATATTCGGTGCACCACAGACAACTTCCATTTCTTTTCCGACATCAACCTTGGCAATTCTAAGCTTATCAGCATTAGGGTGTTTTTTAATTTCCAAAATTTTACCTACCACAACACCATCCAAATTTCCTCCGATTTTTTCCAAATTTTCCACCTCAAAAGATTTCATAGTTAAATCCTCAACTACTTTTTGAAAATCTCTCTTAGTTCCGGATATTTCTTTGAGCCAATTGTAAGAATATTTCATACTTTTTAGAATTGTTTAATAAATCGGAGGTCGCTTCCATGAAACAAGCGAATTTCGGTTACTTTATATTTCATCATAGCCAACCTTTCCAGTCCAAACCCCCAGGCTAAGCCTTGATAAGCATTTCTTTTATATCCGGCTGCAATAAAAACATTCTGATTAACCATGCCTGCTCCCCCAATTTCCAACCAGCCGGCATTTCTGCAAGCACTGCAACCCTTGCCGCCACAAACTGTACAACTGATGTCGAATTCAAAACTTGGTTCTGTGAAGGGAAAATAGCTGGGTCTGAGCCTAACTTTAATGTCTTTTTTGAAAAATTTGGAAAAAAATTCCTGCGCAATATATTTTAGATTTCCAACATTAATATCTTCCCCCACCATTAACGCTTCAAATTGATAGAAAGTATGTTCATGGGTGCTGTCGGTGGCTTCACGCCGGAAACATTTTCCAGGCACAATGATACGCAGTGGCGGTTCATGCTTTTCCATATATTTCACCTGCGCTGCTGAGGTTTGCGTTCTGAGAGCCAGCCTTTCCTTGCCTTTTTCAGTTTTTAGCCAAAAAGTGTCCTGCATATCACGAGCTGGATGATCCTTTGGCATATTCAAAGCATCGAAATTGTAAAATTCAGTTTCGATTTCCGGACCTTCCACTGTTTCAAATCCCATTGATGTAAAAATATCTTCAATTTCATTTCTAACTTGCGTGAGCATATGAAGATGTCCTCTGCGCATTTTTTTGGCTGGCATCGTCACATCGATTTTTTCCGCCGCAAAATCAAAACTCTTCGCTTTAAGCTCTTGCTCTTTCTGCATAAAAACGTCTTCAATTGCTTTTTTAGTAGCATTAGACTGTTGTCCGACAGTTCTTCTTTGCTCTTCCGGCAAATCCTTGAGACTCTTAAGAATATTCGTAAATTCACTTTTTCTTCCCAAATATTTTATCTTCAGATTTTCGAGATCATCCAAACTTCCAGCTTTTTCGATGGAATTTAAGGCTCCGTTTTTTATGGAATTTATTTTATCAATCATAATATTTATTTAGAAAGCTATCTTTATAAAACCTAATTTTCCTATCTTCAAAACTTTTCCATTTTTTTCTTTAGTAATTATCGCTTGCGCATCGGTTAATTTTTCCTCATCAATAGAAACACCGCCTTGTTCAATTTTTCGGCGTGCATCACTCAGGCTTTTCGCATTGCCAGACTCAACTAAAATTTCTGCCAATTTTTTAGATTCACCGTCAATCTTAAACTCGGCAACATTTTCTGGAATTTCTTTCTGTGAAAATGTTTTGATGAAATAATCCCTGGCATCTCTAGCTTTGTCTTCGCCGTGATATATTTCCACGATTTCCCCCGCCAGCCTGAGTTTCGCATCCCGTGGATTCAAGTCGCCATCTTCCATTTCTTTTTCCAGTTTTTTAATATCTTCCATTGAAACATAGGTGCAATCAATAAATACTTGAATAATTGTTTCGTCCGGTAATGCCATAATTTTTCCAAACATTTCATTTGGAGAATCATTCAAAGCCACAAAACCACCCTCGCTTTTACTCATGAGTTTTTTGCCAGTAACAGGATTGATAAGCAGCGTTGTTGATATTACAAATTTTTCTTTATCATTGTATTTTTTCTGCAAAGTTCTCCCTACCAACATATTGAATGTTTGATCTGTTCCACCAATTTCAACATTCACATCCAAATGAACACTGTCATATCCTTGCATAAGCGGATAGAAAAATTCATGCACATATACTGGCTTTGCTTCCTTTATCCTCTTTTCAAACATATCTCTTTCCATCATTTGTTGCACTGTAAAATTTGAAGCCAAATCAATCAAGTCAGAAAAATCAAGTTTTGAAAGCCACTCGGAATTTTTAACAATTTTGGCAGGATTTGCAGAATCATCGAAACTAAGAACATGAGAAACTTGTTCTCTCCATGATAAAATATTTTCTGCTACTTGTTTTTTTGTGAGACGAATACGAGCAGCATTTTTATCAGTTGGATCGCCAATCATCGCAGTAAAATCACCAAACAAAACAGTTACGTCATGTCCCATTTGGCGTAATTTTTCCAAAAGCATAAAGTTCGTCGCATGACCAATGTGGAGTTGCGGACCTGTTGCATCAGCACCTATATATATCTTAAGCTTTTTCCCACTCAAAAGAAGATTTTTGAACTCTTCTTTTGTAGGAAGAACTTGCGAGATACTGCGCGTTAAAATTTCATCAATTTGTTTTTCGATGTTTTTATCCATACCCTGTAGTAGAAATTCAAATGATCTTAGCTCAAAATATTATATACCTTATATTTAACAAAAACCATTATTCCTTATTAGCGAATAGCAGATAGAATAACCCTGTTTTCAAACAATTTGTTAATTTTGAATTTTCACTACAGGGCATATTCTAATAATATCAATATAAAGCCTTTTTTGCAATACTTACCGATAAACAAAAAACGGAGGAAAATCCTCCATTTTTAGCCTTATTTGATTCTTATAGCAGTCCCAGTCTTTTTTTGGCTTCAAAGACTTGATGTGAGTTCATTTGTCCCGACTTTTGCATTTGATCCAGCGTTTTCAAAATATCTTCCCTATTCTTGCTGATATTTTCTGGCGTCATGACTTTTTTCATCAGTTTTTCCCTTTCTTCCGGACTCATTTTTTTCAGTTTCTTCATCGCTATCCGCTGCATAAAACTCATATTTTCCGGATCCATCGGATTAGCGTTCTTTTTGTCTTTCTTCTTAAATATATTTTTTAAATCAAACATAAAGTTTTGTAAATAAATTTTATTAATAATTTACAATTTACAGTTTTCAATTTACAATCAATTTTCAATTCCAAAATTTTCAAATCAGAAATTGATCATTGCGTCATTGTAAATTCAATGAAAATTGAGAATTGATCATTGAAAATTTTTATGAGCGTTCTTTTAAGGATAATTTATAACTGGTAACCAGAAGGCCTGAGGCTATAAAAATTGATGAATACGTTCCAAATGTTATGCCGACCAAAAGCGCTAGCGCGAAATATTTGATGGATGCGCCGCCGAAAATATAAATGGCCAAGAGAGTTATGATAACCGTCAGGGATGTGTTGATCGAGCGCACCAATGTTTCATTAAGACTTTTGTTGACTATATCCGGAAACTCTACTTTATTGGAACTTCTAAGTAAATTTTCCCGCGTTCGGTCGTAGACCACAATTGTATCATGCACGGAAAATCCAAGAATTGTCAGCAAAGCCGCAATAAATGGAATGCCGACTTCAATGCCGAAAAAATGACCGAGCACAGAAAAAACTCCGGCCGTGATTAGGACGTCGTGCGCCAACGCAACCACAGCCCCCAGACCATATTTCCATGATTCAACAGGTCTGGAAACCTTGCGGAAAGCCCAGGCGATATAGGCCATAATCATAGCAATGGCCAATAAGATTGCTCGAAGCGAATTTGATTTAAGTTCTTTGGAAACTGTCGAATTGATGAAATTGACACGCAATTGGCTCGCATCTTGATATTTTTCTTTCAAAACATTCCAAACCGCATCATTAGTTTTATCATCCTCAGACGCATAGCGAATAAGCGCAGAATTGTCGCCCGATGCCTGAATCGTCAAACTGCTCAAATTTAAATCTTTAAGTGTGGCAACTATTTCGTCATTGGCCGGCATCGTTCCCGCAAATTTAACTTCCATAAGTGTTCCGCCGGTGAAATCGATATCATATTTCAGCCCCCAAATAGACAAACTTAAAACACAAAGAATCGTTAAGATTATTGAGAAAGTATAGGCGTATTTAGCTTTGCCGATAATGTTGAACATAAAATAAAATTTTCAATTATCAATTTTCAATTTCTAAACAATTTTCAATAAATTAATTTTAAAAATTAGAAATTATTCTGACGGCACGTCTGATTTTCTCACTCCCACCATCCACACTCTCCCATGAATCCAGTCGCTGATAATGAATTTAAGCAATGTGCGCGTGATCACAACCGCTGTAAACATGGAAACTAAAACTCCGATAAACAGAGAAGCCGCAAAGCCCTTCACAAATCCTGTCCCCATCAAATAGAGAATTCCGGCTGTCAAAAGCGATGAGATGTTTCCGTCACGGATTGATGTCCAAGCTCTTTTAAAACCCTCGTCCAAAGCATTTGTGATAGTCCTGCCGTTTCTTATTTCTTCTTTGGTGCGTTCAAAAATAAGGATATTAGCATCGACGGCCATGCCGATCGACAGCACAAAACCGGCAATGCCGGAAAGTGTCAGCGTTATGCCGGTAAACTTAAATATGGCAATCATAATCGCGGTGTAAATAAGCAGGGATAGTGATGCTACTAATCCTAAAAATCTATAGAAAAACAACATAAAAATAACTACAGCAACCAGTCCAACAACACCAGCCACCAAACTTTTTTTAAGAGATTCCATGCCTAATGTCGCCTCCACGCTCGATTGAGAAACAATAGAGAGAGGAACAGGCAAAGCGCCCTCATTGATTGTGCGTTGCAATTGTTTGGCTTCGTCTACAGTAAAATCACCCGTGATTACGGCTTCGCCATTGGTAATTTCCGTCTGAATTGTCGGCGCGGTCTTGAGCTGATTATCCAAGAAAATAGCCAGTGGTTTGCCGACATTTTTTTTGGTCAGTTCGGCAAATAATTTTGTGCCTTCTTCATCAAATTTGAGTGATATTTGCGGTTCGCCGATTCCCTGCTGTTGAAAAACAACCTGAACATTCTGCAAATTTTTGCCCGTGAGCCCGGTTGATTTGTATCCAAGCTCCGGATATTGATCAATGGTAGCCTTGCCAAATAATATATGTGATGCATGCACTTCCCTTTCATCACCCTCGCCGCGCGCTTCAATAAATTTTATGATATGCCAGCCATATTGCGTTTCAACCAAATCAGGATATATTTCTCCCGGTTTTAAGTTGCCTTCAAAAAGAACTTTATCAAATTCCGGCACCATAATTCCTTTTTTGAAAAAATCCAAATCGCCGCCTTTATCTTTCGAGCCAGCATCTCGGCTGTTATCTTTAGCCAGTTGTTCAAAATTGCCGCCTTTTTTGACTTCAGCTAGGATTTCTTTGGCTTTAGCTAATGATTGCTGATTTTGCGAATCAAGCATTTGCTGAATTCCTGGGTCAACTCCCTGCTCCTTAAATTCAAGGCTGGGTGCTTCACCAATGCGTTTTTTGGCTTCTTCAATATCTTTAATGCCGGGAAGTTGAACAATGACTCTATATTCATCTCCGCTTTTGGCTGTCTGCACCAATGGTTCGCCCACGCCAAAAGCATTGACGCGGCGCTCAATCACGTCCTGTGTGCTTTGCATTGCATCGCCTATTTTTGCAGAATCAATTTTGGAAACATCTGCTTTATATTCCAAATCAATCCCGCCCTGTAAATCCAAACCGAGCTTGATCTGTAGCCTATTAAAAAAATCATAGACAGGCGGAACAGGCTTGAGGATCTGCGGATAGGAAACCAACCCGGCCAAAACAGCCAAAACAACAATTCCGGCAATTTTCAGTCTTAATTTTTTCTGAACGCTCATCATATAATAATCCGCTAAAATGTCTTACCTTAGAATAAACCCATGTTTTTCCATTATATTGGAAATAAATAGATATGGCAATATTGAACCAAAAAACTAAACTTATTATTCAACTTTTAGTTCCAAATAACCAGTTTCTTCATTTAGAACTCTCCTGTATGAAACATCTTCAAAAATTCCAATGACAAGTTCAACTGTTGATCTTACCACGCAACCACCCTTGAGATGTCCTCCTATCATTTCCCCTTTTTCGTTTGCCAGAGAAACATGGATATGGCAACCTTCTTTTGATATCGTGCCTGTTGCAGATATAATATCGAGCGGTTCATCCCATCTTTTCGCAACATGTTTTTCGGGTGTTGATCCAGCCATTCGGAGCACGGCATTTTCAAGTCCGCCGACAGCTGCCAATAAAACACCGGCCTTAATGTCATTTTCTATGGCAATTTTTTCAATTTCCCCTTTCAAATGCTGCCCTTTTTTTAGCTGAAATGTTATTTGTTTCATAGGTTTTATTTATGAATTATTATTTTTTTTCACAAAATTTATGACAAATTTTATTTCCCGTGACACCCCGTAAAATTTTGCTTCGCAAAATCACGGGGCAAGTTTTTTATTTTCCACAGCATTTCTTATACTTCTTCTAGTGTGGCAAATGCCACAGGGGTTTTGGAGGCTGGAAAATTATCCAGTCGATTTTTCCCGCATGCTCGTCTGCGAGGATGCGCAACCGGATGTATTGATGTTTCCCGGTTGTGATTATCCCTCGTAGACGAGTAGGCGAATTACTATTTTCAATGTTCCTACGGATATTTTACCCTCTTGTCAGTTTCTTGTCAACTTTCTTGGAAGTG
>JAKLIO010000060.1 GCA_022709565.1 Patescibacteria group bacterium
AGTGTCAAGATTGCCTTAGCTACCAATTGAATCATCGTTCGCTGGTCCATATCGGAACCTCCTTTTTTTAAGTGCTGTCATCTGATCAACACTTTTCGCAGTTCATTTTACGTCCTGTGCGAGACGGAGCCGCGGCTCACTCCGAATTTTCAGGTAATCGGAAACCTATTAAATTGTCAAGATACAACCTAAAATGTTAGCATATTTTAGGCAAAAAGTCAATAGCGCGCAGCAAAAAACCCCGCTAAATCGGGGTTTTTTGCGTTATATCGAAAAATTCAAGTCCTAAAGAACTGCTTCTTTGGCAGCTTTGGCTAGGCGGAGTGTAGCATGAAAAGCATAAAGAATATTCTCAACTTCTCACTTGCCAGCCTCTGGATAAATTAAAAACAAAAAAAGAAGCTGGTCAGGCTTCTTATTGTTTTACGACCTTTTTATGGTTAAGTGCTAAAAAAACTATTTGTTATTTTTTTTGTATTCCTGGTAATAAGGAACTTCCAGGAATTTT
>JAKLIO010000061.1 GCA_022709565.1 Patescibacteria group bacterium
CCCGTTAAATTGCGGTACTCCGCACTATTTAACTGGGGTAAAATTTAAAACTTAAAATTTAAAATTTTCCGTAGAGGCCTCTATAGAAGCTTCTATTTTTATTGTTATTCCTTTTCAACAACCCGCCTTCTAAAAAAACAAACGAGGACAACTGCCATATTTGCCACAAAAAGAATTGCAAGATAAGAAACTGTTAAAAAATTATATTCAGCATTTGCAAATAAAGCCAGTAAATCAACGATCAATATCACGACCCAAGAAGAGAGTGTTTCGCTCCAGGGATCCTTAAAAGACTTTCTAATAGTGGGAATATATCCTATTCCATCAATTGCAGAAATCATCAGTACTGCGATCAAAGGATTATCCAGCTGCCACCAAATTATAATGGCCAATAACGCCAAGGTAAGAATAATTTTATCACTCAATGTTATATCTTTTGTTCCATATTTAAATGAAAGCAGAAATATAGCCGACACAACTATAGTTCCAACAATCAAACTGATG
>JAKLIO010000007.1 GCA_022709565.1 Patescibacteria group bacterium
AATCGGACGGAACAAAAACATATTTTGCTGTAGATTGCGGCTATATTTTGCATAAAATTGAAAGAGGTTTTGCAAAAATCATCATGAATTTAGGGGCGGATCACTTTGGCTATCTGAAAAGATTTGAATCGGCGGCCAAAGCACTGGGTTTTGCCGGCAAAATCGAATTTATTGTCTGCCAACTGGTGCGTCTGGTGAAAGACGGAAAAGAAATGCGCATGAGCAAACGCGCCGGCAATGTGGTATATGTCGACGATCTGATCGAAGAGGTCGGAACAGACGCAGCCAGATTTTTCTTTCTGATGTATTCGCCGAACACGCATATGAATTTTGATTTAGGCTTGGCCAAGGAACGTTCGCAAAAAAATCCGGTTTTCTACGTGCAATACGCACACGCCAGGATTTGTAGTATTTTAAACAAGACACAAGAAACAAGAAACAATAAGCAAGAAGATGAAAATGCTGACTTGTCATTGCTAACGCATGAAAAGGAGCTGAGTCTGATAAAAGAACTGAATAAATTTCCGGAACTGATTGAAGAAATTTCTGAAAGTTATGAGGTTCACAAATTGCCGCATTATGCCATCAGATTGGCTGACAAATTCCATTCTTTTTATGATGAATGCCGTGTGATTGACGAGGCAAATCCAGAGCTCACAAAGGCTAGACTTTTGCTCATAAATGCTGTTAGAATAACGTTAGCAGAAACACTGAATTTAATAGGCGTTTCCGCTCCAGAAAAAATGTAAAATTAAGTTCATAAAAGCCATATTTTGGCTCAAATATATGAGAATAGGAATTGATGCTAGATCCATATTAAATCCAGAAAAAGGCGAGGCCATTGGCGTCGGACATTATACATATCAGCTGATCCGACACCTTCTGAAAAACGACACGGAAAATGAATATGTCATATTCTTTGATTTTCGCGTGCGCGAAAAAGACATCAAAAAATTCACGCGGCCGAATGTGAAAATAAAATTCTATCCTTTTTCCGATTACAAAAAATATTTACCGGGAGCTTATAGTGAAATTTTGGGCATGGCCACCTTGCAAAAAGAAAATCTGGATGTGCTGCATACTATGTCGGCCTGCGATAGAATTCCGGCAACTTACAGGGGAAAAACAGTTGTGACATTCCATGATATGGCGATGTTCAGCATTCCGCAGTGTCTGCCAACCATAAAAAGAACTCGCAACAAAGCAATTGCCAAACTTATGGCCAATAAAGCCGACAAGATTATTGCCGTATCCGAATCGCTGAAAAACGATGTCAAAAAATTTCTCAACGTCGGGGATGAAAAAATTTCAGTGATATACAGCGGATTGGATAAAAGATTTTTTGAACAGTCGCAAACGGATAGTGGAAAAGTTTTAGGAAAATACGATATTAGCAAGAAGTATATTTTATTTTTAGGCACAATTGAGCCCTCAAAAAATATAGCGCGTCTTCTCAAAGCGTTTGCTTTGTTCAAGCAAAAGCAGAAACAGAAAAATTCCGGCAGATTTGACTATCAATTGGTTTTGGCCGGAAAACGCGGGTGGATGGCGCAAAGATATCAACAAATAATAAAAGACCTGGGACTGACAAAAGACATTGTGTTTACAGGATATATTATCGGCGACGAATTGGTACCATTGTTCCGCAAAGCAGAATTTTTTGTCATGCCTTCGCTGTATGAGGGATTTGGCATGACAGTCTTGGAAGCGTTTGCGACAGAAACGCCGGCGATAATTTCCCGCGTGGCGTCACTCCCTGAACTGGCGGGGGACAGCGCTCATTTTGTCGATCCTAAGAATATTGAAGAAATTGCTGATGCTATGATGCTTTTTGCGGAAGATTCTAATTTGCGCGGACAGTATAAGAGCAAGGGCTTAGCACAAGCGCAAAAGTTCGATTGGGACAAGGCGGCTAAAGAAACTTTAGAAATATACAAAAGCTTCTAAGCGTATAAGTAGGCATAAGTGAAGTTTAATTTTATAGTGTAAAAAAACATGTCTCGCGAAGAAAAAAGATATTTAATTGAAGTTCATGTGGCAGGAATTTGTTTTCGGGAAACCGAAAAAGATATCGAGGTTTTGATTGCCAAAAGAACTGACAATCGAGATCTTTATCCCAGCAAATGGGAATGTGGCGGCGGACAAGTCTATGAGGGCGAAAATTTTGAGGAGGCGATTAAACGGCAAATGGAAGACGAACTGGGAGTTTTGATTTCCAAGTCTTTTGTTTTTGGAACATATGAAATAGATACGCCTGATCTGCCGCAGAAAAAAATCCCCGGCCTGAAGTTTATCTGTTTTTTTAATGGTTATTTGAATGGAAATGAGCCGAAAATAAATCCGAAAGAATTTTCCGAGTGGAAATGGCAACCGATTGATGATTTGGGAAAAATCGATTTTATTAACGGAGTTTCTGAAGATATAAAAAAGGGCTGGGAGCTTTATACTAATTGCAAAACCGCTTTCCGGTAGAAATGGGCATAGTTTGATTTTTTATTATTTTTAGTTTATATTAGCTATACAAAGGCCATGAGGAGCATCACTCCTCGGTAACATAATTTGTTACGTAACTTGTTACGTAACATGTTAAGTAACAAGCCATGAGAAGAAAGCCCTTCGACAAGCTCAGGGTAAATAGACCTCATCGGGCAAGCCCGTAACAGCTGTTAAAGAGAGCTTTTTAGGCATTAGCTTTTTAGCTTCTTGGGAAATTTTTTTTCTAAAAAGCTAAGAAGCTGATAAGCTAAGAAGCTGAACTAAGGTGGTACCACGTTGCGAAACGTCCTTATGCATTTTTTGCGTAGGGATTTTATTTTATAAATTTTGAAAATATATGGCGTTTAAAAAAGTTGATCCAAAACAATCATTTCCGAAAATGGAAGAAGAAATTCTAAAATTTTGGGAAGAAAATAAAATTTTTGAAAAATCGGTAGAAAAAAATTCAGCCGATAAATCCTTTGTTTTCTATGAAGGTCCGCCGACAGCCAATGGGGTTCCTGGGCTTCACCATGTTTTAGCGAGGGCTTTTAAGGATGCGATGCCGAGATATAAAACCATGAAAGGTTTTCGGGTAGAAAGAAAAGCCGGCTGGGATACGCATGGTTTGCCAGTAGAACTGCAAGTAGAAAAAGCTCTGGGACTTAAAAATAAGCAAGATATTGAAAATATTGTTCCCGGAGACAAAAGACAGAGCATAATTGAATTTAACAAAAAATGCAAAGAATCAGTCTGGGAATATAAGGATCTTTGGGAAAAACTCACGCGCCGCATGGGCTATTGGGTGGATATGAAAAATCCCTATATAACATACGAAAATAAATATATCGAATCAGTTTGGTGGGTTATTGCGCAAATTTTCAAAGCCAAAAATGACAAAGGAGAAAGTTTAGTATACAAGGGCCATAAAGTTATTCCATATTGTTATCGTTGTGGTACCGCGCTTTCTTCACATGAAGTGGCGCAAGGCTATCAGACAGTCAAAGATAATTCTGTCTACATAAAATTCAAAGCTAAGCCAAATGCAGAAAAGGGAATTGATGATGATACCTACTTTTTAGCCTGGACAACAACCCCCTGGACATTGCCAGGGAACGTGTCTTTGGCTATTAGTCCGAATGTTTTGTATGGAATGGTAAAAAGTGGAAATGAATTTTATATTTTAGCTAAAGATCTAATAGATAAAGCATTTGAAAATATAGGTCATGATTTTATTAGAGATATTGAAGCCAAAGAACTAATAAGTCTCGAATACGAACCATTATATGCTGTTGAAAATAAAGAAAATAAAAAAGCCCATTATATTATTCCAGGAGATTTCGTGACAACAACTGATGGAACAGGAATAGTGCATATTGCTCCAGCCTTTGGCGAAGACGATGCTAATGTTGGGAAAGAAAATAATTTGCCGACGCTTTTAACAGTTGATGAAGAAGGTAAAATAATTGGCGGATTCAATATTCCAGGAGAAGGTATTCCAGTCAAGAAAAAAAATGGCGCCGGGAAATTTGAAGCGGATGAATTGATTGTAGAGGATTTAAAAGAAAGAAAACTATGGTTTAATGAAGAAATATACGAACACGAATATCCTTTTTGCTGGCGCTGCGACACGCCGCTCATCTACTATGCAAAACCTTCTTGGTTTATTCGTATGAGCGAATTTTCTGAAGATTTGGTAAAAAATAACGAAAATATAAATTGGATTCCGGAATATATTAAAGAAGGACGCTTTGGAGAATGGCTCAGGGGTGTGAAAGACTGGGCAATTTCCCGAGAACGTTATTGGGGAACACCGCTTCCACTTTGGCAATGTGAATGTGGAGAAACAAAAGTTATCGAATCACAAAAAGAATTGGAAGATCTGTCGGGACAAAAATTAGACGATTTGCATAAGCCTTTTATTGATGATGTGAAAATAAAATGTTCCTGCGGAAAAGAAATGACGAGAACGCCGGAAGTTTTGGATGTTTGGTTTGATAGCGGTTCTATGCCGTTGGCGCAATACCACTATCCAAATGGCGCAACAAAAGAAGATAAACAAAAAGTGGAAAGCGGAAAGTATTTTCCTGCTGACTTTATTTCCGAGGCCATTGATCAAACGCGCGGATGGTTCTACACGCTGCATGCTATTGCAAACTTGCTCTTCAAAGCCGGGAAAGTTCCGGAAGGGCGGGCTTTTAAGAATGTTGTTTGCTTGGGACTAATTGTTGATGCTAAAGGCAAAAAAATGAGCAAATCAAAAGGCAACATGGTTGATCCAATGCAAGTCATGGGCGAATATTCAGCTGACATGCTGCGTTATTTCATGTATACAGTTAATCAACCTGGCATGGTCAAAAAATTCGATGTTAAAAGCCTGAAAGATATTATGAACAGAGTTTTCCGCATGCTTTGGAATTCATATTATTTTTTCGTGATGTATGCAAATATTGATAAGTTTGAAGCGCCTGCGAGCTATGAACCAAAAACTACGAACTTATTAGATAAATGGATTATTTCAGAATTAAATATTCTGATTAAAAGTGTGGATGAAAAACTGGAGAATTATGACATGTATAATTCTGCCTATGCGATTGAGAAATTCATCGACAATCTTTCTAACTGGTATATCCGAAGATCCAGAAAAAGATTTTGGAAGAGCGAGGACGACTCCGACAAAAAAGCCGCTTATGAAACTTTGCACCATGTCTTGATCACTCTTTCCAAATTGATGGCGCCGTTTTGCCCATTTATTTCAGAGGAAATATATAAAAATCTGACCAATGAAGAGTCGGTGCATCTGGCCGAATTTCCGGTGGCAGATGAAAGTCTGATTGATGAAAAATTGAATGAAGAAATGGAAAAAACCAGAGCAGTTATTACGGAAGCTTTGCAGCTTAGAGCTAAAGCTGGCATAAAAGTCAGGCAACCACTTTCAGTATTAAGTATCAAGTATAATGTATCAAGTATGGATCTTCTGGAAATAATCAAAGACGAAATAAATGTTAAAAGTGTTGAAGTTAATGAAGATCTTGCTGAAAATATTACATTAAATACCGAAATCACTGAGGACTTGAAACTTGAGGGACAGGCGCGGGAAATCGTGCGTTTCATTCAGGAGATGCGCAAAGAGGCGGGGTACGAGGTTGACAATCGGATTATTGTCTGCTACTCTGGGATGTCTCAGGTTTTTAATAAATTTGGAGAACTAATCGCTAAAGAAGTTTTGGCCAATGAGCTAAAATCGGGCAGTATGGATAATATGGACTTAGAAAAAGAAGTTAGCGTTGACGGAGAAAAAATTTACCCAGTTAAATCCGGCGAAGCCGGTGCGGAACAATTTAACAGGGTAAAACTGCAAATAAAAAAAGACTAGCAGCAAGACAAAAGGAGGAAATATGCTGTTTAAAAAATATATAGAAAATGTAAGGAATGATCTGAAAGAAGAGGGGGGGTATCTGACGCATGATTTGCAGTCAGTGTGGACTGGCAAAAAGAATGTTGTCGTTTGTATTTGGGGCGTGCTATCCTCGGTTATTTTATTAGCAATTTATGCAATTTCTTTTATTTTTTGCGTGATTAGGATAGGCGGTTATTATCGAAACAACACGAAAAAATGAAAATGGGTTTAGCCAACAATGGCAGCCCATTTTTTATTATTTGTGATAGTGCTTTCTGTCGAAAAAACCAGTATAATTAATACATGGAATACAAATATACCGGCATAATTTTGAAGAAACGGAATGTAGGCGAAACGGATCGCATCTTGACGATCTATACTCTTGAAAATGGGAAAGTAAGATCGCTGGCCAAAGGAGTGAGAAAGCCGCATGCCAAACTAGCAGCAACACTAGAAAACATAATTCTGGCTGACATTACGATTGAAAGAACCAGAGGATTGGGAAAAATTACGGGGTCTATTATTGAAAACAATTTCACATTTCTCAAAAGCGATTGCCAGGCGGTTTTGGAAGTTTTTTCCTCTCTGAACCTGTTTGACAAGATGGTTGATTTTGAAAGCCCCGACCAAAAAGTTTTTCATTTGCTTAGAGATTATCTCACGGCGGCGGATTCTTGCGTGGCCAATGAAAATAAAGAAAAATATCTTTTGCTCAGACTTGGTTTTACGGTCAAATTGCTCCACGAACTGGGCTATACGCTTGAAGTCAAATCATGTGTGAAATGCGGAAATTCCATTTCCGGAAATGCCCCCACGTTTAGTGCCCAGCACGGCGGTGTTTTATGCCCTGATTGCTTTGAAAAAAATCAGGAAGCGGCAATTCCCATCCATGTGAACGCTATAAAAATGATAAGATTGTTTTTGCATAATAAAATGAGCACACTTTCCAAGATCCAAGCTTCAGAAAATGATTGCGACAGCACAAGCTTGGTAGTGGAGGAATTTTTGAGATGGAATATGTAATTTGTTGCGACCTCGGGGACAAGTATTTGAAAAAATGGCTTTTTATGGTATTATAAAAACAAATATAAAACTAAAATATACACAAAAAGGATATGTCTCTTCAAGATCTAAACGAAGGCTTATACAATTCAAGTTCCAAAGATGTCACTTCTCGTACACATGAAAAAAGTGACTATGATCCAGATGCGGCTGCCAGTCAATCTGTTGCCAGCCCTTTTGACAAAGAACAGGTTTGGAATAAACCCAAGAAGAGTATAACTTCCGATAAAAAAAAATTAGCCCTAATTATCGCATCAATTTTGGGAGGGATTATTTTAATAGTGGCCGGATTCTTGGCTTTTCGTTGGTGGCAGAAAGACGCCTTTAATCAGGATCGAGTCGAGATTTATATTGAGGGTCCGGCAGAAGCCGATAGTGCTAAAATCAATAAATATATTATTCATTATAAAAACAATAATCGCGTTACTCTGAAAGATGCGGAAATTAAATTGAATCATTCTGAAAATTTCAAACCAGCGGAAGATAACTTGAATTTTAAAGCTCTGAATGCTATTTCAGGAAAAATTTATATTGGAAATGTGGAGTCTAAAAAAGAAGGAACAGTGGAAGTAAGAGGATCTTTTTATGCCCCCGAAAACTTTCCGGTTTATCTTTACGCTTCTATAAATTTCGTTCCATCAAACGGAAAAGAACAGCTTTCCAGGGAAAGCCAAATCAGTGTTAAAATTACTGCGGCGCCGGTTACCTTAAACATTTCAGCTCCCGAACAAGCAGTTGAAGGGTATGAGATGTCATATGTCATTAATTATGAAAGTATTGATTCTTCAGGCATGGGCGGTCTGCAAATCAAGGCTGAATTTCCTGAAGATTTCCGTTTAAACAGCGCCTTGCCATGGCCCTTGCCTTCAGAACAAGAATCAATATGGGAAATTGGAAGTTTGGGCAAAAATGAAGGCGGACAAATAACCATCAAGGGTCAATTTTATGGAAACAATGGAACGGAAAAAAGGACCGTTTTTTCTCTGGGCCGTTCAGGTGATGACGGAAAATTCGTTGTCTTTAGTCAGCAGGAAGCAGTTACAAAAATTGTCTTGCCGACTCTGTCAATCAGGCAGTCCGTAAAATCCTTGAATGGAGAAGCAATCAAAAAAATTGTTAATGCTGGAGATATCTTAAAATATGAAATTGTTTATAAAAATAACAATTCGGTAGGCGTCAGGGATGCTGTTGTTACCGCTGAAATTAAAAGCAGAATTATTGATTTTACCAATATTAGATCGGAAAAAACCTTTTATTATGATGAAAAAAACAATATAATAACTTGGACAGCTGCCGATATTCCTGAACTGGCAAATATTAATCCTAAAGGAGAAGGAAAAATTGCCTTTTCTATTCCGGTGAAAACGTGGATTCCGATAGAGGACAAAGATGATAAAAATCTCACTGTGTCTTCTTTGGTCAAGATAGACAGTCCGGATATACCAGTGACGGATGGCGATAAAAAAACAATTGGTAGTGACAAGTTAGAATTAAAATTGGCATCCAAGGTATATTTTTATACAAATGCTTTCTTTGCGGATTCTAATATCAAAAATTACGGTCCGATTCCAATGAAGGTTGGAAAAGAAACCACATTTGCCGTTCACTGGAGAATAGATAGTATTTCCAGCGATTTGACCAATGCAAAAGTCGAAGGCTTGCTTCCAACGGGCGTTAAATGGACCGGTCAAACCTTTCCCGCAAATGAAAAGATTATATATAACGACAGGACAAATAAAGTAACCTGGGAGGCGGGCGATATAGTTGCCGGAACCGGAGCTTTGAATCCAAAGAAAGATGGCTTTTTAAATCCTATGAGAGAAGTTGTCTTTCAGGTTGCAATCACACCCCAAGCAACCGATATTGGAAGAACTATGATAATTGTAAAAGAAGCAATATTTACCGCCAAAGATATGTTTATTGAGAAAGACGTGCGTATCGAGGAAAAAAAGAAAGATACTCAGCTACCCGAAGATCCAAGCGTAGGACACTATAAAAGTAAAGTGGAAGAATAAAAATGATTAATTTTTTGTTTACAACACATGTAGGTTTGCTATAATGGACCAATGTTCAAATTAACTTCCGAAAAAAGAGGCAAAAGAATAGGCAAAATACAAACTAAAAGCGGAGTTATTGATACTCCGTTTTTTATGCCTGATGCCACCAGGGGTTTTGTCAAATCAATGTCGAAAAGTGATTTGGAGGAAATTGATATGGGGCCGATGGTTGTTAATACCTATCACCTCTATCTTCAGCCAGGAATGGAGACTATAAAAAAAGCAGGCGGTATTCACAGTTTTATGAATTGGGGCAGGCCGCTCTTGTCAGACAGCGGAGGCTATCAGGTTTTTTCTTTGATTCATAAAAACCCGAAAATGGGGAAAATAACAGATGAAAAAGTCGTTTTTAAATCGCCCTTGGATGGAAGCAAGCATGAACTGACGCCAAAAAAGGCCATTCAAATCCAGTTTGATCTGGGGGTGGATATGATGGTTTGTCTGGACGATCCGCCGCCAAATGATTACAATAAAGAAAAAATAAAGAAAGCTGTGGAGCGGACAATTGTTTGGGCCAAGATTTGCAAGGAAGAATATGAAAGGCAAATAAAAAAAAGAAAACTGTCAGGAAAGAACAGGCCGCTTATTTTTGGAGTGGTGCAAGGAGGAAATTATCCGGATCTTAGAGAATATTGCACAAAGGAATTGGTCAAAATAGGTTTTGATGGCTATGGATTTGGCGCGCGGCATATTGACAATCAGGGCAATTTTTTGGAAGAAGTTTTGCGCGTAGTCGCGGATAATATTCCCAAAGATTCTTTAAGATTTGCACTGGGAATTGGAACGCCCGAAGATATAGTAAAATGCGCAGATTTAGGTTGGGATATGTTCGACTGTGTCATTCCGACTCGTGAAGGCCGGCACGGAAAATTGTTTATTTGGAAGAAAAATCCCTCTTTAGTTCTCCCTTTAAAAAAGGGAGAAAAAAAATCTTCCCCCTTTTCAAAAGGGGGATTAGAGGGGGATTTCTACACGACAATCAACATCGGCAATGAAAGATACAAAAATGATTTTACGCCGGTTGATGCTAACTGTGATTGCTCTGTTTGCAAAACACACACAAAAGCCTATCTGAATCATTTATTCCGAACAAAAGATCCATTGTTTTTGCGCTTGGCCTCTAAACATAATTTGAATTTTTACCTGAAGCTATTGAAAGCTCTCAGAAAAGATTCTAAGAATGATTTAAGAAAGAAAAAATCCTGAAATGTGTATTAATATTAGGTGTAATAATTAAAATAATAATAATTTTTGTTTTTTCTGAATTTTTCAGCAGAAACAAAAAATACTTTTATGAAAAAACAACCGAAGCAAAGCAAAAAAAATAAGATTCAAGCCAAAGATTTTATTAAAGTAAATAAATTTTTGAAATCAGTTTCTGATAAAAATAGACTCCGAATACTGCTTGAGCTTAAGGGAGCAGTTATGAATGTTACGCAGTTGCATACTAGCCTTAAATTGCCGCAAAATCTTACATCTCATCATATTTCTAAGCTCAAAAAATTAGGCTTACTTATTGAAAAAAGCGAAGGAACTTTCCGCCGCTATAGCGTTAACACGAAGAAAATGAAAGAATATGAAAATATGCTTAAAAAAACCCTATTTTATCAGTAGAAAGCAAACTTTTTCAAAAGAAAAACCGCAGCATATGCTGCGGTTTTTCTTTTGCTCTGAATGCTAAATAATAGCTCATAAAAAATTCCGGATTTTCTTGGTTGCTTTCCTAAAATGTGCTATAATTTTACCAGAATTAACTATAAAGTGGGATATTGCGTCTAGAATATACATAAAATAAAAAAAA
Organism: Patescibacteria group bacterium; assembly: GCA_022709565.1. Classification (GTDB taxonomy): domain Bacteria; phylum Patescibacteriota; class Minisyncoccia; order Moranbacterales; family GWC2-37-73; genus JAKLIP01. The sequence goes on from JAKLIO010000007.1 coordinate 10,796, forward strand.
TCAATCTGCTAATCAAGATTGGCAGAAAAAACAAAAAATGAAAGAACCCTGCATAAAAGTTGACCAATTAAGAGTCATATATAATAAAGGAAAGTCCAATGAAGTTCGTTCTTTGGATGGTGTTGACGTCGAAATTTATCCCGAAGAATACATAATCATTTATGGACCTTCTGGTTGTGGAAAATCGACCCTGCTTTATGGCATTTCCGGTTTGCAGCCGCCGACTTATGGCGAGGTTGTTGTTAATGGAAAAAATCTTGTTCAGATGAAAAAAAGGGAAATGGTGGAATTTCACCAAAACAGCATTGGCATGGTATTCCAGGCTTTCTATTTGATCGAAACACTAACAGTTCTTGACAATGTTTGTTTGCCCAAGGTTTTCCGCGGTGAAAATTTGAAAGAAAGAAGAGAAAAGGCCATGGATCTTCTGAGGCGTTTCGGTATTGCGGAACAGGCGGATAAATTTCCGGCCCAGCTTTCCGGAGGACAAAAACAGCGAGTATCTGTTGCGCGTTCGCTGATAAATAATCCGGACATAATTTTGGCGGACGAACCAGTGGGAAATTTAGACAGCGATTCAGCCCAAAACGTTTTGGATATTTTTAAAGAAATAAATGACGTAGACAAGAAAACGCTGATTATGGTTACGCATAATCCCGAGCATTTGATATATGCTGATCGCATTATCTATATGAAAGATGGAAAGAAAATACGTGAAGAAGTTAATCTGGACAAGCGGCCGAAAGATGCCATCAAAAAAGAAATAGAATTGAAACCGGAAGAAATTTCCAGCGAACTCAAACTTTTGATGCGTACATTCAAAAATCTGACTTTGCAACAGATCGGAGTTCTGCTTATTCCGTTTAAGGCCAAACAAATAATTTCGCATGTCCTTTCTAATCTAAAAGAGGAACAAATAGAAGCGGCAGAAAACTTGCTTAAAGAGCTTTTATTTAAAAACCTAAGCACAAAAGAACTTATAGAAAAGCTTGATCTGGATATGGAGAAGGGTGGCGCTGGTTGGAACAAAACTCGAGCCATTTCCTTTACTAAGCGAGTTGAAGAAATTCTTACGCAGGCAAATGCTTTATCTGACGGTGTGGAAGCAAATCTTGTGCCCTTTTCTGATTATCTTATCAAAACCTATGACCTGAAATTAAACGAGGATATGATTCTAAGATTCAAGTCTTTTATAAAACTGCGTATGGAAAATAAAATTGACAAATTCGGCTTGGAACAAAGGCTGGACGCCCCCATAACGCTTGGCGGCATTGGATTATACAAGGGCAGTGCGGAAAAAGTGGTTAGCGAAGTTGAACTTATTATGCTCATAAAGTACTCGAAATAAGATAAAATATGAAATTCATTGATTTATTTAAGCTTTCAACCAGAATGTTTAAAGCCAGAACGTCCCGGACGCTGACGACTATTTTGGGTATGAGCATCGGTATAGCCGCAATTTTATTTCTGGTGTCGCTGGGCTATGGTTTGCAAAAAACTTTGTTGGAAAGAATTACGACAGCTGATTCATTACTAACATTGGATGTTTCCGAGGCAAAATCGGGAGCGGTGACACTCAATAAAGAAATGATTAAAACTATAGAAGGATTGGCTGGCGTTGAAGAAGTCAGTCCCGCTTTTCAAATTACGACGCAAGGGCATTTGGAAAATTTTTCAGCCGATCTTGTCACTATAGGATCCAAGCCTTCATTTTTAAAATTAGGCGGCTATAAAGCCACCGAAGGGGCGCTTATAACGGATGAAAACCCTACGGGAATAGTTGTGAGCAGCGCAGTTGCCCAAGTTTTTGACAAAGAAGCAAAAGACATAATCGGCAAAGAAATAACTTTCACATTTTTCGTGCCAATAGAAAAAGATACTGCAAACGAGGAAACTCCTGCTGGCCGGGCGCAAGAAGAATTTAAAAAAGTCGAAAGTGAAACTAAATATACGATTATTGGAGTTATTGATGGACAGGACAATATTGTCTATATGAATTCAAGCGCGCTGGATAGTTTGAATATCAATCAATACGGTCAACTCAAAGTCAAGACGCGTTCCAATGAGGAAATGGGGGGAATCAGGGACACTATTCTGGGCTATGGCCTGCTCGTTTCTTCACTTTCCGACACAGTAGCGCAGGCTAATCAAATTTTTAGTGTTTTGCAAATAATCCTCATGCTTTTCGGAGTAATTGCTCTGGTTGTTTCAGCTATTGGTATGTTCAACACTATGACCATTACTCTGCTCGAAAGAACCGAAGAAATTGGAATCATGAAATCAATTGGTGCGTCTGATACGGCGATATCCGCCATGTTTTTTATGGAGGCGTCCGTGATGGGTTTTCTGGGGGGATGTGCCGGTGTTTTTCTTGGATGGCTAGGCGGTGTGGGGTTTAATGGCTTAATTAATTTGGTTGCTTCTCGTTTTGGCGGACAAAGCATTAGCCTGTTTTACAGCCCTATGTGGTTTGTCCTTTCGATCTTGGTTTTTTCAGGCTTTGTCGGTTTTCTCACCGGTCTTGTGCCGGCACGCCGGGCCAGCCGAATTGATCCTTTGGACGCGCTGAGATATAAATAAAATGACAAATGACAAATATCCAATGACAAATCAAATCCAAAATCAAAATGTCAAAGTTTTTTATTTGAGCTTAGACATTTGACATTTATTTGTCATTAGTCATTTGAAATTTGTCATTTAAGAGCTCGTTTGCTCTTTTTTGTTTTTCAAGGGTATAATGAAAAAGCTTAAAGTTTACGATATTTTATGAAATTACTCTACGGAAAACCGATTGCTGATGAAATTTTAAGTCGCCTCCAAAGCGATATTTTTAAAAGCGCGAAAAAACCGGGATTGGCGGTAATCTTAGTCGGCAATAATGAAGCGTCAAAAATATATGTTGCGCTCAAGGAAAAAGCCGCGGCTGAAATCGGCATGAATTTTTTTCTGCATAGGGTAGCCGAAAATGTTTCAGAAAAAGAAGTAACAGATCTTATAGAAAAATTAAATAGGAACGATAGTGTGCATGGCATCATTGTGCAGCTTCCGCTGCCGGCTGGTTTTGATACGGAAAAAATTATTTCTTCAATCGATCCAGAGAAAGATGCAGACGGATTCCATGTGCAAAATATAGCAGATTTCATGGGAGGCAATGGCAAAATTTTTCCGGTTTTTCCGCAGGCCATTCTCTACTTAATTGAAAGTAGTGGAGAAGAATTTAAAAATAAAAAAGCGATTGTCATTGCCAACTCGGATGAGTTCGGTAAAGTTATGGTTTCAGCTTTGGAACAAAAAAGTATTTCAGCTGAATATATTATTTCTAGTGAAATCCAAAGAAATCTTGGGAAAATAGGGGTGGCGGACATCGTGGTAAGCGCTGTGGGCTCACCAGGGCTCATCAAGAGTGAAATGTTAAAAGAAGGCGCTATTATTATCGATGGCGGTATAACAAAAATTGACAGCAAGATTGTTGGTGATGTCGATTTTTCCTCAACAGAAGCAAAAAGCGGCTATATTTCACCTGTTCCAGGGGGAGTTGGACCATTAACAATCGCCTGCCTTCTAGAAAATACCTATTTGGCCTTCAGAAGGTCAATTTCATAATTTTCTTCCCCTGATTAAGGGGAGGAATGAGGCGGGGATAAGGCTCAAATAAAGGGAAAAGTAGTTTGATTATATATTTTTAATGTAGTATAATCTAGAAGTATTTGGGTTTAAATTTACTGAAAAGTGAAATTTTTAGAAAAATACAGCCGAGGAATATTTTTCAAAAATTTCATTTTTCAGTAATATTTTATACGAGGGCTATGGATAAATATGACCATAAAACAATAGAACAAAAGTGGCAAGAAGTTTGGGACAAAACTAATCTTTACACGACTTCTGGCAAATCGGAAAAACCAAAGTTTTATGCTTTGGATATGTTCCCGTACATTTCAGGTTCCGGAATTCACGTGGGTCATCCAAAGGGATACATCGCAACTGATGTTATCTCTCGATTCAAAATGCTGCAAGGTTTCAATGTTTTGCATCCGATGGGATGGGATGCCTTTGGCCTGCCAGCGGAAAATTATGCCATCAAAAATAAAATAAATCCGAATGTTTTTGTAAAAGAACACATTAATAAATTCAGAGAACAATTGAAAATTTTTGGTTTTACATATGACTGGGATAGGGAATTTAGTACAACTGATCCGGAATATTACAAATGGACGCAGTGGATATTTTTAAAAATGTTTGAAAAGGGCTTGGCATATGAATCAGATGAGCCGGTAAACTGGTGCCCAAACTGCAAAACAGTGCTGGCAAATGAGGATTTGGAAAACGGTCTTTGCGAAAGATGCGGAGCTCAGGTCGTTCAGAAAAAAATGCGGCAGTGGGTTCTCCGAATGACAAATTATGCGGACAGGCTTTTGTATGATTTGGACAATTCAGATTTAGATTGGGAAGAATTGATAAAACAACAGCAGCGAAACTGGATCGGACGCAGTGAAGGCGCACAATTTGCAATGAAAGTTTCTGATAGTGATGAAAAGATTGAAGTATATACAACCCGTATCGACACTGTGTTTGGCATGACATATGCAGTTGCTGCTCCCGAGCATAAAATTATTGAAAAATTAAAAGATAAGATTGAAAATTACGAGGACGTAGAAAAATATCTGATTCAAGCCCAAAACAAAACTAATCTCGAACGCACTGATTTGCAAAAGGAAAAAACAGGCGTGGAGCTTCAGGGAATAAAAGTTATCAATCCATTTAATAATGAAGAAATTCCGCTGTTCGTGGCGGATTATGTTCTGGGTTTTTATGGAACCGGAGCGGTGATGGCCGTGCCGGCGCATGATGAAAGAGATTTTGATTTTGCGAAGAAATATAACTTGCCGATCAAACAATCAATCGCTTCTTTTCATAAAGCAGAAAAAGCACATCCGGATGCTTTTCGGGAAGATAAAGATACAAAGGATAGGGATGTGGTATATGTCATCTTGAAGCATTGGTCGGAAGATAAATATCTTTGCCTAGATTGGAAATATGCCGAGCACTGGACCTCGATGGTTGTCGGTGGCATTGAAAAAGGAGAAACACTTGAAGAAGCCGGAAAAAGGGAATTGGAAGAAGAAACAGGATATAAAAATTTTAAATTTAAAGGGGAGATAGATCTTAGTGAAATTCATTCTTTATATTTTGCCGGGCATAAAGACGAAAATCGTTATGCTAAGGCGCGCGGTGTTTATTTTGAACTTATTAATGGAGAACAAAATGAAATAGATGAAAATGAAAAAAAGATGCATGATTTAGTTTGGGTCAAAAAAAACGAAGTTGATAATTTCATGACTTTTTCTAACTGGAAAATTTTATGGGATATTTTTATCGGAAAGGTAAAAGCCTTTGTTGAAGACGGAATCGTGATTAATTCGGAAAATTATTCTGGACTGACTTCTCAAGAAGCTCGGGAAAAAATGACGGAGTGGCTGGAAAAAGAAAAAATTGGGAGCAAAAAAGTAAACTATAAAATGCGGGACTGGGTTTTTTCAAGGCAGAGATATTGGGGTGAGCCGATTCCTATCGTGCATTGTGAAAAATGCGGCGCAGTTCCGGTGCCAGAAAAAGATTTGCCGTTAGTGCTTCCGCAAGTTGAAAGTTATGAACCATCAGGCACGGGAGAATCACCGCTAGCCAATATTTCCGAATGGGTAAACACAGCTTGCCCAAAATGCGGCGGGAAAGGCAGAAGAGAAACAAATACAATGCCGCAATGGGCAGGTTCTTGCTGGTATTATCTTCGCTACATTGATCCGAAAAATGATAATATTCTGGTTGACAAAGAGAAAGAAAAATATTGGATGCCAGTCGATTTGTATGTTGGAGGAGCTGAACACGCAACCAGGCATCTTTTGTATGCCAGATTTTGGCATAAATTTTTGTATGATATTGGTGCGGTCTCGACAACTGAACCATTTAAAAAATTGGTGCATGTCGGACTTATTAATGCTGAAGATGGAAGAAAAATGAGCAAACGTTGGGGCAATGTTGTTAATCCAGATGATGTTGTCGGAGAATTTGGTGCTGACGCAATGAGACTGTATGAAATGTTTATGGGTCCGTTTTCACAAAGTGTGGCATGGAGTATGTCGGGAGTAAGCGGTATCAGACGCTTTTTGGAAAAAGTGTGGAAACTTCAGGCAGCAGTCAGTAGACAGGATACAGCAGACAGCAAAATTCAATCCTTAATTCATAAAACTATCAAAAAAGTTACGGAAGATATTGAAAACTTTAGGTTTAATACGGCAATCTCTCAGCTGATGATTTTAGCAAATGCAATGGAAAAAGAAAAAGCATTACCGGTTACTGATTACCGATTACTGATTACTATTTTATCTCCTTTCGCTCCGCATATTGCCGAAGAAATTTGGTCGCAATTGGGAAATAAGGAATCAATATTCAAAGAAAAGTGGCCAGTGGTGGATGAAAAGTATCTAATTGACGAAGAAGTGGAAATGGTGGTGCAGATAAACGGCAAACTGCGCGACCGGATTTTTGTGGCACCTGACGTGACGGAAGACGAGGCCAAAGAGATGGCGCTCCAAAGCGAGAAGGCAAGATCTTTTATCGGCAATAGCGAGATAAAAAAAATAGTATTTGTATCAGGAAGATTAATTAATATAGTAATATAATGTAAAATTTAAATCTCAAAATGAAAAATGACAATTTAAAATGATAAAATAATTTTAAATTAATATATTTTTCAATTTTTATTTGTAATTTTGATTTTTGATTTTTACATTTTAAATTTTTATTATGCAGGCAGTAATACTCGCAGCCGGAAAAGGCACGCGCATGCGTCCATTAACTTATGATATTCCCAAGGCCATGCTTCTAGTGAAGGGCAAGCCAGTTTTAGAATACACTATCGATTTTTTACCGGAAGAAATTAGCGAAGTTATAATAGTTATCAATCACCTAGGTGATCAGATAAAAAATTATTTCGGAAATGAGTGGAAGGGTCGAAAAATAAAATATGTTGTGCAGAAGGAATTAAATGGAACCGGCGGAGCAGTGCAAATATGCAAAGACTTCGTAAAAGGAAAGTTCATGGTTATCATGGGAGATGATCTATATTATAAAAAAGATCTTGCCAATCTTGTTAAAGAAGAATTGGCGATTATGGCAAAAGATTTTGACAATGCCGAAAGGTTTGGAATTTTTGAAACAGATGAACAGGGAAATCTCACTAATATTATTGAAAGTCCCCATGGTTTCAAAAGCGGGCTTATAAATATCGGCGCATATGTTCTAAATGAAAAATTTTTTGATTGCGAAATGGTTCCAAAAAAAGCCGGGGACATTGAATTTGGATTACCGCAGGCACTGGCAAAGATGGCAGAACAATATCCTGTAAAAATAATAAGGGCTACGCATTGGCTACCAATCGGATTTCCTGAAGATATCACAAAAGCGGAAGAAGCACTTGATAAATTTATTCACCCTGTTAAATAATTCTAAATTTTAAAAAAATTTAGAATTAAGATTTCAGTCAAAGATGATTATATGGGAATATAAAATGAAAAATAATTTATTTATAATTTTTCAAGAAAATATTTTTTTAAATCTTATTTAACAGGGTAAAGCTATGACAAGAAAAAAGATTGTCACAATTGGCGGAGGCACAGGCAGCTTTACTCTTCTCGGTGGCCTCAAAAAATATCCGGTGGATATTTCGGCTATTGTTTCCATGATGGATGACGGCGGATCAACCGGAATTTTGCGTGATGAACTTGGGGTTTTGCCGCCGGGGGATGTCAGGCAATGTTTGGTGGCTCTTAGTGATTCGTCTGAAATGCTGCGCAAGCTCATGAATTATCGTTTTGATAAGGGCGGGCTTAAGGGGCACAACTTTGGAAATATTTTTCTTTCAGCATTGGAAAAAATAAACGGCAATTTTTCCAAAGGAGTTGAGCAAGCTTCCCAAATTTTAAATGTTAAAGGCGAGGTTATTCCTGTGACGGATGACGATACCAATCTTTTCTTGCAACTCCAAAATGGTAAACTTATAAAGGGAGAAAATGAAATTAATCATAATTTTGAAATAGAAAAAATCGGAATCAAAAAAATATATCTTAATCCCCGAGCTAAAGCCAGCAAAAAAGCGGTGCAAAGAATTTTAGAAGCTGATCTTATTGTGATTGGTCCCGGAAATTACTATTGCAGCATCGTTCCGAATTTTTTAGTTAAAGGAATTTCCGAAGCTGTTGCCAGATCGAAAGCCAAGGTTGTTTTTAACTGTAATCTTGTCAATAAAAGAGGACAGACTGAAAAGTTTGATTTGGATGAATATCTGAAATCAATAAACAAATTTATCGGTAAAGACAGGATTGATTTTGTTGTTTTCAATACAAAAAAACCATCGCAAGATTTAATCAAAAAATACGCGAACAAGGGAGAGCATCTGATTGAAATTAAAAAAAATAATTTAAAAAGAAAGTATAAGATAATCAGGACCAATGTGCTCGGCAAGAAAGAAATAGAATATAACCTGGCTGATGCGCTATTAGAGGAAAGATCGCTTATCCGTCACGACAGTGAAAAATTAGCAAAAGTTTTAATGAAAATTGTCGAGCAATATTGTTTTAGATAAAGTATATGGAAAATAAAATTCAAAAAAATACACAAATTGAAACGGGCGCAAAATTTTTTACGCTTTCGGAATTCAGGCGCGAACTTGGAATTCCATTGATTTTGGCAAAAAAATTGATTGTCTGGGGAGAGGTTGAAGCTGTGAAAGCTATGGATGGGACACTCCGAATTGCGGCGCCGGAAGTTGCTATTGCCAAAAAATTTGTCGGAACGCCAATCAATAAAGCGCGTCTTTTTGTGAAAGCTTTAGGGCCGGGCCTTATAACCGGCGCTTCCGATGATGATCCATCGGGAATCGGAACTTATTCATCGGTTGGCGCAGCTTTTGGTTTGTCTATCATCTGGATGGCGGCCTGGCTTTTGCCGATGATGACTGCAATTCAGGAAGTCTGCGCGCGCATCGGTGTGGTCACCAATAAAGGACTAGCTGGAGTGCTGAAAACTCACTATAATCGCAAGATTGTAATTGGCGCAGTAATCCTGCTTATAGTTGCAAACATTGTGAACATCGGAGCGGATCTTGGCGCCATGGCGGCGGCCATCGGAATGTTCACTAATCTCGATTACTATATAATCATTGCTTTGCTGGCAATAGGCATAACGCTTATTGAAATTTTTGTGCAGTATCATCTTTATGTGCGGGCTCTAAAATTTTTGACCATTTCCGTGTTTGCCTATGTGATCACGGGATTTTTGATCAATCCGGACTGGGGTTTGATTTTCAAAAATGCTATTATTCCGCAATTTATTTTTGATCAAAAATATTTATTCGCAATTATTGCGGTGTTTGGAACGACAATCACACCCTATTTGTTTTTTTGGCAAGCGTCGGAGGAAGTTGAAGAAAATAAATTGCTAAAAAATTATCACAAAAGCAAAAAGGGAATATATAGCCGTATCGCGCATATGCGCACGGATGTTTATACTGGAATGTTTTTGGCGAATATAGTTTTTTTCTTCATAGTGCTGACAACCGCGCAAGTGCTTTTCGCCAACGGCATCACAAATGTCAATTCAGCGCAGGATGCGGCTTTGGCTCTGGCGCCACTAGCTGGCAAGCACGCGGCGTTGCTTTTCACATTGGGAATTATAGGCACGGGACTTTTAGCAATTCCGATCCTGGCTGGCAGCGGCGCGTATGCTCTGACAGAAGTGCTGGAATGGAAAGAGGGATTGGAAATGAAATTTTTGCAAGCCAAGGGTTTTTATTTTATTATTGCGCTGTCTATCATTTGTGGCGCGCTTATCAATTTCATTGGCATAAACCCGATCAAAGCACTCTATTACGCAGCCTTTCTTAATGGTGTCATTGCCGTGCCACTCATGTATCTCATCATGAAAATAGGGAATGATCCAAAAGTAATGGGTGATGAATGCCATCCGGCTTGGGTAAAATTTTTCGGATGGACAGCGGTAGTCGCGATGACTATTGCTATTGTGCTCATGATTGTTTTACAAATTATGTAGTAGTTTTTAATTCGGATGTCCCGTATTTGTAGTACGGGTTCGCGAAGCGAATGACATATGGATGAATTTGAAAAAAAACTTGTGCTGTTTTTCCGCAAACCTCCTTCAAAAACGCTGGATATTTTCAGTCATCTTGTTAGCAGCGTTTATTTGCTGTTATTTTTTTGGTTTATAGTGATTGTCTTAGCGATGTTTTTTGATCTTATCAATGGAATTTATATGGTTCTGGGCCTTTCTATCGTTTTTATTTTGCATTTCTTGATTAGCGAGGGAATATTCAAATGGGGTGGCCGGCGCTTTTCTTTTGAAAGACTTAGGCCCTACAAAGCCCATCCGGAACTGATACAGCCAATTGGGAAAAAATTTCATGATTCCTCTCTGCCTTCTTCTCATTTGGCCAGTATGGTTGGCGGCTTGATAATATTGGTTTCTTTCTATAAATTTCTTTGGCTGTTTGCAATCATAGTGGCCGCATTGCTCAGTTGGTCTCGTATTCGCAATGGAATGCATTATCCAAGTGATGTTGTAGTTGGAATTATATTGGGATTTGCCTATGGATATTTTACTCTATTAATACTTGGCATGATTTAGAAACATGAAAATATTTATTGATTTTGACGATGTTATCCTTAACACCAAGAAATTCAAAGAAGATCTTTTCGGAGTTTTTTCTGCTTATGGAATTTCCAGGGAAGAATACGAAAATTCATATTATGATCCCAATGACAAACAACCCATAAAGACTCACGACATAGAAGATCAGATTAGGCGCTTGCGGAAAAATAATTTTTTTGATGAAAAATCTTTGCGCAAAGATTTAGAAAATTTTTTCACAAAAAATACCAGCCACTATGTTTTTTCAGACGTTTTCGATTTTGCCGCTTCTCATAAAAATGATGAAATGTGTGTGCTGACTTTCGGAAACAAGGTTTTTCAGGAGAAAAAAATAACTAACTCAAAAATACGGGAGCATATTGCAAATATAATTATTACCGACAAGAAAAAAGCCGCAGCTCTCAAGGAAAAACTTGGGAATAAAAAATTTTTGCCGGGAGAGAAATTTTTTTTCATTGATGACCGTACAGAACAGCTTAGGAATGTCAAGCAGGAATTTCCCGATATAATCACAATTTTCATCAAAAGACCCGAAGGTCGTTTTCAGGAAATGACTAAAAACGAGTATTGCGATTTTGAAGTACACAATTTAAGAGAAGCTGAAGAAATTATAAAATCATTAACTAAATAATTTTCAATTTACAATTCACAATTTTCATTGAATTTTCAAATCATACAATTTTCAAATATTTTTTTAGTCATTTGAACATTGGGATTTGTTTGAAAATTGGAAATTGATCATTGAAAATTTTATCAACATGTGTGGAATTATTGGTTATATTGGAAAACAAAAAGCTGTTCCAATTTTAATTGAGGGTCTGAAACGCCTTGAGTACAGGGGCTATGACTCAGCCGGTATATCAGTAATCAGCCCGCCTCGCGTCGACGAGCAATCGTCTTTGCGAGTCGAGGCGGGCAATCAGCAACCAGCAATCAGTAAAAATGGAAAAATTGACATTATCACCGTAAAAGCGACCGGGAAAGTTTCCGTGCTGGAAGAAAAAATTAACGGCAAAGATATCGCTGGCACGATTGGCATCGCGCATACGCGCTGGGCGACACATGGAAAACCTTGCGACAAAAATTCTCATCCTCACTGCGATTGCCAAAAAAATATCTTTTTGGCGCATAATGGAATTGTTGAAAATTATCAAGAGCTTAAAGATGATCTAATCAAAAAAGGGCACAAATTTTCTTCAGAAACAGACACGGAAGTCATCGCTCATCTGATTGAAGAGTTTAATAAAAAATTTGATTTTAAAAATTCGGTATTGGCGGCATTAAAACTGCTCCGGGGAACTTATGGCTTGGCTATAATAAACAAAAAAGAACCGGATAAAATAATTGTAGCTAGGCTTGGCAGCCCATTAGCTATCGGAATCGGCAATGGCGAGTATATTATCGCGTCCGATTTTTCAGCCATAATCAGGCATACTGACCAAGTTATTTTTATGGAAGACGGTGAAGTGGCGATCCTCACAAAGGAAAATTGCGAAATCGTGAACATGAAAAATAAATCCATAGCCAAAGAAGCCACTAAGGTGGAGTGGTCCGTCGAAAAAGCAGAAAAGCAAGGGTTTGATCATTTTATGCTGAAAGAAATTTTTGAACAGCCCGACTCTATTTTAGATGCGGTGCGCGGAAGAATAATTGAAAAAGAAGGCATGGTAAAACTGGGAGGGCTTCGGGATGTTAAAGAAAAATTGGCTGATATAGAAAAAATAGTAATTGTCAGCTGCGGGACATCGTATAACGCGGGGCTGGTTGGCAAATATATGCTGGAAGAATATGCGGGAATTACGGTTGAGGTTGAATATGCCAGCGAATTCCGTTATCGAAAGCCACTCCTCAATAAAAATACGGCGGTGATTGCCATTTCTCAATCTGGCGAAACAGCGGATACGCTGGCGGCTATTCGCGAAGCAGAAAATAAAGGTGCTCTGACGCTGGGAATAGTCAACACTGTCGGATCCACGATTGCCAATGAAACTATGGCTGGAGTATACAATCATGCCGGGCCGGAAATCGGAGTAGCGTCAACCAAAGCGTTCACGTCGCAGCTTTCCATTCTGGCTCTTCTGACAATATTTTTGGGACGGCAAAGAGGCATGTCCTTTGTGACCGGCAAAAGAATTGCCACCGAAATGAATAAAATTCCGAAATTGATTGCGAATATTCTGAAACAAGCGAAGGATATAAAAAAAATTGCCAAAAAATATGTTCAGTATCAGGATTTTCTGTATCTCGGAAGAAAATATAATTTTCCAATTGCTTTGGAGGGTGCGCTGAAAATCAAAGAAATTTCCTATGTTCATGCGGAAGGTTTTGCGTCGGGTGAAATGAAACACGGAACAATTGCTCTTATTGATAAAAATTTTCCAACCGTTTTTATTGCTCCGCGGGATAGTGTCTACGAAAAAAATATTTCCGGTATGCAGGAAATCAAAGCTCGCAGCGGAAAAATTATTGCCATTGCCACAGTTGGCGACAAGGAAATTAAAAAAATAGCGGACGATGTGATTTATATTCCTAAGACTTTGGAAATGCTGACGCCTTTGCTTTCTGTTATTCCTCTGCAATTTTTCGCCTATTATGTGGGCATTCTTAAAGGTTTAGATGTCGATAAACCTAGAAATCTAGCCAAGTCCGTGACGGTCGAGTAAAAGGCTTAGATGCTCGCCCCGTTAAATGCACAGCAATTTAATTGGGGTGGATAAACCCAGGAACCTAGCTAAGTCCGTGACGGTCGAATAATAAAATTTTGGCTTAAATAAGGGAAAAATATTAAGCTAATAACTTTCAAAAAGTATTTTTGACTATTGACTTTTTTAATTTTTTGTGCTTAGAGTTGTATTATAGAACAAAGTTCTTACAAAATTTAAAAATAAAATAAAAAACATTTAAAAGAGAAAGGGGTGATTTTTATGAAGGCCAAGGCTATTGTTGCTTCCTCGGATGTGGAGGAGATTTTATTTGCTAGGGGTTTGAATCCTGGCAGTTATGGATGTAATGAGGCAAATTTGGAAATAGCCAAAAAAACTTTTGAGGAACTTGAAAAAGGCGGAAAATTTGCCTATGTTTCAAGAGCAATAGATCTGGCAATGCACACCCTCGACTGGCAAAAACATCGAGACCTTTTAAATGTCAGCTTTTATGTTTATGGAAAGGACTATAGGATTTTTCCTATATCGGAATTTGCCGAGAATTTTAAAAAATGGAAGGAGGAATTTTTTTCTCAGGTAAAAAAAGTAACAATTATCGTTGCTCCTCCCGTCCGCGACGAATACAAGATTAAGTTCAAAAATGTTTTTCTGTCCAATAGTGACGTTCTGATTCTTTCAGCAGAATTACCGGAAAAAGAAGAAGGCTTTTGGTCCTCGGATGAATCTCCTGAGGATCGTGAAAAGCTAGAGGAAAAATGGAAAAAAAGAAAAAGTTTTGAAGCCAAATTTCCTAAGAAAGTAGTAAAAGCAGTAGAAATATTTGAAAGAGTTTTTTCTTAAACAAAAAAGGTGATCGTAGAATCGTTAAAAAGGGGCGTGAATTTCAACCGCCCTTTAATTTTGCCTAAAATTAAAAATAGTTATACAGTTAATGCTATGGATCCAGCAGTGAAAATTTGAAAAAAAATATAGAACATACTGGATAAATATAAAGAGCTAATGTTGATAGTAAATAATAAATAATTCGAGAAAATTTTATTGGCCAAAGGCCATTCAAATTTCTACTGCTGGATGGATTTACAAAAACTCGAACAATTTCTAAAAGACAATAATCAACCGAAGTTTCGGCTGGAACAAATCAAAAAAGCCGTTTATCAGGACGGTATTTCTGCTTTTTCTGAAATCACGACTTTGTCCAAAGATTTGCGGGAAGCGCTGGAAAAAGAAATGAAAGTTCTGTCTTTCGAAGTGAAAAAAGTTTTGCCGTCTAATGATGGCAATTCAGCGGAATCATTGCTTGAACTTAGTGACGGAAAACTTATTGAATCAGTCCTGATTTCTCCCAAGCCAGGCCTATGGTCGGTTTGTGTTTCTTGCCAAGCTGGCTGTCCGGTTGGTTGCCGTTTCTGCGCGACCGGAAAAATGGGCTTCAAAAGAAATCTAACCGCGGAAGAAATTGCCGACCAAGTTTTATTCTGGCGCCAATACCTACAGAAAAATTTAAAATTTAAAATTTCAAATTTAAAATTGACGAATGTTGTATACATGGGTATGGGCGAGCCTTTCCTGAATTGGGAGCAGGTTTCGGAAAGCATCAAAATTTTGACTGACAAAAAATTGTTTGGATTTGGTTCGCGCAGTCTTTCGGTTTCAACAGCGGGAATCGCTGAGGGCATCGAAAAAATGGCAAAAGAATTTCCACAAGTCAATTTGGCAGTTTCCTTGCATTTTGCCGACGACGAAAAACGCGGACAATATATGCCGATAAATAAAAAAGATAATTTGGAATCACTCAAAAAAGCTTTGCAAAAATATTTTGAAATCACTAAGCGCAAAGTTTTTTTGGAATACATCATGCTGGATAAAATCAATGACAGCGCCGAAGATGCTAAGAAGCTGGCTGACTATATTTATTCCATTGGCAAGCTGCAACTTTTGCATGTCAATCTGATTCGCTTCAATGCCACGCCGGAAACAAGCATTGAAAATTTAAAACCATCCTCCAAGAATCAAACTCAGTTTTTCAAAAAAGAATTGGAAAATCGGCATATTAGCATCACGATAAGAAAAAGCCTTGGCGAAGAAGTCCAAGGCGCCTGTGGACAACTGGCCACGCACTAACTTTTGCTATAAAATATGCATTATGTATACCTAATAAAAATAGGCATTGGTTTTTTAGGAAAAATAAAAATACAAAATCGTAATCTATTTTTGTACATTTGTAAATTTGCAGGATTATGAAAAACGGTCGGAAAAAATTATTAGATTCTATCAATTTTCCTCAGGATGTGCGAAGATTGCCTTCCGAAAAATTGCCCGAGCTTTGCAAAGAAGTGCGCGATTTTTTGATTGACAGTGTTTCCCAGAGCGGAGGCCATTTTGGATCAAGTTTGGGCGTGGTGGAGCTTACAGTCGCATTGCACCGTGTTTTTGATACGCCCAAAGATGTTTTAATTTGGGATGTTGGACATCAAGCTTATCCGCACAAAATTTTGACGGGACGCAAAGACAAGATTCAAACAATCAGAAAAAAAGGCGGACTGGCACCTTTCCCCAAAAGAGAAGAAAGCGAATACGATGCGCTAAGCGTCGGTCACTCCAGCACCTCAATCAGCGCGGCGGTTGGTATGGCTGTGGCCAATAAAAATAAAAAAAGCTCCCAGCACGTGGTGGCTGTTATTGGCGATGGTGCTCTGACAGGAGGAATGGCTTTTGAGGCGCTGAATCATGCCGGATATGCTGAGGCGAATGTTTTGATTATTTTGAATGATAACAAAATGTCCATTTCTCCGAGCGTTGGCGGAATGCGGCAATATTTGACGCGGTTAATTTCCGCGCCTTCCTATGTGCGGTTGCGTGATAAAGGCAGGGAAATCCTCGATAGTGTTCCTAAAATAAAAAGACTTGTGCGGACAGCCGAAAAACAAGCCAAGGGAATGGTTCTGCCTGGAACGCTTTTTGAAGAATTTGGGTTTGAATATTTTGGTCCGATTGACGGTCATGATGTAGAAATGCTTGTTGATGTTTTGACTAACCTAAAAGATATAAAGGGGCCCAGAATTTTGCACGTCATAACCAAAAAAGGCAAGGGCTATGTTCCTGCTGAAAATGATGAGTTTTCTTTGCACGCAGTTAATCCTTTTGATCCGGTTACGGGCAAAAATAACGGAAACCATAAAAAAAGCAGCAAATATTCAGACGTTTTTTCTGACTGGATATGC
The DNA here is from genome assembly GCA_022709565.1 of Patescibacteria group bacterium. Classification (GTDB taxonomy): domain Bacteria; phylum Patescibacteriota; class Minisyncoccia; order Moranbacterales; family GWC2-37-73; genus JAKLIP01. The sequence goes on from JAKLIO010000007.1 coordinate 27,399, forward strand.
GATACGGCGGAAAAAGACACTAAGCTTCACGGAATTACTCCCGCCATGTGCGATGGATCAGGCCTTGTTAAATTTAGCAAAAAATTTCCAAATCGTTATCACGATGTGGGAATTGCAGAACAACACGCCCTGACTTTTGCGGCCGGATTAGCTTGCAGGGGAGAAAAACCCGTTGTCGCAATCTATTCATCATTTTTGCAGCGAGCATATGACCAACTTATTCATGATGTAGCTTTGCAAAACCTGGATGTTCTTTTTGCAATTGACAGAGCAGGAATTGTCGGACCTGATGGCGCGACACACGCAGGAAGTTTTGATCTTTCGTTTATGAGAGTTGTTCCAAATTTGATAATAATGGTGCCTGCCAACAAAAACGAATGTTATTCTATGCTAAACGCCGGGTATAAGCATAAGGGTCCAGCTGCAGTCAGATATCCAAGAGGCAGCGTGCCAAATGGCTATGACAAAGGAAAACTGGAACTTATTGAAATTGGAAAAGCCAAAGTCGCAAGAGCCGGAAAAAATGTGGCAATTTTAGCCTTTGGGGTGGTGATGGATGCTTGCCAAAAAGCCGCGGAAAATCTTGACGCAACCCTTGTGAATATGCGCTTTGCAAAACCACTGGATGAAAATTTATTAAGCGAGCTTGCTGCTTCGCATCAATATTTTATTACTGTGGAAGACAATGTTATTGCGGGCGGAGCTGGCAGCGCCGTGAATGAATTTGTTTTGAAAAATAAATTAAAAGTTTGCGTCAGAAATATTGGACTTCCGGATAAATTTTTGGGGCATGGAAGCAGAGAAGAAATTCTGGCCGAAGCCGGCTTAGACGAAGACGAAATTTTAAATTCAATCAAATCTTTTATTTCCACGTCAAAAGCCCTAGATAAATAGGGAATAGGTGGTTTTTAGAGGGCCTGTTTTTGTGAAATATGGCGTTTCAGAAAGCGGACATAAAATGTCTGTTTTTTTGCTTTTCAAAAAAGGCAAAAAATGCTATAATAAAGCCGAAGAAGACAGAACAACTAAGTTTGAAAAAGCCTAGCTGTTTTGTGCCGCAATTTGGAAGAAAATACAAACGAAAAGTATAAAATTATTTGAAGCATGAAGGAAACAAAAAATATAAAAATTGCATTATTCAAAGGTAGAAAAATCAGAAAAACACTTTATCAAAACGAGTGGTGGTTTTCGGTTGTTGATGTTGTTGAATTGCTAACGGACAGTGTCGACGCTAAAGATTATTGGTACAAGATGAAAATAAGGGTTAAAAATGAGGATGGAATTGAACTATCGACAATTTGTCGACAGTTGAAATTAGAAGCTCCTGACGGAAAAATGCGCAAAACAGACTGTGCTAATCCGGAAGGCATTCTTCGTATCATCCAATCAATCCCATCTTCCAAAGCCGAACCATTTAAGAGATGGTTGGCAAAAGTTGGATATGAAAGAGTGCAAGAGATAGAAAGTCCTGAACTAGCAACCAAGAGAACCAGAATGCTATACAAACTCAAGGGATATGGTGATGATTGGATTGAAAAAAGAATGCGGGGAATTGTCATTCGCGAGGAGTTGACAGATGAGTGGCAAAAAAGAGGAGCAAAAGAAAAAAGGGACTATGAAATTCTAACTGCTGAAATTTCCAAAGCAACTTTTGGTGTTACGCCCAATGAATACAAAAAATTGAAAGGCTTGAAACGAGAGAACCTGCGCGACCATATGGATGATTTTGAACTTATTTTTAATATGCTTGGCGAAAGATCAACGACAGAAATTCACAGAAATGAAAATTCAGAAGGTGTGCAAAAATTGAAAAAAGATGCTGAAATTGGCGGTCGAATTGCCGGCAATGCCAGAAAGGAACTGGAAAAAAAGCTAGGTCATTCTGTGGTAACAAAAAATAATTTTCTGAAAATAAAGCAAAAAGAAATAAAGAAAATTAAAAATGAAAGAAGTAGAAGAAAATAAAAATGAAAAAAAGCAAAATAGAGAAGAAATAGGCTTCGAAAATGCAGAAATGCAGGCGAAGGATTTTAGCAATGGACAAGTGATTTCTTCATCAATTCATTTTGAACAAAAAGGAGCCCAAGAAAATGCAAAAACAATACAAGAATTAAACCCGATTAATACTGGATCAAAACCAGAACCAGCGCAAACAAAAACAGAAAATTTTGAAAACGCAGAAAAACCAGTGCAGATAGAAATTAAAAAAGAGTCTCAGGAAACCAAACAAATATTGCAAAATAAAAAAACAGAAAGGGCAGAGAAAATCGAAAAATTTGAATTTGAAAAAAGGTTGGCCAACTTGAAAGAAACATTATTAGAAAAATGGAACAGTTTTCACCTTTTCATTGCGGATCATTTTTTCTTGCTTTTTCAATCGACCAGAAAAAATTATGAACGGATCAATGGTCAAGATATAGACAAGATTCCTGCCTCGTCGGCAGGCAGGCCTGCTTCTTCGGCAAGTGAGAAACAAGGATTTGATTCTTTCAACAATTTGGAACGCTATCAAAAAAAAGTTAGAAAAATAACCTTCAGCTTGTCGGGCGCAGTGGCCGCGGCGCTTATTCTGGCGCTGATAGTCCCATACTTTTTTAGTTCCAACAGCGCTGAAGCTTCGGCTTTCATTTTTTCGCAATCTTCCTGGGCCGGCGGAGCCACAGCCAACACAGCCGCGCACCCAACAAATAAAACAAGCTGGACGGAATATGCTTCCAAGGATGCAACCACTTCTGCTGCAGCTGGCGGAGTCAGTCTGACACAAACAGCCAGTCAAGCTATTACGGATAATGGAAATCCACCCGGCTCACTCACTGGTATTGGGAGTGGGAGCATTGCGGGAGGAACCAACCCGACTGGCACCACTATTTCCGCTGACGGCAATTCGGTGTATGTGACAAATTATGGCAGCAACACCATTTCGATGTTTAGCCGCAACACCGGAACCGGCGCTCTCACTGCTCTTTCTCCGGCGACTATTGCGACAGGAACAAATCCAAGTGGAATCACGATTTCCGCTGATGGCAACTCGGTGTATGTGACAAATTATGGCAGCACCAATGTTTCAATGTACAGCCGCAACACATCTACCGGTGCTCTGACTGCTCTTTCTCCGGCGACCATTGTAGCAGAAACAAATCCGAATGGTATCAATATTTCTGCCGATGGTACTTCGGTGTACGTAACGAATTTTGGCAGCACTAATGTATCGCTGTTTAGCCGCAACACATCAACTGGCGCTCTCGCCGCTCTTTCTCCACTGTCTCTTGGATGGACTGGAGGAGGATGTGCCGGCATAGCAATTTCTGTTGATGGCACTTCGGCGTATATAGCTAATAGCAGTGGATTTTTTGGTTCTTACTACATTTATATGTTTAGCCGAAACACTTCTCCTGCTCTCGGATTTGGGGCTGGAACTTTGTCTTCAACAATGATTTCCGGATCAGGATCCAGCGCAACAGTAGGACTTGTTCAGAGGGGTGCTCTCATCGCTCTTTCTCCGGCGACTATTGCAACAGGAAATGGTCCGCGAGGTATCGATATCTCTGCTGACGGCACTTCTGTATATGTAGCTAATAGATCCAGCAATACAATTTCAATGTACAGCCGCAACACATCAACTGGCGTTTTGACTGCTCTTTCTCCGGCGACTATTGCGGCAGCAGGTGCAATGGATGTTGCTATTTCTCCTGACGGCACCTCTGTGTATGTTATAGGCGATGGTTATCCCGGCGTAGTTTCAATGTATAGTCGCAATCCTTCCACTGGCGCTTTGACTGCTCTTTCTCCGGCGACTATTGCGACAGGAAAAAGTCCACAAGGCATAGCTATTTCTGCTGATGGTGCTTCGGTATATGTTGCTAACCAGTCCACCAGCCCTGATAACGTTGTTTCAATGTATAGCCGCAATCCTTCCACTGGCGCTTTGACTGCTCTTTCTCCGGGGACTATTGCGGCAGAAAATCCATCTGATGTCACTATTTCCCCTGATGATGCATTTGTTTATGTGTCAAACAGTAATTGGGGTAGAGTATCAATGTACAGTCGCAACACCTCTACCGGGGCTCTGACCTCTCTCGGGACTGTCGAAACAAACACGTCCTACTTAAATAATATCAGCATTTCTCCAGATGGAACTTCAGTATACACAGGAACAAGCAATAGTAGTGGTGCTTTGCACACATTAACTCGCAATACTTCCACGGGCATTTTGACATTGCTTAGTTCCATCGTTTCATCGGGGTTTGCTGGCAGTATTGTTTCTCCTGACAATTTTTCGGTATATGTTTTGAACTCGGGCTCAGGCGTAGTTTCAATGTACAGCCGCAACACATCTACCGGTGCTCTCACTGCTCTTTCTCCGGCTACTATTGCGGCAGGATCAAGTCCAAATAGTATAAATATCTCTGATAATGGTGCTTCAGTATATGTCACAAATGGTAGTAGTAATACAGTTTCAATGTATAGCCGAAGTCCCGGTTTCTCTTCCGGTACCTTCACTTCCGGCGTTATAGATACAGGTGC
>JAKLIO010000008.1 GCA_022709565.1 Patescibacteria group bacterium
GTCCCTGGTTAGAATCAGGGCGGCTTCTCGATGCATTGATCAAGAAACACTTGAACAGTGAGAAGCGTTCCAATCACAAATAGGGGGAAATTGTGATTGGAACGCTTCTACCGTTCCAAGAAGAAGATTTAAGTTGAGAAGGAACTTTTGTTATATATCAATTATAGCAAAAAATTGGCTTCTGGTCAATGCCGTGTTGTAATAAAAGGCTTTCTTGCGGGTAAAAGCGGCGATAGTTGTATTTTTTAGGCGAATATTTTAAAAAATTAAAAAAATCAAAAAATATTAAAATAAATTATTTAAAAAAGCTAGCCCAAATAACCCTAGTTATGCACAGTTTATTCACAAAAAACAAATTTTTTAATATGGACTATTGGGGCAAAACAGGAACTTCCTGTGTTTGGGGCGCTGTAGCTTCTAAAAGCAATTTATCTATAACTGCGCGTAAAGAAAACTGACTTGTTCCAATAAGCAGTGTGTTTTGAAAAATAGAGTAGTCAATAGATGCATGAGCAGGACTGCTGAAATTTAAAAATCTGACCGAGGCCTCTTTATAGGCTCCGGATTTAAAAACATTTTCAGTAAGGGTTGGTTTTAGATCAAGAAACAAAAATTCTAAATCCTTCGAAAGTGTTTTTTCTTGAGCTAGCATTTTAGATGGCAACTCATTTTTTTCTTTGGCAATAACAGCCAAGGCAAGCCTAGCGGCATCCTTGTCTTTATAAATAAAGAAGGAGAATTTTTCCGATAAGTCATCCAAGATGGTGGCTGGCAAATTTATTTTTGTAGCTTGCGCGAAAATAGGAAAAGAGACAGGATTATTGTTGGCGTCTACTATAATAAATTCAGCTAGATTAGCAGCTCCCGAAATTTCTGTTTCTTTCGTTTTAGAAATAATGGCAGTTTTGATTTCATCAGCAGATAAACTGGCAATATCTAAAGATAAATAGGCTGGACTTTGTTTTATGGGAGCAACTGGAGCAGGCGGTTTTTCTTCTTCCACGACTTCTATTGTAGGTTCTTCTGAAATAACCGGGGCGGCTTGATTTTGTTTTTTAACAACTAAAAAATAATAGCCCCCAAGTCCGATTATAGCCACAGCCAGAAGGATAATTACGCCCAAAGTAATTTTGTAGACCATATCGACAGATGTAGCTGGTTTTTCTGAATAATATATTTCTTCTGGCACGGGAGTTTTTGATGGGGCAATGGCAGGCCCTTCTTGCGGCAAACCTTCCCGCATAAAAGGGCTGGCTGCTTGTGAAAAATTTGAAGCAGGAGTTTCTTGCGTTTGTTGCATTGGCCGTAATCTGTCAAAAGGTTTTTCTTCAGAAATTTTTTCAACAGGCACACTGCTTGAAGCAATTGGCATTGTCCCATTTTGTAAAGACAGCAGATCATCTTTCATGGTGCGAATTGAAAAATTTTCCGGCGCCGAAGGCGTCCTTTCTGTGGAACCAGGATTGTTCCCAAAAGGAGAAGTTGAATCAAGTTGATTTGTCATTTTTTTGTTTTATAAAATAAATTTACAAAAAATGTAAGCACATTAGTTGTGCTTACATTTTACAATAGTTTGTGTTTTTTTGCCAATGATAATTTCTACACTTTCGGCGTTACATTTTTGGCGGTTAAGTTGATGCGTCCTTGATCATCAATCTGCTTTACTTTAACCGGAATAATGTCACCGACTTTTGCCACGTCTTCAATGTGTTCAATCCGTTGATCAGAAAATTCAGAAATATGAATCAAGCCTTCTTGCCCCGGCAAAATTTCAGCAAAAGCTCCAAAAGTCATGAGCCTGGTGACTCTAGCGTTGAATATTTCGCCTGGTTTAACTTCGTGAGTCAGATTATCAATCCATTTTTGAGCTCTCAGAGAGGAAGTTTCGTCGGTTGAAGTTATGAAGATTGACCCATCATCTTCAATGTCAATCTGCACGCCGGTTTCATCGATAATTTCATTGATAATTTTTCCGCCGGCACCGATAACATTTCTGATTTTAGTCGGGTTGATATGCATGGTGATGATGCGGGGCGCATATTGCGACATATTTTCACGCGGCGCCGGAATAGTGGTTAAAATCTTTTCCAAGATTTCCAAGCGGTTGCCTTGTGATTGCAGAAGAACCGCCTTTAACATATCAACAGTTATGCCATCAACTTTTACATCCATTTGTAGGGCTGTAATTCCATCTTTTGTTCCGGCAGCTTTAAAGTCCATATCTCCATAGTGGTCTTCTAAACCCTGGATGTCGGTCAAAACCTTGAATTTATCGTCTTTACCAACAATTATTCCCATGGCAATACCGCTCACTGGCTTCTTGATTGGAACGCCGGCATCCATAAGAGAAAGAGTTGATCCGCAAGTCGAGGCCATAGAAGAAGATCCGTTTGATTCCAAAATTTCACTGACTAGTAAAATAGTATAAGGAAATTCTTCTTTAGAAGGAATAACAGGAATAAGCGCACGTTCAGCCAAAGCGCCATGCCCTATTTCTCTTCTGCCGGGACCGCGCATTTGCTTAACTTCACCCACGGAATATGGCGGAAAGTTGTAATGATGGATATATCTTTTTGTTGTGTCAACTTCCATGGTGTCAATCGTTTGTTCGTCTCCAGGGGAACCAAGAGTTGTGATGGTTAGCGCCTGTGTTTCGCCGCGCGTGAAAAGTCCGGTGCCATGAGTTCTTGGCAAAAGCCCCACTTTGCAGTCAATGTGGCGGATTTCAGTCAGTTTTCTGCCATCAGGCCGCTGCTCATTTTCCAAAATATTGGCATGCACGATTTCATCAGAAGCTTCTTCAAAAACTTGTTCGGCGACTTCTTCTAGTTTTTCAACATCATTAGGAAAATCAGTTTTAATATATTCGCCCACCTTTTCTTTTATTTTTTGAATTTTTTCCTCGATAGCTTGCTTTTTTGGGTCATATAGAGCTTCAGCTAAACCTTCTGAGATAAGAATTTCTTTTACTTTTGCTTCAAATTCCGGAGTTCCTTGCAAAAGAATCGGTTCAGACTTTTCTTTTCCGACTTCTTTGGCGATGTCTTCAATAAAAGTAGCGATTTTTGTGATAGCTTCCTGTCCGAAAGCAAAAGCTTTGACAACTTCTTCTTCGGGAACTTCTTTAGCTCCGGCTTCGAGCATATTTATTTTGTCTTTTGTTCCGGAAATAATTAGGTCAAGATTGCTGTCAGCCAGCTCCCCATTAACCGGGTTCAACACAAATTCTCCCTTGACTTGCCCAACCCGAACGGCTGCTACCGGCCCATTCCAGGGAATGTTGGAAATAGCTAAAGCAGCAGAGGCCGCAATAATTGAAACTGTGTCAGGATCATTTTCTCCATCAATAGAAAGCACGGTTACGACAACCTGGACTTCGTTTCGCATGCGAGCATCAAAAAGTGGCCGAATTGTTCTGTCAACAACTCGTCCAGTCAGGATGGCTTCTTCGGATGGACGCCCATCCCTTTTGATAAAACGAGAACCTTTTATTTTTCCAGCAGCATAGTATCTTTCCTCAAATTCAACTGAAAGCGGAAAATAACCATTTACTCTGGCCCTATTTTTGCTCATAACTGCGGCTGCCAAAACAACCGTATCGCCATAACGAGCAGTTACAGCTCCGCCAGCTTGCTTAGCCAGTAAGCCGGTTTCGATTTCAAGAACTCGTCCTCCAATCTGGAGAGACCATTTCTTTTGTTCCATAAGAACGTATTAGCCTTGAGCCAATGACGTTATAAACACGATATTAAACTCAAAAATTTAAGTTTATTATTGTGCTTTCGACGGCATTAGAAAGACTTTTATAAATTGTTAATATAAGTACAATACTTTATTTTAACTGTTTTGTCAAAGAATTTAAGCTTTTAGAAAATAATCATCGTCATTTTCTTCTTCATTTGACTCGGATTCGGCTTTTTTCTCCAATAGTTCCGGATATTCAATGACCCTTTGGGAGAATTTTTCAATTTTTTTAATTTCAGCGGTAGCAACTTCATAGATGACATCTTTGAAGTCATATCTCATTTTTCGGATAAGATCGGCTAATTGTTCGTCACTTTCTACTTCAATATCCAACATTAACTGCCAATTCCCCATTACGGGAACATAATTCTTGATATTTGGCTGAACCACGCAGAAATCATGCAGCTCTGCCAATCTTTTTTCATCAAACTGCAGCAATCTAAAAAGGCATCGATAAGACTTAATTTCAGCTGAAGCATAGCCCAAGGTCATGGCTGTTTTGTTAATCACTCCCTTCCCAGTCAATTTTTTGAATGTTTCGTTGGCATAGCTGACAGAAATACCTAAAAAGTCGGCGACTTTCACGAACTCCATTCGGCCGTCCATTTGCAGCAAAGAAAGCAGCTTTTTCTCTGTTTCAGAAATCTTAACAAATCCTGGAGCTCCACCCGAGGCGTAAATAAGCCTTTCTTTATTTTCCTGATTTAGGAGGTAGGAACGGGGGTAGCTTTCAAAACCCAGCCCAACCACCATTTCGATCATCGCGGTATATTTGCCAAATTTGGCCGAATAGTCTTTGAGGATTTCATTGTGCGAAAAGACATCTTTGGTCGTGATGCAAATCATAGCATCAGCATATCCCGAACAGCGCATGACAATTGGCATGTTTTTGGCTTGTTTAAAGTAAGAAAAGATTTCTTCCTCTTTTTCTTTAGTGAGGCCAGCGAACTTTAGCCAGTAAGCCCAAAAGAAAGAATAGCCGGCTTTTTCATAGTCCACAAAAGCCCAAAAGTTTTGAATTATGCCCTTACTAAGCAAGCTTTCAACATGATATTTCACGACTTGCGGAGTTGTGCCTATTTGCCGCCCTATTTGCGAATAGCTGGCCCGGCCATCCAGGTCAAGTTGAAAAAGTATCTTTTTATCTAATCCTGTGAGGTCCATTTTTTATTATTAACACTTATAAACACATTTTAGCATATATTTTAAAACTTTGCAAGAATTCTATTGAAACTTTACGCATTTTGGACTATAATAACCTGTTACGATGAATTAGGCAGCACAAATATCGTAGCCAGTACATTAAAAACTTATAGTCGGCGGACTGAAAACGCAAAGGAGAAAAAATGAGAAAAGAACACATGGACATGCTGAAGGAATTGTTGGCTGGCGAGCCAACGGAAAAGCTAATGAACTTGATCTTGTGGTTTGTTGGCAGATCACAAGAAATTAATTTCTCCATGATTGGTAAAATGCTAATAATTACCTATTTCAAATGGAGCACGGAGTGCAGTGGGTCAACAGTGACTGACCATGCGGAACGGCATATAGTAGTTGTTGATCTTAAGAAAACAAAAACCGTCGGAATGAATTGCGAAAGAAATTTATTTCGAACGACTTGGGACGGTGTCGTGGGACATAAGTACAGCATAGAAATAAAGGACAAAAAAATAGAAAAAGGAAAGGTGATGTTAAGTTTTTGGGATTATACATCAGTGGAGGTGAAAATAAAATAGTTAATTGGGATAGGGCAAGAATCTTTGCTCTATCCCATCTCAATTGAATTCGTCAAATTGTTTGGCGGGTTCTGAGAGAAAAACAATTTAAAAACTGAATTAAATAAAACTAAAAAAACAAAGAAAGAAGATGCGTATAAACAAAGAATGTGGTAGAATATAAGTAATTGTTAATTAATAAATTTAAAATATAACCGAGATTAATTTATTTTGGTTTCTGTTATATTAAAAAACAATGCGTAGAGATTACGTAACAATGGCAATTGCCGCCATAGCAATTATTATTGCAGGTGTGAGTCTGGTGAAGGTTCAGAATACAAATACGGTACAAAATTCTAAAGTGGATACTTTGGAAAAAATCAAGCAGACAGGAGAATTATCTGCTTGCTATGTGCCTTTCGCGACATCTATTATTAAAGATCCTGATACAGGAAAACTCTCTGGTCATTCTGTAGAGGCAATTGAATATATTGCAAATCAGATTAATGCCAAAGTTAATTACGTTGAAAGCACGTGGGGCAATATTGTTGCAGATGTGGCCTCAGGAAGATGTGACATGAGTTTGTATTATTTTAATCTTGTTCCAAGAGCTTATACATTAGCATTTACTGAATCACTCAATTTTGAAGGAACGACCGCACTGGTAAAAACCAGTGATAGTCGTTTTAATAACGTTAAAGATGTTATGGATTTTGATAAAGCTGAATACACAGTAGTTGTGGCTAATGGAGAGGCTGGACATATTTTTGTTAAAGATAATTTTAAAAAGGCTAAAATAGAAGTGATTGATGTTGAAGCTGGCGATGCTCTAGGATTTTTAACAGCCGTTTCAACCGGAAGAGCTGATGTAGGAATAGTTTCAGCTGAAGGTGGAAATGATTTTAATAAAAAACATCCAGAGCTTAGAAATGTATTTGCTAAGAATCCTTTTAGCTTGAATCCAATTGGTTATGCTGTACGTCAGGATGATTTAAAATTCTTAAATTTTCTTAACAACTCACTTTCGATGATGGAAGTTAAGGGTCTTACGCGACAATTTGAAAAGAAATATGACGCAAAAGTAATATACAAACAAGAGCAGTTTATAACAAGCGAACAGTAATACTAAGCATCATATCTAATGTATCAATGGCATTGGAATATCATATGGTTTTATAGAGAAGCCCTATTGAGAGGAGCCTGGGTTACAGTCGAACTTTGTTTTCTGGTTCTTCTGGCCGGCACCTTTCTGGGGCTTCTGTTTGCGCTTCTGCGAAGAATAAACCATCCGTTAATAACTTTTCCGGTCAGTATAATCATAGAGTTATTTAGGCAAATTCCGCTACTAGTTGTGCTAGTTTGGCTCTATTATGTTTTACCTAGCATAAATATAATAATGTCCGGATTTACAGTTGCTTTTATTGGACTTTCTTTAAATCTTGCGGCTTATGTTGCCGAAACAATTCGTGCTGGAATCGAATCAGTTCCTAGCGGACAAACAGAATCTGCTGTTGCGCTTGGTTATAATAAAATAATGGTGATGCGAAAAATTATTTTGCCGCAAGCTTTTCGAAAAATGTTGCCTAATCTAATGAATCTTTATATAAATCAAATAAAATTATCATCATTGGCATCAGTAGTTGCGGTTAATGAGATTTTACATATAGGAAATATTATTATTAGCCAAACCTATCGTCCGCTAGAAGTGTATACTATGGTTGCGATTATGTATCTTATAATAATAATGCCATTTGTTAGCATATCTTATCTAATTGAAAGAAAACTAAACCTCGAGAAAAGAATAATATGAAGCCACTTATTGAAGTCATAAATTTAAAGAAAAATTATAAATCAAATAATGTCTTTCAGGACATTAACTTCAATATAAAAAAAGGAGAAATAAAATGTATTATTGGTTCAAGTGGTTCTGGTAAGACTACTCTTTTAAGATGCCTGTCTTTGCTAGAAAGTTTTGATGACGGAAAAATTTTATATTATGGAAACAGCGAGATTACTTCAATGTCTCAAGAAAAAGAAAAAAACGAAGTAAGAAAAAAAATAGGCATCGTATTTCAGGATTTTAATCTATGGCCGCACAAATCAGTTTTAGAAAATATTGTTGAGCCATTGATGATTGTAAACAAACTCGAGAAGAATGAGGCAATAAAAAAAGCGCTTAAGATGCTGAAGAAAGTTGATCTCGAAAACAAAAAAGATTCTTTTCCTGATTTTTTGTCTGGAGGGCAAAAGCAAAGAGTCGCAATTGCCAGAACATTAGCCATGGATCCGGAAATTATACTTTTTGATGAAATTACTTCAGCGCTTGATCCCGAATTGGTTGATGGTATTTTGAAATTGCTTAGGCGGCTAGCTTTTGAAGGTCAAACAATGATTATTGTTACTCATCATTTGGAATTTGCTAGTGAAATAGCCGATGAAATTTTATTTATGAGCGACGGTTTGATAATTGAAGAAGGAACGCCAGAAAAAATATTTTGCAATCCTAAAGATTCAAGAACGAAGAGGTTTTTAAAAACACTCAAAAAGCATTTTCAGGAAATAAATGTTTATGAAGGGATTGAAAATTTTCGTGCTTTCAATATTGGATTTATGAGAAAAATAAAATCTGGCGGAGAATATTATGTTTTAGGAGCCGCTAAAGAAGATTGGTGGAAGAGCATGGGAGAGGCGCAGCACGAATGGCATAAAATCAGAGAGAGTAAAAAAATTAAATTAAAAATGATTATTTACGAACTTGTTAAGTCAGAAAAGGAAATTTTATATAAAATGCCAGAATTGACTGAATACAGATTAATTTCTAAAGATACCGAAGTCCCTTCAAATGTTAATATTTATGATGATACAATTTTACTCCTGATATTTGACAATGAAAGACCAACAGTAATTGAAATACGTAATAAAGATCTGGTTAAGGGTTATTTAAATTATTTTCATATTCTTTGGGAACAGGGCAGGCAGGTTGTGCTATAAAATTATAGAGCAAAAACTATGAAAAATTTACCGGATAATAATTTTGCCGGAGTTTTAGGGGGTGAACGTTTGGCGTCAATCAATTCTTTAGCGCCGCATCAAGAAAAGATGCAAAATTTAGTTGAAGGGACACTGCGGAGGTGTTTGAAAGGGTCAAACTTGGAAAAAATTCAGGCAATTGAAATTGGCACGGGGACTGGGCTTACCGCTACTAAAATTATGGGCGGGGATGAAAGAATAAGACTAAAAAGTGTTGATGCTGAACCCAAAATGATTGAAGTTGCGAGAAAGAATCTGCAACAACACATTGAAAACGGAAGGATAGAAATTTTTCAAGAAGACGCGTTAGTGTTTCTAGGAAAATTAGCTAATAATTCTGCCGATGTTGTGGCTTCAGCGCTGACTTTGCATAATTTCGAAAATCAATATCGAGAAAAAGTTTTGAAGCAGATATTTCGTATTCTGAAAAAGGACGGAATATTTATAAACGCAGACAAATATTCTCCAGCAGATGACAATGATGCAAGAAAAGAATTTGAATGGCAAATGCAACAATTTGAAAAAGCTCCCGATAGTGAAACTAAAAAAGGCTGGATCGATCATTATATGGTTGATAATAAACCGGAAATAATCATGAAAGAAGATGTGGCAGTGGCGATAATGCAAGAAATTGGATTTTCCGATATAAAAATAACCGACAGACATCACCTGGAAGCCTTGCTCACTGCTAAAAAATAAAAAAACAGGCTCTCGAAAATGGAGCCTGTTTTTTTATTTATGTAAAAAGTTTTTATATCAAAAACTTCTTCTTATTCTCACTAATATCAATAAAATCATCCACCTTTTCCAGAAGCTTGCCGCTGGCGGATTCGTGGAAGGCCATGACTTCCACGCGGCAGCCAGTGGTGTTTTGAATGTATTCAACAACCGGAATGTAATCTCCATCGCCGGAAACTAAAATAATCGCATCCAGACTTTTGGACATTTTGATCGCGTCCACGGCAATGCCGACATCCCAATCCCCCTTTTTGGCGCCACCGGGAAAAATTTGGAGATCTTTGGTTTTAACTTCAAAGCCTTGCTTGGCTAAAGCTTCGAAAAACTTTTCTTCTTGGCCTTCCAGCGTTTTGATGCCATAGGCAATGGCGCGAATAAGCTTCCTTTCGCCAACACCAAGTTTAAGCAATTGCCCAAAATTAACTTTCTTTTTATATAAAACCCGGGCGCTGTAGTAGAGATTCTGAATGTCGACCAAAACGCCAACGCGTTGTTCTTTAAATTGAGCCATAGTTTTAGGATTATGAATTTAAAAATAAAAGCAGGTTGCCCTGCTTTTACTATATAACGACTAGCCCTTAAGGCCAAGTCCTTTGATGATTTTTTTGTAAGCCTTCTCGTCAGTCTTTTCCAGATAAGCCAGCAGTTTTCGCCTCTTAGCTACCATTTTGAGCAGTCCTCGGCGGGAATGAAAGTCTTTCTTGTTTTTTTTGAGATGAGAAGTTAACTTTTTGATGCGTTCAGTGAACATTGCAACCTGATATTCCGGCGAACCGGTATCTTTTTCGTGACGCTTCACTTCTTTCGTCACTTTTTCCTTTTGCTTGTGCGTTAAAGCCATAGCATTTTTGTGGGCGATGAATGAGTTTTGGCTATTTTCAGGGAAAATACCGGAAACTAATCCATGTCCTGACATTAATTATGTAGAAACCATAACACAACTAAATGTTTTTAGCAAATTTTTTATAATATCGCTGCGGCAGCCACTTTGTCGCCGGCATCTGGTCGCATAATTCTGACACCTTGGGTGGCGCGGCCGAGAACGGAAATGCTGGAAAGCGGAATGCGGATGATTTGTCCTTGTTCTGAAGTAATAATCAAATCGCCTTCAATATCATCTACATTTACAATGTTAGCGCCGACCATCTTGCCAATCTTGGCGGTTATTTTGGCCGTCTTAATTCCCGATCCGCCTCGGTGCTGGATCTTATAAGAAGACAAATCAGTACGTTTACCGAAACCATTTTCTGTAATGACTAAAAGCTGGTTGCCTTTTTGTCCTTTGATAACAATATCCATGCCGACAACTCTGTCGTCGCCTTTAAGTTTTATTCCGCGGACACCGGCAGCATTGCGGCCCATAGCGCGCACATCTGATTCTTTGAAACGGATAGCTTGTCCGCCGGAAGTGCTGATGACAACTTCATCTGTTCCGGTTGTCGGTTGCACCCAGTTGAGTGTGTCGCCTTTGTCCAGCGTGATAGCAATGAGGCCGCTTCTTCTGACATTGTCGAAATCTTCCACTTTTGTTTTTTTGACCACGCCGGCGGTGGTAGTGAAGAAGAAAAATTTGTAGCCATCTGATTTGTCGAAAGGAATCATGGCGGTAATTTTTTCTTCCGGTCCGAGCTGTAAGAAATTGACAACCGCCTGCCCCTTGGCTGTTCTGGATGATTCCGGAATTTCATAAGCCTTGGTTTGGAAAACTTTCCCGGTGTTGGTGAAGAACATCATATTGTCGTGTGCCATGACGCTGGTAACTTTTTCAATCGCATCGCCTTCGCGGGTGGTGGCTCCAATCACGCCCTTACCGCCTCTTTTTTGAACTTTATAAACATTCGGATTCATTCTTTTTATATAGCCATCCTGCGAAAGCGTAATGATAGCTTCTTCATTGGCAATCAAATCTTCCTGCTTGAATTCCTCAATGCCGGTCCGAAGCACTTTGGTTTTGCGTTCGTCGCCAAATTTTTCCTTAAGTTCAATGAGCTCATTTTTCACGACTGCCAAAATTTTCTTGGTGCTGGCTAAGAGCGCTTCCAACTCAGCAATGAGTTTTAGTTTTTCTGCCAATTCATCTTCAATTTTCTTTCTTTCAAGTCCGGCCAATGTTTGCAGGCGCATTTCCAAAATAGCACTCGCCTGTTTTTCCGATAGTTTGAATTTTTTCATCAAGTTCGCATGCGCTTCTTCTTTGGTTGGGGATTTTTTAATTGTTTCAATAACAGCGTCAATGTGATCAAGAGCGGTCTTGAGTCCTTCCAAAATATGTGCTCGATCCTTAGCCCTTGTGAGTTCAAACTGCGTTCTTCTCTTGACCACATTATTGCGGTGAGCGATGTATTGCTCCAAAATCGATCTAAGAGACAATATTTGCGGATCAATTCCGTCAACCAGAGCCAGCATATTGACATTGAAATTCTTTTGCAAATCAGTCATGTCATAAAGCTTGTTTAAAACTTTCTGAGCATAGGCATCTTTCTTGAGTTCAACCACAATACGCACTCCATCTTTGTCAGACTCATCGCGCAAATCCCTGATGCCTAAAATTTTTCCTTCTTTGACCAGGTCGGCAATTTTTTCTATCAAGGCGGATTTGTTGGTCGCGTAAGTTATTTCGGTGACAATAATATTAAAAGATCCCGATTTGGTTTCAATAATTTCCGCTTTAGCACGGGTAACAATTTTGCCGCGTCCGGTAGAATAAGCCTCTTTGATTCCCGGTGTATTATAGATGATTCCGCCGGTTGGGAAATCCGGTCCTTTGACAAAATGTATCAGCTCTTCAAGGGTAGCTTCCGGATTGTCAATCAGATGATTGATAGCATCAGCCAATTCATTGAGGTTATGTGGAGGAATGTTGGTGGCCATTCCAACCGCAATTCCCATAGTTCCATTCAAAAGCAGTTGAGGAAGTTTGGCTGGCAAAACAACTGGCTCTTTGTGCACCCCATCAAAGTTTGGGATAAAATCAACTGTGTCTTTTTCAATATCAAAAAGCATTTCCTCGGCAATCGGTTTGAGTTTGGCTTCAGTGTAACGATAGGCCGCGGCACCGTCTCCATCCATCGAACCAAAGTTTCCCTGTCCCCAGACCAACGGATAACGCAAAGAAAAATCCTGGGCTAAGCGGACCATTGAATCATAAACAGCACTATCACCGTGCGGATGATATTTACCCAAAACTTCGCCGACAACCGTGGCGGATTTTCTAAATTTTGCACTTGGCCTTAGTCCGCTTTCCCACATGGAATACAAAATGCGGCGATGAACCGGCTTGAGTCCGTCGCGCACATCCGGCAAGGCGCGGGAAATTATCACGCTCATGGCATAATCCAAATATGATTGCTGGACTTCCGGAACAATTTGTCTTATTTGAATATCTTCTTTAAAAAGTTCCAATGTTTTTTGCGGTTTGGCTTTCATAATCAAAATGACGTTAAATTTTTATAAAGCTGACAAAAAATTTTTACTAAAAACAGTACTCAGAAATTATCCTATTGTTTATTCTGTGGAATCAGTTTTTGGCAAAGTAGAATAATCCGCTGATTGGGGATTGTTGGAAAAACCTTCGCTCGGAGCAGTCTTTGGAGTTAATGCATTTTCTTGAAGACTTTCAATGCTACTGGCATCTAAAGAATCCAAATTTTTTATTTCCGAAGCTTGTTTTTGTAAAATTTGCAATTGTTCCTGCACATCCTGAAGATTGTTTTCAACGCCTTGGTCAGAAACAGTTTTTTCTTTGTTGGCGAACATAGAAGTAATTGAAAAAATCCAAAAAATTGAAATTACAAACATGGAAACAATAACACAGCCCCAAACCCAGCGCATACGGATGTATTCTGGCTGCTGAAGAATCATTTTAATTTTTTTATTTATGTTTATATCCATATCCAACGTAATCACTAAAAATTATATTTCATTTGTCATTAAAACAGTTTCAGTACTTTTATTCTCCAAATCTTTTTTCTTAATATTTAATTTGGCAACTTTTTCTTTTGGACAGTTGCCCATATTGGAACAAAAAACTTTTTCATCAGCCAAGTCAATAGTGGAGCCGGGCATTTTATAGTGCATCGGGATAACCATGATTGGTTCTATTTTGCGAACAAGTTCCGCCGCTTTTTTGCCGTCTATTGTATATTTTCCACCCACAGGAATGAAAAGCACGTCTGCTCCATAAACTTCCTCCAATTGTTTGTCAGAAAGATCACAGCCAAGATCGCCCAGATGGCATATCTTTAAATCTTCAGCCTCAAGGATAAAAATAGTAGAATGTCCCTTTTCCATTCCGGAAGCATTATCATGGAAAGAGTCCAGGCCAACAACATTAATCCCCTTGACAGCATATTCTCCCGGAGCATCTAAAATAATCGAATCTCCTTTTAAGGCACCAACATTGTTGTGGTCATGATGATCGTGGGAAACAAAAATGATGTCGGCCTGACCTTGCGGTGGACGAAGGCCCGTTTCCTTATCAAAAGGATCAAAAAAAATCACAACATCGTCCGTGGCTCGGCCAGCCGGCTTGGTGGTTATCTTAAAACAAGAATGTCCATAATACTGAATAATCATAATTTTCTATAAATTACAAAATAATTACCTACCTATCTAAATAGACAGGCAAATTCACAAAGCTAATAAGCAGCTCTGCATGCATAAGCAGTATATCACACAGAATACTTTTTGTCGAGCAATTTTTCTGACACAAACCCCTCTATAGCGCCAAAAAATCCACTAACCCAACTCACCCCTTGCCAAAATTATAGATATGCTATACTATAGTCAGGTAAGCTAATTATTAAGAAAATTGAATAGTGAAATGCTTTAATTTCACAATATGAATTTCTTGATAATTTCCTTGACCAGGAAATTTTTGTGTTTTTAGACCGTCATTCAAATGATAGGTTTTGCGCCCATAATTATTAATAAACCGCAAATAGCGCAATTGCAACAGAGTAAACGAATATGGCAACTCAAAAGAAGGATATTTTAGACAAATTAGCCGAAGAAGTAGACAAAATCAAAGAAGATTTTGGCATTTCTTCGCAGAAAAAAGCCAAAAAAACGACAAAAGAGGACGAAAAAGAAGAAAATTTTCCTATGGGCGCGTTATTGGAAAAAAATCCGATAAAAATACCGCAAGTAGGAGAAGTATTAGAAGGAACTATAATTGAAATAACTTCCAGCTCCTTGCTGCTTGATCTGGGATCATTGGGAGTCGGAATAGTGCTGGGCAAAGAAATAAAAGACGGATTTGCTTTAGGCAAGGTAAAAAAAGGCGATAAAGTATCGGCAACTCTTATTGATTTGGAGAACGAAGATGGCTATATGGAACTTTCTATAAGAGAGGCTTCATATGAAAAGGCTTGGGAGGATTTGGAAGCTAAAAGAGATGCAATGCTGGCCGTGACCACAAAGGTGCTGGATGCCAACAAGGGCGGACTTATGATTGAACTTAACGGCATAACTGGTTTTATCCCGGTTTCTCAGCTTTCCGGAGAGCATTATCCTCGGGTTGAGGATGGAGACAAAAACAAAATCCTTGAACTTTTGAAGAAATTGGTGGGCAAGGAAATTTTGGTCAGAATTTTGGATGTTGATCGTGAAGCTGAAAAATTGATTGTCAGCGAACGAGCAGCTTCCAGTGAAAAGGAAAAAGAAGTGATTCTGCAACTTCACATTGGCGATGTTATCGAAGGTGAAGTAAGCGGCGTCGTCGACTTTGGGGCTTTTGTAAAATTCTTGCCGCCTGCAAAAGCTGATTCAAGCAATGAAAGCGACAAAATTGAAGGGTTGGTGCATATTTCAGAATTGGCTTGGCAGCTGATCGATGATCCGCGCACAATAGTAAAAACTGGAGATAAAGTAAAAGCTAAAATCATTGGTATTGATGACACGCGCATCTCTCTTTCAATGAAAGCTTTAGCCAAGGATCCTTGGAGCGAAATTGCTGAAAAATATAAAGTCGGAGACTCTGTTCAAGGAAAAATAGACAGAATCAATCCTTTTGGAGCTTTTGTTTATCTAGACAAAGACATTCACGGCTTGGCACATGTTAGCGAATTTCAGGAAGTATATCCAGGCAAAAAAATGGATGAAATTCTCAAAGCCGGAGAAACTTATTCTTGGAAAATACTTTCTATTGAGCCAAAAGATCACAGAATGGGACTTATGATTGAGAAGGAAGAAAAATAATTTATAGCTTCTAGTAAACACAAAAGAAAAACCGCCAAGTGGCGGTTTTTCTGTTCCAAGAAAAAGAGTTGATTTGTGTTAAAATACGGGTATAATTAGATAATTAAATATAGCCGTAAAATATATGAAGAAATCTAAAATTTTTATCATTTCTGGTCCATCGGGTGCAGGAAAAGATGCCATTATCAGCGGATTAAAAAAAGCCCTTCCTATCAGGCAGCTTATAACTACCGTTTCTCGACCGATGCGTCCAGGTGAGAAACAAGGATCACCATATTTTTTTATAACAAAAAAAGAATTTGCCGAAAGAATTAAACGGAATGAGTTTTTTGAATATGATGAACATTTTAATAATTATTACGGGTTAACTTATGAAGAAATTGAGAAAGCCAAAGCAGATGAAGAAGTTTGTTTTTGGCAGGCTGAATATAAAGGCGTTATAACAGCTAAAAAAAATTTACCAGAAATAATTGCTATTTTTATAAGTGCGCCTTTAGATGTTTTAATCAAAAGAATGAAGCAGCGAGAAGAAAAGATGGATGAAAAAATTTATAAACAAAGATTGCACGATATTGAAGAGTGGCTGAAGCACAAAAATGTTTATGATTACGAAGTGATAAATGAAGAAGGAAAATTGGAGGAAGCCATAAAAGAAGTAAAAGATATTATAGAAAAAAATATTTAAGAATAGTTTTATGCAACTAGTTAAGACAATCCAAAATTTTGCTTTTCAGAATGAGCTTTGGGAAAAAAATTCCAAGATTGTTTTGGGCGTTTCGGGCGGGCCGGACAGCGCGTGTCTTTTGGATGTGTTATATAATTTGGCTGATAAATATAATTTCAAACTGCATATTGCGCATGTGAACTATGGTTTGCGCGGAAAAGATTCGGAAAAAGACGAAAAGCTTGTGCGGGAACTCGGAGAAAAATACGGAATTGCAGTCAGCACCTATTCCCCATCAAAAAAAGAATATCAAGGCAATCTGGAAAATAATTTAAGAAATATTCGTTATGAATATTTTGAAAAAATCAGAAAAGAACTGGATTTTAATTTAATCGCGGTGGCTCACAATCAAGATGATCAAGCAGAAACTGTTTTAATGCGTATTATTAGAGGCAGCGGTCTAAATGGCCTAGCTGCTATGAAAGCTAAAAACCAGAAAATTATTCGGCCGCTTTTGGGGACAAGTCGGGAAGAAATTCTAAATTATTTAAAACAGAAAAAATTAAAATATAGGACTGACAAAACAAATGCGGATACAAAACTCATGAGGAATAAAATTCGCCATGCGCTACTTCCCTATCTTGAGAAAAATTTCAATCCGGGAATCAAAAAAACTCTGAGCGAATGGTCCAAAACAGTTGCCGATGATTATGATTTTATTGAAAAAAGCGCAGAAAGATTTAAAAAAAATATTTGTAAGAATAAGCACATCACTTTGAACTCGAAAAACTTTCTGGCTCTGCAACCCGCAATGCAAAAGCAGCTGCTCAGAAGCATTTTTTGCCAGCTTAAAAAAGAGACACTGGACATCGAAAACAAACAGATTGAAGAAATTATTAAAGTAATAAAAAGTACCAAAAACAAAACTCAAAAAGCTTCTGTCGGAGGCTTGAAGATATTAAAAAAAGGTGATAAAGTTGATATGTTCTGCTAATTTATAATCAAATAATTTTCAAAAAACAATGGATAAATTGCTCAAAAATATAGGGTTTGTTATAGTTTTTTTCTTATTGATTTCGATGATAATGATTCTTTATAGCGGTCCGGCTGAAAAACCGACCAGTATATCTCTCAGCGAACTGGTCACGCAGATAAACGAGGGAAAAGTAAAAACCATTTCTATTAAAGGCGATGATTTGGAAATAGAATTGAATGATGGAGTCAAGGAAATCTCAGTAAAAGAACCGCAAAGCGCGCTGACAGATTCGCTCAGCAACTACGGAGTTGATAAAGAGAAATTTAAAGTAATTCAGACAAAGATTGTGCAAGCATCCGGTTTCAGTTCATTTGCTAAGAATATTTTAATACCGATATTCCTCCCTTTTCTAATCATCGGCGCCTTTATTTGGTTTATGCTTAGACAGGCTCAGCGAGGAAATTCTCAAGCCTTGTCTTTTGGTCTAAGCAAGGCCAGAATGACTGATCCAAAAGATAAAAACAAAAGAACAACCTTTGCTGATGTGGCTGGAGCCAAAGAAGCCAAGGAAGAACTGGAAGAAATCGTCGAATTTTTGAAACATCCCAAAAAATTTATTTCAATCGGAGCCAAAATTCCCAAAGGCGTGCTGCTTCTGGGCGCTCCGGGAACCGGAAAAACATTGATGGCTAAAGCGGTAGCTGGTGAAGCTGGTGTTCCCTTTTTCAACATCAGCGGTTCTGAATTTGTGGAAATGTTTGTGGGTGTCGGCGCTAGCCGTGTCAGAGATTTATTCAAACAGGCCAAAAAAAGTGCGCCAGCTATTGTGTTTATTGATGAAATTGACGCGGTTGGAAGACACAGGGGCGCGGGATTAGGCGGCGGGCACGATGAACGCGAGCAAACATTAAATCAGATTTTGGTTGAAATGGATGGTTTTGAAAGCAACACCAGCGTGATTGTTATTGCGGCCACAAACCGTCCCGACGTTCTGGATCCGGCCTTGCTTCGTCCTGGCAGATTTGACAGACGGGTTGTTATGGATCTCCCGGATATAAATGAGCGTGAAGAAATTCTTAAGATTCACATGAAAAACAAACCGATAGTAAAAAATATTGCCATCAGAACTTTAGCTGAAAGAACGTCGGGGTTTTCCGGAGCGGACTTGGCAAATCTTGTAAACGAAGCCGCAATTCTTTCGGTAAGACGGGATAAAAAAACAATCACCGAAGATGAGTTCAAAGAATCAATCGAAAAAGTAATCCTCGGTCCGGAAAGACGCAGTCGGGTTATTAACAAAAAAGAAAAAGAAACCATTGCCTATCATGAAGCAGGGCATGCTCTTGTTGGCTCAACTCTTCCAAATGCTGATCCGGTGCAAAAAGTTTCCATCATTGCTCGCGGACAAGCTGGCGGCTATACTCTGTCCGTGCCAACCGAAGACAAGCGGCTTTATTCCAAAGCGTATTTTATCGATGAGCTAGCTACCCTGCTTGGCGGACATGTCAGTGAAAAAATGTTTATGGGCGATGTTACGACCGGTCCATCCAATGATTTGGAAAGAGCAACTCATATGGCCAGAGCAATGGTAACTCGCTACGGCATGAGCACTTTAGGACCGAGAACTTTTGGTAAAAAAGAAGAACTGATCTTTTTAGGACGTGAAATCAATGAGGAGAAAGATTATTCTGAACATACGGCCGAAGCAATTGATGCCGAAGTTTCCAATCTTATAAAAGACGCCTCAGTTACCGCTGAAAAAATCCTCACAGAAAAGAAAGATGTTTTGCAAAAAATTGTGGCTGAGCTTTTAGAAAAAGAAACAATTGAAAAAGATGAATTCAATAGGATTGTCGGCATAGTTCCCCAGAAAAATACGGAAGAAGGTGAAATAAACACAGAAGCCTAAAATTTTCTGCGTTGTTCTGCCAGCTTCTGCGCAATTTTGCGAAGTAACATATGAAACCAATTAAATACCTTGAGCTATTAAAACAAAGCTTAATAATTACAGGGAAAAATAAAGTCCTGTGGATTTTTGGTTTTTTTTCTTTGCTCGGAACATCGTTCAATTTCAAATGGACTGCGGATGATAAAAATAACAACGCGGGCGAGTCTATAATAAACTTTATGCAACAGCACCCAGGAATTTTTATCGGAATCTGCATTGCACTTGTGGCGCTTTGCATAATATTTGTAATTCTGAAACTGATTGGCAATGCCGCGATAATAAAATCAGCTAACAATATCGCCGTTTACAGTCAGAGCACGTTTCCCAAAATTTTTTCAGAAGCTAAAAAATATGTCTGGCCGATGTTTCTTCTGGGATTCATTGTCACAATTTCGCTTGCAGCCATATTTTTTGTTATGCTTGTTCCGATTTTGTTTTTGTTTTTGCTGAAAGCGTATGTTCTAGCAGTGCTGATACTTTTGGTCGCTATCGTGATAATCATACCGCTGGCAATCATCGCCTATTTTTTGCAGAGGTACGGGTATTATTATATTGTTCTTGGAAACATGAAAACGAGAATGGCATTAGAATCTGCCTACGGAATTTTCAGAAAAAATGTCAGAGAAAGTTTGCTTATGTGCCTTATTGGGATAGGGCTAAATATGTTGGTTGCTATGGCTGCGTTTGCTTGTCTGCTGATCATCGCAATTGTGGCCGCCCCTTTTGGATTTTTAGCCTATTGGATATTTTTAAAAGCAGGAGCTATTGCGGTCGTCATTATAGCTGGCGTTATAGCTCTTGTAATATTGGTGACGCTGTTTTCTTGGTATGCGTCATTTATGCAAACTTTTTGGGTTTTGTTTTTTCAGCAAATTTCTTTGGAGAAGAAAGAAAAGAAAACCATTGAAGAATTGGAAGCGGAAATCAAAGTTCCAAGTCCGGAAACAGTATAGCAGCACAGGAAAACGCAGAAAATGTTTTGGTCGCTTAGCTCCCGCCTTCGCTAAAGCTTCGGTGGACAAGCAGAGAGCGTCACACTTGTCTGCCTTTGGCGGGTTGATCCTTACACCTTATGGGTTTGTAGCTCCCCGAAGTACAAATGCTTCGCATTTGACTACGGGGCAGGCAGTTTGCCTCCACACCTTTTTTGGTCGCTTAGCTCAGTTGGTTAGAGCGTCACATTGACATTGTGAAGGCCGGTGGTTCGAGTCCACTAGTGACCACAAAAGGTGTGGGGGTGAATTAGAGCGCTACATTGACATTGTAGAGGTCTGCAGTTCGAGTCTGCACAGACCCACAAGGTGTGAGGATGAAGGCCGGTGGTTTCCGCCAGAGGCGGACAGGCGAGTTCGCTAGTGACCATAAAAAATTTAGTAGTAAATAAAAACACTGACTTCTTGGTCAGTATTTTTATTATCAAAATATTTAATCAAACAAAAAAGATGACTTCAAAAAATCAAGTATCAGATTTATTATATTTTGCTTAAAGAGAGCTATAAGATGTGCTGAAAGAATATCCTTTGCTTAAAACTTCTGACTCGGCTTTTGCAGCCTTGTCCACAATGCCATAATTGATGGCTCGGGAAACTATACTCATTGCAGCGCCAGCTGCAATTTCTTCCAGGGCAGTAAGAATTGATTCTGCGTTGCCAGCTCCAGCATTGGCATTTATGATCATGTTTGAACCATGTTGATCAATATCGACAAGAGCATTTTGCGCCATTATAGCGGGGGTGGTTATTCTTCCCGTTGATGATTTTTGAGGAAGCATGCCATCTTTTGTCTCAGCCGCAGCTTTGCCTTGTTGTTTTGCAAGTTCTTGAGCTGCTTTTTCTTTAGATTGAAGATGAACACAAAGAGGATTATTGCCACATTGTAATAAGGCTGAGAAAGCTTTAGTTGTTCCATCAGAAAAAAGATCTGAAGCATCGGAAGTATAATTTTGAAGAGTGGTAGCTATTTTTTTACCGCCGACAGTTCCATTAAAGAAATCATCTGTTGCTGTCTCGGCCTGTTTTTTCATATAAGATATATAGCTTGTGCCCACCCCCTCATAACTTGAGTAAGAACTTCTGCCAGAGCTTAATTGAGTAAAAAAAGCTTTCATTTGTTTGGCAGCCGCTTTTTTAGGCAAAGTATAAAGATATTCTCCGAAATCTCGTATTATAAGACTATCTTTATTTTCATCACCCAGTAAAAGAGCAACTGCCTCCTGGACAGCATAAAGGGCTGCAATTTTGGCGAGAACTACGGCGGCAGACGCTAGTGATTTTGCTAGTTCTGCCGCAAGCTCAGCGGCATATTCAAGAATTCCCTGCAGGACTTGCTTTAAATTTGCCAACAAATCTCCGAGTGTTGTACCTACAGTGCCGACATCCGGAACAAAATTTGCGGGAATTATAACAGCTTCCGCTTCTGGCACAGCAAAAAATAGGGCGCTAGGAAGAGCACTGGAAAATATTATGGAAATGCAGATTAAAATGACCAAACCCTTTTTTATTTTTATCATTTAGCTGTAACGCTTAATTCATTATATCGCTCAAGGTGATTTTTTAAATCATTTTGGATAAAATTGTCCACCAGATTTACATATTTGCCCGCTTTTGTGAAAAGGATGGCCCTAGCCAAAGGATCGTCGGAACTGTCGGGTGACTCTTGCAGTGTTAGAATTCCCTTAATGATGCGCAGTATTTTTATGTGCAGTTCAACTAAATTTTCAGGAACCTGAACAGCAACAGCCTGATTGGAAAAAAGTTCCAATCTATTTCCGAGATCAGCAAAATAAGTAAGATCAGCATTTGAGTCAGATAGGTTGGCCAAATGTGAAAGAAAATCTTCTCGAAAATCTTCAATATCATTATAAGACGTGAGCGGAATTGGAGAATTATTAATTACAAGATAAAGCATATCTTCCAGATATTTCCCGGCATCCTCGGCTTCTTTTTGCAACCTATCTTTATCATTAAGGGCTGAATAATTTTGTTCTAGGATTTTAATTTGTGAACGATCGATTTCTGGCAGAGTTTCAAAAGAAACATTTTCTTCCATCGCCTTAGATAACTGCTCATCAACAAAACTTTGCACTTCTGCAGTTGTTATGGACTGGTTTTCTTTGGATTGAACCAACGAAATTAATTCCTGCGAAAAATTCTCCGTCATTGAACTGTTTTCAGATTGTGCGGAATTTTCTGAATTAGCCAACGTACTTGTTTTAGCGGTTATAATTTTATCACCTGGTGCCGGCTTAAGCGGATCATAGCCGCTTTCAATTTCAACCATATCCGAATAACTGTCTCCATCTGTATCAGCATTTGCCAGATTTGTTCCATAGAGTTTTTCTTCTGAGTTTGTTAGTCCGTCGCAATCAGAATCGATATTCTTGTCACACACATTTGATTTTGCAATATTTTCGTCGGTTGTTTCTGCGTAAGTAAAATAATTGAAGCTTGCCAAAAACAAACAAGCGACAATCATGAGAAAATTTTTGAGGTGTTTTATTTTTATGTAAATCATGACACAATTATACCATTTTTATTTTTTTGTGCAAATCAAGAAAACAAGTTCAGTGACATCCAGCTTACAAAGCCAATTAGACTGGAGCCAGACAGTCAAAAAATCAAATGTATATCAATTTAAATTAATATATATTATAACACAAAAATCACAATTCTCCAAACAGCTGTTTTCTTCGGCTAGCCACTATTAACCCAAGTATTGCCCAAAGCATTGTCTGTCCTTGTTGGATGTCCCAGAGATAATGATCAAAGAACATTATAAAGATAAAGGCTAACAAGACCATCCTTAATAAAGATTCAATATTTAAATTATCAAATGCGCTACGCTTGCTCAGCACAATGTTCCACGCGTGCCCCGTATAATGTTCCACGTGGAACATTTTATATAAAAAGAATAAAAAAGCAAAGAGGATAAAAATTCCACATTCGTTTAATATAAGTAAAAAAACGTTATGTACAGGCTGAAACTGCCACATTTCCAGATTCCTTACGTTTTGTAGGTTTGGCACAAACTGACCCGCGCCGATGCCAAAGAATGGATTTTCTGCAAATGTTCCACGTGAAACATTTAAATAAAAGCTTCTTTCGTTTAAACTTTTTAAAAATAAAGAGCCTATGTCTGGTTTTATAATAAAAAACAATAAAGTAATAATCGAGAAAAGTAAAATGATTTTTTTCCAAAAATGTTCCATACCAGAAGCGAGAGAAATGTTCCACGTGGAACATTTCTCTGCTACGGGACAGGCGTGGAACGATCGATAAAGCTTATCAAAAATTGTTCCACGCCCGCCTCGCGTTGACAAGCGGCCTTCGCGAGTCGAGGCGGGTGGAATATTAAAGAGCGTGTTATTAGCAACTATGGACAAAAATCCTATAAATAAGCCAATAATCGCTGATTTTGAAAATGTTAACAAAAGTGCAAAGACCTGGATTATGATAAAAGCCCTTAAAATTGTTCCACGTGGAACAATTTTAAATAAATGCTCTAAAACTGAAAGCTTGTTTGTTGAATTTTCATTAGAATGTTCCACCCCAGAAGCAAACAAAATGTTCCACGTGGAACATTTTGTTGCTACGGGGCACGCGTGGAACATTTTCAAATATAATAACGAAGAAATAATTGAAATAACTAAAAAACCACCAAATATATTAGGGTGCGGGAATAACCCGTAAGCTCTTATTTGACTGGCTCCATCAAATATTATTTTAGCCACACCTGATATTTCTGGAGATAAGACACTTTCTCTAAGCCAAAAAAGGCCAGCTGATTGATTTGTAAAAAACTGAACAAATCCTATAATGCTTTGTATAAAGCCAGAAATGATAATTATAATCAAGAATCCGCTAAAAATGTTCCACCCCGTAGATTCTGAAAATGTTCCACGTGGAACATTTTCAGAACACGGGGCAAGCGTGAGACCTTTTTTGTCTTCTGCTTTTGCTAAAAATGTTCCACCCGCTTCGACTCGCAGAGACTGCTCGTTGGTGCGAGGCGAGCGTGGAACATTGTATATAATGTAAAAATATAACAAAATAAATTCTAATAATTTTATAGATCTAAAAAAAGCTACGGATTGATTAGATGCCCACAGAATTGATAAAAAAGAAAAAATGGCTAATAATAAAGGAAAAATGATTGTGTAATTGTTGATAACTTGTTTATAAACTTTTTTAAGACATAAAAATGTTCCACCCCAGAAGTAAACAAAATGTTCCACGTGGAACATTTTGTTACTACGGGGCAGGCGTGGAACATTTTGGATATAATTTTTTAGTAAAATGTTCCACGTGGAACATTTTAGGGCAAAGAGTTTAAATGTTGACAAAATACTATATTTATTGCATAGTATAAATAGCCAGGTTGCTATGGTTAAAAAAAGAAAGATATCTGAAAGATATAGATATATACCGGTATATTCATTAAAAGTGCCATTGATTGGATAAAAAAATAAAACCTTCCTTATGGATAGGGTAAAAGTAATTAAAAAGCCACAAAAAAACCAAACATCTGGTCTTTCTAGAAAAGAGGCAAATATTTTTTTGAACGCATGTGTCATAAGCTTATTATAACGCGTTTTCAGAAAAAAAACATTGACCATAGCTTAAAAGTTGCTATGATGGGAAGTAGTCCATAATTACGGGCCTATAGTAAAATGGTATTACACGTCCATGGCATGGATGTAGCTGGAGTTCGATTCTCCATAGGTCCACAGTATAATAATTTTTTTGCCCCCATAGCTCAACGGACCCCAGCACTATTTGCTAAAGCAAAAGTGCGGGGCAAGTGCCGCGGATCCTAGCTATAAAAAATAGGAAATAAAAATTTAATTTTGCGCTTGTAGCTCAGTGGATTAGAGCGCCACCGTCCTAAGGTGGGCGTCGTAGGTTCAATTCCTACCAAGCGCACCGCATAAAAAATGACTAACAAAATTCCAAAACCTATTCTTGAGGTTTTGTGCAAAATAGAAAAAGCTAATTTTGAAGCTTATATCGTGGGCGGATGCGTGCGGGATTTAATTATGAATAAAATACCCAAAGATTGGGATATTACTACCAATGCCAAACCGGAAGAAATCTTGAAAATTTTTCCGGATAGTTTTTATGAAAATGAATTCGGCACTGTCGGTGTGAAAATAAAAGAAGGAGACAAAACAAAAGAGGTGGTTGAAGTTACAACATATAGAATCGAATCAAAATATTCCGATCGTCGCCGGCCGGATGAAATTAAATTCGCCAAAACGCTGGAAGAAGATTTGAGCCGGCGTGATTTTACTATGAATGCAATTGCCCTTAGCTTAAATAATCAAGAAACCTGCCTCGCCGGCAGGCAGGCAAAAAACAAGAAACAAAAAAAATCAGATTTTGAAATTGTTGATTTGTATGAAGGACAAAAAGATATTAAAAATAAAATTATCAGAGCTGTTGGCGATGCTGATGAGCGATTTGCTGAAGACGCGCTGCGCATGATGCGGGCCGTGCGGTTCGCAGCGCAGCTCGGTTTTTCAATCGAGAGAAAGACACTGGAGGCTATTAAGAAAAATTTCAAAAATTTAAAATTTATTTCGGAGGAGAGAATAAAAGATGAGTTGGCGAAAATTATTCTTTCGGATAATCCGGCTGAGGGGGTTGATTTGCTCCATGAAACCGGGCTTTTGCAATTTATTATTCCGGAACTTGAAAAAGGCTATGGCGTGAAACAAAATCGTCATCATATCCACACTATCTACAAACACAATTTATTGTCGCTTAAATTTTGCCCTTCAAAAAAATTAGATGTTAGGCTGGCAGCGCTGCTGCATGATATCGCCAAGCCTCAAACCAAAAGAGGCGAAGGGGAATATTCTACCTTTTATAACCACGATCACGTGGGTGCGCGGGTGGCGGAAAAAATCCTGACGAGGCTGAGATTTTCCAGCGAAATTGTGCAAAAAGTAAAATTAATCGTAGACAACCATATGTTCTACTACAATCCCGAGGAAGTTGGGGAGAGTAGTGTTAGAAAACTTATAAAAAAAGTCGGATTGGAAAATGTGAAAGATTTGATCGATCTACGCATCGCAGACAGATTGGGCAGCGGAACACCGAAAGCCAAACCATACAAACTGCGTCATTTGGAATATATGATTGACAAGGTTTCACACGATGCTGTTTCTGTAAAAATGCTCAAGGTAAACGGCAATGATTTGATGCGGGAACTCAAAATTAAACCCGGACCGAAAATCGGGGCCATTTTGGAAGTGCTTTTGGCGGAAGTCATTGAAGACGCCGAAAAAAATCAGCGCGGTCAGTTGCTTATGCGCGCGAAAGAATTAAGCGGCAAAGATTTACTGAATCTTCGCACTATGGCGAAAGAAAAAATTGAAGAAAAAAAAGAAGAAGACGATAAAGAAATAAAGGGGAAGTATTGGGTGAAGTAGCAGACGGTCAGATTATCATTAAAAACAAAGTTATTATATAAACAAAGATTACCAGGAAGATATATTTTTCCTGGTAATTTTTTCTTATAAAAAGAAAAAATAAAAATAACGATGCAAAAATTGAAACAAAAAGCATGGAACGCAATTCCAATATTAAAGGGACAACGATTAAAACCAGAGAACACAGAGCGGCTATTATATATTTACTTTTTTCGAGGCCAAAAACAACAGGCAAGGTGCGCATATTTTCTTTTTTGTCGCCCTCATAATCTTTTATGTCCTTAAGATTTGAAAGAAGGGCATAGGCAATTCCAATGATAAGAATAGCCTTGATAGGGAAGGTGGAAACATGTTGGTCAGGTGAAACCAGAAAAAAACTTGCCATAGCAACAGAAACGGAAGCTATGCCAATCAAGATAGATGAAAACAAAAAATGCCTTTTTAATCGGAGAGGTCTGGCCGAATAAATATAATAAACTCCTTGTGCGACAATGAGCAAAAAACCGGCAGCTCTGTTCATGGTAAGTGTGCCGAACACGATAAGAAGCAGCAGGCATGTTTGCGTCACTTTCAATTCTTGCTCAGAAATTTCTTTTTTCACAATGGGCCTTTCTGGATTGGACACCTTGTCGATTTCGATATCTTCTGCATCATTTATAAAGACGGCGAACCAGAGATTTATTGCGCACAGAATGAAAAAAACAACTAAGGCTAAAAAATTGGCGGGATTTTGCAAATTCAAATCTCCAAACAGCTTGTAGCTCAGGCCGATTCCCGTAGCAGAAATGAAAAACCAATAGGCAGCTCTTAATATGGGAAAGTTACCCATGAGAACTTTCCATAAATGTCTACTTGATATGAAAAGTATTATAATAGCTTGCACAACTATTAATATCCAAAAAACATAAGACATTAATATTTCATGGAGAATGTCTATGTTGAAAATCAAAGTGCCGGAACTTTTTGCCATATGCATAAGCCAGCTTTGTTTCAAAATAAAATAGTAGGTTTCCAGTGCGGGAGCTTGAGCGGTATTGTAATGCACGACAGGATCTATGGAAGTTGGTTTAATGCTGAAAAAAGTTATTATGCTTGGCAATATTGCATATAAAAAAAGAATAATATAGCTAAAGAATGCTGAAATTAGTCCTCTAAAAACGCTACTTGTTTTTTTGTAAATAAACCAAGCTATAGATGCAAAAATAAAAAATGAGCCGATGTGTTGGCCGATTGTTATGCCTTGTCCGTAAAAAGGATTTATTACTTGAATAAATGTCGTAAAAAAATTATTTGCCTCGATGTGCAGATATTGGGTCGCGTCCGGAACTTTTCCACTGAGGGCAAGATCCAATAAAGGAATTAGCAAAACAAACAGAAAAATTTTAATTAAAAATGAAAAAATGGATCTGAATGATTCTTTTGTGAAAAATCGCATCAAGAGCGAGAAAGAAAAGAAAACTGAGAAAAAATACAAGGGCTCTTGAATGAAGCGTTCCATCGGCAAAAAATATCCATCCGTGGTAGGATATATTAAGTTGTCTAAAAATATTCTTATGGTTATAATGCCAAAAAGAGCTAAAATTATTTTAATAAGCGAAAATCTTTCTTTTTCTTCTTGTGGCAAAACATTTTCAGCGATAGACATAAGTTTAATAAAGCTATATTATATACTGATATTATGTGACTAAAGCTTAAAAATATCAAGAAAAAGCATCTTGCATTTTTTAAATTTCGGGGTATAGTATACCGATAGCGTCTTGGAAGAGTTTTGCAGAAAAACAAACGTATAAATCCTAAAATCAGCATAAAAAAGTATGAAAATTAGAATTGAATCCATTAAGGAAAATCCGGCTAATATGCTGCGCCGAGTTGGCTATATTTTTCAACGCAATGAGGGCGATCAGATGAGTTTTATCCGACCGCTAGCCAGGGCGGGATATCCCAGATTTCATATGTATACTCGGCTGGAGGGCACGACACTATCGATTGATTTTCACTTGGACCAGAAAAGGGAAACTTATGGATCGGCAACCAGGCATCATGGGGAATATGAGGATGAAGGCGCACTGCAAACTGAAGCGAATAGAATCAAACAAACATTGCATGTATAAAGCAACCTTGCTCGGATATCTTTTATTTTTTGTCGGAAATCGCTAAAGAAGCTTTTTGATAATGAGGATTTATGACAAAAAATAAAAGATATCCGCGCTCTTACTTTACGGCTGTTTTAGCTTGATATTTTTGAAAATAGTCTATACAATTGACAAATGCCGCGGTGGCCCGTTTCGACTCGCATAAATGCTTGTCGACACGAGGCGGGCGGAATTCCAGTCGCAAATTCGTCTGTTGACGAATTGCAACGGGGCAAGTTGGTATACGCGTCCCGCCAGGGCGGGATTATCGCAAGGGATTAAAAATAAAAAAAGTTTTATATGCCGCGGTGGCGGAATTGGTATACGCGCTAGTCTTAGGAACTAGTTTCTTTACCGAATTGGGAGTTCGAGTCTCCCCCGCGGCACATGGAAAAGATAATCATAAAAAAAGAACAGGCTGGAATGCGCATTGATAAATTCCTGAAAGTGGAGTTTTTTTCTTATTCCCGCGGAGAAATAATAAAAAATATAAAAAACGGGGAAGTCGCAGTTAATTCAAAAAAAGTTAAACCCAGCTATATTTTGAAAGAAAAGGATGTCTTGCAAATCAAAAATTTTTCAGAAAGCAAAGAAAGCAAATTAATTGCTAACAATGAGATTAAACTCAAAATAATTTTTGAAGATGAAAATGTTGTTGTCATCAATAAACAGGCAGGAATTCAGGTGCATCCCAGCCATAATGAAAAAACAAACACAATCGCCAATGCGCTGATAAAATATTTTCCTAAAATAAAAAACGTGCATGATGAGTCAAAAGACGCGTTTTTGCGTCCCGGAATCGTGCATCGTTTGGACAAGGACACTTCGGGTGTGCTGGCAGTGGCTAAAAATCAAAAAGCATTCAATGAGCTAAAAAAACTTTTTAAGGATAGAAAAATTTCGAAAAAATATGTGGCAATCTGCGAGGGAATTTTTGCACAAAAAGAAGGGCTTATTGAAAAACCGATTGCCAGATCAACCAGCTATCGTAAACAAGTGATTGCCAGAGAAAACACATTAACAAAAATCAGAAAGG
>JAKLIO010000009.1 GCA_022709565.1 Patescibacteria group bacterium
AGGCGGGGACTCCAATAAATTCAAAGAAATCAACGAAGCCTATCAAGTGCTTTCTGACAAAACCAAACGTCAGCAATATGACCAGTTCGGCCGAACTTTCGAACAAAGAGGTGGCGGACAGGCCGGCGGGTTTGAGGGTTTTTCCTCCCAAGGCGGACAATGGGATTTTGGTGGTTTTCAGCAAGGTTTCGGCGGACAAGGATTTGATTTTGGCGGTGGCGGCTTTGAGGATATTTTCTCGGATATTTTTGGCGGCAATTTTAGTGGTGGCAGAAGGCGTGATTCGCGCAAAGCTGGCCGGGATATTCAAATTGACGCAGAGATAAGTTTTGAAGAGATGGTTTCCGGCGTTCAAAAAAATGTTTCACTTTTGCGGCGCGTGGTTTGCGATGTTTGCCACGGCAGCGGAGGCGAACCGGGAACCAAGGAAGAAACTTGTCCAGAATGCAAAGGCAGCGGGCAAATCCGGAAAGCTGTGCGCAGTTTTTTCGGAACATTCGCGCAAGTCGTGACTTGTCCAAAATGCAGCGGAACAGGAAAAATATTTTCCAAAAAATGCCATAAGTGCGGCGGGGACGGAAGAATTAAAGAAGAACAAAATATTAGCATTGATATTCCGGCTGGGATTTCAAACGGGCAGACCATTTCATTGCAAGGATACGGCGAAGCCGGCGAAAAAGGCGCGGCCGCTGGAGATTTGTATGTGACCGTGCATGTGCGGCCGCATTCTAAATTTGAAAGGAAGGGCAATAGCATTGTTTCAACTGAACATATATCTTTTTCTCTGGCCGTTTTGGGAGGCAAAATAAATGTCAGAACAATTGACGGGGAAATTACCATGAAAATTCCGGAAGGGACAGGATCGGGAGAAGTTTTCCGCATTAAGGGCAGGGGTGTGCCGCAATTGGGCAGAAATTACGGCCGGGGCGATCAGCTGGTGACGATTGTCGTGGATATCCCCAAAAATCCAAATCGCGAGCAGAAAAGAATTATTGAAGAATTGGGAAAAGTGGGACTCTAAAAAATATCATTTATGTCAAAAAACAGGTCAAGTTAGCGGCCTGTTTTTTTATTTACTAATATCCAAAAAAATACTATAATATATGTATATGAATCCAGCAGTGAAAATTCAAAAAGAATTCTGTTGGATGTGTTTTTGAGGTTAAGTAACGTATTAAAACAAGATTATAATTTTTTAGTAAGAATTTTTTGGCCAAAGGCCATTTGAATTTCTACTGCTGGATGAAAACAAAAAATACGTACCAAAAACTTTTCAGTCCGCAATCGATTGCGATTGTGGGAGCCTCCAATAAAAAAGGAAAAATTGGCACAATTATTGCCGAGAATATTTCCAAACTTGGATACAAAGGCAAGACTTATTTGATCAATCCTGCTTATAAATTTCTCGGATTCAAGCGTTGTTATCCGTCTCTTTCTGCTGTCAAAAAAGAAATTGACGTGGCAATAATTTGCGTGCCAGCCAAGTTTGTGCTGGGTGTGGTGAAAGAAGGCATGCAAAACGTGAAAAATTTCGTCATTATTTCAGCCGGTTTTTCAGAAATAGGAGCTGAAGGCGCAAAACGAGAGCAAGAACTCATTGCTTTGGCGAAAAAAAATAACTTGAACATCTTGGGTCCGAATTGTTTAGGTTTTATAAATCCAATAGTTAATCTGAATGCTTCGTTTGCAGCCGGAATGCCCAAAGCCGGCAATGTGGCTTTTGTTTCACAATCAGGGGCGCTGATAGTTGGGCTTCTGGACAAAGCCAAAGAAGAACACATGGGATTTTCAAATGTTATTTCCATCGGCAATCAGATGCAGGTTGATGAAGCTGATATTTTGGAATATTTGGCCGAAGACAAAGAAACCAAGGTTATTGGCATGTATTTGGAAGGAATAAAAGATGGATCTCGATTTTTGAAAGTAGCCAAAAAAGTTTCACAAAAAAAGCCGATTGTAATTTTGAAAGCCGGAAAGACGGAGCAGGCTCAAAAAGCCATATCTTCGCATACGGGAGCGCTGGCGGGCAGTGATGAAATAGTAGATGTCGCGTTCAAAAGCGCCGGAATCATAAGGGCGGATAATCTGGATGATTTTTTCGCTTTGTTAGGGCTTATTTCTTTTACGGATGCGCCTAAAAATGGTCAAATGGCAGTTATAACAAATGCGGGCGGCGCAGGCGTTTTAGCCACGGATGCTTTTAAAAATAAAGAAATAGCTTTGATGGAATTTAGCCAAAAAGCTAAAGAGAATTTTGCAAAACAACTTCCGTCCGAATCATCCGTGCACAATCCTATTGATCTTTTGGGCGATGCGGGGGCTGATCGCTACCAAAATATATTGGAAATGCTCAAAAAGGAAAATCCGGGCTCGACCATTTGCATTCTTACCCCGCAACAGCAGACGCCAGTAGAAGAAATTGCCAAGATTATCACATCGGTCAAAGAAAAAAATAAAATGTCCTTGGCAGCTGTTTTTATCGGGGGCGAACGGATAAAAAATGGCGTTTTGCATCTAAAACAGAATAATATTCCAAATTTTTCTAATCCGGAATCTTGCGTCCGCGCGCTAGACCAATATTACAGATGGAGTATTTTTGCAAATGAGAAAACAGACGAACAAAAATATGCCGCTAATGCTGACTGCAAAAAAATAGTTTCAAACATCATCAAAAATGCACGGGAGCAAAAAAGGGGAGCTCTTTCATTCTCCGAAGCGGCAAATGTTATGCTTGAATATGGCATAGATTCCGGCTCGTTTTGGATTGTTTCGGCTGATGGAGAAAAACCGGAAATAAAAGAATTTCCGGTGGTGGCAAAAATTGACAGCGACAAAGTTCTACATAAATCCGATAAACAGGGAGTTATTTTAAACATAAAAAATTCTGGCGAGCTGGAAGAAGCGCTAAAAGCTCTTGGTCAAAATTTTCCCGGCGAAAAAGTTCTTGTTCAGCCGATGCAGCAAAAACAAGTCGAAATTATTTTAGGCATTAAAAAAGATGATATCTTTGGTCCGGTGATTGTGTACGGTTTGGGCGGAATTTATACGGAAATTTTTCATATGGCTGATTTTCTTCTTCCGCCGATGTCCGAGGCGGAGATAAAAAAACAAGTGCTTTCGGGAAAAATCAGATTTCTATTTCAAGGCGCACGCGGACAAAAAGCTTATGATGCTGAAGAATTTTCCAAAATAATCAAGGGAATTATGGATTTTGCCTTGGAAAATAGTGACATAGATGGCTTTGATATTAATCCGCTTTTCATTTATAATGATGGCAGGAAGGCCAGTGCGGTTGATATTAAAATAATAATTTAATTATAAAAAATATGAATGACAAAAAAATAAAAATTCTCATAGTTGACGATGATGTAGCTCTTCGAGAATTGTATGTAGAAATTTTTAAGAACGCTAATTATGAAGTTTTGGAAGCCGGGGATGGTGTTGATGGCCTTGATATCGCTTCAAAGAATATGCCGAATGTTATTTTTACCGGAATTGTGATGCCGAGAATGGACGGATTTGCTATGATGGAAGCTCTTAAAAAAACCGTTATGACAGCCAATATTCCGGTAGTAATTTCATCTCACATGGGACGCGAAGAAGATCAGCAGCGTGCTAATGCTTTGGGAGCCAAAGATTTTATTATCCGCGACATAACTCGGCCGATTGAAGTGGTTGAAAGAATTGGTTCAATTTTTGCTCAAAGCGGGGGTGAATATAAGCTTGAATTTAATCCGGAAAAGCTGGACGCTAAAAAGATAGCCAAAGAGTTGAATTTTCAGGAAAATTTTTTGTGCTTGGATTGCAATGAACAACTGGTGCTTAACATGAAACTTACAAATGCCCAAGAACGGATATTTGAAACCAGATTTGTCTGCCCGAAGTGCGGATGGGTAGCTAAATGAAAATTTCTAATTTCTAAGGCCTAATTTCTAAACAAATCCCAATTTTTAAATTTCAAATTCGAAATATTTTATTTTCATCATTTAGATTTTGATATTATTTAGGATTCTGGATTTAGTGCTTAGGATTTATAACTGTTATGGCAAGATGGTCGCTTAATGAGGATAATAAAATTCCAAAAGATTTCTCACTTTCACTGAGTCCGCTGATAACACAGCTTTTATTTTCCCGCGGATTTAAAACCGAAGATGAAATAAAAAAATTTATTTCTCCAAACTATGAAACCGATTCCAACGATCCGTTTCTTTTTGGTGATATGGAAAAAGTCGTGCAAAGGATAGACGAAGCGCGAGATAAAAAACAGATCGTTGCGATCTCCGGGGATTATGACGCTGACGGGATAACAGCCTCGATAATGATCAAAGAAACACTAGACGCTCTTGAAGTAGAGTCTTTTGTGTATATTCCGGACAAACGCACTGATGGTTACGGAATGAACATAGAAGCCGTCAATATGTTCAAAGAAAAAAATG
This sequence comes from Patescibacteria group bacterium, assembly GCA_022709565.1. Lineage (GTDB taxonomy): Bacteria > Patescibacteriota > Minisyncoccia > Moranbacterales > GWC2-37-73 > JAKLIP01. The sequence continues at coordinate 4,437 of JAKLIO010000009.1, forward strand.
TTTCATTGGTAGTGACAGTTGATTGCGGCATAACCAGTTTTGCGGAAATTGAAAAAGCTAATTCTTTAGGTATAGATGTTATTATTACTGATCATCATCATGTTCCCGCGGTTTTACCTCCTGCTTACGCTATTATAAATCCGCATATGGATAATTCTGGTTATCCTTTTGCTGACTTGGCGGGAGTGGGAGTGGCGTTCAAAGTTGTGCAGGCGGTTTATCAAAAATTATTGCCGGAAAAAATCGAGCAGACAAAATGGCTGTTGGATCTGGTGGCTATCGGCACGATCGCTGACTGTGTTCCGCTTGTTTCTGAAAATCGTCTTTTTGCCAAATATGGCCTTACTGTTCTTGCAAAAACAAAGCGAGTGGGCCTCAAAGAACTTTTTACGGTTGGCAGGATAATTATCAACGAAGGGACTTTGCCGGATACAAAAAAAGTTTCATTCTATATCGCTCCGCGGATCAACGCGGCTGGCCGGATAAATCACGCCAATTTGTCCTACAATCTTATCATGGAAAAAGATGTTGTTCGGGCTCGTGATTTTGCCTTGGAACTGGAAGCGAATAATACCGAGAGACAAAAAATTACGGAAAAGATGGCGGAAGAAATCAGAATAATGGCGCAAAACATCTATAAGGACAAAAAATTCATTTTTGCTATCAATGAACATTTTTCCATGGGCGTTGTCGGTCTAGTGGCGGGCAAGATTGCGCAGCAATTCAATAAGCCGACGGCAGTTTTTCAAAAATGCGAAGATATCAGTAAAGGATCTTTTCGCAGTATTCCTCAAATAAATATTATTGAAACAATTGAAGAATGCCGGGAGCTGCTGGTTGAATTCGGCGGGCATTCTCAGGCAGCCGGAGTCAGCGTAAAAAATGAAAATCTGGATAAGTTTTACGAAAAGATGAATAAACTTATTTCTGAAAAACTCAAGGGCGTTGATCTTTCTGAGGAAATAAAAATTGACGCTGAAATTTCAGCGCAGGATATAAATTTTGAACTGGCGGAAGAATTTGAAAAACTCAAGCCTTTTGGAGAAGGAAATTCGGAACCCATATTTTTGATAAGCGGTTTGGAAGTGAAAGAAAAAAGGGTAGTCGGCAACGGCAATAAACATGTAAAATTATTCTTGGCGGCCAAAGGACCCGCCTCGACTCGCGGAAACGACCGCTCGTCGACGCGAGGCGGGATTCCGAAAATTTTTGAAGCCATCAGCTTCAACGGTTATGAAAAATATGTCGATATAAAAACGGGGGATAATGTCGATATTGTTTGCAATATTCAGAAAGACGAATGGAATGGAAATAGAAAAGTGCAACTCATGCTAATTGATCTTAAAGTTGCAAGTTTGTAAAGTTATAAAGTTTTTAAAGTAGAACTCAAATGCTTTATGAACATTATGAACATTATAAACTTTATGAACTTTATATGCGTATTGCTTTTGTCCATGACTATTTGGTCCAGTTCGGCGGAGCCGAACGTGTTTTGGAATGCCTGACGGAGCTGTATCCTTACGCGCCTATTTATACGATCATACACAATAAAGAATCGGTGCATGGCGTTTTTGACGGCAAACGCATCTATACTTCGTACCTCCAGAAATTTCCTTTTGCCAAAAAATGGCATCGGATTTTTCCGACGCTTATGCCTCTGGCGATTGAGCAATTTGATTTTTCGCAGTATGACGTGGTTGTTTCTGATTCTTCCAGCTATGCCAAGGGCATTATAACCGGACCGGAAACTCTGCATATTTGCTATATGCACACTCCGATGCGCTATGCTTGGGACGATTGCCAGAAATATACGCGCGATTTTTATTTTCCAAGGCTGGTAAAGAGACTTATACCTTTTGCTATGAATTATATCCGGCTTTGGGACAAAGTCAGCGCTGACAGAGTGGATATTTTTGTGGCCAATTCAAATTTTGTTGCGCGCCGGATTAAAAAATATTATCACAAAGAAGCGGAAATAGTGCACCCGCCGGTAGATACGCAGAAATTTGCTATCATGGAAAATGCGCAGCCACAAAAATATTTTTTGATGGTTGGCCGGCTTATCACATACAAAAGACATGATATTGCTATTGAGGCTTTTAATAAAATGAGATTGCCTCTCAAAATAATCGGTCGCGGACCGGAAATGAAGCGCCTTCAGAAAATGGCCGGACCGACCATTGAATTTTTAGGTCGGGTTGATGATGAAGAATTAAAAAAATATTATGCCGAATGCCAAGCTTTTGTTTTTCCGCAGGAAGAAGATTTCGGCATCGTGGCAATCGAAGCTCTGGCTTCAGGCAAACCTTTGATTGCCTATCGCGGGGGAGACATTCCGGAACACATGGAAGAAGAAAAGATGGGCGTGTTTTTTGACAAGCAATCGCCCAAGGCGATTATTGAAGCGGTGGAAAAATTTAAAAAATTATCTTTTGATCCTAGTTACATCAGATCAAAAGTTTTGAAATTTGATCGGGAAGTTTTCAAGGAAAAAATGAAGGAGATTATTGAAAAGGAAACTGAGAAACACAAGAGTAGTTTCTAGCTGTTAGCTCATAGCTTTTAGAAAATACAGAACAATAAAAAAGGGAATCAATCACAGATCCGATGATCTTTTGATTGATTCCCGTGCAGGCTTTTAGCCTATTACTTGTGCGGCGGCCGCCGCTTTTTCATTTGCCCATTTGCTGCAGGGGCAGTCGATTTGGAAGACATTTTAATACAAACGGAAGGTGTCTGCTGCAGTTTGCTACATTTGTACTTTCTGCCATCAGAAAGTTCTGCATACCACCAGCTTGATTGCTGCCAGTATGATGAGGTATTGTGATCGAAAGATACCTTGATACTTCTGGGATCCAAATCTTCCTTTAAAGCGACAACCGTGTTGTCTTGCATCGCCTGGATGTATAAGTCGCTTTGGGCTATGGACTCGTTAAGTCCCGTACATCCCAGAATAACACCAAAAAAAACAAACAAAAAAGCTAAAACAAAAATTCTTTTTTTCATAAACCCTCCTACTGGCCTTTCGGGGCCTTTTTTAGTTTATATTTAGTCGGCAATTAACGTAATACCGACAGTATTTTTAAATAGCTGAGAATATTTTTTATACTCCAAAACGCCATAAATGTCAATAGTGCATAATTTTAAGGATTGATATATGATGAAATAACGTCGAAATTAGCTAATAAACAACAAATATGGCGCGTATTGGAATTGACATCAGATGCTTGACTGACGGGAAAAGAACGGGAGTTGAAGAATATACTATCAATATTCTTGAGCAGCTTTTTGAATTGGACAAAAAAAATCAATATGTTTTGTTTTTGAATTCGTTTCATGGATCTAATTTTGATTTGCAAATATTTTCCAAATATAAGAATGTCAGCATCAAGCAATTTCACTATCCGAACAAAATTTTAAATTTATGTTTCTGGTATTTGGACTGGCCATACGCTGATGAAATGATTGGCGGCGTTGATGTTTTTTTCATGCCAAATATAAATTTCATTGCGCTTTCTAAAAAAACAAAACTGGTGCTGACTATTCACGATTTATCGTATGAAATTTTTCCTGAATCTTTCTCTCTGAAAAGACAGCTTTGGCACAGCATTTTAAATCCGAGAAAACTGGCTCGGCGCGCTGATCAGATTATTGCTGTTTCAGATTCCACAAAAAATGATATTGTTTCGCAGTGGAAAATAAACGCGCAGAAAATTCAAAGGATTTATAATGGCGTAGACGAAAATTTTGAGCAAGTTGACCGCAATGATCCCAAACTTATAGAAGTCAAAGAAAAATATCATCTGCCCTTTAATTTTGTTTTTTATCTGGGCACAGTCGAGCCGCGGAAAAATATCCCGACTATCGTGAAAGCTTACGATCAATTACGGAGCCTGAACAATCCGCAGCTGGAAAAATATAAATTGGTTATCGCCGGCGGCAAGGGCTGGAAGACTGGAAAAATTCTGGATATTATGCGCGAGTCTAAATTCACGGGGGATATTATTTTTACCAGTTGTATCCGCAATGAAGATAAGGCGGCCGTGTATACTTTGGCATCGCTTTTTGTGTATCCGTCTTTTTTTGAAGGTTTCGGCATTCCCGTTTTGGAAGCCATGCGTTGCGCTTTACCAGTCATTGCTTCCAACACGTCTTCAATTCCGGAAGTAGCCGGTAGCGGCGCAATTATGATTGATCCAGACAAGCCGGACGAGCTTTTTTTGGCAATGAAAGAGGTTTTGCTAAATCGTGATTTTTGCGCAAATTTAAAAGAACAAGCCCAAAAACAGGCTATTAAATTCAATTGGAAAACATCAGCTAGAGAACTGCTGAAGATTTTTTCCAAGACTATTGACAAGTAGTAAAACATAGCTTATTATCGTGAGTCGTAGTTTTTATAGTTGTTTTTTATCAAAACTTTTAAGGAGGATAGAAAAATGATAAATGCGGATTCAATGATTGGTGAGACGATTGCTCAAAAGAAAAACAGTAGATCTGCAAAAAGTATCATTGACATTTTTTTTATTCCCAATGGGGGTAGTGTGGCTACCAACATAACATTTTGGAAAGCAGCTGAAAATCATGATAAAAAGACTTGCCTTCAGATGTTGTTGGATAAACTGAACAAAATGCCAAACGCAGATCATTAATTTTGCAGAAATCTGCAACAAAAAGGGGTTGGAAACAGCTCCTTTTTTTAATGCCTGAAAAATGGTAAAATAGAGCTAGCCCCAGCACCAAATTCCAAAGACTGTTTGTGGCGAAAGACTAGCTTAATTCACGGAATCGCCTTCGGCTTAGTGCGGGGAAAATAAAATATTTTTTTGTGCGAATTGGTGCGGGGTGCTCATGTTTGTAGCCCCGACCAAGTCGGAGACAAACATGGCAATCATAGGAATTGATGCCCGCTTTTACGGAACAATTGGCAAAGGGTTGGGCCGATATACGCAAAAATTAATAGAAAATCTGGAAAAAATTTCCGCTCAAGACGGACCAGCCTCTGGCCGGGATCAAAATCAATACGTGGTTTTTTTGCGCCGGGAAAATTTTGATGAATATCAACCAAAGAATAAAAATTTCCAGAAAGTATTGGCTGATTATCGCTGGTATTCTTTTGCAGAGCAGCTTTTTTTCCCAAGAGTGCTTCGAAAATATAATTTTGATTTCGTTCATTTTCCTCATTTCAATGTTCCGCTTTTGTATCGAAGAAAATTTGTCATCACTATTCACGATTTAATTTTGATTCATTTTCCAACAATCAGAAATTCAACGTTGAGTCCAATTTTGTATTGGATTAAATTTTTAGCCTACAAAATTGCCATTCGGTCAGCCATTTATCGATCTCAAAAGATAATAACGGTGTCGGAATTCACCAAAAAAGACATTCAAAGCGTCTATAAAAACATACCCGAAAGTAAGATCGTTGTGACTTATGAGGCTTGTGATAAAGAGAATCAAGAAAGCGTTGCCAATGGCAAGGAAATTATCAAATCTTATGGTATAATAAAGCCATATATTGTATATGTCGGGAATGTTTATCCGCACAAGAATCCGGAGCGACTTGTTTTGGCGTTCAAGAAAATCGAAGAACTGAAAAGGGATGTTTCTTTAGTGTTTGTGGGCGGAGAAGATTATTTTTATGAGCGGCTAAAAAAGTTTGTGGCGGAAAATAATGTTGGGAATGTTGTTTTTGCCGGTTTTGTTCCCGATAGCGACCTGAATGTTGTTTTGAAAGAATCTTTAGCCTACATCCGGCCGTCCCTATACGAAGGGTTTGAGCTCCCGCCGCTGGAAGCAATGTCTCAAGGAGTTCCAGTGCTTTGTTCCGATCATGCGTGCGCGTTGGAGGTTTTGGGCGATAGTGCGCTGTATTTTGAGGGTAAAAACGTTGAAAGCATAAACGAAGCTGTTTTGAAAATTCTGGATAACGATGAGTTGCGCCAAGATTTAATAACCAAGGGTTATGAGCAGATAAAAAAATACAGCTGGGAAAAAATGGGGCGCGAGACGCTGGAAATATATAAAAAAATTCGTAATTAGTAATATGCCGATAAACAGGATTATTCCCCAAATGTTTGATGTCAAGCCGGTCAATAAGAGCGGTGGTTTGGATTGGGGAAAAATTAATTCTGTTAATAGCACTGAATCAAGAAAAAATGAAGATAATTTTTTGCGAAACCAAAATAGGCTCAAAAAAAATCTTGAACGAGAAGCTTCTATTAAAGCTGAACAGGAAAAGTTTAGACAAGAACAAATCAGGCAATTTGAAAAAAATTTAAGAATTAAGGAGGAATTAAGAATTAAAGCAGAGAATGAAAAAATTGCTCAGGAAAAATTACGCAGGCAGCTTATTCATGAAGAAGAAATCAGGCAGGAAACAGAAAGAATAGAAAGAGAAAAAAGGGCTCAAGAAGAACTTGAGCAGCGTCTGGCATATGAAGCTACAGTTGCAGCCGAGCAGGAAAAAATCAGAGAGCAGCAGGCTAAATGGATTGAAGAAGAGACTGAAAGCGAAAGATTGCAGCAAAAGAAAATTAAATCTTGGAAAATAAAAAAAGATTTTAGTGAAAAATCATTTTCGCTGAGAGATGTTTTTTCTTTTCCTGCTTTTTCATTCCGATTTGATGGAAGCAAAGCCTTTTTGAGTTTTGCTGCAATAGTTGCCGTAATCTTTCTGGGATTTGGAAGTCTTTCTTTCGCCAGCAAGAGCTTGGGAATCAAGGGGGAAGTTTTGGGTGTGAGTCAAGACGGATTTTCAAACTTGACCTTGGCGATTAGCAGCATGGCTAATCAAAATTTTGTAAGTTCAGAAAAACAATTTACTTTGGCATTTGAAAATTTTTCCAAAGCATCGCAGCAACTGGATGATGTTGGCGGTTTGCTGCTGGACGTTACGCGGTATATTCCTTTTTCGTCAAAAATTTCTTCCGGCAAAAACGCTATTGAAGCCGGCAAACATTTTTCTGCGGCAGGCAAATCCGTTAATGAAATAGTGAAAATTTTAGCTGAATTAAAAAATCCTATTGATGTTTCAAAACAGGAAAGCGTATCGTTGCTGGAAATATTCGAGTCGGTTAAAAAAATTTCTGCTGATGCCAAAACAGAATTGGATGCTGCTCAAGAAAACATAGATAAGATAGCCATAGATGACTTGCCAGAAGACAAGCAGAATCAATTTTTGATGCTCAAACAAGGATTGCCTGAAATCAGAAAAATGCTCGATTCTTTTTTGGATAACAGCTATGTTTTCGCCGATCTTTTGGGAGGCAACGGACCGCGAAAATATCTGTTTTTATTCCAGAATAATTCCGAAATGCGTCCGACCGGGGGATTCATCGGCAGTTATGGACTTCTGAATATTTCCAATGGCCATGTGAAAGATTTTTTTATCGACGGAATTTTTAATCCGGACGGTCAACTGAAAACCAAAATTGTCCCGCCCAAGCCTATCCAAAAAATCAGTGCTGCCTGGAGTTTGCACGACAGCAATTGGTTTGCCGACTTTCCGGAATCAGCAAAGAAGGCTGTTTATTTCTATGAAAAAACAGGCGGTCCGACTGTGGACGGAGTCATTACTATTACGCCGACCATGATGCAAAAACTTTTAGAGATAACCGGACCCATTGATATGCCTGATTACGGCGTGACGCTAGACGCAAATAATTTTGTGGAACTTACGCAACATGAAGTCGAAGTTGATTATGACAAAGAAAAAAACAAACCTAAAGAAATATTGTCAGATTTGGCGCCGGTTGTCTTGGAAAAACTTTTGGCGAACAAAAGCATAGAAAATGTTTCAAAAATTGCGAATGCTTTCGCGCAAGGTCTCAATGAAAAACAAATACTGTTCTATTTTCAAAACAAAGATTTGCAAGACATAATCTTGCAGCAAGGCTGGTCCGGAAGAATAATTCCGACGGAAAATGATTATGTGAGCGTTATAAACACTAATATAAACGGATTCAAGACGGATGCGGTTATTGAAGAAAAAATCGAGCATAAAGCAGAAATACAAGAAGATGGTTCAATCACTGACACTGTGACTATTACGCGAAGACACACGGGCGGCAATTCGGAATACGAATGGTTCAATAAAGTAAATGCCGATTATATGCGCGTTTATGTGCCATTAGGATCAACACTTTTGGAAGCCAGCGGGCAAACGCGCGAAACAAATGAACCGCCTTTGGATTATGACACACTAGGATTTAAAAGAGATAAGGATGTTCAAAAAGAAGAAAACAATATGACGATTGATCCGAAATCGGGAACACGCATATATGAAGAATCGGGCAAGACAGTTTTTGCCAATTGGACTTATGTTAGTCCGCAAGAAACTGCAACAATCACGTACAAATATATGCTGCCGTTCAAATTATTCAGGGTTTCAGTCGGAGATGAACAGCAAGTGGATTCCTATTCGCTTTTGGCGCAAAAACAATCAGGCAGCCTTGGCAGTGCTTTTATTTCGCGCGTCGAATATCCCGAGAGCTTCGAGCTTAAATGGAATTCATTGGAAGATGCTGAAAATGAAAATAATGTCTTGCAGAACGAAACTGTCCTAAAAACAGATTACTTTGAAGGATTGGTGTTTAAAAAGAAATAATAAAAGTTTGCCTAGCTGTTTTGTTACGTAGCATGCTACGTAACAAGGAAAATTTTGTTCAGTAACGTGTTCAGTAACAAAATGAAAAAATATTTTAAACAATTTTTATTCTGTGCATTTTTCCTCAGCGGGTTTTTGGCGTGGGGAAACGCGATGGCAGCTGACTATTATGTGCGTGCCGATGCGACAGGAAGTAATAATGGTTTGGATTGGACAAATGCCTATACGGCCTTGCCGGCAACATTGGACAGGGGAGACAGCGGTTCAACCTATTATATTGCTGATGGAAATTATGGAGGCTATGTTTTTGATACTGCGAGCGCAGCCAATGATGGCATAAAAGCTATTACCATAAAGAAAGCCACTGTTGCAGCGCATGGAACGGAAACCGGGTGGAATGACACTTATGGCGACGGCCAAGCCGTATTCCAGCAGCCGGATGATTTTAGCAATAGTTATAGAAAATTTGTTTTTGCCATTGAAGTATCTTATATAACTATTGATGGTTCAGTAGGTAGCGGTTCCGACATAGCGGCTTATGGTTTTAAGCTGCTGCAGCATCCATCCTATGGTGATGTGGATAATCCTTCTGGCTATCAAACCAGTTTTAATTTAATCACATTAGGGCAAGATGTAGGTGAAAGAACAAGCGTTGTGGCAGGTCATAAATTCCTGCATCTGGCGCTAATTGGAAGCGGTCATTTATCTTGTGTTGATAGTGACCCTTACGTCTGTCGTAGCGATGGAATCAACTACAATTTTAGTCCGTCTGAGGGCGGGGAATTTAATGATTTAGAAATTGGCCATATTTATGCAAGTGGTTTTAAAGAAAATATAAGCCTACTGGGCGGTAGCGATGGAAGTATTCATGATTGTTATTTTAGCGATAATGTTTCAGGTTATGATGCTCATGGACAAAATATTAATATTGATTCTCTTGATAACTTTAATATTTATAATAATATTTTTAAAGATTCAAATGTATTTTGTATTGCCGCGCATATACAGCGCGGGATTCCTATAACAAATACAAGAGTATATAATAATATTTTTGATTCTATGACTGCCGGGTCTACTAGGTGCATTGCGTCCATGACCGCAGACTCAGATGTAATATGGGGAATGGAAGTTTATAATAATACTTTTATTAATATAGATGCAATTCCAGTTCTTGTTCAAACTATTACAGATGTTGCTGCGAATAAGAGTTACGTTTATAATAATCTTTTTTATGGTTGCAATGGTGTGCCATTGACTAATGCAGGTGGTTCACCAGGCGCAATTGTCCACGATTATAATGCATACATATACTCAACGGGATATACTGCCGCAACGCATAATCAAGTTGATGATGACGGGGCAGACCCCTTCGTTGATTTGGCCAATAGTGATTATGCTATCGATATAACTGCTGATACTGCTAATGATGCCCATGTTATCAATACCGGGCTTACTTTAACATCGCCATATGATATTGACTATATTGGAACAGAGAGACCAGCAGGAGCGGGATTTGACATCGGCGCCTATGAATATGTCGGAGCCAGCGATGTTATTGCGCCCGCTAGCCCAACAGGACTTTCAGTCAGTTAAAAGCTTATAAAGTAAAAATAATAATATGAAATTTAAAATTATTTTCTTCTGTGCAATTTTTCTTTTCAGTTTTTTTGGTTTTGTGAAAAATGCTTTTGCTGCAAATCCGCCCTATGTGCCGGAAAATTTTACGCTTACATATACGGCGCCTAGCAGTGTTGTTTTAAATTGGACAGCTCCTTTTGGAACTGTTCCGACCGGGTATCATATCTATCGTGACCATGAATTGATTGCAACTGTTCCAACTGGATCTGCTCTGACTTGGTCCGATACGCTTCCAGATTATGGCATCTATGCTTATGCGGTGAGAGCTTACAATGATGAAGGCGACAGTGATATTCGTGTGCACCGTACGATTGCGTGGATCGATCCATCCGGCAAGGCCGACAAACTTCGTCAGTGGGGAATTACCTGGCAGTTTGATAAGGAATATGATTTCGGACAGTTTGCTAATGGCGATTTTTGGGTGTTGGGTCCGGTCAATATTGTGGCCATAGATCCTGCGTATCAAATTGTTTCAGATCATATTGCAGATTTTGATGAAGGCGAACAAGATATAATGCGTGCAATTAATGGTGCAATGTTGGATCCATACCATAAAGAAACTACTAATCCGCAGGGCTATGACTCGGGACAGAGAAATTATGACGATTCTTTGAATGTGGCAAAAAATATTTCAGTGTCTACCCCGCTAACTATTTCCGGTGGTCACTCATTGGTATCAGCAATAAGTAATTATCCTCTAGGAACCACGCATAGATATTATACGCGGCTGAAGTTTGCTGCGGTTCTGACTGTGGTTTCAGAAGCTCCGGCCGCAGGTAGTTTTCGTCCGTCCTACGCTATAGCAGACAAGACCATTCAGCACAATAAAAGTGAATTAAATTATTCTGCACTGCAAAAACTGGCTCTGCCTGCGGGCGAAAGCATCGATTTGGATGATGAAGCCAGCCGCATTGAAAGAGTTTTTTTGGACAATAATGGCAGGGATTTTGATTTGGAAGCCAAAATTACTCCAGATGAAAATATGGCAGGTTATGGTCGCGATGTTTCCAGAGATGTGGGAGAGGCAGCTCTCATACTTAACTTAAATTATTCAAATGCTGAGAAGGAAGAAATGCTGATTAATTTTGTTCAAATGGGTCTGGATTTGTATGGTGTAACGCAAACCGGTATTGGCAACGATGGCTGGAGAGGTTGGGGCGGTCATTTTTTGGGTCGCAAATTGCCGATTATTTTTGCTGGCATAGTTTTGAATGACGATAATATGAAAAATGTCAACGCGAGTTTTGCTGAGGATACCCTGACCTATTACTATAATGATTCGAATCTGCCTGCTACTGCACTAGGGAAATATTCATGGACAGGTTCTAAAGTGCTCTATAAATTTAATTATAATTGGGACGAAACTGATGTTAAATTTGGAACTGTTTATGAACATAAGGAACCATCTGACTGGATTCTGGAGGGTGAACCCAGTCTATATATTGGAGAAGAGACGTGTGAAGGTTATCGCACTTGCTGTACAGCCAAGGGTTGGACAGGCATAGCTTTGGCGGTGAGATTAATGAATGCGGAAAGCATCTGGAATAACCAGTCATTCCTTGATTATACTGATCGCTGGGTCTATGAAGATATGACTCCGTTTTTGCCTATTATGAACGCAGCAACGGGCAAATCGGTTTTGCCAAACGCCTATCAGTCTTTTTATTCAACTTTAGCCAGAGAGATGTGGGCTGATTATCGAAATATGACTGACGAGGAAGCGCCAACAAAAGTGGAAAATCTTTCGGCTTTCACTCTTTCAGATGATACGCATCAATTATATTGGAACAGAGCTGGTGATAATATTGGAGGAGTGGGTTATAAAATTTATCGCAATGGTTCACAAATCGGAACTTCTTATACGACATCCTATTTGGATACGGATGTTATGTCCAGCCCAGTTCCTCAATACAATATAGTAGCATTTGATTGGACTGGAAATGAAGGAATATCTTCAGATATTGAGACTGCCTCCGACGATGTTGTTGCACCTGCCAGTCCAACAGGACTAAGCGTCCAATAATTTTCAATTTATAATTTTCAATTTTCAATGAATTTTCAATTTTACAATTTTACAATTTTCAAGCGAATAATTTCATGTCTAGTTTTTTTCGTTGGGTTTTTGCTGTGGGGAAATGCAATGGCGGCAAACATTCACATCTGTGACATTGCAGTTTGCGGACAAACTCCCGGAGATGGTTCAACATGGTCAAATGCTCTGGATGACCTCCCGGCAAGCCTTGTCAGGGGTAACACCTATTATATTGCTGACGGAAATTATGCAAGTTATGTTTTTGATGATGCAGAATCGGGAGAATTGGTTATTACGATCAAAAAGTCAACCGCGGCAGATCATGGAACAGAAACAGGCTATGTCTCAACTGATCATAATGGTCAGGCGATATTCACTGCTTCAGGAGAAACTTATTTGCAAGGACTTAATTTTCGAACCGGATATTACACTATTGATGGACAAGTGGGATCCGGAAGCGACTACAGCACTTATGGCTTTAAGGTTGTGCCAGCGGACTCAACACACTCAGAGCAATTAATCGGGATACCCAATCTTGGAAGCAGCAGCTATCAAATTGACAATATTATAATATCTCATGTTGCTATGGTTAATAGTGGAATAGGAGATGGCACAAAAACTAGATCAGGAATTTATTCGCTTGTTAGTGATATTTCTCTTGCTTCACATACTATTACCATATCAAATAATTATTTCTCTGGCGGACACACAAATATCATGATTATCAGAGGCCATGATTGGACAGTCAGGGATAACTATTTTGCAGATAATTGGAGCTCGGCTGATGCGCATGGCCAGCAGATAACAGCTGGTATATCAGACGATTTAACTTTTAGTGGCAACACATTCTTTAATTCTACGGTTTATGCAATTTCAGCTCATAGATATAGTGAAACAGGTAAATTAAATTATAGGTGGCTTATTTATAACAATATTATGATTGGTAGTGGGGAAAGTAATGAAACCGATTTAAACGCATTTGTTGGCAATTCTACAAGTTCTGAGACTGACAACGTCCTTCAATGGCAGGTGCATCATAATACTATGATAAATGTAGATTTTACAAATGCCTCTACCGGGTTTGTATTTCCTGGTACGTTGTCAGATGTTGCTACAGATAAAAGTTATGCCTATAACAATCTTTTTTATAATTGCGTTGGCCCTCGGATGGATAATCTTACAAAAACAGAAGGTGCGGTTGTTCATGATTATAATTCTTATCTGGCAAGCACCGGTACTTATAGTGGAAATGGGACCGTAGTTGCTGAAACTAACGGCCAAGTTGATACTGATGCTCTGGCAACTGATATTTTTACCGATTATGCAAATGAAGACTATAGCTTGAAAATCGGAGCGTTGCCGATAAATAATGGCAAGACTGATTTAGGCGCAACCTATGCCCTTGATTATGCCGGAACAGAAAGAGGGGCTAGTCCAGATATCGGGGCTTATGAATATGTTGGAACGAGCGATGTTGTTGCGCCCGCCACCCCTACTGGGTTATCAGTAACTTAGAAATGTTTGGCGAGGCTCGCCTAAAGGCGGCCTGCTAGTTCAACAGGATTAGCAGTGATTTAAAATTAATTGGCATGGATGATTGACTTTTTGGCTTGTTTAAGATAAAATAACGAAAGTTTATTGATTATAAAAAAGACTCTAATTTGTGATAAAAAGACTTGCAAAAAATAAATTTTTAAATGAAAAACCGACGCAGTCAATTGCGGCGGCGGCTTTTATTATTTCTCTGGCCGGAATTGCCAGTCGTGTTCTGGGTTTGCTACGCGACCGCATTTTGGCTGGTCAATTTGGTGCTGGTGACACATTGGATGCCTATTATGCCGCTTTTAGAATCCCAGATCTCATTTACAACTTAGTAATCATTGGAGCTTTAAGTGCCGCTTTTATTCCTGTTTTCACCCAGCTTATCACGGAAAAAAGGGAAGAAGACGGCTGGAAACTTTCCTCGGGAATTTTAAGCTTGCAGATTTGCATAACCGGAATTTTGTTGGTTATCCTAGCAATTTTTACGCCGCAACTGATGCATTTGGTAACCCCAGGATTTTCAGGCGAAAAAATGGATTTGACCATAACGCTGACCCGCATAATGTTTCTAAGTCCATTTCTTTTGGGAATCAGCGGAATTTTCGGCGGTATCCTGGTGTCTTTTAAGAAATTTTTGATTTATTCATTGGCGCCGATTTTTTACAATATCGGCATAATTATTGGTGCGGTTTATTTTGTGAAATTTTGGGGTCCGATCGGATTGGCTTGGGGCGTGGTGTTGGGAGCAGTGATGCATATGCTGGTGCAATATCCGTCAGTCAAATTTTCCGGTTTTCATTTTCGTCCCGCGTTTTTTGATGCACTAAAAGATGCTACTGTTCGCAGAGTGTTGAAACTTATGATACCTCGCACGCTGACAATTGCCGTGACGCAGATAAATTTCATGATTATAACAATTTTTGCATCAACTCTGGCAGCCGGCAGTTTGGCGGTTTTCAATTTTGCCAACAACATTCAAAGTGCGCCGCTGGGACTTTTTGGGATTTCATTCGCGATTGCTGTTTTCCCGTCGCTCAGCGCCTATGCCGCACAAAAAAATAAAGAAGAATTTATTAGTGCTTTCTCTCGGACTTTTAGACAAATTTTATTTTTTATCATTCCTGTCAGCGTTTTTATTTTTGTCCTGCGCGCTCAGACTGTCCGTTTAGCTTTGGGGTCGGGAAAATTTGACTGGAACGATACTATTTTGACATTTCAGATCTTGGGACTTTTGACAATGAGCCTTTTGGCGCAAGCTCTTTTGCCGCTTCTGACGAGAGCTTTTTATGCTCTGCAGAATACAAAAACGCCATTGTATGTAGCTTTGATAAGCGAAGCCGTGAATTTGCTGACAGTAGCTCTCATGATTGGAAAATACGGAATTTTTGGACTGGCAATCGCGTTTTCACTTTCAAGTTTTGTAAATGCGATTCTTTTATTCTTTTTCTTGCGCAAAAAACTTTCTAGCATTGACGGAAAGACAATTTTAGATTCGACCGTAAGAATTATTATAGCTTCCTTAATCGGCGGGGGAGTTGCGCAAATTGCAAAATATGTTGTTGGTTCCCGTGGAGAACTGGACACCTTCTTGGCGGTGCTGCGCCAATTTATGATTGCCGGAATTTCCGGTGCTATTGCTTTCGCCGCGGCCAGCTATTTCCTGCGTGTCAAAGAATTTTTCCAGTTCAAAGAATCCATTACGCGAAAACTTTTCGGCGCCAAGAAAGTTATTCAGGAAGATACTGGAGAAGTGACGGGAATCTAGGGCAGCTTCTAGCTATTAGCTTATAGCTGTTAGGAAATACCTTCAATAATGACAAATGACAAAATATGGAAGATAATCAAAAAAACGTTCGAAATTTTTGCATAATTGCGCATATTGATCACGGTAAATCAACATTGGCTGACCGTATTTTGGAATTTACCGGAACTGTCGAAAAACGCAAAATGAAAGAACAGCTGTTGGATCAGATGGATTTGGAAAGAGAAAGAGGAATTACAATCAAACTGCAACCCGTCAGAATGAATTATAAAGAATATATTCTGAATCTGATTGACACACCAGGTCATGTCGATTTTGGTTATGAAGTTTCAAGGTCTTTGGCAGCCGTGGAAGGCGCAGTGCTTTTGGTGGACGCAACCAAAGGAGTGCAGGCGCAGACACTTTCTAATCTCTATCTGGCAATTGAACAAGGGCTGGAAATAATTCCGGTAGTGAATAAAATTGATTTGCCAAATGCCAATGCAGAAAAAACTAAAAAAGAAATTGTCCATATTCTGGGTTGCAAAGAAGAAGAAATTTTGGAAGCTTCCGGAAAAACCGGGTTGGGCGTGGAAAAAATTTTGGAAGCGATCGTGGAAAAAATCCCGGCACCCAAAGGTGAAAAAGACAAACCGCTGCGGGCTCTAATTTTTGATTCAAAATATGACACGTATAAAGGTGTGGTGGCTTATGTCCGCATTGTCGATGGCGAAGTCAAAAGAGATGACAGAATCCGAATGATGCAAAATCATGTTGAAAGCACAGTTGTTGAAGTCGGATATTTTAAACCTGGTTTTTCTCCAACGACTATTTTAACCGCTGGGGATATTGGCTATATCGCGACTGGGCTTAAGAGCGTGGAACATTGCCGAGTCGGAGACACAATTACAATCGAAGGCGACAAGGCGTTGGTGCAGAGTTTGCCCGGATACAAAGAAGTGCGGCCGATGGTTTATGCTGGACTATATCCGATTGACGGGGATGCGTATAATATGATGCGGGATGCTTTGGAAAAGCTAAAACTAAACGATGCCGCTTTTGTTTTTGAGCCGGAAAGCAATCTGGCTCTCGGCAAAGGATTTCGTTGCGGATTTCTGGGCCTTCTTCATTTGGAAATTGTCAGGGAACGTTTGGAACGGGAATTTAATTTTTCTCCAACCATCACGACGCCCAGTGTTGTTTATGAAATCAAGCTAAAAGGTAGCGACGAAATAAAAAAAATATATTCCACAGTACAAATGCCGGATCCGTCAGTTTTGGAAAATATCGCGGAGCCTTATGTTAAACTGGATATAATCACTCCGGCTAAATACCTCGGAGGAATTATGGAGCTCATGAGTTCACTCAGGTCAATATATAAAAATACTGAATATATAGATTTGGAAAGAATTTTGCTGACATTCGAAGTTCCATTGATGGATATTATTGTAAATTTTCACGATGATTTGAAAAGCGTGTCGTCCGGCTATGCGTCTATGAGCTACGAACTTATCGGCTATCGCGTGTCTGATTTGGTCAAGTTGGATATTCTGCTGGCTGAAGAAATTGTTGAAGCGCTTTCCAGAATTGTGCCCAAAGTGAACGCTCATCGTGAGGGAAAAAGAATTGTAGAAAAACTCAAAGATGCGATTCCGCGGCAAAATTTCGTGATTCCGGTCCAAGCTGCTCTCGGCGGAAAAATAATTGCTCGCGAAACCATCCGTCCTTATCGCAAAGATGTTATTGCTAAGCTCTATGGAGGCGACGTGACGCGCAAAAATAAGCTTTTGGATAAACAAAAAAAGGGAAAGAAAAAAATGCAAAATACCGGCAAAGTTAAGATTCCATCCGAAGCTTATCTGGCAGTGCTAAAACGTTAAAACAATATAAAAACAGAATTGGACTTGTTTTAAATTTTAGGTATAATTATTAACATGGGTCACAAAAGAAGAAAAAAAATAGTACACGTAATCTGGGTCATAATAACCATTCTGGCGGTTATTTCAATGATTGGCTTTTTGTTCGCGCCTTTCATTAGAATGTATTAAAAGACTATAAGGTCATAAACACAGAAAAATGAAAAAGAAAATCTCGTTTACAATAGTTTTTTTCATTGCGGGCATTATTTTGACGGGGATAATTTCAACGCGTGCAGTGCAGGAAGCTTACCGCAACAGAAGAATAGAAAAGGAAGTCAATGAACTAAAGAATGAAGCCCTGCAGATACAAAACGAAAATGCCAAGATACAAAAGAAGATAGAATATTACAGCACCCCTGAGTTTGTTGAAAAAATTTCCAAAGACAAAATGAATATGCAGAAGCCTGATGAAAAAGTAATAGTTGTTAATCAGGAAATTTCTCGAGAACCTCAAATTGCCGGCGCGCAGCAGAATCAAATTCAAAACGAACAATATGTGCCAAACTACTTGAAGTGGTGGAATTTTTTCTTTAAATATGACTAATTAAATATAAAAAAATATATGCAAGAGCAAGATGATGAGAAAAAAATAAAACTCTCTACTGTTATTTATGCCATCCTTGTTATTTTAGTGGTGGCTATCGGGATTAGCAGTATTTTGGCTTATGGAACAGATACGGCTATTGGCAAAAAAATTGCTGCTAAAATTTCAAAAACTGTCCCTTTTCCAGCAGCTATAATTGACCATACTAATTTTATATACTGGGATGATGTCGAAAAAAATCTTGCTTCCGTAGAAAATTTTTACAAATCGCAGGAACTGTCAAAGGAAGGCCTAAGAATTGATTTTACTACTCCTGATGGCGGGAAAAGATTGGAAATTAAAAAAAGAGAACTCTTCAATAAGCTTGTTGAAGATAAAATAATTGAAATTCTTGCTAAAGAAAAAGGGATTTCCATATCCAGCAAAGAGATAGATAAAATTGTCAATAAAAAACTGGCTGAATACGGCACTTCGGAAGATGTTAGAAGTAACCTGCTGGATTCATACGGGTGGACACTGGAAGATTTTAAAAAACGGGTTATATTGCCTAGTGCCTATAAGGAAGCTTTGTCCATTTTGGTAATTCAAGAAAATTTAGACAATTCCATAGCAAAGAAAAAAATTGAACAAGCAAAAAAAGAACTGATTAGCGGAAAGGATTTTGCGGAAGTAGCCAAAGAATATTCCAATGGATCATCCAGAGACAATGGTGGCGAACTTGGTTGGGTAAAAAAGGATCAGGTTTTAACCGAAATTCAAGAGGCATTTTTTAAGGGAAAAACTCCGGAAAAAAACAGTGTTATAGAAAGCGTATTGGGCTTTCATATAATAGAAGTTGAAGACAGAAAGAAAGAGGATAATGAGGACGTATTACAACTGAGACAAATATTTGTATCCAAGGATGTTTTTGCCGATTGGTTGCAAGACCAGAAAAAACAAATGTCAGTTATTGTCTTGCCGGCCGGTTTTTCTTGGAACAGTTCAGATGGTCTTATAGATTTTAAAAGTGAAGAAATGAAAACATTCGAAAAAGAAGAGCGGGCAAAATTGAATGGAGACGCTTCCCTGATGTTTTAATTAAGTAATTTTTAATAATAAAAAATACTATGTCAAAAGCAATAGTAAACGAAGAACTTTGCATCGGCTGCGGAACATGTGAGTCATTATGCCCCAATGTTTTTAAAATAGAGGATGGAAAATCAAAAGTTGTAGCTGAAGATTGTGGTGATTGTGATTGCCAAGCAGTTGTGGACAGTTGTCCGGTAAACGCTATTTCTTTGCAATAAACCAAGCTTTTTGCACATAATTTAGTTAGATTTAGGAAGTATATTTCAGATAACTGCTAGCGGTGGTCTGTTTTAGACATCTGTACTCATTGACATAGCTTAAAATTTAATTTAAATAATTAAAAAAACTATGGACATCATAGAATTGGGAGATTCAAACTCCAAAAAAGAACAACAAAGAGATAATGAAACAGCGGAAGAAAAAACTTCCGAAACAAAAAAAAACCATATTAGTCTAAAAAAAACTTCTTTGGTCGGAATTATAATTTTAGCCATAGTCGTCGCTTCTTTTTTAGGCGCGTTTTTTGGTTTTATCTCTGGGGGAGTGGCTGGTGTTTTTGCTCCAAAAATTGAACAAAAAATTAAACAAAACTTTCCGAGTTTAATAGCTAAAAAAACTGATCCCAAAGAAAACAAGCAAGAGGTCATTATTGAAGATTCCGCCGTCATTGATGTGGTCTCAAATGCTTCTCCTGCGGTAGTTAGCATAATAATTACCAAAGAAATTTCGAATGCGCGGAGTTATTTCGACGATTTCTTCAATCCCTTTTTTGGAGGAAATCAAAATTATCAGGAAGAAGGAGATAGCGTTGAAAGAGAGGTGGGAGGAGGCAGTGGCTTTTTTATAACAGCTGACGGATTTATCATGACTAATCGGCATGTGGTTGAAGATGCGAATGCAAGCTATTCTGTTCTCACTAATGATGGCAAAAAATATCCAGCTAAAATTTTAGCGCGCGATCCTGTTAGAGATGTGGCTATTTTGAAAATTGAAGGGGAAAATTTCCCGATACTTTCTTTGGGTGATTCTGATTCTTTGCGGATAGGGCAAACTGTCATAGCTATCGGCAATTCCCTGGGTGAATTTTCCAATTCCGTAAGCCGGGGTATAGTTTCTGGACTAAAACGCAATGTAGATGCCGGATCAGGTTTGGGAAGCACAGAAAGACTGACGGATATCATTCAAACAGACGCGGCTATTAACCCGGGAAATTCCGGCGGTCCGCTTTTGGATATTCAAGGAAATGTTATCGGTATAAACGTAGCCGTAGCTCAAGGAGCCGAAAATATTGGTTTTGCCTTGCCGGTAAATCAAACCAAAAGACTCATTGAGCAAGCTAAAGGTGGAGCCAAAATTACCATCCCATTTTTGGGCGTTCGTTATATTGTCATCAACAGCGAAGTGCAAAAAGAAGCACAGCTGCCCTTTGATTACGGCGTGCTTATCATGAGAGGAAGCAAGTTGACTGATCTGGCTGTCATTCCCGGTTCTCCGGCAGACAAAGCAGGCCTGGTTGAAAATGATATTATTCTCGAAATAGACGGTAAAAAAATAAACAAAGACAACCAGCTTTCCGATGTTGTTTCAAAGCATAATGTCGGAGAGAAAATTACTTTGAAAATTTGGCACAAAGGTGATACGAAAGAAGTGCAAGTAACACTGCAGGAAAGCAACAACAAATAAATCAAAGTTAAAAAATCAAAATTCAAAATCATGGAGCGACTTCGTCGCGATGGTTAAAACAAATGTCGCGAAGCGGCTCTTTAACTTTTAACTTTTAATTTTAAACTTTAAATTTAATTTTGTGGATATCAACAGATTTACAATGAAAAGTCAGGAAGCGCTCCGCAAGTCGCAGGAATTCGCGCTTTCGCTTAGCCAGCAGCAGGTGGATGTTTTCCATTTGCTTTACGCTTTGATAGGTCAAGAAGGTTCCATCGTGCCAACCGTATTAGGGAAAATAGGAGCGGACATTGAAAAAATAAAAAATGAAGCATTGCAGGAAGCAAAAAAATATCCAAAGATGACTACTGGTATTTTAGGGCAGATATTCATAACGCCGACACTTTTACAAATTCTTGACCAATCCGAAAGGGAAATGGAAAAGATGGGGGATGATTTTGTTTCAACCGAACATCTTCTGCTGGCTATTCTTGTTTTTAATTCACCGGCCAAGAAAATTTTTGAAACAAATGGAATTACCTATGACACCGTATTGCAGATTCTCTCAGAACTGCGGGGCTCGCAGCGCGTCGATTCTCCGGAACCGGAAGGCAAATTTCAAGTTATTGACAAATATACTATCAATCTGACCAATTTGGCGCGCCAAGAC